>JAWKSZ010000072.1:0-43946 GCA_041402045.1 Planctomycetota bacterium | reverse complement strand
CGAGTTCGTGCGCCCCCACGAGCTCGAGGACGGCCAGGCGACCCTCGGGTTCTGCGACGTGCGCCCCCTGGGCGTGGCGTCGGAGACCGCCGACGTGGCCCTGGCCGTGGCCGACGGCCTGCGGCTGCGGGTCGAGGGCACGCCGGCCGGGCTCAGCGCGCGGGACGTGCGCGCGGTGACCCGCGGCTGGCCGACCCCCGAGGGCGCGAGCTGGGTCGTGGGCTACCGCCGCGGCGAGAGCGCCGCCGGCGGGCTGGCCAGCGCCAGCCTGCGCGTGCGCCGCCCCGAGCCCAAGGTCTCGGGGAGCTGGGTGCTGCACGCCCTCGTCGAGCGCGACGTGGTCCGCTACGACCTGCGCGCGCTCTACGAGATCGACGACGCCGGCGCCAAGCGCTTCGTGCTCGAGATCCCCCAGTCCGTGGGCGCCCGCTACCAGATCGACGGGCAGAACCTGCGCGAGGTCCGCCGCAGCGCGGGCGAGGGCGGCCGCCAGCGGCTCGAGGTCACGCTCCAGAGCGCGGTCGAGTCGTTCTATACCCTGAGCTGCTCCTGGGAGGAGACCGTGCGCCCCGGGCAGCCCTTCGCCCTGGCGGACGTGGCGCTGAGCGCCGTCGACCGCGCGGCCCGCGGGTTCGTGCTGGTGGAGAAGGGGGCCGAGGTCCCCGAGCGCCTGGACGAGGTCGCCCACGAGGGCGCGATCTCCCCCGAGCGCGCGGCCAACGCTCCGGCGCTGCCCCCGGGCCGCGGCCCCCGGGACTTCGCCTTCAGCTACCGCGTGGAGACCGAGCGCCAGGCGCCCTGGAAGGCGAGCTGGACCCTGACCTCCACCGGCCAGCAGCGCCAGCCGTCGCCGGCCCGCGTGCTCTGGTCGCGCCTGGTCTCGGTCTACGACGGCGAGGGCCTGGTGCGGCACCGGGTGACCTACCGCGTGCGCAACCTGCGCCTGCAGTTCCTGACCCTGGAGCTGCCCACGGTGGAGACCGAGCAGGGCACGCGCCGCGCCGACGTGTGGAGCGTGTTCGTCGACGGCCGGCCCAAGCGCCTGCACCACCGCGGCGAGCAGCTCCTGATCCCGCTGCCCAAGCGCACCGACGCCGACCTGAGCTTCGACGTCGAGGTGACCTACGCCACGCCGCTCCCCAAGCGCTTCCGCGTGGGCCAGGAGATCCGCCCCCAGCCCCCGCTGCTCAAGACCGAGCGCGTGCCGGTGGAGCGCACCTTCTGGACCCTCTACCTGCCCGAGCAGTTCACCTACGGCAACTTCGCGGGCACCGTGCAGCGGGTCGAGGGCCAGGCGATCGAGGTCAAGACCCTCACCGGCCAGCTCGAGGAGGCCCGCGAGCTGCAGAAGATCGCGAGCAAGGGCGAGGGCCAGTCCCAGGAGCTCGCGCTCTCGAACCTCTCGATCGCGCAGGAGAGCGTGCGCCAGCGCCTGCAGCAGCTCAAGTCCACGAGCCAGAGCCTCGAGGGCGAGAGCGCCCGGGCCCTGGCCGAGGCCGAGCAGGGCTACCGCGGCGTCGAGCAGTCGCGCGACCAGCTCGAGCGCGAGCGCCTGGCCGACGAGCAGGCCCAGCAGCAGGACGCCCAGCAGGGCCAGTACGAGTCCACGAGCTACGGCTGGAAGCGCAACGCCGAGGTGCTCAAGCGCGACGAGGCCAAGTGGAGCGGGGTCAACGACGGCAAGAAGCAGCGCGACCAGCAGAACGAGGCCAGCGGCGACGAGGACCTGATCCTCAACGTGCAGGGCGAGTCCTTGAACCTGAAGAACGCCGAGGTCGTGACCCAGACCCGCAAGGGCGGGCGGCTCGAGGCCCAGACGGTCAAGGACGCCGACGCCCCGGCCCCCGACTCCAACGTCGGCTTCGGGCGCCAGCTCCCCGAGTTCCAGCGGCTCAACACCCGCAGCGGGCCGAGCAACCAGCCCAGCTCCGGCGAGGCCTTCTCGGACGACGGCGACCGACCCTTCACGCCCCGCGAGTCGGTGAGCGAGGCCGGGCTCCTGTCCCTGGCGGTGAGCTTCGACACCCCTGGGCGCGCGCTCTACTTCGAGGGCGGCGACGAGGCGAGCATGGACCTCGCGTTCACCGTCTACCCCGCCGAGGGCAGCTCCTGGTTCGGGCACCTGGCCCAGGCCCTGGCGCTGATCGCGCTCGTGGCCGGCGCCTGGCGCCTGGGGCTCCTGACCCGCACCGCGCACCCGGCGCTCCAAGCCCTGGCGCTCCTGGCCGTGGGCGCGCTGGCGGCGCTGACCTTCCTGCACCTGGCGGGGGCTGCGGCGGCCCTCGTCCTGGGCCTTGCCGCGCTGCGGTTTGCGCCCGCCGCGGCGGCCTGAGACGCGGCCTCACCCCCCAGAATCGGGGCGAGACTGTGTCTTCCTACGGGGGGGCAGCCCCCCTGGTTTTAGACGACAGGTGCACCGCCGATTGATAGCGTGCGGGCACCGGGACCCCGGACCCCCCAGAGGCACCCATGACGACCCTGCGACTGGCCTGCTTTGCGCTGCTGCTCCCCTTGTGCGGCTGCTTCGAGATCACCGAAACCGTGGAGGTCCACCCCGACGGGAAGGGCTCCCACGCGATCGAGCAGCGCCTGCACGACGTGGCGGAGTTCATGGACGAGGACGAGCTGGCGGACCTGCGCGGCGAGATCGCGGCGCTGGTGGCCGAGCTGGAGTCCCTGGACGGGGTCGAGTCGGCGGAGGGCTCGGTCGAGGTCGACGACGCCGACCTGCTGACCCGCGTGCGCTACACCGTGACCAAGTTCGAGTACCTGGGCCGGGTCGACGACCAGGCTCGGCTGCATGCGCAGCGGATCGCCGACGAGCACGGCCTCGGCGGCGTGTTCCACTTCGAGGAGCTGGGGCAGGGCCGCTATCGCTGGACCTACCCGCTCGGCGACGAGGGCCAGCTCCAGGCGCGCACCGAGGCGCGCGAGCGCAAGGCCCGGCTCGAGCGCGCCCAGGAGGCGGGGAGTTCCCCCGACGCCTTGATCGCGACCCTCGAGCAGGAGCCGCGCCGGGCCATGATCCGCTACCGCTTCCGCGCGCCCCAGGTCCTGAGCGCCGAGGGCGCCGAGGTCTCCGGCGACGAGGCCGCCTGGGACTTCCCCCTCGACTGCGAGGACGAGCTCGAGCTCCCCGAGGCCCTGGTCGCCGAGTTCTCGGTCAGCGCGCCCTTCCCCTGGGGCTACGCGCTCCTGGGCGGCGGGATCTCCTGCGCCCTGGTCGGCGGCCTGTGGCTGCGCGGCAAGTGGAACCGCCGCTGGGAGTAGGTTCCCGGGCGTGACCCTCGAACGCGGCGGCCCCTCGGCCGCCGCGTTCGTGTTGGTTCACCTGGCGGGACCGGTGCGGCCCAGGTCTCGACGCAAACAGGCCGAGCGCTCTTGGGGGTCGTGTTCAACGCAGAGGCGCAGAGGCGCCGAGGAACGCAGAGCCAGCGCGCGCAAGCGGGTCGAGTCGGGCGCTCCGCCCGCGCGGGCGCTGACCCGCGGGTGACGAGGAAGCGAGGGTGGCTCCGCCTCTGAGGGTGCGACCCTGCACTCACGCAGAACTCCCTTCTCCCCCGTGTCAACGGAGTCGGGATACCCCCACCCGGCTCTGCGTTCCTCTGCGCCTCTGCGCCTCTGCGTTGAACCGCTGACCCAGCACGCTCTTCCGTGCCCTCTACCGGCCGCACTGCGCGCCCACGATCCAGCGGAGCCTTGGCGTCCTTGGCGTCCTTGGCGGTTGGTATCCATTCAACCGCCGCGCCCTCCCCCGACGGGGCGCCTCGCCGCCGCGCCCGCGCTCAGCCCTCGAGCACCTCGCGCCACCACACCTCGAGCCAGAGCACCGCCCACAGCTCGTGGTGCCAGTCCCAGCGCCGCTGCTCGTGCTGCGCGAGGAGCTGTTCCAGGGCGGGCAGGTCGAACACCGCGGCCACCCGGCTCTGGGGGCTGAGCACCAGCTCGCGGAACAGCGCGGCCAGGGGGCCGCGGAACCAAGCGTCCAGCGGCACGGCGAACCCGCGCTTGGGCCCCTTGGCGGCTGCGCGGCCCAGGCGCTTCTTCGCCAGGCGGCGGAGGATCCGCTTGCGCGCGGTCCAGCGGAACTTCTCCTCCAGCGGCAGGCGCAGCGCCCACTCGACCAGGGGGTGGTCGAGGAACGGCGCGCGGACCTCGAGCCCGTGGGCCATGGAGGCCACGTCGACCTTCACCAGAATGTCGTCGGGCTGATACAGCGCGAAGTCCGCCCACAGCACGCGCTCGTCGTCGCAGGTGGCGTCGGCCTCGGCGAAGTGCCGGCGGTAGGCGTCGGTGGGGTCGAACCCGGCCATGCGCTCCTTGAACCCCTCGTTGAGCACCAGGGCCGCGGTCTCGGGCTTGATCACCGCGTTCCAGCAGGCGTTGCGCCCGGCGAGGTCGCGCTCGAAGGCGCGCAGGAAGCGCTTGGCGTAGCGCAGGGGGTCGTGGGGTCGCGGGCGGTGGGGCAGGCGCTCCACGAGCTCGCCCAGGGTCCGGCGCAGGGGCGCGGGGATCCGCTCGTAGACCCGCCCTGCCTGGTTCGCGGTGTGCCGCAGGTAGCCGCCGAAGACCTCGTCGGCGCCGTCCCCCGAGAGCGCCACGGTCACGTGCTCGCGGGTCATGGCCGAGAGCGCCCAGGTCGGGAGCGCGGAGCTGTCGGCGAAGGGCTCGCCGTAGTGCCGCACGAGGGTCGGCAGCAGCTCCACCGCGTCGGGGTTCACCAGGCGCTCGTGGTGCGCGGTGCCGTAGCGCTCTGCCACCGCGCGGGCGCCGCCGCGCTCGTCGTAGGCCCCCTCGCCGAAGCCGATCGTGAACGTGCGCGGGGGCTCGGGCCCGGTCCGGGCCAGGGTCGCGACCACGAGCCCCGAGTCGATCCCCCCCGAGAGGAACGCGCCCAGGGGCACGTCCGCCACCCGGCGCAGGCGCACGCTCTCCTCCAGCCGACGCTCGAGCTCCTGGGTCAGGCGCCGCCGATCGCCAGGCCACGCGCTGCGGTGGTGCCCGCGGAAGGTCGGCTTCCAGTAGCGGCGCACCTGGGGCCGGCCCCCGGGGCGCCAGGTGAGCAGGTGCCCCGGGGGGAGCTTGTGCACGCCCTGGAATCCCGAGCCCGGCGAGGGCACGTAGCCGTAGTGCACGTAGTGGGCGATCCCCTCCCAGCTCGGCTCGGGGCGCAGGGTCTCGGGGTCCGCGAACAGGGCGGAGGGCTCACTGGCGAAGACCAGGGCCTCCTCGGTGAGCGCGTAATGCAGGGGCTTCTGCCCGGCGCGGTCGCGGGCGAGGAGCAGCTCGCCCCGGGTCTGATCCCAGAGCGCGAAGGCGAACATGCCGCGCAGGCCGTAGACCAGCTCGGGGCCCTCCTCCTCGTACAGGTGCAGCAGGACCTCGGCGTCGGTGTGGGAGCGGAAGCGGTGCCCGCGGGCTTCGAGCCGCGCGCGCAGGGCCTGGAAGTCGTAGACCTCGCCGTTGAAGCTCAGCCACAGCGTCCCGTCCTCGTTGGTCATGGGCTGGCGCCCCGCCTCGGAGAGGTCGATCACCGCCAGGCGGCGGTGGCCCAGCGCGGCCGGGCCCTGGACCTCGAGGCCCTCGCCGTCGGGCCCGCGGTGGGCGATCCGCGCGAGCATGGCCTGCACCGCGCCGCGGTCGCCGGGCCGCCGCGGGTCCGTCCACACCTTCCCCGCGATCCCGCACATGTGGCTGGGCTAGTAGTCTTGGGTGCGGTGCTGGACCGACTGGCGCAGGGTGTCCATGAACCCGCGCAGCCCCGAGTGGGCGAAGGAGTCGCCCTCGGTGGTGGGGGCGGCGAGGGCCTGGCTGTAGAGCGAGTACTCGCTGCGCACGCCCACGACCTGGCACTGCCCCTTGTAGAGCTGCATGCGCACGTCGCCGCACACGTACTCGCTCGACTTGGTGAAGAACGCGTCCAGCGCCTCGCGCAGCTCGGAGAACCAGAAGCCCTCGTAGGTCAGGCGCGCGTAGCGCCGCGCGGGCTCGATCAGCCACTCGAGGGTCGCCTGGGGCAGGACCATGCGCTCGAGGCCGCGGCGCGCGGCGTGGAGCACCGTCGCCGCCGGCTGCTCGTAGACCTCGAGCATTTTGAACCCGATCAGGCGGTCCTCGATCGTGGTCAGGCGTCCGACGCCGTGCTCGCCGGCGAGCGTGGTCAGCTCGTCGACCAGGGCCACGGGGTCCTTGTCGACGCCGTCCAGGGCTACGGGCAAGCCGCCCTGGAAGGTGATCGTCACCTCCTGCGGCGTGTCGGGGGCCTCGCGCACCGGGCGCGTCATGCGGTAGACGCCCTCGGGCACGTCGGCGTAGGCGTCCGGGGCCCGGTCCCACTGCACCGAGGACCCGTAGAGGTTCTGGGTGATCGAGAAGCGCACGTCGTTGTTGATCGTGGAGGGCAGCCCTTGCTCGCGGCAGAAGTTCACGACCTCGTCCATGCGCAGCAGGTTGTGCTCGCGCAGCGGCGAGAGCACGCGCAGGTCCGGCGCCAGCGCCGCGGCGCTGACCTCGAACCGCACCTGGTCGTTGGACTTGCCGCCGCAGCCGTGGGCGATATAGCTCGCGCCCTCCTCGCGGGCGATCGTGACCAGCTCGGACACGATCAGCGGCCGCGCCAGGGCGTGGGCCAGGGCGTAGCCGCTGTCGAACAGCGCGCCCGCGCGGAGCGAGGGGTAAATGTAGTCGCGGGCGAAGCGCTCGCGCAGGTCGGCAATGTGCGCCGAGCAGGCCCCGAGCTCGATCGCGCGCCGGCAGAGGTTGGCCGTCGAGCTCTTCTGGCCGAGGTTCGCCGTGAACGTGATCACGTTGGGCCCGAAGCGCCGCTTCAAGAGCTCCAAGGACGCCATGGTCCCGAGCCCGCCTGAGAACGCCAGCACCACCTTTTCGGTCACACCCGGACGCTACCTGGCTTGGTACACGGCGTCAATCGGGCGTAGATTTTGCTGAGCTGACCCAGGGTTCACGATTCTGAGCGGGCGAGCGCCCTCGGGAGAGCCTTGACGCTCGCGCGGTGCGCGCCCGCTCAGGATCGTGACCCTGGGTCCTAGCCTAGGCTCCGCTGGGCCTCGAGCATGACGGCGTTCGCCGGCGCGCTCGGGCGCATGAAGTCGACTCGCACGACGGACCGGCTCAGCGGCCCTCTTGGCGCCGGGCGTGCTCGAGGCGCTCGCGCACGAGCTGCGCGTCGGGCGGGTCGAGGGCCAGGTAGGCCTCGAGGTCCTTGACCGCCTCGGCGTAGCTCCCGCGGGCGAGCTGGATCAGGCCGCGGTCGCGGCGCTCGGCGCCCCCGACCCCCAGGGTCAGGAGCCGGTCCACGTCGAGGAGCGCCATGTCGAGGTCGGCGCGGCGCAGGTGCGCGCCCTTGAGGTTGCGCAGCATGCGGGCCAGGATCGCGCGGTCGTCGATCGGGGTCAGCAGGCTCTCCTGGAACGGGATCTGTCCGCCGGTCAGGCGCTCGAGGAGCTCGGCGCAGCCGTCCGTGCGCAGGATCCGCCCCTGGTTGAAGGGGTCGAGGAAGGTCCCCTCGCCGGCGCCGACGAGGAAGTGCACGGGGAAGCCGACGCCGAACAGCTCGAGGCCGGCGCGGCGCCCGACCTCGATCGTGAGCACCGAGAGCGAGATCGGGATCCCCAGCCCGCGGCGCAGGACCTCGTGCAGGTAGCTGTTGCGCGGGTCGTAGTAGTCGCGCTCGTTGCCCAGCCAGCCCAGCTCGGCGAACAGGTAGCCGCTCAGCGCCTGGAGCTGACGCTCGATCCCGCCGTCGGAGGGGAGCCGAGCCTCGAGCTCGTCGCTCAAGCGCTCGAGCTCGTCGCGGTAGGGGTCGAGGTCGAGGCTGGGGTCCTCGCCCAGGGCCAGGCTGAGCGCGGCCTCGGTCAGGTCCAGCGGGTCCAGGGCGCGGGCGAAGGCCAGGCGCGGGTCGGCAGGCATGGTCTCAACAACCTACCCAGCCAGCGCTAGCCGTAGTAGTCGCCCGACGCTGCACCCTCCGGGATCATGGCCTTGAGCGAGCTGAACTTGACCAAGGTCAGGATCAGGAGCACCAGGCTCGCGGGGCCAGCCAGGTAGTTGACGAGCGGCACGATCTGGCAAATGAAGGCGATGCAGTAGTACTGGGCCAGGGAGGCCCCGCAGTCGCCAATGTCCCCCTGGACCGACTCCTGGTCGTTGAAGTAGTTCTGAAACGACGCCGCGACCTTGGGGTAGACGAAGAAGTTCCAGATCAAGTTGAAGCAGGGGATCAGGAGCAGCCACACCATGCCCGGCGACTGCTCGCGGTAGCGCTCGGGGATCCGCTGCAGGCAGCTCGAGGTGTACCAGCAAATGAACACCTGGATCGCGAACATGACCAGGAGCACGATTCCAACGATGGCGAAGAACACGCCAAAGACGATCGCTTCTTCTTCCCTCATGACGGCCCGACTCTCTCTGGGGTGTGGCTGAACTTCACGCAGACGATACGTCCCCGGACGGCCCCTGGCGAGCGGCTTCCAGCCCGCGGAGGTAGGCAGCGCGGTGCACGCGGTGGCTGGCCAGGGCGAGCGCGGGGACGACGGCGCCGCCGAGGAGCGGCACCCACTGCAGGGGGATCGCGAGCACGACCAGGAACCGCACCACCCAGCGCAGGCAGAACCGGCGCCCGAAGGAGAGGTAGCGGCGGTAGGGCGCGACCAGGGTCAGCCGCGAGTAGACGACCGCGGGCACGAACCCCACCACCGGGATCAGGCTGAAGCCGGCGGTGATCGCGAGCGCGTGGGGCGCGCGCCCGGCGATCGCGCGGTCGTACGCCTCGGGGCTCGGGGGCTCGCTGTAGAGCTCACGCGCGCAGCCGGGGCAGCTCGGGCGCAGCTCGGCGGCGGGGAAGCGGGTCGCGCAGCGCGGGCAGCGCCCGCCCTCGATCAGCCGCAGGCGGTGCGCCTCGAGGTCGGTCTCGGGCTCCTCCCGCGCGCCGCCGAAGAACCCCACCTGCCGCGGCGCGGCCACCGCCGCGTCGCACGCCGGACAGGCGAGGGCGGTGGGGTAGAGCGGGCTGCCGCAGGCGGCGCAGGGCACCTTCTGGCGCTCCTCGCGGGCGGCCATGAACCGGCGCACGCCCCACAGGCAGGCGAGCACGACGCCGACCCCGAGGAGCATGAGCACCGGCAGGATCACGAGCAGCGCGACCCCGGCCCACAGGTCCTCGGCCCAGCTCACCAGGCGGTGCAGCCCCAGCGCGTCGTCCTCGTCGGCCTCCCACAGCGCGCCGAGCACGCTGCTCCTGAGCCCGGCCGCCCACCACACGCCCAGGGCCACGGCCCCGGCGAAGCCCAGCCCCAGCCCGCCCTGGGCCTCGAGCTGCGGGACCTGCGCGGCCTCGGTCGCGCTGAGCACGCCGAGGTAGGTGGCCACGCTCAGCGCCACCTTGAGGTAGCGGTCGATCGTCTCCAGGAGCTGGCGCGCGTCGGGGTCCTTGGTCGCGTAGAGCTCGAGGCCGCTCAGGAGCCCGAGCACGACGAGGGTCGCGCCGTGGGTGAACCAGGTCGGGGTGTCGGCGACGTTCCCCAGGATCCCCAGCTCGCCGATCCAGGGGAGCTGGTCGCCGAAGCGCAGCCAGAGCGCGGTCAGGAACGCCGGGAGGAAGGCGCGGCTGGAGAACAGCCCGACCATGCCGGTGCCGTGGAGCAGCGCTGCGAGCTCGGGGTCCTGCCTGCAGGGTAGCGAGTCGCCCGGCCCAACGCCCTTCCATTTGGCGCCCCCGAGTGGAACTCAAGAGGTCCGAGGGCGTTAGCGACGACGCCCTTTCCCGGAAACCGTCACCCGAATGTCAAACGCCGCCCCGAAATCGGAGGAAGGTCAACGCCTGCCGAGGTCGGCCGTAACGTGAGCTCCAAGGAAGGACCCCCATGAAGCACCTCACGACCCTGCTGGCGCTGAGCCTGACCCTCGCGCCCCTGGCCGCCGCCGAAGGCAGCGGGCTGGCCACGATCACCGCCCCCGAGCTCCAGGGCCACGTCGACTACCTCGCCGACGACGCCCTCGAGGGCCGCGGCACCGGCAGCAAGGGCGAGCACCTCGCGGCCGAATACCTGATCAAGCACTTCCAGACCCTGGGCCTCGAGCCCGCGAGCGCGGACGGGACCTTCCTGCACGCGTTCCCCGTGGCCGGGACGACCCACGTCCAGGGCACGCCGCGCCTCGAGCTCTCGGTCGGCCCCTGGACCCGGAGCCTGGCCTTCGAGGACGACATGACCCCCTTCGGCTTCGGCCAGGGCACCCTGCGCGGGGTGGAGCTGGTGTTCGCCGGCTACGGGATCTCCGCCCCCGAGCAGGGCTACGACGACTACGCCGGCCTGGACGTCAAGGGCAAGGCGGTGGTCGTGCTGCGCCGCCAGCCCGACGGCATGTTCCAGGACCAGCGCCACGCCTACTTCACGACCAAGGCCGAGGTCGCCAAGCGCCACGGCGCGGTCGCGGTGCTCGTGGTCAACGGCCCGGCGCTCATGCCCGGTGACGAGAGCCTGACGCCCTCGGGCGCGGTCAGCGGCGCCGCCGACCTGCCCATGTTCCACGTGCGCCAGGCGCTGCTGAACGACCTGTTCGAGCTCGCCGGCCTCGACCTGCAGCAGACCGAGACCCAGATCGCCCAGACCAAGAAGCCGGTCCAGCGCGCGCTGAAGGCGACCCTGAGCTGCTCGCTGCGCCTGGAGCGCGAGCAGAAGATCGGGCGCAACGTGGTGGCCCGCCTGCCCGGGACCGACCCGGCCCTCGCCAACGAGGTGCTCGTGATCGGCGCGCACTACGACCACGTGGGCTTCGGCCACTCCGGCGGGAGCCTCGGCGGCCGCCAGGGCATGGGCCAGATCCACAACGGCGCCGACGACAACGCCTCGGGCACCGCGGCCCTGCTCGAGCTGGCCCAGGCGCTCTCGACCGCGCCCCTGCGCCGCCCGGTGGTGTTCGTGGCCTTCAGCGGCGAGGAGCTCGGGCTCCTCGGCAGCAAGGCCTTCGTGGAGAACCCGCCCTTCGCCCGCGAGCGGATCGTGGGCATGCTGAACCTGGACATGGTCGGCCGCCTGCGCGACCAGAAGCTCGAGGTCGGCGGCGTGGGCACGTCGCCCGGCTTCCAGGAGCTGGTGCAGCGCAACCTCGAGGCCGAGGGGCTGAGCGGCGCCTACACCAAGAGCGGCCAGGGCCCGAGCGACCACGCCTCGTTCTACGCGGCCAAGATCCCGGTGCTGTTCTTCTTCACCGGGCTGCACGACGACTACCACCGCCCCAGCGACGACGCCGACAAGCTCAACGCCAAGGGCGCCGAGAGCGTGACCCGTGTGGCCTTCCGCTGCGCGACCGAGATCGGCAACGCCGACGAGCGCCCGGCCTTCACCGAGGTCAAGGCCAGCCGGCGCCGCGCGCTCCTGGGGATTCGCCTCGACCCGCAGGCCGAGGGCGTGCGGATCCAGAGCGTGAGCCAGGGCAGCGCCGCGGACAAGGCCGGCCTCGAGGCCGGGGACACGATCCTCGAGCTGCAAGAGGCCCGCATGGACACGACCCAGGACCTCATGCGCCGCATGACCGAGTTCGCCCCCGGCGACACGGTCACCGTCCTCGTCCAGCGCGGCGACGAGCGGCTCAAGCTGAGCGTGACCCTCGGCGGCGGCCGCTAGGTCCACCCTTTCACCTGCGCCCCGCGGCGTCCGCCGCGGGGCATTCCGAACCTCAGCGCGCGCGGGACCCCACCCCGCGCGCGTGTTCGTTTCAGGCGCCCCCGCTGAGCCTGCGCGCGAGCTCGTGCCGCGAGTCGACGCCGACCTTCCGGAACACCCGCGACAGGTGCGCGGCCACGGTGGGCCTGCGCAGCTTGAGCTCCGCGGCTATCTGCGGGTTGGTTAGCCACGCGCCGCCTGCCGCGCGACGTCGCGCTCGCGAGGAGTGAGCCGGAAGCGCGTCGCGAGGTCGACCCGTTCAGCAAGCGATCGCACTTCGACGACCACCATGACCCTCCCTGCAGCACCCGCCTCCAAGGGCTGCGAGCGGACGATGAGCACGTCCTCGCCGACCGGTGTCGCGAGCCACTGCTCCTGGCCCAGTTCCCGCGCGCGGCGGGACTCGCCGAGCAGGGCGTCCATGGGGAACTCGACGCCATAAAGCGCAGCAGGATCCCTCAAGGCCCCTCCGTCTGCGTGCTCGACGTCGCCGCTGGGAGAGACCACGAGGATCCCCAGGCGAGCTTCCACGTCACGGGCGTCTCGAGCCCGCGCCAAGCACTCTGACGCACCAGGACGCCAAATGCGGCCCTTCCCCAGATCAGCCACCGTCAGCCCCAGGAGTCTCACCTCGTCGTCCGCGAAGTCCCGGGCGCTGTCGCTGCGGTGGATCGCGGCTTGCACCACGCGACCGTCGGGCGGTGGGTGGGCGGCGGCCCCCAGCGGGTATCGGATTCGGTAGCGGGGCAGGAACTCGCCTGTGTAGGCGTCGCGACCCCACGCCGAGCCATGGCGGTAGTCGCTAAGGCGCAGCGGCTCCTTCCGGGAGAGCAGCGCCTCGGGCAGGGGGTCGTGACCCACGTAGTGGTTCGCGTAGTCGTAGGCGCCCCGTTCGTCGTTGTCGCGCAAGAACGCGTCGACCTCGCCCCCCGCGCAGCGGGGGTCCAGCACGATGAGCGAGAGGCTACACCCTGGGACGAGGCCCAGGAGCGACTCCGCGAGCGCGTCCATGCGCTCCTGAAACGTGGATCCCAACTGAGCGTCGTTGGCGACGCTCACCACGAGATCCACATGCTCGAGCCCCAGACCCATGCAGGGAGCTTAGCTCTCGTTCGTGCGACGCGCAGGCCGATTCGAGACCGTGCGCTACTCCTTGCTGGCGATGCCGGAGCGACTCGCCCCGCTGAGGTAACCCGCAAGCTCGGTGCGGTTGCGGACCCCGAGCTTCCTGTAGACCTGGATCAGGTAGCTGTTGATCATCGCTGGCTTCAAACCCAGTTTGTGGGCTACTCCTCGGTTGCCCCAGCCTTCGAGCACCAGCTTCGGCGATCTGAACCTCACGCACACTTTCAAGCCCTGGGTCCGCGCGCGGAACATGGCCTGAGAGAGCCAGGCTCGAGCCGTTCGACGGCCACGAGGCACAGGCGGTCGTCTCGCAGATACTCCGCCCGCACGCGAATGCAGCCAGCGTTGAGGTCGAGGGCGCGCTCAGGAGGCTACCCGGACCCGCGTTCTACGCACTCCCGATAGAGCGCCCCCAGGACTTCGTGCAGGTCAGGAGCCCCAGCGAGCAACACCTGCGCGACGTCGTCGAAGTCCACGAGGTCCCCCTCGGCGTCGATCCCGCCCCCCCACGGGGCACTCGGCGACAGGACGGCGCGACCTCTGGCTCCAGCCAAGGTCGCAGGAGCCCCTCCCGCCACCCGCAGGACGTCTCGTTGTGAGGCGTCGGCGCGGCGACGCCGGGCTCGAGGGGTGAGCACGACACTCGCCCCTCCCGAGACCCACCACATGCTGATGCCCACGCTCGGCCTGGGAAGCCGGAGCACAGCACGTCCGGGCTCGATACCTCGCCTGGCTCGAAGGCCGCGACCGGCTCCTCCAGGGAGCTCCTGCCGGGCGATCTCCGAGCCAGGAAGATCACCCACCATCTGGCGGGCGACGCACTGGGCAGCGCCTCGACTCCCTCGAGCGTCCGCGCAGGGCCAGCCGGCTGCTGGAAGCGGACTGGTCCGAGTCGGTCCGCTGATCGCGACTTCAAGATCGCGTCCGTCGGCGCCGGCGGCATCGCGGGCTCGATCGCCACGCCGACGCCCACTGCTGCGGAAGGTCGCGGCCGAGGTGCGCGGCCAGCGGATAGCGGCGATCCAGCTCCAGATCCATGATTCCGGAGCAGGCCGGAGCTGCCTGGCGCTGCCACGCATCCGCCGGGCGATGCGGTGCAGGTTCGGCGGTCCTCGAAAGTCGAGCGGCTCCCAGAGGTTTGACCTCCAGGACGACCGGACGCTGGCATCGCGCTCCGTTCCAGCGGTGACGTGAGCTGCTCCGTCCGTGACGATCGCTGGCGTGCGGCGCACCGCCCGGCGGCGCGGCGTTATCGCCAGCGCGCTCCTCCAGCGGAAAAGAGGTCCCAAGCAGCTCAAGATCCGCGCCATATCCGCGCTCGACGCCAGCCGTAAGTTGAACACGGTGGCCAGAGCCTGGTGTGTGCTGGCAGCTGGCCCGCGAGGAAGCTCTCGAGCTGTCGTGAGCTGGGCGCCGCTGCCCGAGATGGCTGGCGGCCGGAGCATCGCTCGCGGGAAGTCCAAGGCCATGACTCGCGGGCAGATATCCAGCTGGCGCAGGCCGCCGTCGACCAGGGCGCTGAGCAGTCCAGGGATACCTGCCCGGATCACGCGCGTGAAGCTCACAGCTCGGGATCGCTACTAATCGTCGGCAGACCGGTCGCTCGAGCTGCAAATGTGGAGCCTCGGGCGCGCAGAACCCAGGCGTGGATATCATCGCCATGGTGCGGCTGCCGCGCCCGCGGATCCGTGCTGCCATGAGCGTCAGCCGTGCGATCTGACTCGGATCGGAGACGATCCGATGACCATGGCGCCGGGATGGCGAGCGGACTCTGGATAACATGCGCTCCTGGAAGCCTACACACCAGGTGACGTCGACCTGACGCAGTGGCAACAAGTCGGATATTCGCGGACAAGTCGCTGTGGAGCAGTCGACCGCGCCTGCCGTTCACAGCAAATCAAGGACAAGGACCTGCCTCATGGCTGATGATCCTCTGCTCTGGAGTCTGAAGAACTCAGCGGAGAAAAACCGTGGGCGCCATACTTCGCTTGCGCAGGCTGGGGATTACCAGACCCTGGTCGATGTTCGGGCGTTCGCCCGCAGGCGCCACGACCCCGGCGCCTCGTCCGACGACCAACCTCAGATCATCAGGCTGCTTGCTGGATCGCCACAACGCGGGAGAGCAAGGCGGTCCGCGGTGATTCGGCCTGAACCAGTGCGACCCTATCCGCGATTACCATCGGAGGCGTGTCGGCGGAAACCACCTGCCGTCCGGGGATCTTGCGGCGATCGGGCGACTCTGGTGCACAGAGCCGCGCCTCCGTCGGTTTCCTTCATTTGTTTTCAGCGGTCAGGCACCTGCCATTGGCTCACTGCGCCCAGGTCCGGGGCGACCTCTGAACCAGTCTGCTCTCATTCTCTGCGAAGCGTATCTCAGGATCCGCATGATCCACCAGCCCGGCATAAGCGGCTTCCAGTGGTGATCTAACAATCTGCGTTTGACCCGGCGTGCCTCAAGCTGACCTGGAGTTGCGATCGCGCGCGCAGAGCAGATATCCTCGTGGTTCAGATCCCCGGCGCCGCGAAAATCGCGGCGGCGTGCGCCGGTTTGTTTCACGCGCTGGCGCGCCGGAAGGATCAGCCGCCCTGAGACTCGTCCGGATCATTTCGTCGCGCGGACGGTGCGGGTCCCTGGAGAGCGCCGGCTGCCGCCCACCTGCCATCGGATCGGCATAGTCCTCCGGCGTACCACTGGCACGGGCATGGGCGGTTTCTGCGGAATAAGGTTCCGCCGCGGCATGTCTCCCGGCGCAGAACCGGACGGTATTCGCCTGCGACACCACGACGAAGAATGACGACCGACATCAAAACCAGCGTCGCCATGGCTCCTCGTTTCGATTACGCTGGGCAGTAATTGCCGGAAATACGCCTGGTTGGGTCGTGCCACGTGAACCTCTCTCGTCACAGGCGACCAGAAGCTCGGAAACTCGATCAGACCTTGAGGTACCGCGCGCGTTCGTCACGTCAACAGTGCTGGCTCCGCTGCGCTGAGAGCACCTACCAGTCTGATCGCCAACAATTTTCATCTTCCCTGAACCCGTCGAAGGAAGCCGGCGCAGCGCACGCCTCAATGAAGAAGGTCACGCGGACGGTGACGGTGCTAAGGAGGTCGAGCACCTCGAGCCGGAGCCGTCAAGGGCGTCCTGGTCCTGCTCAACCGCGCCTAACGCATCGGCAGCATGCAGGCCAGACCCGGCACCTCACGGGCGAGCCGTCGCGACGGGGTTCTCGGGCGGCGTACGCTGCAGTACCAGCAGCCTGGGACCTCGGTCGCGACCAGACGGGCATCCTCCGCCCGCGAGGAAGCTCGACATTATGCGGACCGCCCTCGAAAGCCGGGCCCTCTCAACCTTCGCGGAATTGGCGCGAGACGCCCAGGTCCTCGGCCTCTCCAACCACCTCGATAACGCGTGGCCTGCTCAGGTCCACCACTGCTACCCCCACGCTGACCACCTCGTATCGAACCCCGAGGTCAAGGCTCGGAGACCCCTCAATGACCGATCTCGCACAGGACATTCTCGCCAAGGCTCCAGGCCGCCGACCTACGCTTGCGCCAAAACCCCTTCTACGCCCGGCTGCTCAGCGGTGTCGTCGATTGCGACAGTGCGCGCTGTGGCTGGTGCAGCTGCACCGCTACGTGCGGCACGGTCCGCGGGAGCGCGCATTGGCCGCCGCCATGGGCGCCCGCGCCGACCTCAGCAAGGCCGCTGCGAAGATTCGCGACCACGCGCACTGCACAAGGCCCACGAGGAGGAGGGGCGACAGGCTGCTCGTCCACGATCTGGCCAGCCTATGGGGCGTGTCCCCTGCCGAAGCGCGCGGGCGAATCGAGTACGAGCCCAAGGCGCCCTCCGCGTCGCTCTGGGGCGGCTTCCTCGACCTCACGATCACCCGCTACCCCGAAGGGGTCATGGGGATCGCGCTGGCCTTGGAGACGATCGCCGCGCTGCACGGATACGATCCGCAACGCGCTGCTCGAGAGCGGGACGATCTTCGGGATCGAGAACGCCATGTCCTTCGTCGCCGCACACGGCTCTTCGGTGGAGTCGGAGCACCAGGCCCAGGGGATCGAGCGCACCCAGCTCCTCGAAGACCCGGCCAGTCGCGCGGACGCGCTTGTTCTTGCGGACGCGGCCTCGCCAACTATGAGGGATCGCGCACTTCGTGAGCGAGTAAGCTTCTCGAAGGCGGTGCTGGCGTGATCCTGCTCGACGTCGAGGAGACCACCACCGGTCTGTTCCCGCACCGCGTTCCCGAAGCCAGCGAGGCCATGACGCCGGCCGAGAGCGACGCCTTGGCGGCCTGGCAAGCGAGCCCGACGGGCAGCGCCGTCTACGCCGCCCTGGGTCAGCACATTGCCGAGCTCCTCGGGCTCTCCGGGGGGCGGTTGCTGTCGGTGGGCGAGGGGGAGGGTCGACTTGCCTCCGAGCTCGCGAGCCGCATGCCCCACGTCCAGGTGCTGGGGACCGACCTCTGTCCTCACACCGTCGAGGCCGCGCGCCAGAAGCACGCGGCGCCCAACCTGGAGTTCCAGACCAGCAGCGCCTATGACCTGGAGCCTCTGGGCAGCTTCGACGCCGTGGTGTGCGTGTTCACGCTGCACCACTTCGAGGACGCGGCGCGTGCGTTGGCCTCCATGCAGCGAGTGCTCAAGCCCGGCGGCCAACTGTACGTCATGGACCTCCGGCGCGACGCCTCTGCGGGCGCCTACTTCCGCTGGCTCGACGTCTACGTCGACCAGGTGCTTCCGGTTGCGGGGCTGTTCCGCGCCTCCGTCAACGCGGCCTACACGTCCCGTGAGCTGACCGAGCTCTTGAGCGGCTGGACCTCGCCCTCTGTCGGGCGCGTGTGCTGGGGCGAAGCGGCCCAGCAGGCTTTCCGCGAGGTCGATCCCGCCGCCGAGGTCACCCTCCCCGCGCTGCAGCTCGACGTCGACGGGCTCTGGCACCAGGCGCACGCCTGGCGCTAGTCCCTCCCCGTTCCCTCCGCCGCCGGAGCCACCGGCGGCGGCCACCCCCACCTCCCCCAGGACTCCCATGACCCTGCTCGCTCCCGACCTCTTGAGCCCCGTCCACGTCGCGGACCCGTTCCCCAACTACGCGGAGCTGCGTGAAGAGCCTGCCTTCTTCTACGAGCCCCTCAACAGCTGGGTGTTCCTGCGCCACGCAGACGTCGTGGCCGCCTTTGGTGACCGCCGCCTCTCGGCCGCGCGATCGCGGGGTCTGGTTCAGGCCCAGCTCCCGCAAGCCCGCGAGCTGTTCGAGCCCTTCGTGCGGATCCTCGGACAGACCTGCGTCATGTCCGACGCGCCGCACCACTCGCGCATGCGCCGGGTCGCCCTGCAGGGATTCGTGCCGGGCGCCATGCGCAGCCTGCGCCCCATGGTCGAAGAAGAGCTGGAGGAGCTCCTCGAGGACCTGGCCACGCGGGACCGCGTGGACCTGATCGCCGACTTCGCCCAGCGCTTTCCCTCTCACGTGATCGCGCGCCTCATGGGGATCCCCCAGGACATGCAGCCGGCGTTCTGCGCTTGGACGGTGGCAGGGACACGCCTGTTCGGCAGCGTGCAGCTCACCACCGAGGTAGGACTGAAGGGCCAGCAGGCGATCGTCGACATGCTGGCCTACATGGGCGAGCTCGCGGCCCGGCGCCGAGAGAGCCCCCAGGACGACCTCATGAGCCGCGTCGTCACGACGGGAGATCGGGCGGGCCTCTCCCACGAAGAGGTGGCGGTCCTCTGCCTCGAGATCGTGGGCGCTGCGCACAACACCACCCTCGACTTCGTCGGCAACGCCCTCCACACCCTCCTCCTGCACCGGCAAGACTGGCACGAAGCGGCTGCCGACCCTCGACTCACCGCCAACGCGGTCGAGGAGCTGTTCCGCTACGCGGGCCCCCTGCTGTTCACCAACCGCGTCGCGACCGCTGACCTCGAGCTGGGCGGAGTCCCGGTGCGAGCAGGCCAGCTCGTGACCCTGTTCCAGGCGGCTGCGAACCGCGACCCCGCGGTGTTCGAGGACCCCGAGCGCTTCGACGTGCGCCGCGTGAACGCGCGCCAGCACGTGTCCTTCGGCTTCGGCGCGCACTACTGCCTGGGGGCGCCGCTGGCGCGGATCGAGGCGGAGCTCGTGCTCCAGGGCTTCGCCCGCCGCTTCCCGAACGTGCGCTTGGTGGAAGATCAGACCCTGAGCTATCGCCCGGGCGTCCAGGCCCGCGGGCTCGAGGCGCTGTGGGTGGACCTGCACTGACCGTCTAGAGCGACGACGCACCTGCACGCGGCCCGTCCCTGCTTGGGGCGGGCTGCGCGCGTGTACGGGCTGACCGAGACGGCACGCGGTGCGTCACGGGTGTCCCGTGCCCCGCCCATAACCATCGCAACCTCCGTCCTCCTGCCTGGCACGCGGCTCGCACATGCCGGGTCAGGAGACGTGAATGCAGACCACTGTGGAACCGCCGGCCGTGAGCGACGCTGCAGGGCACCTCGCCCACAGCGCGCTCCAGTTGGCCGAGCACCGCCTGCAGCTCGCCTGGCACCACGCCAAGCGCGCGGGCGCCGAGCAGCTCGAGCCCGCGCTGTGGACCACCGCCGCCGTCGCGGCGGGCGCCCTGGCCTGGCTGCTGCTCGTGGCCGCGGCGGTGACCGCGCTGCGCCCGAGCCTCGGGCTCGCCGGCGCCCTGGCCGCGGCCGGCGCCGTCCACGCGCTGCTCGCCGGCTGCGCGGCCTGGAGGGCGCGCGCGTGAACGACCGCTTCCTCCCCTCTTCGCGCCCGCTGCACGCGCGCCTGGAGCCCGACACCTCGACCACGAGCCGCCTGGAGCGGGTGGTCGAGACCGACAAGCGCGAGCTGGAGCGAGCCTGGGACGAGCTCAAGGCCGCGACCCGCGCCAGCCTCGACCCCGCACGCCCCCTCGCCTCGCACCGCTGGGCCGCCCTCGCCGTGAGCTTCGGCGTGGGGCTCTGGCTCGGTCTGCGCCGCTAGACCCGTTCACCCCCGTCCAAGGAGATCCCATGACGACTCAAGCACTCAAGACTCAGACCCAGGGCGCGAAGGCCGCCGTGGCCGACTTCGCCGACGAGGCGCTGGACAAGGTCGCCGTCGCCCGCGACGCGGCCGTCAGCGGACTCAAGACCGCCCGCGACGCGGTCGGC
The DNA here is from genome assembly GCA_041402045.1 of Planctomycetota bacterium. Lineage (GTDB taxonomy): Bacteria > Planctomycetota > J058 > J058 > J058 > JAGQRJ01. Next base: position 23,990 of record JAWKSZ010000072.1, on the reverse strand, counting down.
AGCGGCCTCGAGACCGTGGACACCACGACCCGCGCCTTCGTCGAAGACCACCCGCTCACGGCCCTGGGGATCGCGCTCGGCGCGGGCTTCCTGATCGGCCGCTGGATCACCCGCCGGTGAGCGCCGCGACCACGACCTCCAGCCGCAACGGCGCGGGCTCGATCCAGGAGCACGCGAAGAGCGTCGCCGACGACGCCCGGGCCCTCAAGGACTCGGTCGCCGACACCGTCGACGCCTCGCGTGACGAGGTTCGCGCCCAGCTCGAGAAGCGGCCCTACCTGACCCTCGGCGTCGCCGCCGCGACGGCTTCGTGCTCGCCGGCGGGCTGGGCCCCAAGATCACTCGTGGCCTCTTCGCCCTGGGGACGCGTCTGGCCATCGCCGCGGCCGCGCGCAAGCTCGTCGCCGAAGCCGACGACGACTGAACGAACCACGTGGCGCCGCGCGAGACAGCCCCGTCTCGGCCCCGACGGACGAGAACGACTTAGCCCTCGGCAGGCCGCGTGCTCCTACACCCCCCAACACTCGACCGCACCGCGCGCGTCACCTGGCGCGCGCCCAACCCCACCAACGAATGGATAGACCCATGATTCGCCTGAGCAAGATCCGCATGTTCGCCCTCGCCCTGCCCCTCGCCTTCGGTGGCCTGACCCTGGTCGGCTGCCAGGACGGCGCCATGGAGGACTTCGGCGAGGAGATCGACGACGCCGCCGACGACGCCGGCGACGCGATCGACGACGCCGCCGACGACGTCGAGGACTCGGTCGACTAAGCCCCCTCACCCGCGCCGCTCCCCGGCGCGGGTCCCCACCTCAGCCGCGCTCACGGCCTCACGCCGTGAGCGCGCGCCCTTTCAAGGAGACACCCCATGAACCACCTCAGCCTCTACCTCGCCGACGTCGTCAACGTCGACGGCGGCTTCGGCGGGATCCTGGGCCTGATCCACCTGATCCTGTTCGTGATCGCGCTGGTGAGCATCATCACCGGCGGGGGCTCGCTGCTGCACAAGGTCCTCTGGGCCCTGATCGTGCTGCTGCTGCCCGTGATCGGCCTGATCCTCTACTTCCTGATCGGCAGGAAATAGCGCCGCCCACGCCCACCGCATGAAACGACGCGACCCGCGCAGCCCTGCGCGGGTCGTCGTCCTTCCGGAGCGCAGCGACGGCGCGTCAGGCCTGAGACTGGAACCAGCGCACGACCGCCTGGGCCATGACCCGCTCGTTGTCCCCCGAGAACAGGTGGTCGGCGCCCGGGACCTCCAGCAGTTGCGTGTGCGGACCCGCCGCCGCGGCCTCCCGCGACTCGGCGCAGGGCACCACGGTGTCCTCGGTCCCGTGCACGAGGAACCAGGGCACGCCCACGTCCTTCGCGCGCGGGAGCACCGAGTCGATCCGCTCCAGGTCGTCCTTGAACGCCTGAGAGAGCGGGCACTCGGGCTTGTCCCACATGACGTCCTGACCCGGGGTCAGCTCCCCGAACTTGCGCCGGTAGAAGTCCCAGGTGTGGACCATGCCCGCCAACGACACGAGCAAGCTCACCCGGGGGTCGTCGGCCGCGCGCAGCACGCCGACCGCGCCGCCCATGCTGTGGCCGATCACGCCCAGCGGCCGCCGCCCCACGGCGTCGAGCACCGCGCCCAGGTCCTGGACCTCCTTCGAGATCGTGGACTCGCGGAAGTCGCCCTCGCTCTCCCCGTTGCCGGAGAACGAGAAGCGCAGGCTCGCGAAGCCCGCCCCCGCCAGCTCGGCGGCGAGGGTCCGCGCCCAGTCGCGGTCCTTGTTGGCGGTCACCCCGTGGGCGATCACCACCAGGAGCCCGTCCCCGGGCGCCGCCCCGCCCTCGCAGGCGTAGTCCAGACGCTCCCCGCGCACGTTCTTCAGGGTGCCGAAGGGTTGATCGCTCACGAGGCCTCCCTCACTGGAATTGAATCACCGAGCGGATCCCGTCCTGGGCCTCCATGAGCTCGAACCCGTGGTTCACCTGGTCCAGGGTCAGGCGGTGGGAAATGAAGCCGTCGAGGTCGAGCTCGCCCTTCACGTACATGTCGACGAGCTGCGGGACGTGGGTCCGCCCGCGGGCGCCGCCGAAGCTCCCGCCCTGCACCGTGCGCCCGGTGATCAGGAAGCGCGGCGTGATCTTGAGCTGCTCGCCACGGCCCGCCACACCGAGGATCGTGCACAGGCCCCAGCCCATGCGCGCGGCCTCGACCGCCTGGCCCATGACGTCCACGAGCCCGGTGGCCTCGAAGGTGTAGTCCGCGCCGAAGCCGTCGGTCAGCGCGTTGACCTGCTCGACCGGGTCGCCGTCCTTGACCAGGATCCCGTGGGTCGCGCCGAAGCGCTTGGCCAGCTCGAGCCGCTCCTGGGAGGCCTCGACGACCATGATCTTCTCCGCGCCGCGGAGCTTGGCGCCGACCACGGCCCCCAGCCCGACCATGCCCGCGCCGAACACGGCGACGCTCGAGCCCTGCTCGACCTTGGCCTTGTAGAGCGCGGCCGCGATCCCGGTGGTCGCGCCGCAGGCCAGGAGGCAGATCGCGTCGAAGGACGCGCTGCGGTCGACCTTGGCCAGGGCCACCTCGGGCATGACGGTGTACTCGGCGAAGGTCGAGGTGCCCATGAAGTGCCGGATCGGCTCGCCGCCGCGCGAAATGCGCGGGGTGCCGTCGGGGAGGTAGCCCTGCCCCTGCTGCGCGCGGATCTTGAGGCAAATGTTGGTCTTGCCGCTCGTGCAGTGCAGGCACTCGCCGCACTCCGGCGAGAACAGGGTCACGACGTGATCGCCGACCTTCAGCGAGGTCACGCCCTCGCCGACCTCCTCGACCACCCCCGCGCCCTCGTGCCCGAGCACGCACGGCGCGTAGCCGCTGGGGTCGGCGCCGCTCGCGGTGTAGAGGTCGGTGTGGCACACGCCGCAGGCCTTGACCTTGACCAGCACCTCGCCCGCCTTCGGCGGCGCGATCTCCAGCTCCTGCACCACCAGGGGCTTCCCGAACTCCTCTAACACCGCCGCGCGCATTTTCATGGTCGTCTCTCCCTGGGGCGGGATCATGGGCTATCGCCGTGGAGGTGGCAAGCGCGGCGACGCGAGGCCCGCCTGGGCGCGGACCCTCCTCGCGCCGTTCGAGGTCGATCCTCACCGGGTGGAGCGCTTCGTGGACACGGTCGACGCCCCCCGCTGACGACGCCTGAGCGCGGCTACTTGCCGCCGAGGGTCGCCTGGAGCTCGACGCGCTGGTCGCCGCGCTGGACGACGACCTTGATCGTCTGGTCCGGCTTGCACATGCGCAGCGCGTTCACGTAGTCGTAAATGTTCTTCACGGTCTTGCCGGCGAACTCGACGACCACGTCGCCGGCCTGGATCCCGGCGGCCTCGGCGGGGGTCCCGGCCTTGGCGCCGCTGAGGAGCACGCCCTCGACGTCCTCCGCCGCATACTCGGGGATCGAGCCGAAGTAGGCGCTGCGCTGCCCGGTGGCGACCTCGCGCCGAGGGCGGGCCTCGCTCTGCTCGACCCGGGTGAAGGCCGGCCGCTCGGGCGAGCCGTCGATCCCACGCGCGAGCACGTAGGCCACCCGCGCGGCGCGCTCGACGCCGATCAGGTCCACGGTCTCGGTGTCGTCGGTGGGCTTGTGGTAGCGCTCGTGGTTCCCGGTGAACAGGAACAGCACGGGCACGCCCTTGCGGTAGAAGCTCGCGTGGTCGCTCGGGCCCTGGCCGTCGGCCTGGGGCTGGATCGCGACCTGGGCCACGTCGGCGGCCGCTTGCAGCAGGTGCGGCCAGGCCGGGCTGGTGCCCGCCCCGCCGACCACCAGCGGCTTGTCGCGCAGGTTGCCGATCATGTCCAGGTTGATCACACCGCGCACCCGGTGGAGCTCCGCGCCCAGGCTCTCGACCAGGTGCTGAGAGCCCAGGAGGCCCTTCTCCTCGGCGCCGAAGGCCACGAACCACACCTCGTGCTGAGGGGGAGCCTGCGCGAAGGCCTGGGCCAGGGCGAACAGGGCCGCGGTGCCCGAGGCGTTGTCGTCGGCGCCGTTGTGGATCGCGCGCTCGCTGGCCAAGGACCCGCTCCCGCCGAAGCCCAGGTGGTCGTAGTGGGCGCCGATCACCAGCACCTCGTCGCTCCCGCCGCGCCCGGGCAGGCGCCCGACCACGTTCTGGGTCGTGCCCTTGCGCCGCTCGAGGCGGGTCGTGACGTGGGCGCTCTTGCCCAGGCTGCGCGACGCCGGCCCGCCGTCGAGCTTCTTCTGCTCGACCTGGGGGTCGAGGCCCAGGACCCGGCGCGCCGCCTCACGGCTGAGCTGGACCACCGGCAAGCCGGGGTCACCGCCGTCCAAGGAGATCCAGTGGTCCTCGTCGCGCTGCACGATCACGACCGCCGCCGCGCCGGCGTCGCGGCAGGTGCTCACCTTCAGCCGCAGGTCCTCGTAGACGCTGGGGTGCTGGCTGCCGAAGGCGCCGCCGTTGCCCGACTGGGGGCCGCCGGTGAGCACCACCGCCAGCTTGCCCTGGAGCTCGAGGCCCGCGAGGTCGTCGTAGCGGTGGTCCGACTCCGCGCTGATCCCGTAGCCGCAGAACACGAGCTCACCCCGCGCGCTGCCCGAGCTCGAGTAGAACAGCGGGCGCCAGTCCTGATCGAGCTGCAGCAGCCGGTCGCCGACGGCGAGGGCGTTGCCCTCGGCCGCCCGCGCGCTGCCCAGCGAGACCTCGAACGGCTGCCAGTAGGTGCCGTTGGGCGCGCCGGGCTCGAGGCCGACCTCGGCGAAGCGCCGGGCAATGTAGGCAGCGGCGGCGCGCCCGCCGCGGGTCGCGGCCTCGCGGCCCTCGCGCGCGTCGTCGGCGAGCCAGGCAATGTCCTCGCGCAGGGCCTCGGCGCGGATCCGCTCCAGGCCCGGCACCGCCACCCGGGGCTGGATCACCCCGTCGATGCTCGGCGGCGGGCCCGCGTGGGGGTCGCTCCCGTGGGGGTTCCCGCCGTGGGGGTTCGCGCCGTGGGGGTTCGCGGGCGGGTCGTCCTTGGGCGCGGCCCCGGGCTCGCCCAGGTCGTCGCTGGGTACCACGAACAGCTCGTCGGGCGGCATGCGGAAGCGCGCCTTGTAGATCTGCGACTTGCCCCCGCCGCGGGTCGAGGTCCACATGATCCACTCGCCGTCGGGGCTGAACACCGGCAGCCCGTCGAAGCCCAGCGCGGTGGTCAGCCGGTACTCGCGCCGCGAGCCGTCGGTCTTGACCAGGACCACGTCGTAGTTGGTGTGGCCCTCGAGGCTCGACGACAGCGCGACCACGTCGCCCGAGGGGTGACTGAAGGGCGCCCAGTTGACCCGGGGGGTGTTCGTGAGCTGCCGGGTCTCGCTGCCGTCGACCCGGGTCAGGAACACCTGCATTTGCTTGTCGTCCTCCCGCGAGGCGCGGTAGAGGACCCACTCGTCGCCGGGCATGAAGAACGGCCCGCCGTCGGTCCCGTCCACCCGGACCAGGACGCGCTTGTCGCTCCCGTCGGAGTTCATGAGCCAAATGTCCGAGTCGCCCTCGGTGCGCGAGGTGTAGCAGATCCGCTTCCCGTCGTGGCTGAAGGCGCACTCGGCGTCGTAGACCGGGGCGTCGGTCAGGCGCTTCAGGATCGTGCCGTCGCGCAAGTCCGCGAGGAACACGTCCATGGAGTCCTCGTAGTCCCAGGCGTAGCTCCGCCCCTGGGGCTTCTGCGTGGGCGCCTCGTGGGTCCGGGGGTCGAGGTGCGACGAGGCGTAGACGAAGCGGTTCCCGTCCCGGGGGTCGAAGAACGCGCAGGTGGTCTTGCCCTTGCCCGTGCTCACCATGCGCTGGCCCGAGCCGTCCGCGTTCATGACGTAGATCTGGAAGTAGGGCTGCTCACCCTGGATCCCCTGGTAGAGGATCCGTTTGCCGTCCGGGCTGTAGTAGGCCTCCCCCGCCTTGACGTAGTCGCGGTCGAAGGTGAGCTGGGTGACGTCCTTGAGGTAGGGCTCGTCCTGGGCCCAGCCCAGCGCGGCGCCGCCGAGGGCGAGCGCGCAAACGAGGGTGCGCAGCATGGGGTTCCTCCAGCGGCACACCATATCCCTCGGGAGGCCTGGAGGGCAGGACGGTTGCCCAAACCCTGCCCTCCTGCCGAGCGAGCGGCGTCCCCGGTTCGCGCCGCGGGGAGGCGCGCCCGCCTGGCCGCTGGGGATTCCTGGCTCGGGACGGGGACACAGCGCGGCGATCGCGGGTAGAATCGCCGCTCAGGATGGAAACACTGCCCCGCTGGACCGTTCCGACCCCTCGCGGCGTGCTCGAGCTGGCACGACCGTGGGTCATGGGCGTGCTAAACGTCACCCCGGATTCGTTTTCGGACGGCGGCAGCTTCGACCACCAGGACGCAGCCCTCGAGCGCGCCCGTCAGGTCTGCGAGCAGGGGGCTCGGATCCTCGACGTCGGCGGCGAGTCGACCCGCCCCGGCGCCTCCCCCGTCTCCCCCCAAGACGAGCAGGCCCGCGTCCTCCCCCTGATCCGCGAGCTTGCCGCCCGCAAGTATCCGCTCCCGATCTCGATCGACACCCGCCGGGCCGAGGTCGCCCACGCCGCCGTCCTCGCCGGCGCCTCGGTGATCAACGACGTGTCCGGCCTGGCCGACCCCGACATGCTGCGGGTCGTCGCCGAGCTCGAGGTCCCCGTCGTGGTCGGGCACATTCAGGGCACTCCGGAGTCCATGCAGGCCGCCCCGCGCTATCGCGACGTGGTGGCCGAGGTGTTCGCCTACCTGCTCGAGCGCCGCGACCAGGCCCTCGCCGCCGGCGTGCCCCTGAACCAGATCCTGCTCGACCCCGGGATCGGCTTCGGCAAGACCCTCGAGCACAACCTCGACCTGCTCGTGGCCCTGCCCGACCTGGCCGAGGTCGCCCCGGTCGTGGTGGGCGTCTCGCGCAAGCGCATGATCGGGGCCCTGCTCGCAGGCCGCCCGGTCGACCAGCGGACCCACGGCAGCGTGGGGGGCGCCGTCTCGGCGGCCCTCGCCGGCGCCTCGATCATTCGCGTGCACGACGTGCAGGAGAGCGTCGACGCCCTCCGCGTGGCGTGGGCGATCGAGGCCCGACGGTTGGAGAAGGAGGCGAGTGACCCATGTGGGGCACCCTAGAACGCCTGCTCACCAACCCTTGGAACCTGCTCGAAGCCGGGATCCTGAGCATTCTCCTGTGGGGGCTCCTGACCGTCGTCCGCGGGACCCGCGGCGAGGGCATGCTCCGCGCCCTGGGTCTGTTCCTGGGGATCACCTTCCTGATCCTGCGCAGCGTCGCCGTGGGCCTGCACCTCGACCGCTTGATCCTGGTGCTCGACGCGATCTTCCAGGCGTCGGTGGTCGCGTTGGTCGTGATCTTCCAGCCCGAGCTGCGCCGCGGCCTGGCGATCAAGATCGGCCAGCGCTGGCTCTCGACCGACGCCAACGACACCCAGTTGATCAACGAGGTCGTGAACGCCGCCTGCCGCATGTCGGAGGGCCGCGTGGGCGCCCTGATGGCCTTCCAGCGCGAGGACACCCTCGAGGGCTACACCTCGAACGGCGTGATCCTCGACGCCGAGCCGCACGCCGACACGATCGTCACCGTGTTCTACCCGGGTAGCCCCCTGCACGATCAGGCCATGCTGATCCGCGACGGGCGCCTGTGGGCGGCCAAGTGCACCCTGCCCAACACCGACGACCCCAGCGTCCCGCGCTCCCTCGGCACCCGGCACCGCGCGGCGATCGGGCTCAGCGAGCAGTCGGACGCCCTGATCGTGGTGGTCTCCGAGGAGACCGGGATCATTTCGGTCGCCCACGGCGGCCAGCTCACCCGTGAGTTCGATCGCGAGAGCCTCACCGAGTTCCTCACGCAGCACTACCTGGGTCGCCAGGAGGTCCCCGCGGAGGAGCCCACCGACGAGGAGAGCCAGGACCTCCCCGGTCGGAGCACGACTCGGATCGTGCGCCGGAAGGTGATCTCGTGAGGGGGCACCTGGTCAACGCGATCCTCGCGATCGGGTTCTCGATCCTGATCTGGGGCGCGGTCGACACCCAGATCAGCGAAGAGCGCGCGGTGAACATTGGGTTCGTGATCCGGGTCGGAGACACGGTCACGATCTCGACCGGCGACGGGATCGGCGCCACGGGCCAGATCGCCGTCCCCCTGCAGGTCAAGGTGCGCGGACCCCGCGAGGCCGTGGCCCGGCTCAGCGCCCGCGAGATCGTGGGCCTGCGCGACCTGACCACCGCCGACGAGGTCCAGCGCCTGCGCGGCGCCCTGGACGAGGGCGGCACCGAGGACGTCGAGGTCCGGGCCCGCGACCTGAGCCTCCCCCCCGAGCTCGAGCTCGTGGACACCACGCCCACGAGCTTTCGCGTGCGGCTCTCACCCGTGCGCAGCAAGGAGGTCCCGGTCAAGGTCCGCACCGCCGGCGACCCCGCCGACGGCTACCGCGCGCTGCCCGCGGTGATCGAGCCGGCGGAGGTCCGGGTGCGCGGGCCCGTGGACCTCCTGGCCGAGGTCCACGAGGTGTTCACCGAGCCGGTGACCCTCTCGGGGCGCCGCAGTGGCCTGACCGTCGAGCGCTCGGTCGATGCCCCGCCCGGGACCGTCGTCGACCAGAGCGTGCTCGTGCGCCTCGAGATCGAACCCGAGCCCGTACGCCAGGAGGTTCAGTTCCCGGTGGTGTGGCTGGGCGCCTCGAAGGACCTGTTCAAGACCCTCGTGGTCGAGCCCGTGCGCCCCGGCGACGGCTGGACGGTGCGGATCCCGCTCTCGGGCGGGCGCGACGCGATCAAGCGCCTCGCCGACGACCTCGCCGAGGAGATCAAGCTCCCCGGCAGCCGGCAGCACCTGCCCAAGGCCTACATGCGGGCCAAGGACCTCCCCGAGCCCACCGAGCAGGGCGCCGAGGAGGGGATCGACGTCGAGGTGATCGGCCTGCCCCCGGGCGTGAGCTACGAAGGCCCCCGCGTGCAGTTCGGAGTGCGCGTCAAGACGCCACCGCGCTGACGCCCCGAGGCCGCTGCGCCGCCCCCGCGGGCGCCGGCTGCGCAGCGCCTTGCCCCAGCGGATCAAAACGCGATCCCCGCCCCGGCGGGCTCCGGCGCGTGCGCGTCCTCGTGCCACAGGCAGCGCGGCTCGAGCTCGCGCGGCAAGAACTGCCAGCGCTCGCACACCACCAGCCAGCGCTCGCCGTCGACCCGCAGGTGGCCGTCGACGGTGATCCAGCGGTCCTTCTCCAGCCAGCGCCGCGCGACCCCGGCCGAGCCTTCGTGCTCGATCCGCACGGTGACCTCGCAGCTCTCGGTCGCGCCGTGGAAGGGCGCGTGCTCGATCTCGAGCACGAACTCCGCGGCGGCGGTGCCGACCTGGGTGGGGTTGCTGGTCAGGCGACCGGCGACGACGACTTGATTGATCATGGGTTCCTCTCCTCTATCCCGTCCGAACAGAACCCAAACTAGCCATCGCCTCCGACAACCACGCGATGGCTCCCCCTGCGGCCCGCCACAACCCCTGACCCGCCAACCTCCAGCGCCCTCGAGATTCCCGGCGAATCGCCGCCGCCACCCCCAGGTCAAGGGGCGCGGAGGTGACCATGACCCGCACCACGACCTTGTCCCTGAGCCTCGTCTTCCTCGCCGGCTGCGGCTCCGTCGGGGGCGCGCTCTACGAGCGCTCCCTCGCCCCGAGCGCCGACCGCGTCGCGGCGAGCGAACCCCAGAGCTCGGAGGAATACACCCACCACGGCGTGCGCGACTTCGTCGACCCCGCCCAGGACCCGCTCTCGACCTTCTCGGTCGACGTCGACACCGGCTCCTACACCGTCGCCCGGCGCAAGCTGCGCGAAGGCATGCTGCCCCCGCCCGCCGCCGTGCGCGTAGAGGAGTTCGTCAACTACTTCCGTCAGGACTACCCCGACCCCGCGGGCGACGACGTGTTCGCGATCCACACCCAGACCATGCACAGCCCCTGGCGCCCCGGGAAGGTCGTGCTCCAGGTCGGGCTGCAGACCCGGCGGATCGACGCCGCCAGCCGCAAGCCCGCGAACCTGGTGTTCCTCGTCGACGTCAGCGGGTCCATGAGCTCCCCGGACAAGCTCGGCCTGCTCAAGCAGAGCCTGGAGATCCTCACCCGCAGCCTGCGCCCCGACGACACCGTCGCGATCGCGACCTACGCCGGGAGCGTGGACACGGTGCTCGCGCCGACCCGCGTCGCCGAGCGCGACGCGATCCTCGACGCCCTCGACGACCTCGAGGCCGGCGGGAGCACGGCCATGGGCTCGGGGCTCGAGCTGGCCTACCGGCTGGCCAGCGAGCGCGCGCACCCCGAGGTCAACTCGCGGGTGATCGTGTGCTCCGACGGCGACGCGAACGTGGGCGCCACCCACCACAGCGCGCTCCTGGAGCAGATCCGGGACTACCGCGGGCGCGGGATCACGCTGGGCACCGTGGGCTTCGGCATGGGCAACTACCGCGACACGCTCATGGAGCAGCTCGCCGACGCCGGCGACGGGAGCTACGCCTACGTCGACGGCCTGGCCGAGGCGCGGCGCCTGTTCTCCGAGGACCTGATCCCGAGCCTCGAGCTCGTGGCCCGCGACGCCAAGATCCAGGTCGAGTTCGACCCCGCCCGCGTCGCCCGCTATCGCCTGATCGGCTACGAGAACCGCGCGATCCTCGACGAGGCCTTCCGCGACGAGGCGGTGGACGCGGGCGAGGTCGGCGCCGGGCACACGGTCACCGCGCTCTACGAGCTCGAGCTCCAGGGCGAGGGCCAGGACGACCTGGGCCGCGTGCGCGTGCGCTACGAGCCCCCGGCCGGGGGTGAGGCCCGGGAGCAAGAGGTCGCGATCCGCGGCCAGGTCCTCGAGCCCCAGGCGAGCGCCGGGCGTCTGCGCTTCACCGCGGCGGTCGCCGAGTTCGCCGAGCTCCTGCGCCAGAGCCCGCACGCGGCGACGCCGTGGCCCGAGCTCCTCGCCGTCTGCGAGGACGGCCTGCACACGCCGGCGGACGAGCGCGAGCACGAGCTCCTGGACCTGATCCGGCGCGCCGCGCGGATCGCCCGCGCCACCCAGTAGCCCTCTCCTCAGGACGCGGTCGACCCGTTCCCGGTGCCCACGGAGGCTCCTGCGCTGAGCGCCCTCAGGATCGCGCGGCGACGAACTGGACCAGGGTCGAGAGGTCGGGGCCCTCGACCACGTCGGCCCCGAGCTCTTCGGCGGGGAACCCCAGCCGGTTGATCCACACGGTGGGGAAGCCGAACCAGCTCGCCCCCGCCGCGTCCCAGCCGGCGAACGCCGCGAAGGCGATCTGGGACGCCGGCAGCCCGAACGCCTCGAGCGCGAGGCGCGCAGCCACGGGTACTCGAACAGCTCCCGCGCCACACCCGCACGAACTCGGGGGCGCGCTCGCCCACGAACGCCTTCGCGCGACCGAAGACAGGGCGCGGGTCGAGAATCGCGAGGACGGGAGGGCGGGAGGATTGGTGAGCAAGCAGGGACTCCACCCGTCCGACGATTCCTAGTCCGCCGAAGGCGGCGCAGCAGCGGAGCTGCTGCAGAAATCCGGGAAGCCGTCGCAGGCGACGGCGCGAATCGGAGCGTCGCCCGCGAGGGGCGGGGCCCCGACGCAGCCGAGGAGCGCCGAGGTGGAGGCCCAGGCGAGGAACGCCCGGCGGCCGAGCGGCCTCACGCCCGGCCGGGCAGCCCCAGGGCGACGACGCCCGCGGCGATACAGAGCAGGGGCAAGGCGACCAGAGGCGCCGCCGCGCAGGCGATCAGGGCCACCAGCGCCCCGCTGGCCAGCGCGCCCTTGAGCGCGACGTCCTGCAGCAGCGCGAGCTGCTGGGCCTGGCGCGCCTGCCGGGCGCGCGCGACCTCCTGCTCGAGGCTCGCGACGAGGGCCACCGCCCGCGGCTGCAGCGCGTGCACCTGCTGAGGCGCGAGGCGGTAGGCGCCGCCTTCGAGGGTCGCCGAGAGGTGACCGGCGCGCACGAGCTGTGCGAGGCCCGCGGGGCTCACGTGCAGAATGCGGCAGGCTTCGGACTCGGGGAGCGGATTCGCCATGGGGACCTCGACTGCGGGCTAGCGCCGCTTGCGCCGCGACTTACCGGTGACGCGGCAGGTGAGCCCGGCCGCCTGGAGCTTGTCGGCGGTGGCCTCGGCGTGCGCCTTGGTCACCTTCTTCAGGAACGGGACCACGCCCCGCTTGCGGCACTTCTCCTCGGCCTCGGCCTGGGAGACGCCGTGGATCTGCATGTAGAACTGCACCGCGGCGTCCTGCTTCGACTTGAGGCCGAGGCCGCTGACCATGAGCCCGAACACCGGCTCGTCGTCGCCGTCGTCGTCGTCGGGCGCCGACTCCTGGGCCGACTCCTCGGAGAGCCACAGCCCGCCGGGCGAGGTCGAGCCGAAGGTCGTGGACGAGGCGAAGGGGTCGCTGGTCGAGGGGGCGAAGGGGTCGCCGCCGCCGAAGGGGTCGTTCCCCGGCGCGGGCGCGAACGGGTCGTTGGCCGCCGCCTGCGCGAAGGGGTCGTTGGCCGCCGCCTGCGCGAAGGGGTCGTTGACCTGCGCGAAAGGGGTCGTTGGCCGCCGCCTGCGCGAAGGGGTCGCCGCCGCCGCCGAAGAAGTCGTTCTGGGCGAAGGGGTCGTGCCCGCGAAGGGTCGTTCTGGGCAGAGGACCCCGCCAGGCACCGGCCTGACCGCCGCCGAGGAAGCCTCGCGACGGCTGAGGCAGGCGCCTGCTGCTCCTTCGACTGCAGCATGGACTCGAGCAGCGCCAGCGCCTCGCTCGGGTCGAGGGCCTCCTCGTCGTCCTCGGCGGGCGGCGGCGCGGACTGCGCGCGAGCGCGGGCGAAGGGGTTGCCCTCGCTGCTCTGGGCGAAGGGATCGCCCGCCGCGCCGGGGACCGGGGCCCCGAGGCCGAAGGCGCCCTGCCCGCCCGGGGCGAAGGGGTCGCCCTGGCCTTGGCCCGCGAAGGGATCGCCCAGCCCGGACTGGGCGAAGGGGTCCGCCGCGTCCGGCGCGAAGGGGTCGGACGGCGCGAACGGGTCGGCTTGACCGGCGCCGAAGGGGTCCCCCCCGCCCTGGGGCGCGAAGGGATCTCCGCTCTGCGCAAAGGGATCTCCGCTCTGCGCGAAGGGGTCGCCCCCGCCCTGCGGCGCGAACGGGTCCGCCTGGCCCGGGCCGCCGAACGGGTCGCCCCCGCCCTGCGGCGCGAACGGGTCCGCCTGGCCCGGGCCGCCGAACGGGTCGCCCCCGCCCTGCGGCGCGAACGGGTCCGCCTGCCCCGGAGCGCCGAAACCACTCCCATGGGCGCGCCGTCGAGGGCGAAGGGGTCGAGGGCGCGAACGGGTCCGCGGCGTCGGGGCGAAGGGTCCGCGGGCGCAGGCAGGTCCGCCTGGCCCTGCGGCGCGAACGGGTCTCCGCTCTGCGCGAACGGGTCGCCACCGCCCTGCGGCGCGAACGGGTCCCCGCTCTGCGCGAACGGATCGCCCCCGCCCTGCGGCGCGAACGGGTCCCCGCCCTGCGCGAACGGATCGCCCCCGCCCTGCGGCGCGAACGGGTCCCCGCTCTGCGCAGACGGATCGCCCCCGCCCTGCGGCGCGAACGGGTCCCCGCTCTGCGCGAACGGATCGCCCCACCCTGCGGAGCGAGGGTCTCCGCTCTGCGCGAACGGATCGCCCCCTCCCTGCGGCGCGAACGGATCCGCCTGCCCCTGTGGGGCGAACGGGTCGCCGCTCTGCGCGAACGGATCCGCCTGGCCTTGCGGCGCGAACGGGTCCGCCTGACCCTGCGCCGCGAACGGGTCCGCCTGGCCCTGCGCCGCGAACGGGTCCGCCTGGCCCTGCGCCGCGAACGGGTCCGCCTGGCCCTGAGCCGCGAACGGGTCCGCCTGGCCTTGCGGCGCGAACGGATCCGCCTGGCCTTGCGCCGCGAACGGGTCCGCCTGCGCCTGCGGCGCGAACGGGTCCGCCTGGCCTTGCGGCGCGAACGGGTCCGCCTGGCCCTGCGCCGCGAACGGGTCCGCGACCCCGGGCTCCGGCTGACCCGGCTGCGCCGCGAACGGATCGGCCTGCGGCTGCGGCGCGGGGGGGGCCTGGGTCGGCGCGCTGGCCCGCGGCGCGGCGAAGGGGTCGTTCTCGTCGACCCCCAGCGCGACGGCGACGCCGCTCTGGCGCAAGGGCGAGGGCTCTTTGGGGTCGGGGACCTCGGTCGCGCGCGCGAGGAGCTCGGCGGCCTGCGCGGCGGTCGGACGCGCGGCGGCGTCGCCCTCGAGGCAGCGCATGACCACCGCCCGCAGCGACTCGGGGAGCGCGCCGGGCTTGGGGCTGCGCGCGGGGGCGCCGGTGGCCAGGCGATAGAGCACGGTGCCCAGCGAGTAGAGGTCGGACGCGGGCCCGGCGGCGGCGAGCCCGCCGCGGATCACCTCGGGGGCGGTGTAGTTGGCGAAGCTCTCGGCGATCAGGCGCCCGGCGCGAGAGCGCGCCTGCAATCGACGCACGCCCTGCACGCGGCCGGGCTCGGCCAGGAGCACGTTGGGGAGCGCGGGGTCGAGCAGCGTGACGGTCAGCCCCTCCTCGCCCGCGCCGAGGCGCACGTTCCCGGGCTTGAGGTTGTGGTGCAGGAGCTTGGCGCCGTGCATGGAGGCCAGGGCCTCGGCCACCTGCTGCCCGATCATGGCGACCATGCTCGGGGGGACTACGCCGCCGCGGGCCTCGCGGAAGCTCTCCAGGTCGTCGCCGTAGACGTATTCGCTGACGACGTAGGCGTGATCGCGCAGGTGCACGCCCAGGTGGAACAGGTTCGCGAAGCCGCCCAGGCCGCCCTCTTGGAGCTTGGCCAGCTCCTGCAGCGGCTCGAGGGCGGACTTGGGGTTGACCACGCTCACGCGATCCCAGAGCGCCTTGACCACGACGTCGTCGCCCTCGTCGCTGGTCGCGCGCACGGCGAGGCCCGCGCCGCCGGCGCCCAGGAGCTCCTGGGGCACGTAGCGCTCGAGGTCGAACAGCGCGAAGCGCTCGGGGCTGAGCGTGGCCGCCTCGATCAGGTGCCCCAGGGCCTGCTGGTTGCGGCCGGTGAGCAGCTCGACCATGAACAGGCCGTATTCGGTGGTCGCCTTGTCGGCGCCGAAGGCCGCGGCCTCGCGGTAGTAGCGCTCGGCCGCCCGCGGCCCGGCGAGGGCGAACAACGCGCCCGCGAGCATGAGCGCGGCCTCGCCGTATTCGCCGCCGTTCCAGTGGCAGCGGCGGAAGTCGCGGCGCGCGCGGCGCACGACGTCCTGGAAGCCCTTGGGGTAGCGCACGAGCGAGTCGGCGAGCCGCGCCGCGGGGGACGTGCCCAGCTTGGCGTGCACGCGACCCACCCCGGCGGCCACGATCTTGGGCAGGTCCTGGGCGCTGATCGCCTTGGTCGTGCGGCCCTGGAGCAGCTCGGAGCTGACGGTCTCGTCGACCTCCTCCAGGCGATCGGCGAGCTCGTAGAGCCACTCGCGGTTGGGGAGGATCTCGCCGAAGCCCTCGACGTAGCGCGCGTGGTGCGCCTTGAGCCCGCGCACGAAGGCCAGGCGCTGCTTGACCTCGGGGTCGCGCAGCGCGGCGATCTCCTCGCGGTCGAGGGCCTCGGGGTGGAAGCGGTCGAGGTAGCGCGACCACGCGGGGTGGCGCTCGACGAGGTCGGTGAAGTGGAAGTGCAGGCTGTCGGCGAACAGCTCGCGCCAGGCGGCCATGCGCACGATCGGGTGCTCGTCTTCGAGCCCGGCGACCTCGATCAGGCCCTGGCGGATCGCCTGGGTGGCCTGGGCCGCCTCGTCGTCGGGGCTCCCGCTGGGGGGCGCGAGCAGGTAGTCGAACAGCGTGGCGTCGTCGAGCTCGGGCACGCCCAGGATCCGGGCGCCGGCGTCGACGGCGGTGTCGTAGTCGAGGAAGAACGCGTCGAGGAAGTCGAGGAACTCGGGGCCCTGGATCCCCTCGTCCGCCATGAACGGCGTGCGGACCTTCTCGCCGAAGGCCGAGCAGTAGTCCTCGCCCTGGGTCTCCATGAGGAGCCAGGCCTGCTTGAGCCCGACGACCAGGCTCTGCATGGTGCGCTCGAAGGCCTCCTCCAGCGCGCCCTTCAGCTCGTCCGCGCTGAACACGCCGGCGAGGGCCTGGATGAGCTCTTCGCGCGGGGTCTCTTGGACCTCCGCGCCGAGCACCCAGCGCACCCCAGCCGACAGCGTCGCGAGCGTGTAGCGAAGTGTCGCGTTGGTGTCGGTCTTGATCGTCGTCGCTCCCCCGTGCATGGGGACCCCCCAACCGCCTTACCTGAAACGAGCTTAGCGGCTATGTCACGCCCGCTCAACGCGCCCGGGGATGGACCCGGGGTGGGGGGCGGGGGTGGGCAGGCGCCGCTAGGGTCGAGCTAGGCCCTGCCCAGGGAAGGACATGACGCAGCACGTCGCCCGCTACCGGCTCCTGAGCGCCCTGGCCCGGGGTGGGGCGGGGGAGGTCTACCGGGCCGAGGGCCCCGACGGGGCCCAGGTCGCCCTGAAAGTTCTACGGGGTCCCTTCACCGAGCGCCGTCAGCGACGGGCCGAGCTCGAGGTCCGCGCGCTGGAGAAGCTCCAGCACCCGGCGATCCTCCCGCTGCTCGACCACGGCTGGGAGCAGGGCTGCGCCTACCTGGTGTTCCCCCTGGTCGAGGCCGGCTCGCTCCAGGATCGGATCAAGCGCGAGGGCCCTCTCAGCGAGGACGCCGCCCGGCGCCTGGTCCGAGCGCTGGCCGAGGGGCTCGAGCACGCCCACGCCCACGGGGTCCTGCACCGCGACCTCAAGCCCGACAACGTGCTCCTGACCCCGGACGGCCCGCGGCTGATCGACTTCGGCCTGGCCCTCGAGCTCGAGGCGTCCTACTCGCGGCTGACGGTCAGCGGGACCTTCCTCGGGACCCCCGGGTTCTGGGCTCCGGAGCAGGCCCAGGGCGAGCTCGAGCGCACGGGCCCGTGGACCGACGTCTACGGGCTGGGGGCGACGCTCTACGCCTGCCTCACCGGGCGGCCGCCGTTCGTGGCGGCCTCGGTCGGGGAGCTCCTGAGCCTGGTGGTCCAGAAGGCGACCCCCGCCCCTCCCTCCGCGCTGCGGCCCGGGCTCGACCCGGCCCTGGCCGCGCTGTGCCTGGACTGCATGGCGCACGAGCTCGAGGAGCGGCCGACGCTGGCGGCGGTCCGCGCGCGGCTCCAGGAGGGCGGGCCGCCCGCGCGCGCCCCGCGCTGGGGGCTCCTGCCCTGGGTCGCGCTGCCCGCGCTGGCGACGGCAGCGCTGGCGGGCGCGCTGTGGTTCACCCGCGACGCTCCGCACGCGGCGCCGGCGCCGGCCGTCGAGCCCGCCGACGCGCCCTCGGCGCGCGAGGCCCAGGCCCTCGCGCTGTGCACGCTCTCGGCGGAGGTCAACACCGTCGGGGTGCCCGCCCTGAGCGAGGCCTACGCCGAGGCCGCGATCCGCCTGGCCCCGGAGCGGGGGCTCCCCTGGTTCCGCCGCGGCAACGCGCGCTACCTCCAGCGGCGCTACCAGGCGGCGGCCGACGACTACGGGCGCGCGCTGCAGCTCGGGCTCCCCGACCTCGCCGACGGGTTCTTGAACCTGGGGAGCGCCCTGCGCCGGCTGGGGCGGCTGGACGAGGCCAAGGCGACCTACGAGGCCGGGCTCGTGCTCGACCCCGACTTCGGTCAGCTCCTGAACCAGCTCGCGGGCATGGCCATGGACGCGGGCGACCACGCCGAGGCGATCGCCACCTACACCCGCGCGCTGGAGGCCGACCCCAGCCCGCTGTCCCTGATCAACCGCGGGACCTGCTACCTCAAGGCCGAGCGCTACCCCGAGGCGATCGCCGACCTGGAGCAGGCGACCGCCGAGGCCGAGGCGGCGGGGCTCGCGGGGTCCGACACCGCGCTCGCCTACGAGAACCTGGGGCTGGCGCGGATCTACCAGCGGGAGGACCTCGCGGGCGCGATCGCCGCCACCGAGCGCGCCTGCGAGCTGGAGCCGACCCCCGGGCGCTACGCGCGCCTGGCCCACGCGCTCAAGCTCGACGAGCAGCTCGAGCGCGGGATCGAGGTCCTCGGCCGCGCCCTCGAGCTCGACCCGGGCTACGCCCTGGCCTACGCGAACCGCGCGGACCTCGAGCGCGACCTGGAGCTCCTGGAGCCAGCCCTCGCCGACTCGCTGCGCGCGGTCGAGCTCGCGCCGGAGGACCCGCGCTTCTGGGAGACCCGAGGGCGGGTGCTCGCCAACGCGGGCCACGACGAGCGCGCGATCCGCGCCTACGACCGCAGCCTGGAGCTGCGCCCCGACGACCTGAGCGTGCTCCACAACCGCGGGAGCGCCAAGGGTCGCGAGGGCGACTACGCCGGGGCGGTGGAGGACTACTCGCGGGTGCTCGAGCTCGCCCCGAGCAACTGGCAGACCCGCTTCACCCGCACCTTCGCCTACGCCGGCCTCGGGCGCCTGGAGGAGGCGCGCGCCGACCTCCGCGTCCTGATCGAGCGCGCCCCGCCAGAGTGGACGCGGCCAGCGCGCGAGCGCCTGCAGGAGCTCGGAGAGTAGGCCCGGCTCAGCGCGAGGCGGCGGCGGGGAGCGCGATCGCCTCGCGCACCACGTAGCCCTCGATCGCGCGCTGCTCCTCGATCCGCACCCAGCCGCGCTGGACGCCGGTCGCCCGCAGCTCGGTGCCGCCCAGGAGGTAGCCCTGGACGAAGCCCTGCATGCCGGGCTCGCGACGGAGCTTGAGGTGGCTGGGCTCCACGCGCACGATCCGCGCGGCGCCGCGCGCGCCGACCCGGGCCAGCTTGCTCTGGTGCACGTAGCCCTGGGGCGCGGGGATCCGCACCTCGATCCAGCGCGAGCCGGTCGTCCTCGAGGACCTCGAGGGGCGCGTCGCGCAGGTCACGAACACCGGCGCGGAGCTCGCCGTTTGGCGCAGGCGCACGTTGAGCTCGAAGTGGTGACCCGGGCGCGCGGGCTCCGTGGCCGGACGCGCCCGGGGGAGGGCGAGGTCGCGGGCGCGGCGCTGCCCGGGCGCGGCGCGGGGCGCGTCCTGCCGTCGACCGCGTCGACGAGCTCGCCCACTGTCGGCTCCCTGGTCGGCTCGTCGATCCGCACCTCGGGCGCGGACGCGACCTCACGCCGCGCGACGTCGACCGGCGACTCGGCCGTGGGGCAGCGGCTGCCCCCTCACCCAAGGCCGCGTCGACCTCGGGGGCGCCCGCGGCGGCGGGCAGCGGCCTGCCGAGGGCGTCGCCCAGGGCCACGTCGACCTCGGCGGTCTCGAGGCTGACCTCGCCCAGGGCGAGCTCGTCGGCGGGGCCTCGGGCGCCGCCGGCAGCGGCTGCCCCTCGCCCAGCGCCACGTCGACCTCGGCGGCTTCGAGGGGCTGACCCTCGCCCAGGGCGAGCTCGTCGGCGGGGGCCTCGGGCGCCGCCGGCAGCGGCTGCCCCCTCGCCCAGCGCCACGTCGACCTCGGCGGCCTCGAGGGGCTGACCCTCGCCCAGCGCGAGCTCGTCGGCGGGAGCCTCGGGGCGGCGGCGTCCAGGGGCTGCGCCGCGGCGCGGGTCCACGATCTCCGCGACGGGCTCTCGGCCTCCTCGGCGGCGGGGAGCTCGCCTCGTCGACCGGCTCCACGGCGGGGGCCGCCGGCTGCGCGTCCTCGGCGGTCGGGCTCAGGCCCAGCTCTGCCGGGGTCGGGGCGTCGTCCTCGACTCGCCCGCGACGCGGTCCAGCGCGCCGCTGAAGCCGCCCGAGCGCAGGCCCTCGCCGGCCTCGCCGAAGAACCGCTCGTCGTCGGCGAAGAGCTCGAGCACGAGCGCGTCGGTGGCCTCGACCGCGGCCACGGCCTCGGGGTGCGAGGGGCCGAGCCAGCGCTTGAGCGCGTCGTAGGCCGCGTGCTGGTCGTCGTAGGTCTCGAGGCGGTTGAGGGAGACCTGCCAGTGCTCGTCGCCGAAGGCGTCGACGAAGCGCTCGAGCGGCGCACCCGGCGCGCCGTCGCCGCGGAGCTGGAACACGAGGGTCCCGCGCTGGTTCTCTTCGTAGACCTCGCTCAGCCCCTCGCGGAACTCGCGCTCGAACACCTCGATCACCCGCTGCAGGCGCGCTCGGGGTTCTCCAGGCCTCGCGCTGGCGGCGGGCGTAGTCCTCGAGCATGGTTCAGGCGCTCCGGCGCGCTCGGCCCGCGCGAGGGCCTCCTCCGCCACGTCGCTCTCGAGCTTCACGTCCTCGAGGGCGGGCTCGAGCCGGCGCTGGAGCTTCTCCTGCGCCGCGAACAGCGGGCGATACAGGAACACGCGGTAGTGCTCCTGCGCCCCCGGCGTGTGGCCTGCATACCCGCTGCCGGCCCTCGTCGTCGGTCGCCGCGGCGAGCTCGCGGGCGGCGGTCTCGCCGGCCTCGGCCAGGGCGCGCCGCGCGGCGCGGCGGTCGAGCTGCCCGTGGACCCAGCGATCGATCTCGCTGCTCGCGGTGAGCACGATCGCCAGCTCCGCCGCCTGGTAGACCCAGCCCGTAGCGCGCAGCACGCCGCCCTTGGCGGCCTGGATCTTCCGCACCCAGGAGATCCGCCCCATGGCGCCGTGGACCAGCGCCGAGCTGATCCCCAGGGAGCTCAGGGAGATCACGAAGCTCTGAGCCTCGAAGGTCCCGTGCACGAGCTGGGGCAGCGCCAGACCCGCGGCCAGCGAGAGCTGGCTCTTGAGCACCTGGTGGAAGAACCCCTGCTTGAGGTAGGGCTTGAGGGTACTTCTGGTAGGCGAGGGTGTAGCCCGCCTGGCCCGCGGTCGCGCCGGCGACGAACAGGCCGTACTCCATGTAGAACTCGGTGGTCGCGACGTAGTCGAAGAACTCCTCGAGGCGCAGCGGGTCGCGGCTGGCCAGGGCGTAGCCGAACTCCTGGAGGAAGATCGCGAGGGTGAACTTGCCCGCGCCCGCGAGCTGGTGGCCCGCGCCTCGCGGGTCATGCGCCGCCAGTCGATCGCGGTCGGCGCGGCGGTAGCGCCCGAGGATCGACTCGGCGACGCCCTGGCCTCGCGGCCGCCCAGGCGCTCGACCCTTGCTGCCGGCGGCGAGGAGCGCTCGCTGGGGGTCGCCGCGCTTCTGGCGACCAGGCGGCTCGGCAGCTCGGCCAGGGCCTGGGTCGGCGCGACGCCGGCCTCGGCGGCCTCGCTGCAGACCTTCTCGAGCAGCCCCGAGGCAGGGTGATCGTGCCCGCGCGGCGCCGCCCAGGCGCGCGGCCTCGTGCTCGATCACCTCGAGCCCCATGCCGTGGCGCGCGCGCAGGCCCTCGTCGAGGAGCGCGAGGTTCGGGCGCCAGGCCTCGGGGGCCGCGGCGAGCTGGTCGGCGGACGCCAGGTCGGGGGCGCTGGCCATGCGCTCGCGGACCTCGCGCTGCGCGGCGCTCTCGACCACGCCCTCCTCGGCGCGCACCCGCTCGTACTTGCCGTTCTCGCGCAGGCGGAAGCTCCCGGCGGTGTCGCGGAGGTAGGTGCGCAGGAGCGCGTCGAGCTGGGCCTTGAGCCGGGGGTCCTCCACGGGGACCGCGGTCTCCACCCGGCGGGTGGTGTTGCGGGCCATCCAGTCCGCCGACGAGATATAGGTCTCGACCTTGCCGCCGGCGTGGAACTGATACACGCGGCTGTGCTCGAGGTACTGCCCGAGCACCGAGCGCACGCGAATGGTCTCGGAGAGCCCCGGGACCCCCGGGCGCAGCGTGCACAGCCCGCGGACCACGAGGTCGATCTCGACCCCGGCCTGGCTGGCGCGGTAGAGCGCGCGCACGATCTCGGGGTCGTTGAGCGAGTTCATTTTCGCCACGATCCGCGCGGGGCGACCCTCGCGGGCGGCCTGGGCCTCGGCGTCGATCTTCTGCACGATCGTCGAGCGCAGGGTGTAGGGCGCCTGGAGCACCTTCTCCAGGTTGAGCGGGCCTTGGCCCCCGGTGCGCAGCTGCTCGAAGATCTTCTCCACGTCGCTGCCGATCGCGCGGTCGGCGGTGAGCAGCGCGAGGTCGGTGTAGAAGCGCGCGCTGCCCGGGTGGTAGTTGCCGGTGGCCATGTGGGTGTAGAGCACGCGGTTCGTGCCCTCGCGGCGCACGACCTGGGCGATCTTGGCGTGGACCTTGTGGCCGTGGGCGCCGTGGATCACCTCGACCCCGGCCGCGCGCAGGCGCTCGGTGTTGTGCACGTTCGCGGGCTCGTCGAAGCGCGCCTTGAGCTCGACGAGGGCCGTGACCTGCTTGCCGTTGCGAGCGGCGAGCTCGAGGGCCTCGATCACCTTGGAGTCCATGCCCGTGCGGTAGAGCGAGATCCGGATCGCCTCGACCTTGGGGTCGACCGCCGCGGCCTTCAGCCACTCGACCACGCGCTCGAAGCTGTCGTAGGGGTGGTGCAGGAGCACGTCCCCGGCGCGGATCCGCTCGAAGGGCTGGGCGCCCAGGGGGTTGGTCTCGTTGCCCGCGATCCGCTCGAAGCGCAGCTCCGAGCGCTCGACGAGCTCGCTCAGCTCGGCGGTCTCGGCCAGGCCGACCTCGCGCTGGGTGTAGACGTCCTCGGCGCGCAGCCCGATCCGCTCGGCCAGGCCCTCGCGCAGGTCCTGGGGCAGGTTGGTCTCGATCCGCACCGGCGCGCCGTAGCGGTGGCCGGCGGTGCCCTCGCGACCCCAGAGGTCCTGGTTCTGGGTCAGGCGCACCGCGCCGCCGCGGGCGCTCCAGGCCTGACGGTAGTGCGCGAGGAGCGCCTCCTGGGTGCGCACCAGGCGCCGCGTGCCCTCGGGCCCCGGGACCTCGATCCAGGTCGGGAGCTCGCTGGGCAGGCGCACCACGCGCTGCTCGCCGCCGGGGAGCTCGAACACGAGCTGGGGGCGACCCGCGCGCAGCTGGGCCTCGCCGGTGAAGGTCTCGACCTCGACCTTGGGCAGGATCTCGCGCTGGAGCACCTGGTCCAGCGCGCGGCGGGTGCGGGCGTCGGCCTCGGTCAGCTCGAGGACCTCGATCCCCTCGCGGGCCAGCGCCGGCTTGAGCACCTCGTTCCACAGGCGCTGCTGCTCGGCCTCGAGCGCCCGGGCCTCGCGGTCGATCGCGGCCAGGGTCTCGGCCGGGGTCGCCCCGTCGCTGCGCGCGGCGCCGGTGCCGTGGAGCGCGTCCTGGTGCAGGCCGGCCACGCGGATCGAGAAGAACTCGTCCAGGTTCGCGGACGCGATCGAGAGGAAGCGCACGCGCTCCATGAGCGGATGGTTGGCGTCGGCGGCCATGGCCACCACGCGCCGGTTGAACTCGAGGAAGCTCAGCTCGCGGTTGAAGAACTCGCCCGGGCCCTTGACCTCGACGTCGCGGGCGGCGGTCGCGGGGCCGCTGGCGGCGCCCTCGGTGCGCAGCCGCGCGAGCTTCTCGCGCAGCCGCGCCAGGTCGGCCTCGACCTGGCTCCGCGAGAGGGGGAGCCCGCCCTCGCCGCGGAGCGTGCCGTGGCTCGGGTCCTGGAGCTGAGCGACCATGCGCAGGGTGACCAGGTATTCGACCGCGCGCTGGTTGCCGGCGGCCTCGGCCGCCTCCTGGGCGCGGAGCAGCGCGGGCAGGTCCTTGGCCGTGTAGCGGGTCGGGTCGCTGGCCAGGATCGCGGCGACGTCCTGACCCCAGACCGGCGCCAGGACCAGCAGCAGCGCGCAGAGTGTGAGTGTGCCCTTGCGGATCACTCGGCTTCCTCCTCGGCCCCGGATCTCACCCGGAGCGTTCCCTCGTCCAGGGGGACGAGACGCAAGCCCGGGGCCACGCTCAGCCATCCTCCAGGCAAAGGGTTACGGCCCTTGCGTCTCGGTTCCGGAGGCAGGCCTGAGGCGGGTCTGAAACGAGTCCGCGTCCGGTCCCGAGCACGGGACAAAGCGTGGAGCAAGCGAGGGTTAAGGAGAGGACAAGAGGGGTCGACCCGGCCCGCCCGGGACCGAACCTCCACGCCTCGGCCTCGAGGAAACCCGCGGCTCGAGGGCACG
>JAWKSZ010000071.1:0-43941 GCA_041402045.1 Planctomycetota bacterium | reverse complement strand
ACCCTGGCCTCGCTGCGAGGGCACCTGGAGGCGCTGCTCCGCCCATGAGCACTCCGCCCCCGGGTCCCCTGACCGTCCTGCACGAGGACGCCGAGCTGATCGCGGTCGCGAAGCCGCCGTGGCTGCTCGTGCACCGCAGCAAGGACGCCCCGGACCGGGACGTCGCGCTGCAGCGGGTGCGGGACCAGACCGGAGCCCTGGTGTATCCGGTGCACCGGCTAGACCGGCAGGCGTCGGGGGTGCTCCTGTTCGCCAAGCACCCCGAGGCCGCGCGGGCGCTCCAGGGCGCGTGGGACGACGCGCGCAAGGACTACCTGACCCTCGTGCGCGGCGAGACCCCCGAGGCCTGGACGATCGAGCGCCCGCTGCGCATGCGCAAGCACGCGCTGCGCCCCGAGGGCGACGCCACGCAGCCCGCGAGCACGCGCCTGGTGCGGGTCGCCCACTTCGCGCGCAGCACGCTCCTGATCGCGAGCCTGGAGACGGGGCGCCGGCACCAGATCCGCCGGCACCTGAGCGGCGAGGCCCGCCAGATCCTGGGCGACCGGCGCTACGGCAAGAGCAAGATCAACGACCACCACCGCAGCCACTGGGGGCTGGAGCGCCTGTTCCTCCACGCCTGGCGGCTGACGGTCGCGCACCCCGCCGGCGGGGTGCTCGAGGTCGAGGCGCCCCTGGCCCCCGACCTCCTGGCGTATCTGCGCCGCGTCCCCGACGTCCCCCCCGAGGTGTGGGCGCTCGTCGCCCCCGAGGAGACCCCATGACCGACGACCTCGAACAGCGCGTGCTGGCCCTGGGCCGGGAGGCGCTGGAGGACCCCAGCCTCGAGCTCGACTCGCGCTGGGAGGACCACGGCGACGCCTACCCGGTGCTCGACCTGCTGCGCGACGCGTTCGGGGTCGAGCTGCCCATGCTGGAGTATCTCGGGCCGACCGTGCGCGACACGGCGGCGCGGGTGCGGCGTATGCTCGCCGGCTGAGAGAGGAGGACGCATGGGAGCCTGGGGCACGGGGCCGCTCGACAACGACAACGTCGCGGATTGGTTCGCCGAGGTCTTCGACCGGACCGGCTTCCGCGAGGCCCTCACCGAGGGCCTGAGCTCGGGGCACCCCGACGCCGTGCGCGGGGCGGCCTGGGCGATCGCGCGCTTGGCCAAGGTCTACGTGTGGCCGATCGACCACCTGGACGAGGACCGGATCGCCGCGGCCGCCGGGCTGCTCCGGCTGCAGCAGGACGCGGACTGGCTCGCGTCCTGGGACGAGCCCCGCGAGGTCAAGGCCGAGCTGGCCAAGGAGCTGCGCGCCCTGGCCCTGGAGCCGAGCGAGCTGGCCCAGGCCCAGGAGCTCGCGGGCGCCACCCCGGCCAAGAGCGGTCGCGTGGCCAAGTCCACGACGCGCAAGAAGGTCGCCAAGAAGAAGAAGGCCACCAAGAAGAAGAAGGCCGCCAAGAACGTGGCGAAGAAGGCCACCAAGAAGACCGCGACGAAGAAGGCGACCAAGAAGGCGACCGCCAAGAACGTGGCCAAGCCGGCGAGCGCGCGCTCGGCCCCCGCGCCGAGCGGCAAGGGCTGGACCCGGCTCACCTTCCAGCAGGGGACCTCCCACAAGTTCTGGGCGATCCGCGTGCAGGGCGACGCGTTCACCGTGCACTACGGCCGGGTGGGCAGCGACGGGCGGCAGAAGACCAAGACCTTCGCCAGCCCGGCCCAGGCGCAGGCAGCGGCCGAGACGCTGATCGGGGAAAAGCGGCGCAAGGGCTACGCCTGAGCAGCGCTCACTTGCTGAACGCGAGCTGCCACACCCAGTCCACGAGGGCGTGCAGGAAGATCGCGGCCAGGAGCCCGCCGCGGCGGAACGCGAGCCCGTAGGCGACCCCCGCCAGCGACGCCAGCCCGAGGTACACGAGCTGCTCGTCCAGGTGCTTGCGGTTGTTCCAGTGCATGAGCCCGAACAAGACCGAGGACACCGCGAGCGCGACCCACGGCCGTTTCCAGCGCAGCTCGAGGCCCCGGTCGAGGATCCCGCGGAAGAACAGCTCCTCGGGGAACGCGATCGTGAGCGCGATCACGAAGAACCCCACGAGCTGGATCGCCGCGGCCTTGACCCCGTCGGTGACGCCCGGTCCGCTGGGCGCGGCCTGGGCGCCCGGCTCCGCCGGGGCCTCGGCCGCGGGAGGCACGTCCTTGGATTTGAACGAGAGGAACCCGGTGGCCAGCCCGACCGGGATCGCGATCGCGCCGAACACGACCCCGATCCCCAACGCCAGGAGCGGTCCCCGGAGGGACGCGCGCTGGATCCCCAGGTCGAAGCGCCCCGCCGCGCCGAAGCTCACGACCCCCAGGCACGCGGTGAACACGGCCCAGGTGTTGTAGGCCAGGTGATTCCCCAGGTAGAAGCCGGGGGAGTGCCCGCTCTGCCAACGGAACCAGCGCAGGTCGAGGGGCAGCCACAGGCAGAGCCACACCACGACCGCGACCGAGGTCAGGCGCCCGTCGAGGGAGGCGCAGGCGTGCACGCAGGCGACCGTCGCCGCGAGCACGATCGCGAGCATGTAGGGGTCGAAGCGCTCGGCGGGGAGCACGACGGTCCACAGCGTGAGCCCCGCGGCGAGGGCGCCGAGGCGGGTGGGCCCCAGCCCGCGCAGCCAGCCCAGGACCCGCGGGGACTGACAGAGCACGCCCAAGGCCACGAGGCCGGCGATCGCCACCGACGCGCGCTGGCTGGCGTCGTGCTCGAACACCCGCACCAGGGCCAGCACCGCGAGGAAGCAGCCGCCCCCGAGGAGGGCGAGGCCGACGGGCGGGTCGGCGGGGGGCGCAGGCGCAGGAGCGAGCTCGGTCACGGGCTCAGTCTACGCAGCCCGACGGACGGGGGGTGAACCTCGAGGCCACTCCCGGGTAGTCTCGAGCTTCCCCCTCGCCCCAGGAGCGCGCATGCGGACCCTCGCCCTTACGACCCTGTTCGCCGTCGGCGCCGCCTGGGCCTGCTGCCCGGCCATGCCCGCGGGCGCCCGGGTGAAGATCGCCGACCAGGAGGTCCTGATCGTCTACGACGCCGAGCGCGGCGTGGAGCACTTCGTGCGCAGCGCGGCCTTCGAGAGCGAGGCCGAGGGCTTCGGGTTCCTCGTGCCCACGCCCTCGCAGCCGACCCTGGCCGAGGCCGACCCCTGGGTGTTCGAGGCGCTGCGCGACGTGACCCGCCCCCCGGTCGAGTACGTCAAGCGCTACGTCCCCTGGCCCACCTGCCTGTGCCTGGCCCCGGCGCTCATGAAGGCCGGGAGCGCCGACCCGCGCGCGCTGACGTCCGGCGTCGAGGTCCTCGAGGTGACCCACGTCGCCGGCTACGACGCGGCGGTGCTCCGCGCCGACGACCCCGCCGCCCTCGAGCGCTGGCTCGACGAGCGCGGCTACGACCCGCGCCCGGACCTGCGCGAGTGGGTCCAGCCCTACGTCGAGCAGGGCTGGGTCGTAACCGCGTTCAAGTACGTCGGCGGCGACGACCCGCGCGTCGTCGCCCAGAGCGTGCGCATGAGCTTCGCCACCGACCGCCCGCTGTTCCCCTACCGCGTCCCCAAGGACCAGCTCGCGGCGCCGGGGGAGGGCAACCTGCTGCGCCTGTTCTACGTGGGCCCCGAGCGGGTTCAGGGGACCCTGGGCGCTGCGGCCCAGGCCTGGGGCGCGGCGCTGACCTTCGCCCGGCGCACCGACCAGCCGCTGCCCGTGCGCGGCAGCCCCTACCCGCTGGACGAGCTGCTCCAGGTCGCGCTGCCCGAGGGGTCCGCGGTGCCCGCGGGCGCCTGGCTGCACTGCTTCGAGGACTCGACCTGGCCCGGAGGCACCGAGGACCTGTTCTTCACCCCCGCCGCCGAGCAGACCGAGGTCCTGCCGCCGCCGGTGCAGGTCACGCGCACCGAGGAGATCCCGATCCCCCTCGAGTTGATCGCCCTGGGCGCGGGCGGCGTGTGGTTCGTGCGCTGGCGCCGCCGCCGCGCGGCCCGCTCCGAGGCTGGCGAGGCTCAGGCGTAGGCGGGTTCGGGGGACGTCGTCCGCGTTCGTTCCGGGCAATCCCCGTTCCGCGCGCAACACGGGTGGCGCCGGGCTGACCGCCCCGCTAGCCCTGAAGTGGGTGGGAACACCCCGCCAGCCCTGAGGTGGAGTAGGGGCGGCATCCGCCCGGGTATGTGCGTCCCTCCACCTATCGGAGTGGGCATTCCCGCGGCGCTGCGTTAGCCCCGCCCCTACCCCTGTGTGGGCTGTGCGGGATTGGAGAGATTCCCGAGACTCGGCGAAGACCGTGGGCTTCTCCCCGCCCGGGGTCGTCCGTCCTGAGCCGCCGCTACTTGGGCAGGTTCGCGCGCAGCATGTCGACGGGGGCGTCGACGTAGAACAGCTTCAGGTCGCGGAAGCTGCCGTCGGTGTATTTGTGCAGGCGGAAGCCGAGCTGGCGCAGCTCGACCTTGGTCGCGTCCTGGGCGTGCGGGGTCGCGACCCGGGCGTAGGCCTCGCGATGCCAGCGGGTCTCCACGATCCGGTGCCCGCCGCCGGCGCTCTCCGAACCTCGTGCGCTCCTTCCAGGCCTCGCTCACGATCGAGAGTCGAGCACCTCCCAGCCGCGCTCGGACGACCGAAGAGCGGAAGTCGCGGCGCCAGCGCCCGCCGTCGCCGGCCTCGTAGGCGTCCACGGGCAGGCGCTGGGCCTCGAGGACCTGGGTCGTGACCTCGCCCAGGCGCGCGCGCAGGGCCTGGGCCTCGGCCACGAGCTCGGGGCCGACCTCCTGGGCCAGGGCCTCGACCTGCTCGAGGCGCGGCGTCGCCCAGCCCAGCGGCTTGCGCGCGCGCCAGGCGTCGCCGCCGCTGCGCAGGAAGCCCTGGGCGTCCTCGAGGAAGCCCTGGACCTTGGCCAGATCGGCGCGCACCGCGGCGGCGCCGGCCTCGCGCTCGAGGGCGGCGACCTCGTTCAGCCGCGCGCTGGCCCGGGCGCGGTCGGCGTCGCTCAGCCCGGCGGTGTGGGCCTGGGCCAGCCCCTCGCGGGCGGCGGCCAGGCGCTCGCAGCCGTCGCGCCACCTCTGATCGCTGCCGGTGCGCACCGCCTCGGAGAAGGCGTGGGCCGCCTTGTCCAGCACGCCGAGGGTGCGCTCGAGCTTGCCCACCCCGCGCTGGGCGGCGATCTCCTCGCCCCGCTGCACCCGGCGCGCGAGCTCGTCCTCGGGCGCGCCCACGGTCTTGGCGTTCTCGCGCAGGGACGCCGCGAGCTCGAGCTCGACGTCGCAGCGCGCCTGCTGGTCGCACTGCGCGTGACGCTCGGCCCGGGCCAGGGCCGCGTCGCAGGCGCCGAGGTAGGCCCCGTAGAGCGCGCCGTCCACGTCCCAGCGCTGCCACAGCCGCTCGCCGTAGACCGCGAGGCGCACCGCGGCGGTGAAGGAGTCGAAGGCGTCGTAGTTCGTGGGGTCGGCCTCGACCATGGCCTCGAGCAGGTTGTCGGCGTAGTCCGGATCGGGACAGGCCGCCGCGAAGGCCTCGAGCTTGCCCGCGAGGGCCTTGAGGTCCTGCTTGACCCCGAGCGCCCACTCCGCGGTGGACTGCAGGGTCTCGAGCCCTCGCCGGTCGCTGGGGATCGCCTCGACCCGCAGCCCGCGCACCCGCTCCAGGCCGGCGGCGAGCTCGTGCAGCTGCCCCTCGACGGTCAACCCGTCGCGGACCTGGGTCGCCCCCGAGAGCGCGCTGACCTGGGCGATCAGGGTCTTGGACGCCGTCTGGTTGCGCTCCTCGTAGGCCGCGAGCAGCGCCTGCTGCCGCGCCTTGAGCGCGTCGTCGAGGACCACGCCCCCGGCCACCCGACCGTTGGCGTGGCTCAACGCGGCGCGCAGGGTGCTGAGGTCGCCGCCCTCCGCGGCGACCTCGGCCAGCCGCAGGTGCTCGGCCACGGTCTCGGCCCCGTCGGTGGGGCCGAAGGGCAAGGACGACCCGTAGCACAGGTCCCGCGCGCGCTGGTAGCGGGTGTCGATCTCGACCAGGCGGTCGCGGAGCTGCGTGCGCCGCTGGCCCAGGTGCCGCGTGGCCCACAGCCGCTCGCGCTTGGCCTGGGCCCAGAGCCCCCACAGGAGCGCCCGGGCCTGAGCCAGCTCGCCGTCGGCCACGCGGTCGGCGATCTCCCCCAGGAGGGTCTCGCTCAGCGCCTCGCGGTCGTCGTCGACCCTGCGCAGCTCGCGGCGGAACGGTCGCTCGGCCGGGCCCTCGCCGCGGATCGTGGGGACCTTGGTCGCCCGCGGCTGCGGCGGCTGGGGCACGCCCTCGCCGCCCTGGGGCGGGGCGGGCGCGGTCCCCGCCGGTGGCTCCTTGCCGAGCTGCTTCAAGATCGCGAGCCCCGCTTCCTTGACCCGCGGGTTCTTGCCGCGCGGCCTCCTCGCGGGCAGGGCGACCTCGCCCATGCGCACCAGGGCGCCGTAGGCCTCGCGGCGCGCCTGGTCGTTGGAGCTGCCGAGCAAGGGCACCAGGCGCTCGATCGCCGGCGCCCCGATCCGGCTGAGGGTGCCCCCGGAGTACTTCGCTACGAGCTCGTTCCTGTCGCTCAGCGCCTGCACCAGCGCGGGCACCGCCTTCTCCCCCATGGCCAGGAGCGCCTTCAGCGCCGCGGCGATCTCCTGCTTATCCCCGGAGGCGTAGCGCCGGATCTCCTTGCGAGCCTCCGCGGTGTCGCGGGCGCTCTGCGCCAGGGCGGGCGCCACGGCGACGACGAGGGACAGGGCGGCGAGGGAGCGCGGGTGCATACGGCCTCCAGCGGGGAGCGAGCCACCACGATAGGCAGGCAGGGGAGCGAGCGCGCCACCCTCGACGCGCGACGTCGCGCGCCAGGCCGCGCTTCACCAGCCGTAGCGCAGGGTGGAGGCGATCTGGCCCGCGGGTCCAGGTTGCGCTCGACGAAGCGGCAGCCCTGGCCGCCGGATCGAGCAGGAGCGCGGTCGAGCAGCGTGGGTGCCGTAGGGGCCGGGCTCACGATCTGCCGCGGCGCCAGCCGGCGCTCGAGCTCGAGGCCCACGCCGGTGTCCGGGAGCGCCGCGTCTGGCGGCTGCGTGCGGTCCCCGAGCAGCTCGAGCAGCGCGTCGGGTCAGCTCGGGCGCCTCGAGGGCCTCGGCGAGGGCGGCCTTGCCGCTGACCACCTTGGGCCAGGGGCTGTCGAGGCGCGCTGTTCGAGAGCCCGTAGAGCCCGGGCGCGAGGGTGCGCGGCCCCCCGCGGTTGCTCGTCCACACCAGCGAGTCGCCGTCGGCGAGCAGGAGGTTGAACCCCGCAGGGCCTGCCCGCGAGGAGTCGCCGCGTAGCCCGGGGTCGACGCCGAGGAGGAACTTCGGCATCAGCTCTGGACGGCGCGTCCGGGGGCACCGGGACCCCGGGCTCGCGCACGTTGGTCACCGCGGCGAAGCGCCCACCGCGGGTGACCCCGAGCCAGGTGCCGCCGCTCTCGAGGTCCTTGCCGGCGAGGAGCGGCCCCTCGAACGCGGCGGTCCGGGTGCGGCGCGCGTGGAACTCGTCGCGGTTGGCGGCGACCGCGAGCTGCCAGCGCGGGTGCTGGCGCCACGCGAACAGGATCAGGCACATGGGGCGCACCCGGCCAAGGCGGCCCCGGTGTAGGCCGGGTCCTGGGTGACCTCGCGCGCGGCCCAGGCGGGCAGCGCCAGAGCCGCCAGCGCGGCGTCGCTCTCGCGCTCGACCTCGGCCAGGATCGTGCCCGCCGCCGGGGCGGGCGCCTCGTAGACGTCGATCACGAAGCGGCAGCCCTGCTCCTGGACGCGGTAGCGGCGCTTGGTCGAGCTGGCCCCCGCCAGCGCGAGGAGCGGCGCCTCCTCTCCGGGGGGGAGGTAGAGGGTGGTCATGAGCCGCCGGCGCGGGTCCGCGGGGGCGTCGGGGTCGGGCAGCTTCTGCCCGAGCTTGACCTGCAGCCGCTCGCCCGTGGGGACTCCACCCGGCGCAGGCGCAGGTGGGTGCCCGCGAGGTAGCGGTCGCGCAGGCGCTCGAAGGCCGCGGGGTCGACCCCGGGCGGAGCGTCGGAGGAAGCTGCCGCTCGCGCTCGACCCGGCGTAGGTGGGCGCGCGAGCCCTGGGCTCACTTCCTTCGACTGTTGGCGGCGGCCCTCGAGGAACTTCGCCAGCACGACCAGGATCAGGCGCGCCCACGAAGGCCGCCGCGACCTTGGTTATTCCCGTCGATCGTAGAGCGAGCCCAGGCCGACGTTGATCTCGAGCTTCTCGAACAGGAAGCCGCCGATCACCGCGCCGACGAGGCCGAAGACTGTATTCGTGACCAGGCCGAAGCCCTGGCGGTTTGCTGACCACGACCCCGCCAGCGAGCCGGAGCAGGCCGATCACCACCCACACGATCAATTCGCCGAGTTCCATGGGGTCCTCCTCTGCCTCGATGGTAGCCGCGTCGCTGGGACGCGACAGGGGGCGGGTACACGCCGCGCGTTGAAATCCGCTCCGGCGAGGCGAGCGACGCGACGTCCGCGTCCGGTTGCGAAGCAACGCCTCACGATCGAGGGGTCGACGCAGCCGACCCCGCGGCTGTCAGGCGCCGAGGACCTCGAGCCCGACGTAGGGCACCAGGGCCTCGGGGACGCGGATCGTGCCGTCCTCCTGCTGGTAGGTCTCGAGCAGGGTCACGATCACCCGCGGCAAGGCCAGCCCGGAGCCGTTGAGGGTGTGCACGAACTGGGTCTTGCCCTTCTTCTGCCCCGGCGCCGGCGCGTCCTTGAAGCGGATCTTGGCCCGGCGGGCCTGGTAGTCGGTGAACACGGACACCGACGAGACCTCGAGCCACTCCTTGCTGCCCGGGGCCCAGGCCTCGATATCGAAGCAGCGCGCCGCGGAGAATCCAATGTCGCCGGTGGCCAGCTCCTTGATCCGGTAGTGCAGGCCCAGGCGCTTGAGCGGCTCCTCGCAGTGGGAGAGCAGGAGCTGGTGCTCGGCGTCGCTCTCCTCGGGGCGCACGAAGCGCACGAGCTCGACCTTGTCGAACTGGTGCAGGCGCTTGAGCCCGCGGGTCATTTTGCCCGCGGAGCCCGCCTCGCGGCGGAAGCAGGGGGTGTAGGCGCAGTAGCTGAGCGGGAGGTCCTTGGCCGCGAGGATCTCGTCCTGGTGCAGGTTCGTGAGCGGGACCTCGGCGGTCGGGATCAAGAACAGCCCGTCGCACACCGTGAACATGTCCTCGGCGAACTTGGGGAGCTGCCCGGTGCCGGTGAGGGTCGTCTCGTTCACGAGGAACGGGGGGCAGACCTCGGTGTAGCCGTGGTCGGTGGTGTGCAGGTCGAGGAAGAAGTTGATCAGCGCGCGCACCAGCCGCGCGCCCTGGTCCATGAACACCACGAAGGAGGACTTGGTGAGCTTGGTCGCGCGCTGCCCGAGCTCGACCATGCCGGTCGCCTCGCACAGGGCCACGTGGTCCTTGGGCTCGAAGGCGAAGCTCGGCGCGGTGCCTTCGGTGCGCCGGATCACCCCGTCGTCCTCGCCGCCCAGGGGCGCCTCGGGGTGCGGCAGGTTGGGGATCAGGAGCAGCTTCTGGTCGAGCTCGTCCTCGGCCTGCTTCAGCGCCTGCTCGAGCTCCTTCTGCTGCTCCTTGATCGCGGTGGAGCGCTCCAGGAGCGCGCTGGCGTCCTCACCCTGCTGCTTGGCCTGGGCGATCTGGGGCCCGATCCCCCGGGCCTCGTGCACCAGGTCGTCGCGCTGCTTCTGCAGCTCCTTGCGCCGCGCGTTGAGGGCGACGACCTCGTCCAGGCTCAGGCTGGAGTCCCGCGTCGCCAGGCGAGTCTGATAGTCCTCGACGTGCTCGGTGAGGTCGTTCTTGTCCAGCATGGGTCCTCCTGGAGCGCGCCCGGTGCGGCGCGCGAGGGGGGGAATTCTACAGCCATGCCTTAGGTCACGAACCCCGGGGGTGCCTGTCGGCGAATCCGCCCAGGGCCCCTTCTGACGCCTGAACTTGGGGAGCCACCCCGACTTGACATGGCCTGGCGCAGGGTGCTAGTGTTCTCGCCCTCGGCCCAGCGCGAGCCGAGCTTTAGGGGGAATCCATGTCGTATACGGGTCGGACCGTAACGCCTCTGGCCATGGCGCTCGCCTGGCTGTTGCTGCCCTCGACGGGCCAAGCCGGGGCGCTCGACGACTGCTTCAACACGCTCCAACGCCCGACGGCGGACGCGACCGAGATCGCTCGCCCGCAGGCGAAGGGGCTGCAGGAAGAGCGGATTCCGCTGGGCGACCTCAGCCCGGTCGCCGACTTCCACCCCGAGACCGACCGCTGGACCGACCGCCACAACCGGATCCGGCTCTCGGTCAACCTGGGCTACTGGTTCTTCGGCGGCGAGCTGGACATTGAGCCGGCCTTCGTGACCGGCCTGCGCCTCGGGTGGGAGGTCCCCGGGTTCATTGGGATCCGGATCCACTCCAACTGGGCCTTCCAGTCGCGGCTCGAGGTCAAGGCCGTCGCCGGCGCGGGCAACGTCAGCTCGCGCCAGGCCAACGGCGTCGTCTCGAACCACGGCCTGAGCCTGGGGATCTTCAACCCGGAGCTCTCGATCGGCGGCCTGGCCTTCTGGGCCGGCTTCGGCGGCAGCCTCTGGATCTACGACTTCCAGGAGAACGACATTCTCTCCGACGGCGACCTCGCGATCGACGCGGACTTCAACGACCAGAACCTCTCGGGCCATATCTTCGTGGAGCTCGACTACAAGATCGCGGATATCTTCCATATCGCGTTCCTCTACAAGCAGCACTTCGTGCTGGCCGACCACACCGACGAGGGGCGCTTCTACTCGCTCAACGGCGTGGACCAGTCCTTCGACACCGGCCGCAACGACGGGATCTTCGACGACCTGGCCCTGGTCGGCGAGTTCACGATCACGCTCTCGATCTACTTCTAGGTCGACGAACCAAGACCCAACGCCCCGTCCTGCGGACGGGGCGTCGTCGTGTACGGACGGCTACTAGACGCGTCAGAACCCAGAGTGGTCCACGATCCGCCACCAAAAGGCGACACCCGCCTCTTCCAGTTTCATTCGCAGCAACTTGAGGCGAGCGGTGTCGTTGTGCCGCCGCGCTATGACGCCTGCGCACACAAACATGATCGAAGCGACGTCCTGACCAACGGCGGACTCCATACGAACCCACGACTCCGCCAAATCGGGCGACTCAGCCTCCGCCAGGTGCTCGCAGAGCGCGACCCAACGTTGAGGTAGCTCCCCTTCTCCGGTCAGGGTGCGCCTCAGCAAAGCAACTCTGGGGTCGTGGGGGGCAGCGTCGTTTGCTTCCTTCAGGACTTCCGACCACGTCTTCGAGCTCGTATTGTCCACGGCTAGCTGCTGAAGGACGAGGCCCACTGCACGCTGTTAGGGAGTCAGGTCAGTGAGGAGGACAAACTCGCTGAGCATGCGTCTCGCAGGAGGCAATTCGTTCTCCGTCAGGTTCGCTCGTATCAGACCCAGCTGACCCGACCTGAACCCTGCACGCAGGGCAGCTCGGTAGTGCGTGCGAGCGGCTGTCACGTCTCCCGTCCTCAGCGCCAAGCGACCGCGCACGAGCTCTCGATCAGGGGGTCGCATCTCGGGGTGGGCAAGGGTTCGATCCAGTCCGGCGAGATCGTTGGTCTCCACTCGTGCATCGCACAACCAGAAGGTCAGACGCAACCGGGCCTCGGGACTCAGTTCCTTGATCGAGAGGCCGGTCGTCGCGGTTTGCTTCGCCGCGCTCAGCGCACGTTGCGCTACTTGCAGGACCACCAATCCCTGGAGGACGACAGGATCGCGAGGGGACGCCGACAGGTGGGCTTTCAGCAGAGCCTTCGCCTCCTCGAACCCCTCGAGGCCTTGGCCTCTCCGAATCCCCGACCAAAGAACGAGGGTGTGCGGCGTAGGCCTCGTCCTGTAGCTACGAAGCAAGGACTCCGCCGCCTTCCCTTGGTCGCCCCTGGCTTGCGCCACGTAGCCCTGTAGCTCATACACGTGCGCCCGCGCTGAA
Organism: Planctomycetota bacterium; assembly: GCA_041402045.1. GTDB lineage: Bacteria > Planctomycetota > J058 > J058 > J058 > JAGQRJ01. Next base: position 31,943 of record JAWKSZ010000071.1, on the reverse strand, counting down.
GGGTGAACCTCGAGGGAGCAGAGCGTGAGGAGTCGTTCGATCTCCCGCGAGGCCGTCTCAACGTCCTGAGAACGAATCGCGATCCTGGTCGCGGTCGACAGGAAGGCAGGCAACTCCCGCAGGTTGCGATCGAGATCCTTGGCCAGCTGCCGCGCCAGGCGGAGGTGCCCCGCGACGAGTAGCAGGTCGAGCAGCTCTATGCAGGTCTTCGGAGTGGGGTTCCTCGCAACCCCGAGCGTCGCCCAGTGGATCGCTTCACCCGACCGTCCGTGAGCGAGCGCAAATCGGGGAAGCGCCACGAGGAGGTGGTCGCCGAGTATCTCCCCAGTTGCGAGCACCGACCTCGCCTCGTCGAGTTTGCCCAGCACGGAGAGCGCCCTGACTTTTAGCGCCAGGCCGTCGCTGCACTCGACGTTGCGTAGCAGAGAGAGGACCTCGTTGTATTCCCCGACCTCCTGGTACGCCTCTGCACACAGCACGGCGTATTCGGCTGGTGAAAGCCCCAGCTTCGCCGCCACGTCGAACGCTTCGACGGCTTCCTGGGTGCGCATCTGCCTGCTGCGGAGTTGGCCAAGCAAGCTCCACAGGCTTGGATCCCAGCCGCGAAACGGCAACTGCCTCGAGAGCAGCTCTTCGCTCGACGCGAGTCTCCCCGCCTCTAGCAAACGCTGAATGCGGGCACCGGATCCTCGACTGTCGGGGAGGGCATGCCCGACGGAGCAGCAAAGGAGGACGAGACCTACCACGAGCCCTAAGGCTGAGGACGAGCCGGGGGGAGTACACGTGAGGGTCCCGAAGTCGCCAGACACTCTGGGATTCTGACGAGGCCCCGGTGCCGGATCACGCCTGAAGCCTCATCCGTGCGAACCGGTCACCGCAAGCAACTCTGCTTCAGCCAGTTAGGGCCCGCGCTCGGGACCACGAGGACCGGACGCACCGTCGCTCGGACGGTGGCGCCGGAGGCTAGTCATTGAGGGAGCCGGTAGGGCGCGCTTCGAGGCCGCCGCCCGTTCCTCGAGCCGCAGGATCGTGGTCAGGAACGGGCGGAGCTGCCCGTCGTAGGCGTCGTAGCGGCCGAGCTCGCCCGAGGTCTGCCCGGCGAGGGCCGGGTCGCTCGACTCCACCACCACGCGAAGGCGCCCATGGTCCCCGGGGTGGAGCCCGTGAGCGCGGCGTCCTTGGCGTCGACGGCCAGGCGGAACGCCTCAGGGTTCGGCGACCGGGTGCCGGGAGGCGGCCAGGACGGCGTCCTTCAGCCAGGTGAACTCCGTCTCTGCGCCAGCACGCCTGGGGGCCTGGACGGTTGCAGGCGCCGGTGAATGGTCCGCGTGCTGAGCACTCGCGCGTGTAACGCTGGAGTGGTTGTGGGGAGCCAAGCCCCGAGCGGCATGTCCCAGGGGGCGGTAGGCTCGCGCCCTGCGGTTCGGCTACGCCCGCGAGCCTACCGCCCCCGGGACATGCGCCGCCTGCGGCAATTGAGGTGGCATTCTTCTCCCCAGACCGTCATGATTCAGTTGTGACGAGCCTTGAGCGCATGAATCAGCGACTCCAACGCAACTGGCGTCTGTGCCAGTCTGGTGTGCGTCTGTGCCGTGAAGACTCAAACCATCGCGAGAAGGTTCTGATGTGGCTCGAACGGCAAGGCGACCCACTTTCCAAGCGGTGGATCGACATTCTTATGGGCGATCGGCCTGATCTGCTGGAATTCCTCCTGGATACGGCTGAGTTTCCGGGCACCGGGGAGTGGCGGCAGTTGATTACTTCGTCGCCCTTTCGGTTCGATCGTTTCCACAAACGATCCGCCTAGCTGGCTTCGTCGTGGCGGGTGTCACGCTTGAGCAGTTCCACCATGTCTGCCACGCCGTCGCCAACCTAGTCAGCGCAGACGAGTCGATCGAGGTTACCGCGATCGGCTCGTCTGCCATTCTGCCCTGGCACGACCAGGACGGCGTATGGCTCTCGAAGGATGTCGACATCGTCTTGGACGAGAGGACGGAGTCGGTCGTTGAGGTGGTTGGTGAAGGCTCTCACTTCGACTTCACGCATGGAGTGTACGCAGAGGGCGTCCCCTTGGAACTCTTCGTGACTCGGAGCAACTGGAGTGAGCGAGCCAAGAGATACGAGAATCCTCACTTCACTCCGACAGGCATGCCAAAGCATTGGATCTGTGTCCCCCATCCAATCGACCTCGTGACTGCCAAGCTGGTCCGAGGAGACGAGAAGGACATCGAGTTTGCGGAGTTCTGCTGTCAGCGGTTCAGCGACATTGACTGGAACGCGATTGGAAAGAGCCTGAGAGACACCCTGCAGGAGCACGAGGCGGCCGAGAGGGAAACCGGTCACGTCGCAAACCTCAAGGCTGCCATCGCGATGGCAACAGCACGCGATATGAGGGAATAGGCCCGTTTCACCTCAGTGCACGCCAGTCCACTCGTCCTCGACGGATCGCTCGACGCCGCCGCCAGGCGAGGCTAGCGTGGGGGCGTGGAGGAGCTGGTCCGCCGACGCGAGGAGCCCGAGGAGAAGCCGACCCCCGGCCGGGTCGTGCTCCCCCCGCGTGAGCCGCCGGCGCCCGCGCCCGCGCCCGTCGAGGCCGAGGTCGAGCCCGCGGCCGAGCGCACCCCAGAGGTCGGCTCCGCCTTGCTCCACAGCCTGGCTAGCGAGAGCAGCGACCAGGAGCCGCTCCCCGAGCTGAGCCTCGCCGACCGCTTCGACGAGCACGAGGTCCTGGGCGAGGGCGGGTCGGGGGTCGTGCGCCGCGCCACCGAGCGCGCCACCGGACGCGAGGTCGCGATCAAGCGCCTGCGCGCGGCCTGCGACCCTCAGGCGTTCTTGCGCGAGGCCCGCGCCGTCGAGTCCCTCGAGCACCCGCGGATCGTGCGCCTGCTCGAGGTCGTGCGCTCGGAGCGCGGGGTCGCGCTCGTGTTCGAGCACGTGCAGGGCCCGAACCTCGAGGCCTTCGCGCAACGCGAGGGACCCCTGAACCCGCTGCGCGCCCTCGAGCTCGCGCAGGAGCTCGGCGGCGCGCTGGCCTACGCCCACGAGCAGGGCCTCGTGCACCGCGACGTGAAGCCGCAGAACGTGCTCCTCGACCGCGCGGGCCAGGCCAAGCTCACCGACTTCGGCCTCGCGCTCTCGGTCAGCGTGCACTCGCTGATCTCGGGGGGCTGGGTCGGGACCCTGGACTACATGGCCCCCGAGCAGCGGGTGGCCGCCGACCGGGTCGACGCGCGGGCCGACGTCTACGGCCTGGGCGCGACCCTCTACCGCCTGCTCAGCGGGCGCTCGCCGCGGGTGATCCGCGAGGCGCTGGTGCCGAGCGCGGTGCGCGCGCTGGTGCTGCGCTGCGTGGAGGAGGACCCCCGCGACCGCTACCCCAGCATGCACGCCCTGCTCGAGGCCATGCGCGAGCTCGAAGCCCAGCTCCGCCGCGACCGCAGCGGGGTCACCGCGCCCCTGGAGAAGGTCTCTGCCGACTTCCTGCGCCGGCTGAACGTGACCCGGAACGACGCCCACGTGCGCCGGCTGCTGGTCGCGACCCGCGGGCTCGTCGGGCTCGGGCTCTTGCCCTCGAGCTACGAGCCCGCCATGCGCGCGCGGCTGGCCCTGGAGGAAGGCTTCGAGGCCGAGCTCTCGCGGATCGTGGACCAGGCCCTCGACGCCGCCCCCGGGCTCAGCGCCGAGACCCAGGCCCTGACCGACGCCCACGCGCTCCTGACCACGGCGCTCAGCGGGAGCGAGCTCTCGGAGGAGGCGCGCACGATCCTCGGGCGCCTGCGCCGCCACAGCCGGCGGCTGCGCCGGCCGGAGCTGAGCGTGCGCCTGGCCGGCGCCTGCGAGCGCCTGGTCGCGCGCAGCGCGCTGCCCCGCCCCTTCGTGCGCGAGCTCGTGGAGCTGGCCCGGGTCGACGGCGGGCGGGTCGTGTTCCACCGCGTCCTCGACCGCCTGCGCCAGGACGCCGAGGCCGAGGAGGGCGAGCGCTGGCCCGCCGCGGCCAGCCGCTGGCGCCACGCCCTGGACGAGCTCGCCGCCTGCGTGTTCGAGCACGACCTGCTGGAGGCGGTGCGCCGCGAGCGCCTGGCCCTGGAGCTGTTGGCGGTCGCCCGCAAGCCGGTCGACGAGGACGAAGACGCCGCCGACGAGCTGCCGGCCTGACGCCCGCGGCGTCAGGTCCGAGACGCACCCGAACCCGATCGTCGCCGGCGTAGACAGGGCCCGGCTCCAGCCCCCGACAGGGCTGCTGGCCAAGGGTTTGCGGGAGGGCTCCGCAGAAAGGAGTCCCGTGCACACCGTCGCCCCCCGCCCCGACAGCTCGACCCACTGCCCGCTGTGCCGGGCGCCGATCGGCACCGGCGAGGGGCTCTGCTGCGCGACCTGCCAGGCGCTCCAGCACGCGGTCTGCGTGCGCGAGTTCGGCCCGTGCCACCCCGCGCCGCGGGGGCGGCCGACCCTCGAGCTCTCGGTCCTGGCTCCGTCCCTGGCCCGAGGCTCGAGCGCGCGCCTGCGCGCGCGACAGGGCCGCGCCCGAGAGGAGCGCCTCTCGGCGAGCCTCCAGGGCGTGCTCCTGGGGCTCACGTTCTGCACCTGGCTGAGCCTGGTGCCCCAGAGCTACGCCGCCCACGGGCTGGGGGGCGCGCTGGGGCTGATCCTGGCCTCGACCCTCGCCTGCTTCGCGGCGGCGGGTTTGGCCGGGGGGCTGGTGCTCGGCGTGACGCACCCGCCCTTCGACGGTCACAGGGTGGAGCTGGCTCGGGATCGCGGCGGCTTCCTCGCCTGCTGCCTGCGCTGGCTGGCCCTGGCGACCCTGGGCGTCCTCCTGAGTCTGGGGTGCGCCCTCTGAGCGGGCGCTCGAGCTCCCTCGAGCGGCGCTCCGCGACGCTGCGCTTCGCGCCCGCCGCTCCTCGAGCGTCGCGGGCGCGCGCGAGACCCCGCCGGGGTTCAGGTGCGGCAGCGGGCGCGCGCGCACTCGACCTGCCCCCCTCTGCCGGAGCCGGTGTTGCGCGTGCTGGGGCACGCCTGCGAGGTCTGCGACGCGGTGGCGCACCCGGCGTGCGCGCGCGAGCTCGGCGCCTGTCACCCCGAGCTCGAGCCGCCGCGGACCCGCGCGCCTCGGGGGCGGGCCCTCCGGCGGACGAGGTCTGGCCGTGGGCGCCCCCCGCACCCTGGGCCCCCCGCCGCGCGCAGAGCGACCCCGCCCCGCGCGCGCCCCGCGCCCCCGCGAGGACAGCTTCAGCGTCCCGCTGTTCGTGGCGTTGTGCGCGGCGGGCGTCGGACTCGGCGTCCTGCGCCAAGGGCTCCTGCTCGGGCTGGTGGTCGCCCCCGTAGCCTCGCTGTTGTCGACGTTCCTCGTCGGTTCGATCGCCTCGGGGTGCCTCCCGCGGGGGGACGGCCAGCCCCCGATCGAGGCTCGGACCGAGCCCTACACCTTCGCGCTGCACACGCTGATCTCGATCGCGCTCGTCGCCCTGCACTGGGCGCCGCTCCTGCTCGGCGCCCCGTGCCTGATCCCGCCCGGCAGCTAGGACGCGCGCGGGCGTCACGGGGACGCCGTGCTCCCGCCGGAATCGGCCCTCCGCTTGCTTGATCTGCCGCGAACCCACGGGGACGGCGAGCGGCACCCGCCGCGAGCGAGCCCTGTGACGTAAGGCCGACAGCGTTGCTGCGAGGCCGAGGGGGGAGAGGAGGTCGACGCTGCAGCTCGGAGCCCGCAACCAGGAGAGCAGGAGCGTGTGCGCGCGCTGCCAGGCGAGTATCGCCCTGAGGGCAGGCCGGCGGTCTGCCCGCGACGGCCTCCCGTATCACACCCGCTGCCTCGAACGGGAAGCCGTCTGGCGTCTAGGCCTGGCGCGGCGGCTGCGCCGCCGCCCTGCGCCGCCGCTCCCGCGCAAGCGCTCGACGCCGGCGCGTGCTGCGGAGACCACGGTCCGCCCGATCGAGGCCCCGACCTCGCAGTGCCCGCTCTGCCGCGACGACGTGGTGCGCGCCGACGGCCGAGTGTGCTCCACCTGCGGCGCGGTGTGCCACCCGGGCTGCGTGGCCGAGCTCGGCGGCTGTCACCCGCCAACGACCGAGCCTGCGGTCGCGGCGACCCCGCAGCCGCGGGGCCCGCGGACGCCGCGCCGCGGTCCAGCCCTCTGGCCCCGGCGCCCGTGGCAAGCGCCCACGCCTCGGACCCCGCAGGCGGCGTCGGCGCTCTCGCTCGTCGTGCTGGCGCTGGTCGTGTTCCTGGCGCGCGTAGAGCTCGACGTCCTGCTGAAGTCGGGGGACTACGTGCTCGCGTGCGGGCTCGTGCTCCTGGTCTACGTGTTCTCCAAGAGCCTGGGCGAGTGAGCCCGCTCCCTCCCTGCCCTCCTCCGGCGGCACCGCCGGAGGAGGTCGCCGGCTGGACCCGCCACGCCTGGGCGCCGGGCGCGCTGCTCGGGCTCGCGCTCGGGTTCAGGGCCTGGGCGGCGTGGGACACCCGCCCGGCCCTGGCGTTCCTCACCTGCTCCGCCCTCGCGAGCTACGCCGCGCTCGCCGCCCTGGCGGGCCTGATCCGAGGCGACGTCGAACCCCTGGGGCTCCCAGGCGCGCGCCACTCCCGCGCGGCAGCGCCCCGGGCGTTCTGGCTGGCCGTGCTCGGCTGGGCCTGGGGAGCCCTGGTGTGCGCAGGCATGGTGGTGGGCGTGCTCCTAAGGTGACGCGACCGGGCACTGGAGCGGAGCGCGCCGGGCGCGTAGGCTCGCCTGCTCCGAAGGAGCTCCCCATGCTGCGTCGCCTCGCCCTCCTGGTCCTGCTCGTCACCCCCGCCCTCCTGGCCGGCCCCCTGACCGAGGTCGCCCCGCGCGAGGTGCGCCTGGCCCGCGCCCCCCTCGAAGCGCTGCGCGGCGACCTCGACCGCCTGGTCGAGGAGCGCGTGGTCCCCGGCGCGGCGGTGCTCGTCGCGCGCCGGGGCAAGGTCGCCTTCGTGCACCTCGCCGGCGAGGCCGCCCCCGGCGCGCCCATGCAGCGCGACACGATCTTCCGCATTTACTCCATGAGCAAGCCGATCACGAGCGTGGCCGCGCTCGTGCTCTGGGAGCAAGGCCAGCTCGACCTCGACGCCCCCGTCTCGCGCTACGTGCCCGAGCTCGCCGACCTGCAGGTGTGGGCTAGCCAGGGCGACCTCGCCGAGCCCGCGCGCCAGCCCACGGTCAAGGACCTGTTCCTGCACACCTCGGGCTTCACCTACGGGCTCTTCGGCGACACCCGGGTCGACCAGCTCTACCGCGACGCCGGGGTGCTGAACCCCCTCGAGCCCCTGAGCGCGTTCACCAAGAAGCTGGGCAAGCTGCCCCTGCTCTACGCCCCGGGCGAGCGCTGGCACTACAGCGTCTCGATCGACGTGCTCGGGCACGTGGTCGAGCGGGTCTCGGGCCAGCGCCTGGACTCGTTCATGCAGGAGCGGATCTTCGCGCCCCTGCACATGAGCGACACCGGGTTCTTCGTGCCCCAGGACAAGCTCGGGCGCCTCGCCGCCTGCTACGCCCCGGGCGAGGGTGGGTTCTCCACCCGCGAGCTGCCGAAGACGAGCCCCTTCCAGTTCCAGCCGCCCTTCCTCGGCGGCGGCGGCGGCCTGGTCTCGACCCTCGACGACTACGCGCGCTTCGCGCTCATGGTCCTCGGCCGCGGCCAGCTCGACGGCGCCCGGGTGCTGAAGCCCGAGACCGTGGAGCGCTTCATGCTCCGCGACCAGCTCCCGGCGGACCTCAGCGGGCGCGCGATCGCGCCGGGCGTCGGCTTCGGCTTCGGCGGCTCGGTGCGCAACGCCTTCGACCCCCGCGCCGAGAACCACGTCGTGGGCGAGTTCGGCTGGGGCGGGCTGGCGGGGACCACCTTCTTCGTGGCCCCGGACCAGGAGCTCGTGGGGGTGTGCATGCAGCAGCTCATGCCCCACGGCCGCCAGCTCGACGAGGCCGTGCGCGCCCGCGTCCTGCGCGCGGTGGTCTACTGAGCCTCGAGCCCGGCTCCGCCTTCGAGGGCGTCCAGGAGCTCTCCGAGCCGTTTGCGCTTCCAGCGACGGAGCCCCAGGTCGAGCGCGACCCCGGGTAGGAACACCGCGCCGAGCGCAGCGAGCTCGCCCGCGAGCATGAACCCCATGAGCGATACGCAGAGCGCGAGGGCGACGCAACCGTAGCTGACGTAGGCAGGACCCGTGTACCAGCCAAGGAGCGCCTGGAGTCGCCCGCGCTGGTGCTCGCGGCAGTAGGGCACGCCGCCCGGGAGGTCCAGCGGCGACTCGGGGCAGGCGCGGACCATGCACGTCGGCGGCGCCTCGACGACCGGCGGCGAGTCCGGCTGCGGCCGGGGCCCCGAGGGGGTCGCGAACCCGCAGCCGCTGCACGCCCCGTGCGCGCTCCAACACTCGGCGTGGTGCCAGGCCATGCAGCCGTCGCAGGCGACCTTCGCCTGGCTGGGCTGCACGTCGTCGCGGCAGTAGGGGCAGCGCGGGCGCTGCACGTGGAGGCCGAGGTCGGCCTGCTCGCGCTCCATGCCGGGAATGCTAGCCGATCTAGGCCTCGTCCCAGGCCAGGAGCAGGCCGAGACCGTGAGGACAGAGCCCCTGCTTGAGCCCGTGCTGCTTGGCGAACCAGCAGCCGCACTCCGCGCCGAGCACCCGGCCGTCGTCGCCGAGCTGGACCTCGGGCTCGCGGGCCTGCTCGCCGTCGCGGACCCGCCCGCGGAGCCGGGTCCCGCCCCGGGCTCGCGCTGCACGCCGGTGAGGTCCACCGCGCCCTGGCGCAGGAGCCCTGCGCGGCCTCGGCCTGGGGGTCCGCGCCCACGCTCGCGCTCTGGGGATCGGCTCCGCGAACAGCGGGCGGAAGCGGTAGGCGCCGGCGCCGGCGTCGTAGACCACCTGGCCTTGCCCCGCGGCGCGCACGAGGGCCGCGTGGACCTCGGCCTCCTCGACGCCGGCGCCCTGGGCGATCTGCTCCGGCGTCCCCACCAGGGCGTGCTTGAGCCAGCCCAGGACCCGGGGCGAGGTGGCCCGCGCGCCCTGGCGCGCGACCAGCGCGTCGAAGCGCGCGGTGCGGGTCCAGTCGCTCTTGGTCCAGCCGCTGAGCCCGAGGTCGAAGCGGTAGGCCCCGGCGTGGGCGCGCACGAAGTAAGGCATGCCCCGCCCCAGGAGGTGCACGCTCACGTACTCCGCCAGGGGCAGCAGGCGCTCGAGGAGCAGCAGCCGCCGGCGGCCCCACACCCGGATCACGCGCTTGCGCTCGGCGCCGTGGGCGGCGCCCACGCAGGTGAACCGCTGCTCCCAGGGCTCGAGCACGAGCACCGGGGGCCTCCCCGGGTGAGCTCGAAGCGCAGGCCCGCGGGCTGGTCTTGGCCTTGTGCTGCTTGAGCCAGTGCAGGAGGTCGTAGACGTGGACCGGGAGCAGGTTCACCTGCTCGGACTCGAGCAGGCTCGCGGCCCCGAGCTGCACGAAGCCGCGCACCCAGCCGTCAGGGAGCTCGACCTTCTTCTCGGTGTGGCTCGCGGACCCCGAGCGCAGCTCGACCGCGTCCTGCCCCAGCCCGGTGCCCAGCTCGAGCTCGGTGCTCCAGATCGAGCGCAGGCGCTCGACGGCCTGGTAGAGCCCGGCGGAGAAGTCGACGTTGGTCGTGCCGCACACCACGCGCCCGCGCTCCTGGAGCGCCTCGCGGGCGATCCCCAGCCGCGCGTAGACCGAGCCGTCGCGGTTGAAGGCCTCGAAGAACACCTCGTCGGGGTGCACGCTGCACACGGGGTCGTAGATCAACCAGCCGCGCTCGCGCTCCTGCCACTCGAACTCGAGGAACCTCCGCTCGCGGGCGGCGAGCTCTGCCGCGTGGCGCTGATCGAGCTTGAAGGCCAGGTAGCGGCGGAACTGCTCGCGCTGCAGCGGCGGGCGCCAGCGGAAGTCGGAGACGACCACGTCGTAGAGCGCCCCCAGGCACTCGCGGAACGCGAGCGGCTCCTCGAGCACGCCGTGGTAGCGCAGCAGCGGGCGCTGCTTGGCGCCGCTGAGCCGCACCCGCGCCCCCGACCCCTGGAGGTCGACGTCGCTCTTCTGCCCGTAGCTCAGCGTCAGCTCCACGCGCCACCCTCCGCGCTGGCGCCGAAGACCTCGGCCACCTCGACCCCGGCCTCGATTGCCGGGAAGCGCTGCTTGATCTTGACCAGGAGCGAGAGCGCGCGGGCGAAGTCGAGCTGCACTCGGCTGCGCCCGAAGGCGGCGACCACCGCCGCCGCGAGCTCGGCGTGCTCCGGCGCCTCGAGCGCCCAGGCGGTGAGCTGGCGGTAGATCCGCTCCTTCTCCGCGCGGGCCGAGGCGACCTTGTAGAGCAGGATCCGGAACAGCGGGAGCAGGTAGCCCAGGTCGAAGGCGTGCTCCTCGGCCCGCTCGCGGTATAGCTCGATCCCCAGCGCCGCGGTCGGGGCGTCGGGGCTCTCGGCGCAGAACACGATCAGCTCCGCGACCTCGAAGCGCTCGAGGTGCTCGCGCACCAGCGCCCGCCCGAAGCCGCGCACGTCGCGGGTCGCCGCGTCGAGCAGGCGATAGAGCACGCCGTTGGGCAGCCGGCCCTCGACGGCCAGGGCCTCGATCCGCTCCCGGGCCCACACCACCACGTCCTCGCGCCCGCTCCCCGCGAGCTCGGCCAGGCGCTCGGGGTCGAGGGCGCCCCGGGTCGCGGCGGCGTCCAAGAGCGCCAGACCCAGGGCCCGCGTGCGCCGCTCCTCGCGCCCGGCCAGGGCCGCGCCCACCGCGGGGTCGAGGCCCTGGGCCTCCTCGAAGCGCCACAGCGCGCGCTCGAGGCACTGGAACCCGGCGGCGGGCAAGGCGTCCAGGAGCGCGCCCAAGGACTCGAGCGGCCAACCCTGAGGCGGGGCGAGGGTCGCCATGGCGCCGCTCGAGAGCAACGCGACCAGGGCGTCGGGGTCGTCCTGCACCAGCCCCGAGGTCAGGAGCGCCGCGCGCTGCTCGAGGCTCGGCGCGACCTCGGGGCCCAGCGCCTGGGCCACGGTCCGCCCCAGCTCCCGCGCGTCCGGACGCTCGGCGGCGAGCAGGGTCAGCGCCTGGTCCCAGTCGAAGGTCGGCGGGCCCAGCCGGTGCGGGAGCTGGCGGGCGAGGACCTCGACCACCGGCCCGATCCCCGGCGCGTCCGGGAAGCGGCACACCAGCGCGCGCAGCGCCGGGGCGAGGAGCTCCCGCGCGCCCTCGGCCTCGGGGGCCTCGAGGATCCAGAGCAGGTCCGCGAGCACGTCCCAGTCCGGGACGGCGTCGCCCTCGAGCCCCGCGGCCCGGGCGAACAGGTCGACGAAGGCGTCGTGGCGCAGGGTCTGGTGCCGCGCGCGCTGGGCGAGCTGCGCCAGCGCCAGGCGCCAGGCGTCCGGGTGCTCGTGCTCGAGCAGCGCGTAGAAGCGCTCGAGGGGGACCTCCTGCAGGCGCTCGCCGATCCGCGCCAAGAGCGTCGCCAGCGCCTGGGCCGCCTCGGGGAGCCGGGTCGCGCTCAAGAGCTCGACCAGCCACTGGGGGTCCTGGGTCCACACCTCGGGAAAGATCGGGCCCTTCCAGCTCGCCGCCGGAGGCGCGGGGGTCCGGGGCACCTCGGGGGCCGGGATCGGGCGCACGAGGGCCTCGGCGTCGAGCTCGAGCAGGTCGTCCGGAAAGCCCGCCTCGGCCTCGGCGCGGAAGGGGTTCTCCAGGCGGACCACGAACCGCCCGGGGCGCACCCCGAGCTGGACCCCGGGCTCGATCCGCAGCACCCGCCGCCAGAGCTCGCTGCGGTGGGCCACCGCGTAGCCCGGGAGCAGGGTCGCGATCCAGGTGCGGAAGCGCGCGGGGTCGGTGTGGGCCAGGCGCTTGAGCAGCCGGTAGCTGCGGCGCATGAGGTAGCTCCGGGTGCGGTAGCTCGCGACCCCCCCGCCCCAGCGCCGCCCGTCGACGACCTGGATCTGCTCCGCGAGGAACTCGAGGTCGAGGGCCGCCTCGGCCAGCTTGTAGATCCGCTTGAAGCCCTGCCAGTAGCCGCGCTGGCAGGGGGTCGCGAACAGCGCGCGCTTGACCGCCGCCCGCGCCGCCGGCGTCCCGACCCGGTAGAGCTCGGTCAGGACCTCGCCCACGAGCTCGGGCTCGGTGAAGCCCGCGAGCGCCTCGCTGCACGCGGGGTCGTCGGCCCGCCCCAGGGCCAGGATCTCGCGGATCCGGTTCTCGCTCACCTGTCCTCCCAGCGGGGGTCGCCCAACGCCGCCCGAGCCAGCGCGCGGAGCTGGGTCTCGGGGGTCAGGAGCAGCGCGCGCAGCTCGCTGCGCCAGGGCTCGGGGTCCTGCGCCGCCGCGGCGAGGACCGCGGTCGCCCGCGCGGTGAAGGCGTCGTTGCGCCCGGAGCCCTGGAGCGGCACCTGAGGCAGCAGCCGCGCGGCGGCCGTCGGGTCGTCGGCGAGCAGCCAGGGGGTGACCGCCTGGGCGTGGCGCGCGCTGCGCTGGCCGTAGGCCACGAGCCAGGCCACCCGCGCGGGGGCCTCCAGGCCCTGAAGCCAGGGCCGCAAGACCCCGAGCTGGGTCGGGCCGCGCCAGCCGTCCTCGGCCGCGTGCTGGGCCATGCGGAGCGCCCAGCTGCGCTCGGGGCGCGCGGGGTCGAGGGCCAGGAGCGAGGCCAAGGCCGCGCTGACCTCGGCCTCCGGCTCCGCGCGCTGGGGCGCGAGGTGGCAGGTCGGGAGCTTGGCCGTGAACGCGCGCTCGGCGGAGTCGGGGTCGAGGGACGGCTCGGGCAGCGGGCTCGTGCGGAACAGCCCCGCCGAGAGCTCCTCGAGCAGCCAGCGCGCGAGCGCCGGGCTGGCCTCGACCTTGGCCGCCCCGTGCCGCGCGACCTGGCGCCAGGCCGGCCCCGCGGGCGCCCCGTCGCGCAGCCCCGCCGCGCCCTCGAGCAGCGCCAGCCGCGCGGCCGGGTCCTCGAGCAGGTCCAGGGCGCAGGAGCTGGCCATGGCCCGGATCCCCGGGTTCAGGGCCTCGTCGGCGATCAGCTCCTGCACGAGCGCCAGGTGCTCGCGGCGCCCGAGCTTGCCGACCGCCCCCAGGGCGTAGGCCACGACCGTGGGACGTGGGTCGCGGCAGAGCGCGGGCAGCGCCGCCAGGGCCGGGGCGTGCTCGCGGGCGGCGAGGGCCGAGAGCGCCACGCACACCGTGCCCGGGGCCTCGTCGCCCAGGAGCGCGCCCAGGGCGTCGAGGGCGCCCTCGGGGACGAGCTCCGCCGCCAGCTCGGCCAGGGCGGGGTCGGGGAGCGCGCGCTCGCGACAGGCGGCGACGAAGGCGGCGAGGTCGTCGCCCGCGAGGGGGCCGCCCGCCCGCAGCGCGGCGTGCAGCTCACGCACCAGCGCGCCCGGGGTCGAGCCCTCGCCGACCCCGACCAGGTAGGGCGCGAGCCGCGGCCAGGGCGCGAAGGCGCCGACCAGGGACGGGCTGGGGAGGTGCTCGCGGAAGCGGGCCAGGGCCCCGAGCAGCTCCGGGCGCAGGGCGCGCTCGCCGTCGGGCAGCGCGCGGGCGGCGCGCACGGCGGCCAGGGCCACGGTCACGTCCTCGGCGCCCAGGTGCAACCGCACCGCGCCCAGGTGCGCCGGGTCGCGCAGAAGCCCGACCGCCACCAGCGCGCTCGCGACCGCGACCGGCTCGCCGTCGCCCAGGAGCGCGGCGAGGGGCGCCCGCGCGACGTCGGGGTCGCCCAGGAGCCCGAGGGCGCAGCCCGCCGCCACCCGCAGGGCGAGCTGCGAGCTCACGGTCTCGGGGGGCAGGAGCTCCCGGGCCTCGCGCACCCCGGCCTCGCCCAGGAGCGTGAGCACCTCGGCCCGCGCCGCGACCTCGCTCTCGCCGTGGGTCCGCTCCAGGCAGGCGACGAGGTCCACCGCGTCGCCCTGGGCCGCGTGCAGGCGCCCGAGCAGCTCGGGCTCGTCGCAGAGCTGGGCGAACGCCTTGGCCGGGACCCGCTCCTCCAGCCGCAGCGCGGCCTGGGCGTAGTGCAGGAAGCTCTGCTGCCGGCGGCGCAGGGCGTAGCCCCGGGCGGGGAGCCCCGAGAGCTCGCGGCCCGCGCTCGCGACCATGCTCCCCAGGAGCTCGCTGAGCTCGCTGGGCCCGTGCTCGGCGGCGGCGAGCAGGAACTGCTCCCAGGTCCGCGGCTGCCAGCGGGCCATGTCGAGGCTCCGCGCCAGCGCGCTCTTGGGGCTCGCGTCGCTCAGCCGCCCGGCGAGGAAGCGCGCCACGACCCCGGCGCGCAGGGCCGAGCGCACGCGCCGCGCCTGGGCGTAGTCGGGCGCCTCGGGGGGGCGCTCGAGGTCGAGCTCCTCCAGCCAGTCGAGGAAGCGCTCGGGGGCCACGCGGTCGCGGGCGAGCCAGGCGACCGCCGGCAGCGAGGCCTGGCTCGGGAGCCCCAGGACCTCGAGGGTCCGGGGCGGGGCGTCGGCCACGAGGCGCGCGGCCAGCTCGTGCAGCACCCCGCGCAGGGTGGAGTTCGTGCGCCACACCGCCTCGGGCAGCGCGCTCGCGGTGGGCCCCAGCTCGCGCAGGCTCGCGACCCGCGCCAGGCGCACGCGCCCGCAGGTCCCGAGGGTCGCCCGGGCCTGGACCAGCTCGTAGGGCGGGCGCTGCTTTGAGCGTCCGCCGCGGGCGGTGCGCTCCCGCGCGGCGTCGGCGGCGTGGACCTCGAGCAGGCCCTTGGCCCGGGCCTCGGCCTCCCCCAGGAGCTGGGTCACCACCCGGTCCCCCGGGAGGCTGTGGGCGGCGAGGGACAGGAGCGCCTTGCGCCGGACCGTGGGCGCGGGGCCCTTGCTCGCGAGCGCCAGGAGCGGCTCGCCGGCCTCGGGCAGCGCGCCCACGGCGTCGATCGCCAGGGTCGCCAGCGCCGGCGGCAGGCCCTGGGCCAGGAGCTCGAGCAGCCGCGGGTGGTGCGCGCGGCTCTTGCGCCGGGCGAGCGCGGCCAGCGCCGCCTCCCACACCGCGCGCTCCTCGCAGCGCAGGGCCTGGACGAAGGGCTCCGCGGCCTCGGTGTGCAGGTCCAGGAGCTGGAGCAGCTCGGCCAGCGCCTGGGGCCCGCCGCCGCCGGCGAGGCCGAGCTCGAGGGCCCCCTCGAGCTCGGGGGCCAGGGAGTAGGCGTGCTTCCCGGCGAGGGCCGCGCGGACCTCCCCCCGCACCCGGGGGTCGTCGTCGAGGAGCAGCGGGACCACGCCGCGGGCGGCCTCGGGCTGGTCCAGGTCGCCCAGGAGCCCGAGCAGCTCGAGCCGCAGGCCGGAGTCCTGGGCGCTGGCGGCGAGCTCGGCGACCGCCGGGGCGAGCTTGCGCCCCGCGGGGCGGCGGAGCACCGCCGCCGCGGCCTGGCGCACCGCCGGGTGCGCGTCCGAGAGCAGGGGCACGACCTCGCGCAGGCGCTCGTCGTCCATGAGGTCCGGGAGCAGGCGCAGTGCCGCCGCGCGCAGGGCGCCCGTGCCTCGGGCCGCGACCTCGAACAGCCGCGCGCGCAGGGCGGGGTCGTCGGGGAGCCGCCCCGGCCGGAGCGCGGCCAGGACGCCGGCGGTCGCCCGCGGCCGCGCGAGCCCGACCAGCGGCGCCAACGCCCCGCGCAGGTCGTCGGGGGCGAAGCGCCGCAGGCAGGTCACCGCTTCGCGGCGGCGCTCCTGGTCCGGGCTGTCGAGGAAGCTCACCAGGTGCCCGAGGCTCTCGCGCTGACCCCAGGCGGCGAGGGTCCGCGCCGCCGCGAGCTGGACCCCCGGGTCCGGGTCGCCGAGCAGCGGGTCGAGCTGGCCCGCGAAGCGCGCCAGCTCGTGGCGGCGCAGGAGCTCGACCGCGGCGACGCGCACCGGCGCGTCCGGGTCCTCGAGCCGCGCGAGCACGGGCTCGGCGTGGGCCAACACCGCGGGGCGATCGAGCAGCGCCAGCGCCGCCGCGCGCACCCGGGGCGAGCCGGCGTCGAGGAAGCCCACGACCACGCTCGGCGGGCGCAGGTAGCCGGGGCCGACCACGACGTCGAACAGCCCCTCCTCCAGCCAGCGCGCGTCCCCCGCCGGGCGCGCGCCGGGCTCGCGGGTCGCCGCCCGCGCCGCCTCGAAGCGGGGCAAGGGCCCGGGGTAGGGCCCCACGACCCCGGTCAGCGGGTGGCGGAAGCGGCGGCGCCCGAGGGACGAGAGCAGCGCGCCGTGGAGCAGGCCCACCGGCGCCCCGCGGGCGCCGAGCTGGAGCAGGTCGCGGTGCAGCGCGTGGAAGCTCGCGGCCTCGCTCCAGAGCCCGGCCTCGCGGATCCGCGCGCGCAGCGCGCGGGTCGCCTCGGCGTCGAGCCCCGCCGCGCCGTCCTGAGGGAGCAGCGCGTCGAGCACCGCCCGCACCTGCGCCGCGGCGACGCGGTCGTCGGGGCCGGCGTCGATCGCGTCGCGCACGAGCAGCAGGAGGTCGTAGGCGACCTCGGCCCCGAGCTCGCCCGGCCGCGCGAGGAGCCCCTGGGCCAGGGCCTCCTCCAGCGCCGCGCGGCGCACGCTCATGTCGCTGGCGCGGAACAGGCTCGCGCACACCGCGAGCACGTCGCCGCCGCGCTCGACCACCGCGCGCAGCGCCCGGCGCTGGGTCTGGGGGCCGCCGGCGCCGCGGGCCAGGATCCGCCGCGCGAGCCGCAGCCCCGCGTCGGGACCGAGCTGCGCCTGGGTCGCCTCGAGCAGGCGCTCGCAGGCGGCGTCGCCCAGGCGCTCGCACAGCCGCTCGGCGAGCTCGAGCAGCTCGGGGCGCAGGAGCTCGACCAGGGCCGCGCCCACGAGGTCGGCGTCTTCGCCGGCGGTCTCCGTCGCCAGGGGCAGCAGGTCGCGCTGAGCGGTGAGCCGCGCGGTCTCGAGGGCCAGGCGCCACGGCGCCGTCCGCTTGGGCCGCGCGGCGAGCACGGTCTCCAGGGTCGGGGTCAGCTCCAGCGGGCGGAGCTGGGCCAGGACCTGGGGCAGCCCCTGGAGCGCGGGCGCCAGCGCGGTGCTGCGCAGGGCGTCGAGGGCCACGTCGGCGAAGCGCCCGGCCCCCAGGTGCCCGGCCGCGCGCAGGCAGGGGTCGAAGCTCGTGGCGTGCCCGCGCACGCCCTCGCCGCCGCGCCCGAGCTCGGCGAGGAGCCCGGCCAGCGCCGCGTCGAGGAGCGGCGCCAGGCGGCGCTCGTCGCCGAGCTGCCCCAGGGCCACGATCGCCGCGCGCTGGTCGGCGGCGGCCGGGCGCCCGACCTCGGGGAGCAGCCCCGCGAGCCAGCGCCGCGCCTTGCGGTCGCCCCGCGGCGCCAGGTCGCCCACCAGCGCGGCGAGGGTCGCGACCTCGGCCGTGGACCGCGCCGCGGGCCGGCGCACGACCTCGCGCGCGACCTCGCGCACGCCGTGCTCGCGCCAGGCGGCGCGCAGGACCTCGCCCACCCCGGGCTCCGCGGCCCAGCCCGCGAAGCGCGCCAGGAGCGGGTCCCCCGCGGCCGCGGCGATCCGGGCCACGCCTTCGCTGAACCCGCGCTGGGCGTCGTGCTGCCCGGCGACGACCCCCACCGCGTCGACCTCGACCCCGAGCAGGCGCTCGAGGAGGGTGGGGCTGGGGTCGCCGCGCTCGCGGGTGCGCCGTCGCGCGAGCAGCGCCTCGCCGGGGGCCTGGTTCGCGGCGACCGCGCGGGCGACGAGCGCCCGGTCGCAGGCCGGCCGCAGGACCTCGAGCAGCGTCGGCTGCAGCTCGGGCCGGGCCAGCGCCGGGAGCAGCGCCGCGGGGTCGAGCAGGGGCTGCTTCTTCAGCAGGCGCAGCGCGGCGAGGCGACCCTCGAGGGGCGCCTCAGCGTCGCGCACCAGCGCCACCAGCGCGTCGAGGGGGCGCACCAGGGTCCGCTCGCGCAGCCAGCCCTCCGCCGCCTCGCGCAGCTCGGCGTGGCGCAGGAGCTCGACGAGGAGCGGCGCGTAGCTCGCGAGGCCGCGTCGCGCGACCAGGCCGCCGACCCCCTTGGCCCAGGGCGCGCGCTCGCTCAGCGCCTGACGGAACACCGTCGCCGCGGGCTCGGCCTCGAGCACGCTCGCGGGGTAGCGCTCGAGCAGGCGCAGGACCTGCGCCCGGAGCGAGGGGTGCCCGCTGGTCAGGCCGCGCAACAGCCCGGGCAGGGCCCAGGCCGGAGGGGCGCCCACGCTCGCGCTCATGACGCCTCCCCGCTCGGGCAGCTCGCGACCAGCTCCAGGGCCGCGGCCTGGACGCCGAGGGCCGGGTCGGCCAGGCGCTCCGCGAGCTCGGCCTGGACCGCCTGCGGGTCGCCCCAGGCGGCGACCACCGCCAAGGCCGCCGCGCGGACCTCGGGCACCGGGTCGCGCAGCACACCGCGCAGGGTGCGGGCCTCGCCCGGGGGTCCGTGGATCAGGAGCTCGAGCACCGCCACCCGCACCCGCGGGTCGGGGTCGCCCAGCCGCGCGCTGAGGAACAGGTCGCCGGTGTTGCGCCCGCGCCGGAGCAGGAGCAGCCGCACCTCGGGGGAGCGGTCGCTGAGCAGGGCGTCGCGCTGCCCGACGGTCTCGTGGGTCTCGCCCAGGTGCGCGAGCAGCGCCGCCCGCGCCGCCAGCCGCACCTCGGCCAGGGCGTGCCCGGCCAAGGCCTCGAGCCGCGGGCGCCAGGCCGCCTGGGGCGGGAGCTCGGTGGCGGCCTCCGCCGCGGCGCGGACCACCGCCAGGTCGGGGTCCGCGAGCCCGGCCTCGATCCGCGAGGCGAGGTCCTCGAGCCCCAGGCGCCCCACGGCGGCGAAGCCGGCGACCCGGAGCAGCGCGACCTCGCTCCCGAGGGCCTCCTCCACCGCGTCGGGCTGCGGGCGGCCCTCGGCCAGGACCAGGAGCTGAGCGCGGAGCACGCGCCGCGCCTCCTCCAACAGCTCGGGCTCGGCGCGGGTCGCGGCGTCGAAGCTCGCGGCCGCCCAGCGGCTGAAGGTGGCCTGGATCGGCGCGCGCAGCTCGGGGTCAGAGACCCGCGCCAGGAGCGTGGCGCTGGCGACGGTCTGCTCGCGGCGGTTGATCAGCTTGAGCGCGCGCCGCGCGACCTCCCCGCTCGGGTGCTCGAGCAAGAGCTCCAGCGCGAGGCCCATGTCCAGGCGGTAGCGGTCCTCGAGCAGGCCGACCCAGGGCTTGGCGACCTCGGTCGGGAGCGCGGCGCCGCCGGGGCCGACCCCGCGCACGAGGGCGAAGGCGTCGACGCGCTCCGGCAGCGCGCGGGCGAGGCCCACCCCCAGGGCGCGGACCTCCTGCACCGGGTGCCGCAGCGCGACCTCGAGCCCGCGGGGGTCGAGGTCGTCGCCGCCGGCGGCGACCGCCGCCTTGAGCGCGGCGACCAGCCGCCGGCGCGGCCCCTCGCTGGCCCAGGCCAACGCGGGGAGCGCTTGAGGCAAGAGGTCTGGGGCGCCGAGGGCCTCGATCAGGCTCAGCGCGCGGTCGAGGGCGCGCGCGTCCCGGCCCTCGAGGGCGGTCGCGAGGAGCTCGGCCACGAGCCCGTGGGCCGCGGGGCGCGCGCCGTGCTGGGCGAGGGCCAGGAGCACCTCGTCGGCGCCGGCCGCGCCGCGGCGCAGCGGCGCGAGGAGCGCCGGGGCGTAGGCCGCCCGCGGGCGCAGCCGCGCCCAGCGCAGGGCGGTGGGCACGTCGTCGCGGAAGGCCGCCAGCACCCGGGCCTCGACCTGGTCGGGGTGCCCGGTGCGCACCGCCTCCTCGGCGTAGTCCGCGTCCGCGAGCAAGCGCTCGAGGGGCGCGTCGGACTGGGCCACGTAGAGCTGACGCGCGGCCACGCCCAGCCGGCCCGCGCGCGCGCGCAGCGGGCGCAGGTCCTCGGCCCAGGCCAGGCGCAGCCCGCGCACCCGGGCCAGGTCGAAGAGCTGCGCGGCGAGGAGCGCCAGCGCCGCGCCCCCACGAAAACGACCGGTGGGCGCCACCCAGCGCCGGGGCAGCACCCAGCGCAGGCAGCCCCAGGCCCAGAACGCGCGCCAGCGCCGCGCCCCGCGGCCCAGCCGCAACTGGGCAAGACGCCGTGGGTCAGCTCGCCCACGCGGTCGAGGAGCGCTGGGGCAGCGGCGGCGACGGGCGTAGCGCAGGGCCAGCCCGAGCTGGAACGGGTCGCGGTCGGCGAGTAGCGCGCGCAGCGCGCCAGGGCACGAGGGATGTCGTCTGCCCGGTGAGCCACTCGGGGTCGTCCCCCGCGTCCTCCCGCGGGCGCGCGGGCTCGTCGAGCTCGGCGAGCACGTCGAGCCCCTTCAGCCGCAGCGCGCGGGTCGCGTAGCGCGCGCCGGCGCCGCGGCCGACCACGAACTGCCAGCCCACGAGCTGGTGCCCCCAGCTCGGGCGCGCGCGCAGGAGCGCGAGCCCCGCCTCGACCTCCCGCGGCGCGACGGCCGCGCGCAAGAGCGTGGCCTCGAGGATCCCGCTGGGCGCGGGGAGGTCGTAGCGCACGAGGGCCGACAGCGCCGCGGCCGGCGAGGCCTCGCGCAGGGCCGGCCACAGCGCGCGGATCCCGGGCTCCTCCCGCGTCGGGAGCAGGACCAGCGCCGCCGCCGCGGCGGCCTGGACCCGCGGGTCGTCGTGGGCGAGGAGCTCGGGCCAGCGGGCCCAGCCGCTGCTCGGCGGCTCGCGCAGCCCGCGCAGCGCGCGGACCGCGAGGGGCGCGGGGCGCTCGACCTCGAGGTAGGCGGCGAGGGCCGCGTCGGCGAGCTCCGGGGGCTGCGCGAGGAGGATCCCCAGCGAGGCGCCGGGGCTGCGGGGGTCGACCCCCGCCGCGACCAGGGCCGCGACCAGGGGCTGGCTGGCCAGCGCCCGCGCCAGGGCCTCGCGCACGGTGGCGCGGGGGTGCACCGCCAGCGCGCGCAGGCGCCCGGCGTGGCGCGGGGTCAGCCGCCCGCGGGTGAGGTCGAGCAGGCTGACCACGGCGCCGGGCGCTTCGTCGCCGAGGGTCTCGACGACCCGATCGGCGTCGACGAGGTCCGCCTCGAGCAGGCGCTGCCAGGCGAGCACGCGCAGCTCGGCCAGGGGCGAGCTGAGCTCGTCCCGCAGCTCGTCGGCGGAGCGCCAGGCGGTGGCCGAGGCCCCGCCGAACAGGAGCTCGAACAGCCGGGCCAGCGGCGCCAGCGCCGCGAGCACCTCGGGCCCTGGGGCCGCGAAGCGGTGGGTCACGGGGCCGCGCTGCAGCTCGCCCCCCGCGGCCAGCCAGGCGGCGAAGGGCGGCGCGGCGGCGCCGAGGGACGCGAGGCCCTCGACCCAGGCGCCGAGGGCCTCCTGGGCGCGGTCGAGCTCCTGGCCGCTGGGGCCTAGGTCCTGCAGGCACTGCCACACCAGTTGCTCGAGGAACGCGGCGCGCTCGCCCTCGGGGCGCGTCGGCAACTGGCGGAACAGGTCCAGCCCGCGCCCGCTGAGGTTGACCGGGAGCGCGAGCAGCTCGCGCAGCTCCTGGGGCGAGGCGACCCGGGCCAGGGCCAGGAGCCCGTCGTCCAGGGTGCAGCGCTCGAGGGAGGTCAGGCCCAGGAGGTGCTGCCCGCGGGGGTAGGCGAGGAGGATCGTGAGGAACGCGAGGTCCTCCGCCAGCGCGCCGAACAGGCGCTCGCGGCGCGCGACGTTGAGGGGGCCCTGGGGCGCGGGCAGCGCGGCCTGGGCCTCGGGGTCGCGCTGCGCCAGCCGCTCCGTCGCCAGGTCGCGCACCCGCAGCGAGGCGTCGGCGATCAGGACCCCGACCCACACCCCGGCGGGTGTGCTCGGGGGGAGGGCGGCCAGGGCGCTCACGCGCTCGTCGGTCTCGGGGGAGCGCAGGGCCTCGGCCAGCGCGCGCAGGGCCGGGTCGCGGGTCACGCGGGCACCTGCCTCAGCGCGGTGAGCCAGCGCTCGCCGAGGGCGGGCTTGACCATGCGCACGTAGCTCGCGTAGCCGAGCATGCGCTCGCGCTCCAGCGGATCCTGGAACCCGTCCTTGGTCACGCGCTGGACCGCGGCGCGGAAGCGGCGCAGCTCGCGGCGCGGGATCCCGGCCACCTCGTTGACCACGATCCCAGTCACCCGCTGCTGCCGGCCGCGCCGGGTCACGCTCAGCTTCTCGCGGTTCACCCGCAGGCCCTCGTCCTCGAGGATCGCGCGCGCGGTGCCCAGGAGCCGCGACACCGCGCCCTCGGGCTCGTCCGGGCGCGAGAAGGTCAGGTCGTCGGCGTAGCGGGTGTAGGTCCAGCCGTGCTTCTGGGCGAAGCTCGCGAAGCGCCGGTCGAGGCGGCGCGCGAGCAGGTTCGTGAGCTCGGGGCTCGTCGGCGCGCCCTGAGGCAGGCTCCGGGGCCCGGTGGCCACGTAGTAGCGGGCCTCGTCCAGGTCGACCGCCACCCGGGGCGCCTCGGTGGTCAACAGCGCGAGCAGGGTCGAGACCATGCCCGAGTAGCCGCGGGCGCGGAACCAGCCGCGCACCCGGGGGAAGGTGAAGCTGCCGAAGAAGTCCTCGACGTCGAGCTTGACCAGCACCGCCGGGCGCAGGTGCGGGCGGGCGTTGGTCAGGGTGCTCCGTCCGGGGACGAAGGCTTGGGCCTGGGGGCTGGCGCCCAGCGGCGCGAGGACCCGGGTGCGCACCGCCTGCTGCGCGGCCTTCAGGCGCTGGCGCGGGGCGCTGATCGTGCGCGTGCCCCCGCGGCGCTTGGGCACCTGGTATTGGCGGTAGTGCACGCTGCGCGCGACCTCCCGGTGGAAGGTTAGCCAGCGCAGGGCGGCGAGGTCGAGGTCGAGGAGCCGCGCCAGGTCGAGGGCCGTGTGGGCCACGGGCAGACCCTGGTCGGCCAGCTTCTCGGCGTCGCTCTCGGCGTGGGCCAGGGTGTGGGAGACGCCTTCGCCGGCGTAGAGCACCTCGCGGGCCAGGCGCTGGCGGAGCGCGGCCTCGCGGGCCCGCTTGGCCTCGGCGCGCTCCAGGCGCGCGGCGCGGAGGGCCTCCTCACGGGCTTCCTTGCGCCGCGCGGCCTCCCGGCGCTCGGCGTCGAGCCCACGTGCGCTCGGCGGATTGTCGTCGGGGCCCGTCATGCCGCCTCGCCGTGGGTCGTCACGCTCGCTCCCGCGCGTGGGACGAACCCACGCGCGGGCGCGCTCGCGGTCAGGAGCGCACTACTTCTGATCTCCCACCGTGAGGGTCGAAACAGCGAACGGGGCGGTTTCGGTGACCCCCATGGGGCTACCTAGTGCGAGGATTTCCTAATTCGACCCAGTAAGCACTAGGTAGCCCCATGGGGGTTACCGAAACCGCCCCGGAGCAAAAGTAGGGACCCTCGCGGTGTCGATTGGGCGCCGTCGCCCAGCCGCGGCGATCCGCCGCGAAGACGCTAGTTCTGTGGACCTCCTGACGCCGCCGACCTTACTCCCGGGGTCCGACAGGGCGGGGGGGCGGGCGGCTGGGGGCGTTTAGGACGCAGAGGCGGGGGGCTGGCGGAAGGAATGGGGACACCCTCAGGCTGCGTCGCCTCGCCTCCCCCCAGCGCCACGCTTGCGTCGAGGGGCTATAGGGCAGCGTGGCGGACTTGGATCGGAGCCACGCTTCAGTCGGCGAAGGCCTCGGCCAGGCTCCTGGCGCGCAGGACACGCCCGCTCCACATCGAGAGCCACGTTCCGACGGGTCGCCTCACGCGCACTGGTCGCGCCCAGTTCCGACGCCCAGACTTTGGTCTCGAGGGGCCGCGCACCCCCGACATCAAGTCGTGGAAGTCTAGCTCAGGAGCGTATGCTGACCCTCAGATCCAGGACATCCTGGGCACGACCCGTTCCCTCCCCGTCCCGCTCCATTACAGGCTTTGGTAGTGACGATTGTGCTGAGTGCGTTGGCCGACCGATCCAGTGGTGAGGTCCACCGGATCCTAGACCTCCCCGACGATTCTCAGGGGCTGCGCGATCTCTCTCAGGCGAACTGGGGCGACTCCCGGGCCATCATCCGTGGGCTGGCGTGGACGCGTATCCGTGTCGAGGGCGCGACCATCCGGCCTAGCCTCGTCGAGTGTCGTCTCACCAACTGCGAGTTCCGCGAATGCCGATCGGAGGGCCACTTCTGGGGCGCAGAGAACGCGTGGGAGGGCTGCGCGCTCTCCAACGTCGAACTCATACGTCCGATCTGCCCTCAGAACTTCTTCGACCAGACTCAGTTCACGGAGGTCTCGCTCGTTGGGCTAGATGCATATGAGACCGTATTCAAGCACTGCACCTTCTCGGGCTTCACGCTGGAGGGCTTCGCTGCGAAGAGGAGCCTCCGCCCAAGAAAGCCCTTTCCTGAGCTCGGCTCCGCGCCCTGTTCGGTAGCCTTCGTTGATTGCGTATTCGACCAGCCGGTCTTTGAGCGCTGCATGTTTGCGCATGTTGGGTTCTTTGGCTGCGACGTTCGGGAGCCTCAAGTCCGCCACTGCGGGTTCGACGGTGCAGTCGGAGACGCATGGTGGCGTGACGTCGAGGCTGGGAACCCTCGGCTCGGCTTTGTGGACGCGCTGCTTGAGTGCCTGGAGCAGGCACGTCCTGGGGCCGGGGTTGTCCAGCAGATACGGGATTTTCGTGCCTCACTCGAGACGGGCGAGGGCACTCCAGACGACTACGACGCCATCGAGAGTGCATGTCCCGACGAGGAGTTGGACCTGCTCGAAGGGTGCTTCGACCGCGTGAAGGCGCGGGTCGCCTGGGACTTCTGAATTCACTCGCGGGCCGCTCGCCCGTCCTCGCCCGTCCTCGCCCGTCCGGGGGGTAAGGGACACGGCCAGCTCGCGGCGCCGTAGATCGGTGGTCCCGGCCAGCTCGCGGGCCGCTCGCCCGTCCGGGGGGGGTAAGGGACACGGCCAGCTCGCGGCGCCGTAGGGATCGGACCCGGGCCGCTCGCCCTTGAAGGCGGGCGGCCCTGCGGGCCGCCAACCCGTCCGTGGGTATGTGCCAAGCGCCCGCTCTCCCTTTCCGCTCTCCCTTCCGTGGGTTCGGGACACACCGTTTGCGGGCGGGAGGGTGCGCCCGCATCGGCTCGAGTCCCACCACGGCGTTTGGAATGAGTGAGTAACCGTCCAAGCAAGGCAACGTGGCCTCACCACGCCGCCGACTCGCATCAGGAACGAGGCCCCGACCTGGTTCGCGTCCAGAGGGGCTGGAGCGAGGCCAGGCCCGACCACCATGCACAACGCAACGCGCCGGTATCTGAACTCAGAGCGCCGCGTGGAGTCGGCGAACCGGCCTGCCTCGAAGCCAGTTCTTCGAGCGAATGACGGAGCGACAGGCCCGGCACCACGGCCGGAAGATGACGGAAATACTGGGGTTGAACAAGCGCCAGCGAGGACTCTACTGGAAGCAGTTCAACCAATCCTTAGACCGGCTCAACGCTGGTGGCCTGTAGGAGTTGGCTTCGTGTATCGCGTTCACCTCGACTACGAGCGGGTCGAGCCAATCGGCCCACACTGGTATGGACAGCGTCCTGGCGGAACGCAGCTTCCACCCGTCCCGGGTTCGCCCCATTCCTTCTATCCAGTCCTGACGTTCACGCTTGGATCGCTGTCGCCCGACGTCTTCGGCGGGGCCACGTTAGACGTGCCCTGCGGGCAGATCGTGCTGCCACACTACTTCGCCTCGAACTTCACCATCGAAGACTTGTTCTTTGAGTTCGGAGACGACGGCCGAGTCGTTCGCTTGCGCGACGCCGCGTCGTTCGAGAGCGCCCAGATCCCGGTCTATGCCGACGACATCGACCTTCGCCCATGTGCCCTGACTCTGCACCGACTGCCACGCACGCAGGATCCGGCCTCGGAGGATTTCGACCCTGACCAGTTGGAGTGGCCGCATCACCAACTGGGTGGCGTGCCCTACCTCGTTCAGCCCTTTGACGAGCCGCTCGTATGCCCGGAGTGCGGCACCCGGATGTGCTTCTTCGCCCAGATTGCCAACGACCGCCGCCTTCACGTGACCTTCGAGGACTCGGGTGTCGCCTACTACTGGTGGTGCGACCCTTGTCGGATTCTCGGGTGTCACGTCGCCGGCGCGTGACGGACAAAGCCCGAAACCTTGAACGCCCCGTCACGGGGCTCTCATCACCCTGGGCGGGCCCGCGGGCCGCTCGCCCGTCCGGGTGTAAGGGACACGGCCAGCTCGCGGCCCCGTAGATCGGTGGTCCCGAGCGGTGTCGAACGGGTAGGTCCGACAGCAGACGACCCGGGCGACGTCACATTGGCGCACTTCGGGAGGAGCATGACCGACCACCGTCGCAGGTTACTGGAACGCGCCGTGGGGGCAGGCTCAGGGGTCGAGGGCGAACTGGCCCTGTTGCGTGAGCGCATGCGGGTCGGCGCAATCTCGACCCGTGACCTGGAGCTCGCCGCCTACTGCGGCAGCGAGGCGGCCGCCGCGCTAACGGGGGTTCGTCCGGGGCCGAAGGAGCTCGGGGCGTGGGTAGAGCAGCTGCCGCGAGCCGACAAGCCGCTCTGCGTCCGCGCCGGGCACGCCCTGGCCCGGGCGCTGGTCACCGAGCACGGCTGGGACGACGCCTGGCTCGAGGCCTTCGACGACTGGCTGCGGGAGCCCGTTGACGTCCAGCAGCGGGCCCGGGTGCAGGTGGAGATCCCCGAGGAGGAAGACACCGATGTCGAGGGGGTCTGCAGCTTGTGGAGCGGTCTGCTGTGGCTGCTGGCGACCGAGCGCACCGCAAGTGCACAGCACGTGCTGGTGCTCTGCATGCAGGACTACGACCGACTCTTCGCTGGAAGCGGGAAACGCTCGGCGTTGGCGGCGGTACGGCGGAATTTCCGCGACCTGACGTTGGGGCTCGCGCTCGACCCGGACCACGGACTGGCCTGAGCCGGCCAAGCAGTGCTACTTGGGCGGCGGCTTGTGCTCCGCCCAGAACGGGCCCTTGCGGAGCCTCGCAGGGTGGTCGATCACGTCCCAGCCCACCGGGTTCGACGTCTCATGCGGGAGCGGGGGAGCGGCCGTGGGTCCGTTGCTCGCCCATGGATAGCCACCGTATTGCCGGTAGATCGCGCGCGTCTCGCCTGCGCGCGGCTCCTCGGGCCAGACATAAACCCACGCCTGCCACGTGGGCTCGTAGCCCAGCTCTCGAGCCAGCTCCAGGTTCGGGGCGTGGACGCCGCCGCGGAAGCACCAGCCCTCGTGTCGTCCGTCGGCGAGGTGGCTAGGGAGCAGGCCTCGCTGGGCGAGCTGGGCGAGGTCGGGAGGAACGGCGTTGGGGTCGAAGCCGTGCTGGTAGGCGTAGAGCACGCACTCGGCGTCAGCTGAAGGCCAGTAGCGATCCCGGGAGAGGACCCACACCACTGCTGCGAACAGGGCACCCGCGCCCAGCGCCACGAGCAGCCAACGCCTCCAGCGGCGGGGCTGATCGTTGGGGGAAGAAGGGTCCGGAGTCGTCACCCCCTCAGCGTAGCCACCGCCAGACGACTTGGCGTTGGATCGGACCCGGGCCGCTACCCCTCCACGGCCCTGCGGGCCGACTCGACGAAGAGGTAAACTCCGTGGTCGGGGGTCCGTAAGCCGGAAGCCACGCGGCTACACCTACCACGAGGTAAGGGTGGCCCAGGACTCTCCAAAGGCGAGTAAGGCCCTCGGGCGCGGGAAGCGACTCGGCAAGCGATTCAGGATTGGTGGTAAGCGTGGGCGAGCGAGTAGCCACAACACCCATGCCAGCCGAGTTGGCGGAATGGTACGCCTTGCCCGACTCAAACTCGATTGTCTCCCGACGGAAGGCGAGCGTCCTCCGAACCGTTTCCCCCTCCCATAGGTCTGTGCGGTCACAGGTCTACCTGGCCGGCTATCTCCTAGCTCTCAACCGTCTCCCCGAAGCCGCTGCCGTGGCCACCTACCCGGCTGAGACTGTTTCGTTCAAGCAGAAGTACGACGTCTGGTCTAGGGCAGCAGAGGCTGCTGCGCTAGCCCATAGACTAGAGCGAGCACTAGGACGCCCATGTCGCGGATGCCTCCTGCCGTTCCAGACCGACCCTGCTCACGCCATGCAGCGCGAGCAGGCGGACTTGTGGACCAGCACCAGGATCATCGAGCACTGCGGACAGCGTGTGTCTGAGGCAAAGGCTCTCGCACTTGCAGCAGACCCGCTGACCAGCTGCGGAGAGATGGCTGACGCAGTCGCTGAAGCGGTGTTCTTTCGTGAGTTCCGTGCTGAGGAATCAGCGGCGGACTCGAGCATTCGGGCCTTGGACTCCCTGATTGAGGTTGGGCTCAGTGCTCTTCGTGAGCTCCTCCAACACAGCGCGGGCGTGGCGACCACCAAGAAGAAGCCCGCCAAGAAGAAGCCCGCCAAGAAGACCAAGGCCAAGAAGAAGCCCGCCAAGAAGTAAGGGCAAAGGTCCGATTGCGGGCGGCTATGCGGTCCGCTAACCGGTCCGTGGGCATGTGCCAAGCGCCCGCTCTCCCTCTTCCGTGGGTTCGGGACACACTGCTGTGGGCGCTTAGGGCCGACGCTTAGTCAGCAAAGACCTGGGCCAGGCTCTGGGCGCGCAGGACACGCCCGCTCCAAACGACCAGTTCGGACTCCGACGCGGACGCGATCCGCTGCTCGGCCTCAGGAGGCAACGGGGCGAAGCTCTCTTGAAGCTGGAGGAGCAACAGGCGCCGCATGCCTTGGACCTCACCTTGAGCGCGCAGTTTATCGGCAGCGGTCACGACGTCCTCCTTGACTCTCCCCGGCAGGGCTCGGAGCAAGATCTCTTGGCCCACCTCGGGCTCCAACTCCACGATTTCCAGCATATACCGGACGACCACCGTCCGACCCGTCCGATCCTGGACCTGCTGCAAGAGGTCGCTCAGGGAGGCGGCGAGGGCGCGCAGGGTGGTCGCCGGGTCCTTTGCGCGCCGTAGTTCTTGGGCGTGGCGCAGGACGAGCAGGGCCAGGCGAGCGAGCACCGGCCCCGGCCGCGCACGCAGGTCCGCGTCTTCGAGCTGGCTCAGGTCGTCCAGGAAGAAGCGCAGGTTCGGCACGTAGCCACGCAACGCGCATTTCGTCTCGTCGGGCAGCGCGTAGAGGTCGAACAGCTCGCGAGGAGCCGTCCAGCCGCGCTCGCCGTGGTAGAGCACGACCGGGATCACGGCGGGAAGCCGCCTGGCACCTGGGTTCTCTCGCATGTGCCGGTCGAGCGCGCGTCCCGCATACACGAGCAGCCGGGCGGCGAGGCTGAAGTCCTCGCGGCTCTGGTGCTCCAGCAGGGCGAGCAGGTAGGCGTCCTCCCCCGCGAGCGGGACCTTGAACAGGAAGTCCGCCCGACGCTCGTGCAGGTCGTCGGCCTTGAACAGGCTAGGGCGCAGCTCGGCTTGGGCCAGGTCCAGGTGCTGGATCAGCGACACGGGGAGCACGGCCTCGAACACGACCGCGGCCTGCGCGGGATCGGAGAAGACCGCCTGGGCGAAGCTGTCGTGGGGCGTGGGGACGGTCATGCTTGCTCCCCTCGCCCTGCGACCCAGCCGCGCAGCAGCGCTCTCCGCTCGCCGTCCGGGCTCTCGTTCGCGATCGGTGGGGCGGGCACGCGGACGGTCTTGCAGGGTTCGAGGAAGAACATGCGCTCCGTGTACCGGACAGAGACCCTGTGGATCTGGGCGTCGAACACGCAGCGGCGGTCGGTCATGGTGCCTCCGCGCTGCACGGAGGCACCCGGTGTTCCGCGGAGGCAAACGCTTGCAGCGCGGTGGCCCGTTTCACGAGCAGGTCACCTCGGGTGAACCGGTTGGGCAAGACTTGCCCGTTCGGCTCAGTTGACCCCCCGGGGAGCTACCCGCCGGTGCGGAACGCGTGTCGCAGCTGCCGCGAGGTTGCGGCTCCCATACCCACGAACGGGGCAGGCAACCCCGCCGCGCGGGAAAGGAAGGGAACCGCGTTCCCGCTGGGGGAGCCCAGGCGGGCTGCTATCCTCTGCCCCGTGACTTCCTTCGCCGACCTGTCCCTGCTTCCTTCCCTCTTGGGCACCCTCGCGGAGCTGGGGCTGACCGAGCCCACGCGGGTCCAGCGCGAGGCGATCCCACCTCAGCTCGCCGGGCGCGGGGTGGTGGCGGTGTCGGAGACCGGCAGCGGCAAGACCCTGGCCTTCGCGCTGCCCATGCTGCACCAACTGAAGGCCCTCGAAGCCGGGGGCGACGCGGTGGACAGCGCCAGCCGTCCGCGGGGGCTGGTGCTCGTGCCCGGGCGCGAGCTGGGCGAGCAGGTGTGCAAGGTCTTCAAGTCGCTGACCCACGACACCCGGTTGCGCGTGCGCTCGGTGCTCGGCGGGACCAAGAAGCAGCGCGCGCGCCAGAACGTGGGGGGCATGTTCGAGGTCCTGGTGGCGACCCCCGGGCGTCTGCAGCAGTTCCTCGACAGCGGCGAGCTGCGGCTCGACGACCTGCGGGCGTTGGTGCTCGACGAGGCCGACAGCCTGCTCGCCGTCGACTTCCTCCCCGTGGTGCGACAGGTGGTCGCGGCGAGCCCCGCGTCGGCCCGGCTGGCGCTGTTCGCGGCGACCTTCCCCGCGGCCTACGAGGAGACGGTGGCGCAGCTCTTTGGCGGCGACCCCGTGCGGGTGCGGAGCGGGCAGGCCCTCGAGACCCTGACCACGATCAACCGCAACGTGACCGAGGAGCAGCGCTTCGAGGCCCTGGGCAAGGTCCTGGCGCAGGACCCCGAGGTCCCGACGCTCCTGTTCGCGAACACCCGCCAGCAGTGCGAGCGGCTCGCGGCCTGGCTCGGCGAACAGGGGGTGGCCTTCGGGAACTACCGCGGGCAAATGGACGCCACCGAGCGCCGCCAGAGCCTGGCCGCGTTTCGCCGGGGCGAGCTCCGGCTGCTGGTCACCACCGACCTCGGCGGGCGCGGGCTGGACCTCGAGGGCCTCGAGCGCGTGATCAACGTGTTCCTGCCCCAGGACCTCGAGGACTACCTGCACCGCGCCGGGCGCACCGCCCGCGCCGGACGCCCGGGCACCGTGGTGAACCTGGTCACCAAGCGCGACCTGCCGCTCCTGCGCCAGATCCAGGGGCTCGGGCGGCGGTAGGCAGCTACCGGGCCGCGGCGACGCCCAGGCCCTGGAGCCCCTTGCGGGCGGTGTCGCGGGCGGGGTCGCCCTCGGGGGCGTGGGCGAGCACCGCCTCGAGGTCGGCGCGGGCCGCAGCCGCGTGCCCCAGCCGCTTGTGGGTGAAGCCGCGGTTGATCAGGGTCGGGACCTCGGTCGGGTCGAGGGCGAGGGCGTCGTCGAAGTGGACGATCGCCTGCTCGAAGCGGCCGGCGTAGTACTCGACCATGCCCGCGGCGTCGTGGGTCCGCGGGCTCTGGGGCTCGAGCTCCACGGCCTGGGCCGTCGCGCGCCGCGCCTCGTCGAAGCGCTCGGCCTTGCACAGGACCGCGGCGAGGTTGGTGTAGGTCGGGGCCGAGGGCTCGAGGGCCAGGGACCGGCGATAGGCGGCCTCGGCGCCGGGGACGTCCCCCAGCGCCTGGAGCACGCGCCCCTTCAGGTCGTGCGACCCGGCGCGCTCGGGCTCGAGGTCGATCGCGCGCTCGATCGCAGCGAGCGCACCCTCGAACATGCCCTGTTCGTGGAGCAGGAAGGCCTGGGCCGTGAGGGCGTAGCCGCTCTGCGGATCCAGGCGCACGGCCTGGTCGAGGGGCTCCTGCGCCTCGGTCATGCGCCCGAGCTTGGTCAGGGACACCCCCAACCCGACGTAGGCCTTGAGCGTGGGCCCGAGCTCGAGGGACTTCTTGAACGCCTGGACCCCCGCCGCCAGGTCGCCGCGTCGTTCGGTCAGGACCTCGCCCTGCAGCCGCCAGGCGTCCGGGTCGTCGGGGTGCGCGATCAGGTAGCTGTCGAGGCGCTCGGGGCCCCGCGGGTCCTGGGCGTCGAGCAGGGCCTCGACCTCGGCGAGCCCGGGCGCCGCCGCCGCGGCGACCTCGGGGTCGGTGGGCCCCGCGGTCGTCGGCTGCGGGTCGGGCCCGGTGAGCCGCAGGATCGCGGCCATGCCCCCGAACCCGAG
>JAWKSZ010000070.1:0-44308 GCA_041402045.1 Planctomycetota bacterium | reverse complement strand
GTCCCTGCGCTGCGCACGCGGACCTCGGCCTGGATCGCGTCGCCCTCGCGGAAGGGGAGGTGGTTCAGCGAGAGCACCCCCCGGTCCCAGGCGCTGACCGCGACCTGCACCTCCCACGACCCGGGACCCAGGAGCAGCTCGCCCTCCGCGCGCGCCCCCGCGCGTCGCCCGGCGCCCCACCCCGCGCTGCCTCGCCACGACCAATGACTGCGCACGCCGTGCCTCCTCCGCCGCGAACACGGTAACCTGAGCGCTCGGGAGGCGAGCGGTGAGGGCGGAGCTGGGAGTCGGAGTCGGGGCGCTGGTGTTGGTGCTGGTGGGGGGCGTGCTGTGGCTCGTCGCCCCGGGGTCGCCCCCCTCGACCCCCGCGAGCGAGCCCACCCCCGCCACCGTGGACGCCCCCGAGGCTCCGGAGGAAGGGCCGCTGAGCGCCGCCGCGGAGGAGCGCCTCCCGATCGCGGAGCGGGTGGCGCGGGTGCTCGAGCGCGCGCGGAAGGCGCAGGGCGACGACGCCGAGGCCGCCGCGTCCGCCGAGCTCGAGCTGCTCCTGCACGAGTTCGCCCGCGGCGACGCGATCGGCAACGCCCAACAGCTCCTGGCCCCGGAGCTCCCGAGCGGCGTGCAAGAGGTCGGCGCGCGCCTGCTCAACGCCCAGGAGTCGCCGGAGGCCCGCGCCGCGCGCCAGCGCGCGGTCAGCGACCCCCGCCTCGCCGCCCCCGCGCGCCTGCTCCTGATCTACGACGTGGCCAAGCGCGCCGACGAGGCGGCCCACGCGACCCTGTGGACGGTGGTCGAGAACCCGCAGGACGACCCCGAGGTCCGCGCCTTCGCGCTGGACGTGGTGGGCCAGGGCGCTGAGGCCGCGCCGCGGCTGCGGCGCCTGATCGAGGACGCGGAGCAGGCGCCCCTGGTCCGCGCCTGGGCCTACCAACTCGTGGCCCCTACCGTCCCCGACGAGGAGCGCGCGACCCTGCGCGCGACCCTGGCTCGGGACCCGGAGGCAGCGGCGGCGCTGACCCAGCTCGGCGCCGACTGAAGCGTTCCCTGAGCGATTCGCGCCAGGTGTGAGACGACCCACACCCGTGCCGCCCGCTGAGGGGTTTCCCTCGGGGCGAGACGCTCGCGCTACTGACCCAGCGCCCCCGAGAGCCCGCCCGGCGGGGTCAGCGCGGCCTCGGTCGCGGCGTCGAGCCGTCCGCTGCCAGGCAGCCCGGCCCCGGTCTGGAACGCGATCAGCGCGGCCTCGGTCCGGGGGCCGAAGCGCCCGTCGACGGTGAGGCTCGCGCCCTTCGCGTTGAGCTGGCGCTGCAGGCGCTCGACCTCGGGGCCGCTGGCCCCGCGACTGAGGACCCCGCCGCCGTTGAGCGCCGCCTGGGTCGGGGGGTCGAGCACCCCGGACGCCTCGATCCCCGCGCCGCGCTGGAACGCGCGCAGCGCGCGCTCGGTCTGGGCGCCGAAGGCGCCGTCCACGGTGAGCCCCGCGCCGTGGGCGTTGAGCCGGGTCTGCAGGCGCTCGACCTCGGAGCCGCGGCGCCCGCGTCGCAGCGGGCTCGGCGCCGCGAGGGCCGCGCGGGTCGCCGGGTCCTCGCGCCCCGAGTCCGCCAGGCCGTAGCGCCGCTGGAAGGACCGCAGCGCGTCCTCGGTCTTCTGCCCGAAGTCGCCGTCCTCGGTCAGCGCGGGGGTGGCGCCGAACAGGTTCAGCCTGCGCTGGAGCGCGGACACCGCCGGGCCGTTGCTCCCGCGAGCGAGCCAGCTGTCTCCGCCGGTCGTCGTCCCCGGAGCGTTCGTGCCGAGCACCAGCGCCTCCAGGGCCTGGCCGAAGCGCGCGTAGCCGCGGTCGTTGAAGTGCAGCCCGTCGCCGTTGTAGCGGGGGTCGCACCAGCCGTTGACGTCGACCAGCAGGCTGTGGAGGTCGAGGTAGCTCGCCCCGTGCTGCGCCGCGAGCTGGCGCAGCTCGGCGTTGAAGCGCACGATCGGCTGCTTGAAGTCGGCGTAGGGCCAGCGCACCGGCGGCACGCTGACCGCGATCACGGGCACCTGCGGCAGGCGCGCCTTGACCTGAGTCAGGATCCGCTCGTAGTCGCGGACCGCGCCCGCGATCCCCGAGCCCGAGGACCCGATCTGGTTGACCCCGACCAGGAGCACGACGTGGCTCGGTTGGCAGTCGTAGATCGAGGCGTCCATGCGGCTCAAGACGCCGCGCGGGGGGCCCACGCGGTCCGAGCCGATCCCGCGGTTGAGCACGCGGCCGGCGAGGCGCGGGAGGTGGCTCGAGACCCGCGAGCCCTGCTTCCAGCCCTCCATGAGCGAGTCGCCGACCAGGAGCACGTAGCGCTTCTGGGGGTCGAGCTGGCGGTTCTCGCGCTCGAACTGGGCCACGCGGGTGCGGTAGTAGGCGACCCAGTCGGTCTGGGCCTGGGCGACGCCAGCGAGGGCGAGGGCGAGGGCGAGGGCAGGTATGCGCATGAGGCCTCCGCCGCTCGCCGTCGCAAGCCGCGGGCCAGTCCGCCCCCGTCGTAACCCTCGATCGCGATCGTGGACGCCCCGCCGGCTGCGACCCACCCCCGTCGGGAGCGGGCGCCTGTCAGTTCCGTGTCAGGCCGCCACCCGGAGCGTTGCGCTGCGCAGGACCTCGCGACGCAGGTGCGCGCCGAGGCTGCAGGCCAGCGCGTAGGGGATCAGCCCCGCCTTCTGCGCCTGCTCTTCGAGGGGCAGGCTCAGCTCGCCCTGCCGCCCGACCAGGACCACCTCGTCGCCGGCGGCGACCTGCGCGACCTCGGTCACGTCCACGAGCAGGTAGTCCATCATGACCGAGCCGACCACCGCGCAGCGGCGCCCGCCGATCAAGACCTCGCCCTCCTGCCCGGTGAGGGTGTAGGGCCAGCCGTCGCCGTAGCCGATCCCCACGATCGCGAGCACGCTGTCGCGGGGCGCGGTCCAGCGCCCGCTGTAGCCGGCTTGGGCGCCCTGGGCGATCCGCTTGAACCCGAGCACCCGTGACTTGACGCTCAGCGCCGGGGTCAACCGCGCGCCGCTGGCGGCGATCCGCCCGCCGGGGTCGAGCCCCACCAGCGCGATCCCGGAGCGCACGTGATTGAAGCGCGCCGCGGGCACGCGGAACAGGGCGCAGCTCGCCGCGGCGTGGACCCGCGCCGGGAGCACCCCAGCCCGGGCGGCGTCGCCCACGACCCGACGGAAGGTCTGGACCTGAGCCACCGTCGACGTCAGGTCCGCGTCCGCCGCACAAGGGAGGTGGGTCATGAGCCCGACCGCGCGCAGCCCGCCCCGGCACCCGCGCAGCGCGGTCACGGCCTGGGTCGGAGTCACGCCGTGCCGGTGCATGCCCACGTCGACCATGACGTGCACGTCGAGGGTCCGCTGCGCGCGGCGCGCGGCGTCGGCGTAGCGCGCGAGGTCCCCGGGTGCGTGCACCGTGAGCTGGGCCTGGGCTTCGAGGGCCAGGGGCAGCTCGCCGTCGAGCACCGCGCCCAGGACCTGGATCGGGGCCTCGACCCCCGCGGCGCGCAGCGCGCGGGCCGCGTGGGGGGTCGCCACCGCCAGGGCCTCGGCGCCGGCGGCGACGGCTGCCCGGGCCACCGTGGCCGAGCCGTGGCCGTAGCCGTCGGCCTTGACCACCGCGGTCAACCCTGCGCCCGAGACCCGGCGCACCTCGGCCACGTTGGCCTCGATCGCCTGGGGGTCGAGCTCCAGCCAGGCCCGCTCCGCGTCGCGTCGGCTCACCCCTTGGGACTCCGCATGCTGCGCTGCCGCTCGTGCTTGAGCGCGGTGGTCGCGCGGAAGCAGATCAGGATCAGGGCCAGGGAGTCGTCGCGCGCCCTGAGCAGCGCTCGCGGCCGAGCTCGGCGATCCGCACCGGCGTGGGCCACTCCACCGCCGGCTCGAGGAGCTTCGCGCCTGGGACGCAGCCCACCAGGAGCTGCGCCGCGTCGCCGACCACCAGCGCGTTCTGGTAGGCGTCCCCCAGCTCGTCGGGGGGCGAGATCTCGGGCTCGGGCGCGGCCCCCGCGGTGGGAAAGAGCTGGGCGTAGACCTCGCCCCGCGAGGCGTCGAGAGCGCACACCACCGGCACGTCCTTGGGCGCCCAGGTGCGCAGCGCCACCGTGGCGTTCACGCCCACCACGGGCCGCCGCCAGGCGAAGGCCAGGCCCTTGGCCGCCGCGATCCCGATCCGGAGTCCGGTGTAGCTCCCGGGGCCGGTGTCCACGGCGATCAGGTCCGGGCCGGTCTCGGCGACCCCCGCCTCCTCGAGCAGCGCCTGGATCGCGGGGGCCAGCTCGGCTCCCAGGGTCCGTCGCGCGGAGAAGGTGCGGACCGCCGGGGCGTGGCCGCTGCGCAACAGCGCCACCCCTGCCACCGGGCCCGCGGTCTCGATCCCGAGCACGATCATGGGTCCTCCTCGCGGGCCACGCCCGCCGCCAGGCGACCGCGAGAGCCCCAGCTCCCGCCGCCGCGCCGGCATCATCCCGATGTATCGGCAACATCGTGCGTTCGATCCAGTCTTGCTCTAAGTAGCTGCTCTGCAGCGCCTTGAGTGACCTGCGCGGATCGGGTTGAGCCAGGTCCGCCCTTCCTCTAGGCTCCCCCCTCGAGGAGGCCCCCGTGATCCGCTTCGCCCTCGCCCTGCTGACCGCCGTCGCGCTGCTGAGCCTGCCAGCCTGCGGCGGCAGGCGGCAGCGTCAACCGGCCCCCGAGCCGCCGACCGGGGCGGCCGACGACGATCAGGGATGGGAGCGCCTCGGCAGCCGGAGGGTGAACTGGACCGTGGATCGCGACGTGATCCCGGTGACCGTCGCCGAGGGTCGCTTCACGCGGTTCCGGCTGCGGGTCCTCGGCGGCGCGGTGCACCTCATGGACCTCACCGTGCACTTCGGCGACGGCGAGACCTACGACGTGCAGGTGCGCAAGCTGATCGGGCCCGGGTCCGGGACGCGGATCATCGACCTCCCCGGCCGTGCTCGGGTGATCCGCAAGGTGAGCATGACCTACCGCACCGTGGCCAAGGCCAAGCGCGGCAAGGCCAGCGTCGTGGTGTGGGGGCGTCAGGCGGACTGAGCGCGAGGGCCTGGCGCCCGTGAACGCCGCAGCGCTCCCGCGCTGGCGCAAAGTCGGGCTCTTGGGCGCGCTCTACTTCTCCCAATGCCTGCCGTTTGGGTTCCAGGCGATCGCGCTCCCCGTGCTCCTGCGCGAGCGCGGGACCTCCCTCGCCGCGATCGGCTACGCCAGCGCCCTGGCGCTGCCCTGGATGCTCAAGGCCCTGTGGGCGCCGCTGGTCGACCGCTACACCTCGATCCGCGTCGGTCGCCGCCGCACCTGGATCCTGCCCCTGTTGGTCGCCCTCGGCGCGCTCCTGGGCGCCACGGGCTACGCCTACGGCGCGCCAGTGCTCCCCGGAGCGCCGAGCGCCCCCGAGCCCGCTGGACTCTCCCTGGAGGCGATCCTGGCGGTGGTGTTCCTCGCGAACCTGTTCGCGGCGACCCTGGACATTGCCGTGGACGGCCTCGCGGTCGACCTGCTCGAGCCGAGCGAGCTCGGCCTGGGCAACGTGGCTCAATACGCTGGCTATCGCCTGGGCATGCTCACCTCCGGTGGGCTCTTGCTCGCGATCAGCGCCACGATCGGCTGGGGGAACTACTTCAAGGCCCTGGGCACCCTGACCTTCCTCGTGCTCCTGCTGTTCCTGGTGCTCCTCCCCGTGGAGCCCCGCCCCCCGGAGCACGAGGCGGCGTCGGGCGCGCCCCAGGAGAGCTTCCGCGCGCTGTTCAGGCTCCTGACCCGCTCCCTCGCCACCCGGCAGGGCGCCTGGCTGCTCGTCTTCCTCGCCACCTACCGCGTGGGCGAGACCTTGATCGACGGCATGTTCAAGCCCTTCCTCGTGGACGCCGGCTTCACCCGCGAACAGCTCGGCTGGTGGCTCGGGACCTACGGGTCCCTGGCCGCGGTGTGCGGCTCGCTCCTGGGCGGCCTGTGCGCCACCCGCCTCACCGTCGGGCGCGCGCTGAGCGTGATCCTCGTGCTCCGGCTCGTGCCCCTCGGCCTGAGCTGGGCGCTGGCAACCCCCAGCGTCTACGGGGGGCTGCCCAGCGCCAACCACGTGATCGCGCTGACCTGCCTCGAGAACGCGGTGGGCGCGGCGCTCTCCACGGTGCTGTTCGCGTTCATGATGGCCTCGGTCGACCGCCGGATCGGCGCCACCCACTACACCCTCCTCGCCAGTGTGGAGGTGTTCGGCAAGTCCCCCGGCTACTTCTTCTGCGGCGCCCTGGCCGACGCGTGGGGGATCCCCGCCACGTTCTTCCTGGGGGTGCTGCTCAGCGTGTGGGTCCTGCTCCTGTGGTGGCCCCAGCGCCTGCGCTGGAGCGCCCTCCTGGGCGGCCTGCTCCTGGTCGGCGGCTGGTTCGCTGGCGCCCGCGCCACCGACGCCCGCCCCGCCCCCGCCACCTCGCCAGCCGCGGTGGGCTCGGCGCAGGCCGCGCCCACGACCTCCCGCTGAGCCGCCCTCAGGCGCGCTCTGGGTCGCGGGGAGGGTCGAGGGGTCGAGCCTCCTTGGGCGCGGAGTCGAGGGACGCAGGCTTCGCCCCAGACCTCTCCTTGGGCCGTGGAGGCTCGGGCAGCTTCGGAGGACCCAGCGCGAGTCCCACCGCGTAGCCCGGGAGGCCCATGGCCAGGCCACCCACGAGAGCCACGAGCGCGTTCAGGACCAGCGACGCCTGCCGGTTGCCGAGCCACCAGCACAGGGTGAAGGCCAGGCAGGAGAGCACGCTGAACGCGAAGGTCGCGCGCGCCGTGCGCTGACGCCCCCCCACGGCTCCGGTGAGGAGCAGGAGCATTCCCAGCCCCTCCAAGCGCTGCTCCAGGGACGACTGAAGCGGGAAGTAGACACACACCGCCGCGCTCGCGATCGCCAGCGCCCACAGCACCGGATCCCGAAGCGCTCGTCTCCCTCGCTCTGGCGCCTGC
This sequence comes from Planctomycetota bacterium, assembly GCA_041402045.1. GTDB lineage: Bacteria > Planctomycetota > J058 > J058 > J058 > JAGQRJ01. The sequence continues at coordinate 37,330 of JAWKSZ010000070.1, read as the reverse complement.
CCCGCGCCGCTCGCGTCCAATCGCCGTGAGGACCCGCACGCCGCGCAGCGCCCCGACTCGTCCCAGCAAGCGTCGTGGTGTCGGGCCAGGCAGTCACGACACACCGCCACGTCCTCGGCGCTCACCGCGTCGTGACAATAGGGACAGCGTGTGGGCGAGCCGCGCAAGCGCAGCGCTGAGTCGGGACGCTCCATGTCCCGGTTCTACACCCGCCCCGAAGGATCGGGGGACTGGACCTCACCGTGAAACGCGCGACACTGTTCCGCAGGAGGCCTCATGACGACCGAGACCCGTGTGATCCGCGCCCCGCGCGGACTGGAGCGGAGCTGCCAGACCTGGCAAGCCGAAGGCGCCCTGCGCTGCCTCATGAACAACCTCGACCCCGAAGTCGCCGAGGAGCCGAGCAAGCTGATCGTCTACGGCGGCTCGGGCAAGGCCGCCCGCAGTTGGGAGGCCTTCGACGCGATCGTGAAGAGCCTCAAGGGCCTGGCGCCCGACGAGACCCTCCTCGTTCAGAGCGGGAAGCCGGTCGGGATCTTCCGCACCCACGAGGACGCTCCCCGCGCCCTGATCGCCAACTCCAACCTCGTCCCCCGCTGGGCGACATGGGAGGAGTTCCGCAAGCTCGAGGCCAAGGGCCTGATCATGTTCGGCCAAATGACCGCGGGGTCATGGATCTACATTGGCACCCAGGGGATCCTGCAGGGCACCTACGAGACCTTCGCCGCCGCGGGCAAGCAGCACTTCCAGGGCGACCTCCGCGGCCGCCTGGTGGTGACCGGCGGCCTGGGCGGCATGGGCGGCGCCCAGCCCCTGGCCGCGACCCTCAACGAGGCCGTGTGCCTGGCAGCCGAGGTCGACCGCGAGCGCTGCGTGCGCCGCGTCGAGACCCGCTACCTCGACGTCATGACCGACGACCTCGACGAGGCGATCCGCCTCGCGCTCTCGGCCAAGGACCAGAAGAAGGCGCGCTCGATCGCCTGGGTCGGCAACGCCCGGGACCTGCTCGAGGCGCTCCTCGAGCGCGGGATCACCCCCGACCTGCTCACCGACCAGACCAGCGCCCACGACCCGCTCCTGGGCTACGTCCCCAGCGGCCTGAGCCTCGAGGAGGCGGCGACCCTGCGCGAGCAAGACCCGCAGGCCTACCTCGAGAAGAGCGCCGAGACCATGGTCGCCCACGTGCGCGCCATGCTCGCGCTCCAGGAGCGCGGCGCGATCACCTTCGACTACGGCAACAACATTCGCGGCCACGCGCAGGAGTATGGCCTGGAGAACGCCTTCGGCTTCCCCGGGTTCGTGCCGGCCTACATTCGCCCGCTGTTCTGCGAGGGCAAGGGCCCGTTCCGCTGGGTCGCGCTCTCGGGCGACCCCGAGGACATTGCCCGCACCGACCGCCTGGTGCTCGAGACCTTCCCCGAGGACGAGGCCCTCTGCCGCTGGATCCGCCTCGCCGGCGAGCGCGTCGCGTTCCAGGGCCTCCCGTCGCGCATTTGCTGGCTGGGCGCCGGCGAGCGCGCCAAGCTCGGCCTGGCCTTCAACGAGCTCGTCGCCAAGGGCGAGATTGGTCCCCTGGCGATCGGCCGCGACCACCTCGACACCGGCTCGGTGGCCTCGCCCAACCGCGAGACCGAGGCCATGCAGGACGGCTCCGACGCGATCGCCGACTGGCCGCTCTTGAACGCCCTGCTCAACACCGCCTCCGGCGCGAGCTGGGTCTCGCTGCACCACGGCGGCGGAGTCGGCATGGGCTACTCGATCCACGCGGGCCAGGTCACCGTCGCCGACGGGACCCCCGCCGCGGCCAAGCGCCTCGAGCGCGTCCTGACCAACGACCCTGCGTCGGGCGTCATGCGGCACGCGGACGCTGGCTACGAGATCGCGAAGGAGACCGCCCGCAAGCAAGGGATCCAGTTGCCCATGCTCTAGCGGCGAGCGCAGCCAGCCGTGCGTCCGCCCCCGCGCCTCGTCTAGACTGAGGCTCAGGAGGCACGCATGCCGCAGGTGACGCTGCCCAGCGGGATCCAGATCGACTACGCCGAGGAGGGTCAGGGTCCCGCGCTGCTGCTGGTCATGGGAATCGGCGCGCAGCGCGTCCACTGGCCCCCGGCTTTGGTCAACCGGCTCGCTGAGCGCGGCCTGCGGGTGATCAGCTACGACAACCGCGACTGCGGCCAGAGCAGCCAACTCGACGAGCTTGGCGCCCCCAGCGTGGTCAAGACCGCGCTGCGCGGGGTCTTCGGCCGCCGCGTCGAGCCCCCCTACACCCTGGTCGACATGGCCGCCGACGGGATCGGCTTGCTCGACGCGCTGGGGATCGAGCGGGCCCACGTCGTGGGCGCGTCCATGGGAGGCATGATCGCGTTCTGGCAGGCGCTCGAGTTCCCCGAGCGCGTTCAGAGCTTGATCCCGTTGATCTCGAGCCCCGACCCGCGCCGCCTCCGGGGCCGGCGCCGCGCCTTCTGGCCGCTCGTGAAGCGCCCCAAGGACCGCAGCAAGCACGGCGTGATCGAGCACCAGGTGTGGGCCTACAAACAGATCGGGGGTCCGCTGCCCACCCGCGAGGACGAGCTCCGCGAGCGGCTCGAGATCGCCTACGACCGCGGCCAGAGCCCTCAGGGCTACGCTCGCCAAATGGCGGCGATCCTCGGCACCCAGCCCGTGTTCCCTCGCCTGGGCGAGCTCCGCGTCCCGACGACGGTGATCCAAGGCGGATCCGACCCCTTGTTCCCGGCCCACGTCGGCGAGGCCACCGCCCGCGCGATCCCAGGAGCAAAGCTCCGGATCGTGCCCGAAATGGGCCACATGCTGCACCGCGAGACCTACGATCCAATCGTCGAGGAGGTCGAGGCCCTCGTGGCGCGGAGCGAGGGGGCGCCTGCAGTCCGCTAGCCGGGCGCCTCGCCTTCCCCTGGGGTGGACGACCTCCTCCGGTCACGCCGTCCCCCTCGCGGATCCGAGGCCGCTGGGACTCCACGACCGTGGGACGTCCGGCAGCAGCTCGCCCGCCTGCTTCAACGCCACGGTCACCAACTCAGACGCGCTGCGGGCGCCTGCCCGCAAGGCCCCACCTACTCGCTTCGCAGCCTCCCGCTTGCCCAGCCCCAGCCGGATCAACCCGCGGGTGGCAACCGCGACCTCCTCGGGGTGCTCGTCCGAGCCGCCAGGGGACCTCAGTGCGTCCCCGTGCGGGAGCGCCGCCCCGTTCTCGTGCGGGAACGCCTGCCCGTTCTCGTGCGGGGACGCCGCTCCGTTCTCGTGTGGGAACGCCTGCCCGTTCTCGTGCGGGAACGCCTGCCCGTTCTCGTGCGGGAACGCCTGCCCGTTCTCGTGCGGGAACGCTCCGGTCGCAGGGTCCCGCTCCACCAGCTCCGTGCCGTCGGCGAGGAAGAAGCGGAAGCGGCCCTTGCCGGTGGCGACGATCCGCAGCTTGCCCTCGTGTCGGCCCACGTGGTGGGTCCAGCACAGCGTCACGATCCGCTTGGGGTCGTGGCCCTTCCTCCAGCCGTCTTCGTGGTGCAGCTCCAGGCCGCTCATGGAGCGGCAGGCGGGCACGCGGCAGCGGCGGCGGTCGCGGTCGAGCACGCGCCGGCGGACCTTGGCCGGGATCGCGCGGGTGACGTGGTTGTCCTCGTCGCGCAGGTCGTGGACCTCGCCGTTGCAGAACACGGCGTCGACGGAGCTGGCGGGCACCGGGACCGGGCCGTCGCGGGACTCGGTCGAGGCCTGGTCGCAGTCGGGGCACACGGAGATCACGAGCCGGGTCAGGGGTCGCTCGCCTGGGGCGGCGCTCGAGCCGCGGCGCATGAGCTCGAGGACGGCGTCGCCGTCGGTCAGGGGCTCGGGCGACTCCTGGCGCAGGGCGGCGACGAGCTGATCGAACTCGGCGCTGGCCTGGGCGGTGAGGGACAAGGTGCGGCGACGGGCCGGGGGCTTGCCCGCGGCGATCGCGGCGAGCTCGGAGCTCGTGAAGTCGTCCTTCGCCGCGAGCCACTCCGCCTCGGTCTCGGGGCGCGCGAGCTTGACCAGCTCGCGGGCCTTGCTGTAGCAGACCTCGCCCGCGAGGTAGGCGGCGCGGAGCAGGGGCAGCTCCTCGGAGCCCTCAATGATCTGCACGAGCTGGCAGACCTTGCTCCGGCTCTTGAACAGCCCCTCGCCGCGGGCGTAGGCCGCGAGGCTCGTGTAGCCGAGGTCCTCGTAGAGCCGCTCGCGCTTGACCACGGCCAGGCGCTCGGCGATCTGGGCCTCGTGCTGCCTCCAGCGCTGGGCCAGGGTCTTGAGCTCGGCGGTGAGCTCGCGGGCGCGCTCGAGGCGCGCGGGGGTGTCGTTCGGGGGGACCTCCATGGGACCTCGCCTCCTTCCTCTCTCCTGAGGCGAACCTACACCGAACCTGCGACACGCAAAGAAGGCCGAGAGGCCAGGTTTTCCTGAGGACTAGAGCGTGCCGAGCGCGCACGCAGCGCGCCCTTCTCAGGAGCATTCGTCACTTACGCGCGGCCTCCAAGTTGCGCCCGCTCGTGTCGTAGGAGTGCGGAGCGGGCAGGGTCGGACAGGCGACGGAGCCTGCACGGGTGGCGCGCTCGCTGCGTGAACGCGCTAGCCTGCCCGATCGGGAGGCGAGCATGCAGACGGTCGAAGTGCGGGGAGTCAACGTCCCGGGGTTCCTCTACGGGACGGCCTGGAAGGAGGAGGAGACCGCGCGGCTGACCTCCCTGGCCCTCGAACAGGGCTTCCGCGGGATCGACACCGCGTGCCAACGCAAGCACTACCACGAAGCCGGCGTGGGCCAGGCGCTGCGCGAGGCCTTCGCCGGGGGGCTCGCGCGAGAGGACCTCTTCGTCCAGACCAAGTTCACCCACGTCGCCGGACAGGACCACCGCTTGCCCTACGACCCCCAGGCGCCGGTGGCCACCCAGGTGGCGCAGTCGTGCGCGCGGTCGCTCGAGCACCTGGGCCTGGACTCCGTGGACAGCTACGTCCTCCACGGACCGAGCGTGGCGCGCGGGCTCGCCGCGGAGGATCGCGAGGCGTGGACGGCCATGGAGGCGCTGGTGGAGGAGGGCAAGACCCGGCTGCTGGGGATCAGCAACGTGACCCGCGCGCAGCTCGAGCTGCTCCTGCGCTCTGCCCGCGTCCTGCCCGCGTTCGTTCAGAACCGCTGCTACGCGAGCCGGGGCTGGGACCGGGAGGTCCGCGCCCTCTGCCGCGAGCGAGGCCTGGTCTACCAGGGCTTCTCGCTCCTGACCGCCAACCGCCGCGAGCTGGCGCACCCGACCTTGCGCGCGATCGCCGAGGCCCACGGGCTGAGCCCGGCCCAGACCGTGTTCCGCTTCGCGCGGCAGGTGGGCATGCTGCCCCTCACCGGGACCTCGAGCGCCGGGCACATGGCCCAGGACCTGGCGAGCCTCGAGGCGCCGGAGTTCACTCCGGGCGAGCTGCTCCGGCTGGAGCAGCTCGGCGAGTAGGCCCTACGCGGGCTCCCAGAGCTCGAGCGGGTTGCCGTCCGGATCGTGGATCCGCGCGAAGCGGCCGACGCTGTCCATGTCTTGCCGGTGGCTGACCTCGACGCCTGCGGCCTCCAGCCGAGCGAGGAGCGCGTCGAGCCCCTCGACCCGCAGATTGAGCATGACCTGGCGGTCCGCGGCGAAGTAGTCGCTGTCGGCGGCGAAGAAGGACACGACCGTCGGCCCGGCGGCCTGGACCCAGGCGTAGTTCCCGTCGGGGTCGGGCTGGCCCGCCTCGGTGACGACGAACCTCAGGTGCTCGCGATACCAGGCAGCCAGCCGCGCCGGATCCTGGGTGCGCACGAACACCCCACCGATCCCGAGGACCTTCCCCTCGGACACGCGCTACTCGACCGTGACCCGGACGATCCCGTCCAGCTTGGGATAGCTGTCCTCGAGGTAGGCGTTGCCCTGGGTCTGGGCGAGGTCCTGGCGCGGGCCGGGCCCGCGAGGCGCGCCCTCGCCGTAGCCGCCGTAGAGCTTGTCCACCACGTCCATGCCTTCGATCACCTCGCCGAAGGGCGCGAAGCCCATGGAGTCCAGGTTCGAGTTGTCGCGGTAGTTCACGAAGAGCTGGGTCGTGCGCGAGTTCGGCTCGCCGGTCATGGCGAAGGTCACCTTCCCGCGGGTGTTCGACTCCTTGACCGGGTCGTCGGGGATCGTGGCTTCGATCCACACCTCGTTCACCGCGGGGTCGCCGTTGATCCCGAACTGAGCCATGAACGGCGGGTCGTTGATCACGCGGAAGAACTTGCAGCCGGTGTAGTAGCCGGCCTGGATCAGGTTGTAGAAGCGGTCCGCGCCGTGGGGCGCCCAGGCGCGGTGGACCTGGACGCGGAACACGCCCTGGGTCGTCTCGAACTTCGCGACGAACTCGTCGGGCGCCGTCAGCGTCGCCTGGCTGGGGTCCTTCAGCGCAGCGCTGGCGGCGCCGGCACCGGCGGCGGCGGGGTCGGCGGGCGCCTGGCCGGCCTGCTCGCCCGGGCCCGGGCTGGGGCAACCGGTGAGCGCGAACGTCAGGCAAGCGAGCCACAGGGGAGCACGGGTCATGAGCACCTCACGAGGCGACAGCTTATCAGTGCGGGAGCGCGGGGCTGGTGGTCGGGGGCACGTCGGGGGGCGGCGGGCGCTGGGCGCGGGCCGTGCCCAGGATCAGGGCCGCCCCCGCCACCGCGGCCAGGCCCCCCAGGGCGCGGCGCCCGCTGAGCCGCTCGCCGAGGAAGATCCAGGCCAGGACCATGGTGAACACCGCGGAGAGCTGGTTCAGCACCGAGGCCACGCTCGCCGGCGCCCACTTGAACCCGCCCAGCCAGAACAGCATGGCCACGTAGGAGCCGAGCACCGAGGCCGGGATCAGCGTCTTGTAGACGCTCCGGGTGCGGTAGACCGCGAGCGCCTCGCGCTGGGAGGGCACGAGGACCGCGTAGAGGAGCTGCGCCCCCAGCCCGGCCAGGAGCCGCAGGAGGGTGACCTCGACCAGGGAGCTGTCCTCGAGCACGGGCTTCACGATCACGACCCCCAGGGCCATGAACACGATCCCGGTGACGCCCATGGCGACGCCCGCGGCGCGCCCGGGAGGGGCGCCCTCGAGGGTCGGCGCGCGCTCGGTGGTCGCGAGCAGCACGCCCCCCACGACCAGCGCAGCGCCGGCGGCGAAGGCCCAGCCCCCGGGCTCCTCCCCCAGCACCAGGAGCGAGCAGGCCACGATCACCGGGGCGTAGCAGCAGTCGACCACCGCCAGCAGGCTCGCCCCCAGCCGGCGCAGCGCCATGAACACCAGCAGGTCGCAGATCGCGATCCCGAGCACCCCGCTGATCAGGATCCGCACCCAGTCGTCCGCCGAGCGCTCGAGGTCGATCCCGCCCTGGGTGGCGACGAGGGTCACGCACAGGAGCGCGCTGGCCACGGTGTTCTTGAACAGGTTCATGGCCAGGGGCGAGACCGCCTCCGAGCGCTTGAACAGGATCAGGCTCACCGCCCAGGTCAGGGCGGCCAACAAGGCGCAGGCTTCTCCCAGCACACGAGCTCCGATCGAGGCGCGACGTTACCAGCGCGCTCAGGCCTCGGGCGGAGAAAACTCCAGGGCGCACAGCGCCTGGGGCAGGACGTAGCGCCGGGGCGCCGGGTCCGGGGGCCAGGCGAAGGCCAGCTCCCAGGCGCAGAGCTGGAGGTCGGGCGCGCCCTCGTCGCCGTCGCCGTGCAGCCGGTCGCCGACGACCGGGTGCCCGAGCGCCGCCAGGTGCCGGCGGATCTGGTGCTTCCGTCCGGTCTCCAGGCGCACCTCCGCCAGGCTCCAGCCCCGGGTGGCGTCGAAGCCCAGCCGCCGCACCCAGCTCCGCGCTGCGCGGCCGTCGAGGGGTGAATCGAGCAGCAGCTCGCCGTCGGGCGTCTCGAGCTCGCCGCGCACCACGACCCGGTAGCGCTTCTCCACCCGCCGCTCGCGGAAACACGCGCCGAGGGCTGCGGCGGCGCGCTTGCCGTGGGCCAGGAGCATGAGCCCGTGCGCCGCGCGATCGAGGCGGTGCACGGTGAACACCGCGCGCTCCGCCCCCAAGAGTCGCTGGGCCTCGCGCTCGAGGGTGCAGTGGTCACCCCAGCGCGACCCCTGGGAGCGCAGCCCGTAGGGCTTGGCCCACAGCGAGTGGTCGCCGGCGTCGTGCACCAGGGTCGGCGCCGGCGGGACCTCCGCCAACACCCGGGGGTCGTAGTAGAGGTGGGCCACCTCCCCTGCCCGACCGCGGGCGCCGGCTCGTCGCGCGCGGGTCGTGCGCGGGCCGCGGCTGACCCACACCGCGCCCTTGTGCATGGCGTCCTTGACCTCGCGCACCGACAGCGCGGCGGCCTGGGCCAGGTGCGCCGCGAGGGAGACGGCCTGGCCCAGCTCGAGGTGCAGCTCCTGGCGACTCACGGGCGATCCGCGGTGACCAGCCCGCCGCGCCACACCGCCTTGAACTCGGCCTCCGAGAGCACGACCTTGCCCCGCAGCGGATCGCCGAGGATCACCCCCCGCGCGTCGACGCCGCGCACGACCACCCAGTGGTCGACGAAGGTCGACCACTGGATCGTGGCCATGCCGGGCTCCTCCCGCGCGGCCAGCTCGGCGAAGCTCGGGGCCTGCACGCGCACCACGCGCCCGGTGCCGGCGAGCTTCTGCCGCAGCCCGCGCGCCACGCAGAATTCGTCGGTCCCGGTGAGGGCGTTGGTCCAGCAGCGCACGGCCATGTCCCGCTCGTCGGTCTCGACCCCCAGGTGCCCCAGCAGCTCCGCCGCCGCCGCGGCCCCGCAGGTGTAGTCGGTGGTCTGCAGGCACACACCGTCGGGGCCCACGCGACCGGTGACCTCCGCGGGGTCGAAGCGCGCGGTGGCGATCATTTTGTGCGCCGTGACTCCGCTCAGGAGCACCGCGAAGGCCAGGACCAGCTTGCGCGCGTTGGGCGTCCGCATGTGCCAGGAGCCCGCGGCGAGCAGCGCCAGGGCGAACGGGATCGGCCACCAGGGGCGGATCAGGGCGTAGTCCTCCCAGCCGATCAGCGCGAACTCGCGGGCAGGCGAGAGCGCGAGCCGCAGCAGGATCACCCCCAGGCAGAGCGCGATCGTGATCGTCGCCGCGCGCTTCCCGCGGGGCTCTTCGTCCTCGCCCTCGCCCCGCGGGCGCCCGAGCCACGCCCCGAGCCCGAGGGCCCCGACGAACACCACGATTCCGCCGAGGGCGACGACCCAGCGCACGCGCGCACCTCCCTACTCGAGCCAAGGATAGCTGGCGAGCAGCCGCCTGGCCGTGCCCGACCCGCGCACGCAGAGGATCTGGTAGATCTCGCGCGCCCGCTCGCGCTGTCCGAGCTCGGCCAGGGCCTGCACCTGGCTGCCCTCGAAGTCGTTCAGCACCCCCAGCGTGTGGGTCAAGCCGCGGTAGCCCTCGCGCTCGAAGCTGGCCAGGGCCTCCTCCACGCGCTCCAGGGTCAGCGCGTAGTCCTTGGCGTCGAGGGCCCGCGCGACGCGAACGCCGTGGGCGTCCGGCAGCTCCGGCCCCCAGGCCAGGGCGCGCTCGATCAGGGCTTCGCGCCCCTCCGGTCGCCACCCGGCCAGGACGAAGCTCGCTTGCGCGCGCTGGAGACGCCCCAGCCGCGGCTCCGCGCCGGGCTCCTGCTCCACGACCCGCCGCAGCAGCTCCAGCGCGCGCTCTCCGGGCTCTCCCCCCCGGCACGCGATCCGCGCCTCCACGTAGCGCTCCCAGGGATCGCGCGGCCGCCCGCCCCAGGGTCGCTCGAGGTGGGGCGCGCCGATCCGGAAGAACTCCCCGTGCAGCGGCTGGTCCAGCTCGACCAGAAACCGCACGACCCTCCAGTAGTCCCTGGACTCGAGCACGCCGAAGCGGGAGAGGGTGAGCCAGCCCTCGGCCACCCGCGGGCTCAGCGGGCTGCGCGGGCGCAGCCCCGCGGCCGCCAGGGCCTCGAGGCCGGCGAGGCACGCCTCGCCGGCCTGCTCGACGTCGGCGTTGTTGGCGCGCTGCTCCGGCTCGTCCAGGCCCCGCAGGAAGCGCTGCGCCAGGGCGTCGAAGCGGGCGCGGGCCAGGGCGAGCTCGGGCTCCGCCTCCGGCGCGGGAGGCGCGAGCTCGCGCAGCTCTGCGAGCCAGACCACGGGGCGTGGGTCGTCGACGCTGACCTGCAGGGCATGCCGCACCAAGGCTGCGCGCAGCTCGGCGGGGGTCGCCCCAGCGTCGAAGAGCCCCTGCACCGCGTCCCGCACCGCCCGCGCCTCCCCCTGCGCGCACGCGGCGTCGAGGGTCTCCCACGGCAGGCGCGCGCGATCGACCGCGGTCGGCGCGGGGAGCTCCGCGCCCGCGGGCCCGCCCTCGCGCCGGGCGACCCGCCACCCCACGAGCGCCAGCGCCAGGAGCCCCGCCAGGACCAGCCCCACCCTGCGGCGCGGGCGCCGGACGCCTCCCCCCGCCAGCGCGCGCTCGAGGTCCGCGGCGAAGGCCTCGCCGTCGGGGTAGCGCGCCCCGGGGTCCGAGCTCAACGCGCGCGCGCACACCGCCTCGAGGGCGGGGTTCACGTCGCGCGCCAGGGAGCGCAGCGGAGGGAAGGTCCCCGTCGCGATCCTTGCGGAGAGCTCGACCAGGGACTCGCCCTCGAAGGGCAGACGACCGCACAGCGCGCGGTAGAGCATGACCCCCAGCGCCCACACGTCGGTGGCGCTGCTGACCCCCTCGCGGCGGGCGCCGACCTGCTCCGGCGCCATGTAGTGGGGGGTCCCGACCAGCGCCCCGGTCCGGGTCAGGCGCTCGAGCCCCTGGACCTGCGCCATGCCGAAGTCGGTGACCCGCGCGCGTCCGGCGCGATCGAGGAGCACGTTGGCGGGCTTGAGGTCGCGGTGGACCACCCCGTGGGCGTGGGCGTGCCCCACGGCGTGACCGACCTCGACCAGCGCCCGCAGCAACTGAGCGCGGTCGAGGCGGCGCCAGGCGCGCTCGAGGTCCTCGCCCTCGACCAGCTCGTAGACGAGGTAGGGCCCGAGCTCGGTGGCGCCGGTGGCGTGGACCTGCACGATCCCGGAGTGCTTGAGCCCGGCGGTCACCTCGCCTTCGCGCGCGAAGCGCTCCAGGCGCGCGTCCTCGAGCCGCCCCCGCAGCGACTTCAGCGCCAGCTCGCGCCCCACCGGGTCGACCACCCGGTAGACGGCCCCGCTGGCGCCTGCGCCCAGGCGCTCGAGCACGCGGAAGGGCCCGATCGTGGTCCCAGGCGCGAGGTCGCTCACGGCGCCGGCCTCAACGATCCAGCCACGGGTAGCGCTCGCGGAGCTTCCCCGCCTCCCACGTGCCCTTGATCGCCAGGACGCGGAACAGCTCGCGGGCGTCGTCGCGCCGACCGAGCTCCGCCAGCGCCTGGATCGTGGCCTCGTCGATCTGATTGTCCAGGGCCATGCTCAGGCTGCCGCCCGCGCGCCCCTGCGCGAGGTAGCGCTCGCGCGCGCCGCGCGCCTGCGCCAGCGCCTGCTCCCAGTCCTCGCGCGCCGCGGCCCGGCGGCTCGCGAACAGGGCGACCTCGGGCAAGTGCGGCGCGAGGGCCTGGCCTTGGACCCACAGCGCCTCGGCGAGCTCGGGGTCCTCCTCGCGGAAGCCCCCGGCCAGCGAGAAGCCGAGCAGCGCGCGCTGCACCGGCCCCAGCTCCGGCTCTCGGGGGTCGCGCTGGACGAGGCGCAGCAGCCGCGCGCGCTGCGCCCCCGAGAGGTCGTTCGTCGCGATCCCGATCCCCGCCTCCACGCAGAACGCCCACAGCTCGTCTGGCATGGGCCCCCAGGGCCGCTCGGCGTCGGGGTCATAGCCCCCTTGCCGCAGGAGGTCGTGGTCGACCGGCACGTCGAGCCCATACAAGGCCCGCAGCAGCCGCCAGTACTGGGACGTGTCCAGGGCGTGGAAGCGGCCCAGCGAGAACACCGTCTCGCAGAAGGGCGCCGCGCGGTCCGAGCGCACCCGCAGCCCCGCGCGGAGGATCCGCTCCAGCTCGGCCAGGCACACCTCGGTCGCCGAGGCGAGGTCCGCCGCGCGCGTGGCCTCCGGCCCCTCGGCAGCCGCGGTGAAGGTCGCCGCCGTGGCCTCGAACGTCGCCCGCCCCAGGGCCCGCTCGGGCTCGGTCTCTGGCGCAGCCGGCAGCTCGCGGCGCAGGAGCCCGAGGGCGTCGAGCACGACGCCTCGTCGGGCAGGCTCCAGGCCTGCCCCCACCAGCCGCGCGCGCAACGCCGCGGGGTCGTCCCCTGCGGCGAGGGCGGCGAGGCACGCCCGGCGCAGCGGGTCGGCCTTCGTCGCCTGCGCCAGGGCGGGGCCGAGGAGGTCCTCCCGCGGAGCGGGCGCGCTCGCCCCCGCGACCTCGGCGTCCGTCGGCGCGTCGTCGGTGGACCCCCGAGGCCAGGCCGCGAGGCTGGCGAGCGCGGCGAGGCCCAGGCCTCCGGCGACGACGAACGGCCACAGCCGACGGCTGGCCGCGACGCCCTCGACCTGGGCCCCCTCGAGGGCCCGCGCCAGGTCCTCGGCGAACGCGTCGGCGTCGGGGTAGCGCTCGTCGGGCACGCGCTGCAGCGCGCGCAGGCACACGGCCTCCAGCGCGTGGGTCGTCTCCGGGGAGAGCGCGCGCGGAGAGTCGGGATCCGAGTCGGCGATCTGCGCCATGAGCTCGAGCAGGCTCCCCCCGGCGAAAGGCAGGCGGTCGGTCAGCGCGCGGTAGAGCAGCACCCCCAACGCCCACACGTCGGTCGGCGGTCCGTAGCGGTCGCGGCTGCCCGAGATCTGCTCGGGGGCCATGTAGTGCGGCGTCCCCACCAGCGCGCCGGTGCGGGTCAAGCGATCCATGCCCGCCCCCAGCGCCAGGCCAAAGTCCGTGACCCGCGCGTGCCCCTCGGCGTCGAGCAACACGTTGGCGGGCTTGAGGTCGCGGTGCACCACCCCCTGGGCGTGGGCGTGCCCCAGCGCGTGGGCGATCTCGAGCACGACCTCCAGCAGCTGCCGTCGGCTCAGCCGGCGCCAGGCGCTCTCCAGGTCTTCGCCTTGCACCAGCTCGTAGACGAGGTAGCAGCCCTGAGCGCAGCGGCCCCTGCCGTGCACCCGCACGATCCCTGGGTGGCGCAAGGTGGCGGCGATCTCGCCCTCGCGCGCGAAGCGCTGAAGCCGCCGCTCGCTGAGGTCGCCCAGGAGCAGCTTCAGCGCCAGCTGCCGCCCCAGCGCGTCCTGGACGCGGTAGACCTCGCCCGCGCCCCCCGCCCCCAGACGCTCCAGGACCTGGAAGCCGTCGAGCTGCGTCCCCGGAGCGAGGCTCACTCGTCCTCCAACCAGGGCCGCCCTCGCGCGACGAACTCGGCGGTTGCGGGCCACACCTCGCGCAGGCGGCGCCAGGCGCGCCGCGCGCCAGCGCGATCTCCCGTGCGCGCGCGGCACTCCACGAGGAGCTTGAGCTCCTCGGCCAGGAACTCGTGGCGCGCCAGGCACCCCCGGTGCAAGCGCTCGTGGACCTCGCCCATGGCCCCGAGCCCCAGGGGCTCGAGCACCGGGTCCGGCCCCACCTCCGCCCCTGGCGCCAGCGCGCTCACCGCAGCTCCTCTCGCCTCAGCGCTCGAGCCAAGGGTAGCGCTGGCGGAGCTCCTCCGCCGCCCCCGAGTTGCGCGAGAGCAGGCTGCGAAACAGCGCCTGCGCCTGCTCGCGCTCGCCCACCTGCGCCAGGGCCTCGACCTCCAGCGCGTCGAGGTCGTCGTCGAGCCCCATGGTCAGCGAGCAGCCTCCGTAGCGCTCGGTCTCGAAGCACGCCTGCGCCTCACGCACCCGCGCCAGGACCTCGGGCCACGCCCCCTCGCGCGCGGCGGCGCGCGCGTGAGCGAGGTGCACCTGGGGCAGCTGCGGCGCCAGCTCGAGCATGAGCGCGATCAGCTCCTGCGCCTGGACCGGGTCGCGGTGGCGGATCCGGGTCAACAGCTCCAGCGCCACGAGGGCGCGCTGCGTCGGCCCGAGGGTCCCGCCCAGCGCCTCCCCCTGGACCAGGCGCAGCAGGAACCCCCGCGTGGGGCCGGAGAGTCGCTTGACCTCGATCGCGATCCGCCCCTCGACGTAGCGCGCCCAGAACTCGGTCGGGGCGCGACCCCAGGGGCGCTCGGCGTCGGGCGCGAACACCCCGCGCTGCAGGAGCTCGTTGGGCAGGTCGAGGTCCAGGCGCACGGCGACCCGCACCAGCTCCCAGTACGTCGGATCCTCGATCGCGCGGAAGCGCCCCATGGTGAACAGGGTCTCGCAGAAGGTCATGGCCCGCGGGCTGCGCACGCGGAGCCCTGCGTCCGCCAGGCGCTGGAGTCGCCGCAGGCAGTCCCCCGCCGCTGCGGCCAGCGCGGCGTCGCTGTCGTCGGGCTGGACCAGATCCGCGGACAGCGCCTCGAAGGCGACGGCGAAGCGCGCGTTGGCGAGGCGGAGCTCGGCGGGGTCCCCCGTCGGCGGCAGCTCGTCGCCGAGCTCGCCCAGGAGCTCGAGGGCCACGTCCGCGTGCTCCGCCGCGGCGATCGCGCGCGCGCGGACCTCGGCGGGCCCGAGCCCGTCGGCGAGCAGCGCGCGCGCGGCGCTCTGGGCCCGCTCCAGGTCGCCGGCCGCCAGCGCCCGGTCGAGGACGGCGCCGTCCGCGCGCGCGGCGGGCGTCGGCGCCGGCCCCTCTGGCGCAGGCTGCGGCGCCTCGAGCGCGGGGGTCGGCGCGCTCGAGCTCGACCACAGCGCGACCCCCGCCGCGGCGCTGCTGGTGAGGAGCAGGCCCAGGATCAGGAGCAGCCAGCGCCCCCTCGCACCTCCGACGCCCGCAGGGCCTGCCAGCGCCGCGCGCAGCCCGGCGCCGAAGGCGGCGGCGTCCGGATAGCGCTCGCCGGGGTCCCGCCGCAGCGCGCGCAGGCACACGGCCTCGAGGGCAGGGCTGCACTCGGGGGCGAGCGCCCGGGGCGCCGGCGGATCGGACTCGGCGACCCGAGCCATGAGCTCGACCAGGCTCTGGCCGTCGAAGGGCAAGCGCCCGGTGAGCGCGCGGTAGAGCAGCACCCCCAGCGCCCACACGTCGGTCGGCGGCCCGACGCGCTCGCGCTTCCCGCGGACCTGCTCGGGCGCCATGTAGAACGGTGTGCCCACGATCGCGCCGGTGCGGGTCAGGCGCTCCATGCCCGCCCCCAGCGCCAGGCCGAAGTCCGTGACCCGCGCTCGGTCGCGGGCGTCGAGGAGGACGTTCGCGGGCTTGAGGTCGCGGTGCACGACGCCCCGCGCGTGAGCGTGCCCCACCGCGTCGGCCACCTCGGCCAGGATCTGGAGGAGCTGCGCCTGGCTCAGGCGGCGCCAGGCGCGCTCGAGGTCCTCGCCCTCCACCAGCTCGTAGACGAGGTAGCGGCCCGCGGGGCTCGTGCCCTGCGCGTGCACGCTCACGATCCCCGGGTGGCGCAGCGCGGCGGTGAGCTCGCCCTCCCGGGCGAAGCGCTCGAGCCGGCTGTCGTCGAGGCGTCCCGCCAGCAGCTTCAACGCGAGCTGCCGTCCCAGCGCGTCCTGCACCCGGAACACCTCGCCGCCCCCGCCGCTGCCCAGGCGCTCGAGCACGCGGAACTCGCCGATCCGCCCTCCCGGCGCCAGGCCGCTCACTCCGGGTCCTTGAGCCACGGGTAGCTCCGCAGCTGTTCGTCGGCGATCCCCAGGTCCAGCTCACGCAAGCGCCGATACACGACGCGCGCCTCACCCTGGCGCCCGAGGGCCACGAGGGCCATGAGCTCGCGGCTCAGGAGCTGAACCCGGGTGTAGTGGCGGTGGGGGTTCGCGGGGTAGACCTCGTCGCAGAGCCGGCCGCCGGTGGCGAGGACCTCCCGCGCCTCCTCGGCGCGGCCCGCGCGCAAGAGGGCTATCCCGAGCTCGCAGGGCACCGTCACGTTCAGCGGGTCCGCCTCCGCGGCGCGCTGCAGGCGCGGGATCCGCGCCGCGTCGTCCTCGTGCAGCGCCAGGATCACGAGGGCCACGGCCTCGTGCCGGGGTCCGAGGCGCCAGCCCTCCCCGCCGAACTCGGCCGGGCGGTCCACCGCCGTGCTCAAGGCCGCGAGCTGGCTCGGCGTGGAGTTCACCGTCGCCTGGATCATGAGCTCCACGAAGCGCTCCCAGGGGTCGCTGGGCGACTCGCCCCACGGTCGCTCGCGCGCGGGCTGCTGCTTGACCAGCGGCGACGGCGAGTAGGCGTTGGGCCCGCAAGGCAGGTCCAGGCGCACGGAGGCGAGGTGCGCGCGCCAGTAGTCGCGCCAGGGGAGCTGGCCCAGCACGACCAGGTCGGTGAGCCCGTCGTGGACCTGGACCCCCGGGGCCGGGTCGAGCAGGCGAAACCCGCAGTCCGCGAGGAGCCCCAGCAGATCGCAGGCGCCCGCGTAGTCTGCTGCGGCCTCGGGGGTCGGCGCCCGGTGGAGGACCTCCGCGATCTCCCCGAGGTAGCCCTCCGTCACCCGCTGGGCGACAGGGCTCAGCGGGTCACCGCGCGCCTCGAGCTGCCCCACCGCTCGCGCCAGCGGGAGCACCCGCGAGGACGCCCCGTCCTCCCGGGCGCGAGCCAACGCCGCGGTCCCTCGCTCCCAGAGCGCGCGCTGAAGCTCGGGGGACCGCCGCGCCGCGTCGACGACCCGGCGCAGCGCGGACTCCGCCCCAGAGGCCTCGTGCACGAGCCCAGCGACCGCAGCGTCCAGGGCCTCCGCCTGGACCGCGAGCGCCTGGACCCGGGGATCCGGCGGCGGAGCAGGGGCTTCAGCTCGACGGGCGCCGAGCCGGCCGCGAGGCGACCACAGCCCACGCCCCCGCGCCGAGGAGCGCCAGCAGCCCCAGCGCGCCCGCGACCCGCGGCCCTCGGCCGCGGCGGGCCTTGCGCTTCGAGGGCGCTCCGGCCGCGCCCGCGCCGGGTCGCGCGCGAGGCACCCGGCGATCCGCGTAGCGCCGGTCGGGGTCCTTGTGCAGCGCGCGCAGGCACACCGCCTCGAGCCCCGGGCTCAGCGTGGGGTCGAGCTGGCGCGGCGGCGGCGGCTCCACGCTCGCGATCCGAGCGGCGAGGGTCATGAGGTCCGGGCCCGAGAAGGGCAGACGCCCGGTCAGCGCGCGGTAGAGGAGCACCCCCAGCGCCCACACGTCGGTGGGGGGCCCGTAGCGCGTGCGCTGCCCCGCCGCCTGCTCCGGCGCCATGTAGTGCGGCGTGCCGAGCACCGCGCCGCTCTGGGTCAGGCGCTCGAGGCCCACCGCCTGAGCCAGCCCGAAGTCCGCGAGCCGCGCTCGACCGCGACCGTCGAGGAGCACGTTCGCAGGCTTCACGTCCCGGTGCACCACGCCCTGGGCGTGCGCGTGCCCCAGCGCCTGGGCGACGTGCAGCGTGATCTCCAGGAGCTGATCCCGATCCAGACGGCGCCAGGCGCGCTCCAGGTCTTCGCCCTCCACCAGCTCGTAGACCAGGTACGGCCCCTGATCGGCGACCCCCGTGGCGTGCACCTGCACGATCCCCGAGTGGCGGAGACCGGCTGCGACCTCGCCTTCCCGGGCGAAGCGCTCGAGGCGTGCCCCGTCCATGCGGCCGCGCAAGAGCTTGAGCGCGAGCTGCCGGCCGACCCCGTCGGTCACCCTGTAGACCTCCCCCATGGCCCCCAGCCCCAGCGGCTCGAGCACGCGGTAGGGCCCGATCGGGGTGCCCGGCGCGAGGCCGCTCACTGCGCGGCCAACCAGGGGTAGTCGCTCTGCAGGGCCTCGGCCACGTCGGGCGCGCTCTCGAGCAGCTCGCGCCAGGTCGCGCGCGCGGCCGCGCGGTCGCCCTGGTCGACCCGCAGGCGCACGAGCCCGGACAGGAGCGCGTTGTAGACCCAACGCCGGTAGAGGTTCGTGGGGTAGACCCGCAGGTAGAGCGCGATCCCCTCCTCGAAGGTCTGGGCCGCCTGGTCTACCTCCCCTGCGTCGCGCAGGACGAAGGCCCTGCGGCGGAAGGCCTCGAGGCTCTCCGGATCCAGCCTCAGGGCCTCCGCCAGCAGCTCCAGGACTCGGTCCAGCTCCAGGCCGGGGGCCTCCGAGAGCACGAGGGCCAGCCCCGCGCGCTGTCGAGGCCCCAGCCGCCAGCCCGCCCCGCCGAAGCGCTCCGGGTCCTCGTAGGCCACCCTCAGCGCGCGATAGGAGGGAGGATCGCGCTCGGCCTGGACCGCGACCCGCAGCTCGAAGTAGCGCTCCCAGGGATCCCGCGTGTCCGCCCCCCAGGGGCGCTCCCAGTCGGGGCGGGTGCGCATGGACTGCTTGGGCACGAAGTAGTCGCCGAAGCTGGGGAAGTCCAGGCGCACCCCCGCGAGCTGCCCCTGCCAGTAGGGCTCGAACTCCATGATCCCGAACACGAGCATGCCCATGAGCGCGTCCAGCGTCTCGATCCCCTTGACCCGGTCGATCGGGCGCAGGCCCGCCTCGGCGAGCTCGCGCAGGCGCTGACAGCCCGTCTGCAGCAGCGCGCTGCGGCGCCCGACGTCGTCGGTCTCGCTCTGTCCGCGACCCAGGAGCAGGCAGACGTTCTCGAGCGCGACGTCCGCTGCCTTCCGCGCGCTGGGGTCCTCGGGGTCCGCGAATCCGGCGAGGGGCGCGAGCCCGAGGAGCAGCGCGCGCACGCCGGGGTCCGCGTCGGGCGCCAGGCTCGCCAGCCGAGCGGCGCCGGCCTGCCACAGCGCCGGGGCCAGCTCGGGCTCGTGGGCAGCGGAGCGGGCCTGCCGCACGAGCTCCGCCTCGGCCCCCGCGTCCCCCGCCGCCGCCCGCTCCAGGGCCTGGGAGAACTCGTGGCGGAGGCCCGCGAGCCGACGCTCGTGGCGCGACGGCTCGGGGGCGCTCGTGACCCGCGCGGGCTCCTGGTGCCGACCCCCGCGCAGGGTGAACGCCAGGACCACGCCGCCCAGCCCCAGGGCCGCGACGCCGAGGGCCAGCGCCGCCGCGCGCCGGGCGCTGCCACGGCCGAGGCCCTCCACGGCCTCCCCGGCGAGGGCCCGATCGAGGTCGGCGGCGAACGCCTGCGCGTCAGGGTAGCGCCCGGCCGGGCTCCCAGCAGGGCCCGCTGGCACCTCGCCCAGGGACGCGGGAGGTCGGGGCTGTGGGGCCTGGGGGGCGCAGGGTGACGCTCGTGATCCGCGCCGCGAGCTCGATCATGTTCGCGCCGTCGAAGGGGAGCCGACCCGTGAGCACGCGGTAGAGGATCACCCCCAGCGCCCACACGTCGGTCGCCGGCCCGAAGCGCTGGCGCTCGCCGGTGACCTGCTCCGGGGCCATGTAGTGCGGGGTCCCGACCATGACCCCCGAGCGCGTCAGGCGCTCGTAGCCCGCCGCGTGCGCCAGGCCGAAGTCGGCGACCCGCGCGCGGCCCTGGCGATCGACGAGCACGTTGTGCGGCTTCACGTCGCGGTGCACGACCCCGCGCGTGTGGGCGTGGGCCAGGGCGCCGGCGACCTCGCGCAGCACCCGCACCAGCTCCAGGGGCGCGAGGTGGCGAAACGCGGCCTCGAGGTCCTCGCCCTCCACCAGCTCGAACACGAGGTAGGCGCGCCCCTGAGGCGTGACCCCCTGACCGTGCACCCCCACGATCCCCGAGTGCTGCAGGCTCGCGGCGACCTGCCCCTCCCGGGCGAAGCGCTCCCCGGCGCCGGGGTCGGTCAGGAGCTTGAGCGCGAGCTCGCGCCCCGCGGGGTCGACGACCCGGAACACCTGACCGCTGGCGCCCGCGCCCAGACGCCCCACCACCCGGTAGGGGCCGATCTCGGCGGGGAGCTCGTGGGGGGCGCTCATGCCCCGAGAGTATGCCAGCCGGGGAGGCCGCGCACGGCCGCTCGCTAGACGCCGACGAGCTCTCCGCGGCGCGCGCGGCTGCGGCGGCGACGGATCCGGCGGGTGAGCCAGTTGGGGTCGTCGTTGCCGATCTCCCCCGAGAGGCAGCGGGCGCGCAGCTCGCGCTCGCGCTCGCCCAGCGCGCGCACGGCGTCGAGGGCGTGGTCGGCGCAGCGCTTGTAGAGGGTCATGCGCGGCGGCTTGTCGAGGAACTGGCTGTAGTCCAGCGGCTGCCCGAAGCAGAGGATGATCGGCGCGGTGCGCCGCACGTTCTCGCGGTAGTTGAGCCGGGCCTCGTTGAGGAAGTCGTTGCCCAGGCCGCCAATGAACAGCGGGACCACCATGGGCTGGGCGCGCAGGATCACCTCGCCCACGCCGGGCTGGGCGCGCAGGAGCGCGTAGGGGTCGTCGCCCTTGTTGCGCTGGCCCTCGGGGTGCATGCCGACCAGGGTGCTGGGGTCCTGGAGGAAGCCCACCAGGCGATCCACGGCGTCGCGGTTGAGGTCGGCCTTGCTGCGCTCGCGGAAGATCGGCGGATACATGGCCCCGCCGCCGATCAGGAGGTTGATCAGGACCCCCGCGGGCTTGTCGTAGAAGAAGTTCGCCCGCACGGGGAAGTAGCGGTTCTTGGCCCAGGTCACCCCGGCCTCGGCCAGGCACAGGGCGGCCATGTACTGGTCGAAGAAGCTGCGGTGGTTCGAGACCAGGAGCAGGCCGCGGGTGGGCTGGTGGTCGACCAGCCAGTCGACGCCGTCCACGTACAGCCGACGGTGCACGGCGTTGCGCACCCAGGGCCGGGTCAGCGACTGAACGAAGGTCTCTTGGAAGCGCTTGAGCGCCGGGGTCTCGTTGGTCAGGCGCCCGAGCTTGAGCGCGGGTTCGAACCGGGTGAGCGGGGTGTCGTCGGACATGGGCTCCTCCGCGGGGTGGCTGCCGCAGACCCGCCGATCATAGGACCCCAGGGACCCTAAGCCCAAAAGGATTTACGTATCCGCCGCGTAACGTCAGGCCGCGAGGCGCATGAGCTCGTAGCCGACCTCGCTCAGTTGCCCGCGCACCGCCGCCACGGCGACCTCGTGCATGGGCCGCTGGTGGGGCGGCGGCGTCTCGGTGTTCAGGCGGTTCAAGCGGTCGCGCAGCACGCGCGCGGTCTCTTCCAACTGCTTCCGACGCTCGCTCATGGGTCCCTCCCCGAGACCCCCCCTTACAGAGGATCTTCGGCACGCCTCCCCGACGACTTGAGGGGAAATCCATTCAGCCGCGCTACTTGGGGTCGGGGGTCCCCGCGTCCAGGAACTCGAAGCTCTGGATCAAGTACTTCCGCTTGGGGGTGCGGTGGCCCAGCCCTCGGATCGGCAGCCACAGCAGGTGCCGGAACCCGCTCTGGCTGGCGACGCGGTAGACCGCGTCGACCTGGGGGAACACCGGGTCCTTCTCCCCGCAGAGCAGCACGTGCCGCGTGCGCTGCTTGACCTGGGCCAGGCGCTCCTCGTTGGGCGTGGGGAGCTCCCCCTGCCACAGGCGACCCGGGTCGTCGATCACCGGCACGTTGCGATACCAGTGCATGCCCCCCACGTAGAGCCCGCCCTTGAACACCTCGGGGTAGTTGATCGCGAGGAGCGAGGCGACCTTGGCTCCGTCGGAGAAGCCGCCCACGTAGACCCGCTCCGGGTCGATCCGAAAGCGCGCCTGGGCGTTGTGGGCGGCGTCGAGGCAGAGCCCGACCCGCTTGGCCAGGGGCTGACCCTCGCCGATCCCGTCGGCGCCGATCGCGATCAGCTTCAGCCGGTCGAACACCGGCTCCCAGTCGGTGGGCAAGAGCCCCAGTTCCGCGGGGCTCGCCCACACGAACAGCCCGTAGCTGCGCTCGGCGTCGAAGCGCTTGGGCCGGTACAGCCGGAACGTGGTGCCCGCCAGGCGCGGGGCGTCCTCGGGCGCGGCCTCGAGCCCGAGCCGCTCGGCCTGCGCCTCGAGGCTGCTCAGGGGGCTCGGGGTCTCGAAGCTCAGGGCCTCCTGGTTCGGCGCCACGCGCTTGGGGTCGACCTGGCCCAGGGCCACGGGGGCCGCGAGCAGCGCCAGCAGCGAGGACCCTAGGCATGCAGGCGTCACAGTGTGGACCAGCTCGCCGACGAGCCTGCGCACCTTCTCGGCTTCGTCCTCGACGCTGAAGGTCCCGTCTTCGGCCAGCTTCTGGTGCGCGCGGGAGACCGCGTGCTGCCCGGCGAGCACGAGCACGCCGAGTCCGCCCAGGATCGCGCGGGTGTGCACCAGCCCCCTGAGCCCGCCCAGCGCGCCCGGCGACGCCGAGAGCAAGAGCGCGGTCCGCCCCTGGAACGCGACCAGCCCTGGCACGTCGCCGTCGGGGCGCGAGATCCAGTCGATCGCGTTCTTGAGCACGCCGGGGATCGAGCCGTTGTATTCCGGCGACGCGAGGATCAGCCCCTCGTGGCTGGCGAACAGCTCGCGCAGCTTCCGCGCCGGCTCGGGGATCCCCTGCGCCTCCTCGAGGTCCCCGTCGTAGAGGGGCATGCGGTACTCGGCGAGGTCCACCAGGGTGGCCTCGAGGCCCTGGGCCTCGACCTCCCGCGCCGCGAAGCGCGCCAGGCGCTTGTTGAAGGAGGCTCGGCGCAAGCTCCCGCCGAGGACGAGGACTCGGGGGGCGCTCACCGTCCCTCGACCTCGTCGCCGTCGTCCTCCTGCTCCCCGGACGAGCCCTGGGCGTCGCCGCCCTCGCGGGGCAGGAAGCGCACCTTGTGGTCGTGGCAGGTAGCGCAGCTCACCGGCTTGCCGTCCTTGGTCTGCAGCTTCTCGACGAAGTTCTCCTCGCAGAAGTGCGCGAGCGCCTTCTTGGGCGTGGCGGCCTCGTAGTCGAACTTGCGCCCGTCCTTCACGTGGCAGTAGGCGCAGTTCTTGAGCCCGAGCTCGTTCTTCCAGCGGGCCATGGTGGCCCGGATCGCCCGGGAGTCCTTGCCGTCCGCCCGGACCGGGGTCAGCCAGGGGTGGGCCACGGCCAGGAGCACGACCGCTGCCGCGATCCACCCCCCGCGCCGCGCCGACTTCGTCGCCTGCGTCTCGTTCATGATCCTGCCTCCTTCGTGGGGTCTCCACCCCGGGGCGCCGAGGATACCAGCGCCTCCCGGGTGTCGGGACCCGAGCGACGGCCGGCGCGCGGCGCGTGTTCACACGTGGACGCCAGCCCCGGCGGGCCGTAGGCTCCCGGCTGTGATCGCCCGCGCCCCGCAGCCAGACCTCGACATGAACGCCGTCGTGGGCACCCACGACCTGGCGTTCCTCGTGCTCGACGCCCTGCGCTACGACGTCGCCGCCCAGGCGCTCGCCGAGGGCGCGACACCGACCCTGGCGCGCCTGCTCCCGAGGGGGTGGGAGCCGCGGGACACCCCTGGCAACTTCACCTTCCCCGCGCACCAGGCGTTCTTCGCCGGGTTCTGGCCCACGCCCCAGACGCCAGGTCCGCACCCGCGGCGGCTGGCGGTGCGCTTCGCCGGGAGCGAGAGCACCGTGCCCACGACCTGCGTCGTCGACGCGCCCACGGTGATCGAGGGCCTGGCGCAGCGGGGCTACCGCACGATCTGCGTGGGCGGGGTGGGGTTCTTCAACCCCGAGCACCCGCTGGGGCGCGTGCTCCCCGGCGCCTTCAGCGAGGCCCACTGGTCGCGGGAGCTGGGGGTGACGAGCCTCGACTCGCCCGCGCGCCAGATCGCGCTGGCCCGGGAGCGACTGGCGGCGGTCCCCGCAGACCAGCGCGCGCTCCTGTTCGTGAACTTCTCCGCCGTGCACCAGCCCAACCGCGGGTTCCTCCCCGGCGCCCAGGAGGACTCGCTGGACAGCCACCGCGCAGCGCTCGCCGCGATCGACGCCGCCCTCGAGCCCTTGTTCGCGGCGTTGGCCGCGCGAGGCCCGGCCTTCTGCGTGCTCTGCTCGGACCACGGCACCGCCTACGGCGAGGACGGTCTGTGGGGGCACCGCCACAACCACCCCGTCGTGACGACCGTCCCCTACGCCGAGCTGCTGCTGGAGCCGGCGTGAGCTCCCTCGCCCAGCGCCTTACCCACGGCCCCTACCAGGGCTACCTCTACGCCTACCCGCACAAGACGGCCTACGGCCCGCTCGGGGGTCTGCCCCTGGAGCAGGTGTGGGGCGAGGAAGACCGGCGCGCGCTGTTCCTCTACCTGCACGTGCCGTTCTGCGGCTACCGCTGCGGGTTCTGCAACCTGTTCACCACGACCGGCGGCGCAGACCGGGTCCAGGCCTACCTCGGGACCCTCGAGCGCCAGGCGCGGATCGCGCGCGCCGCCCTCGGGCCCGCGGGCTTCGCCCGCCTGGCGATCGGCGGCGGGACCCCGACCGCCCTCGAGGCGCCCGAGCTGGCGCGGCTCCTGGACCTCGCGGCGGAGGTCGTGGGCGGGCCCCTCGCGCCGCTGGCCCCCGGGGTCGAGACCTCCCCGGACACCGCGACCCCCGAGCGCCTGGCGCTCCTGCGCGAGCGCGGGGTGTGGCGGATCAGCATGGGCGTCCAGAGCTTCGTCGAAGGCGAGGCCCGCGCCGCGGGCCGTCCCCTGCGCACGGCGCAGGTCGAGCAGGCCCTCCAGGCGCTGCGCGCGGCGGCGTTCCCGGTCGTGAACCTGGACCTGATCTACGGCCTCCCTGGGCAGACCCCGGACAGTTGGCTCGAGTCGCTCGAGCGCGCGCTGGCCTGGGAGCCCGAGGAGCTGTTCCTCTACCCGCTCTACGTGCGCCCGCTGACCGGCCTCGAGCGCCGCGGGTTGCCCCAGGCCCAGGACCTGCGCCTCGCGCTCTATCGCCTGGGCCGCGAGCGGCTCCTGGCCGCGGGCTACGCGCAGCGCTCCATGCGCCTGTTCGTGCACCCCCGCGCGCCCCAGCTCGCGCTCCCGCCCTACCGCTGCCAGGCCGACGGCATGCTCGGCCTGGGCTGCGGCGCGCGCAGCTACACCCGGCGCGTGCACTACGCGAGCGACTACGCCGTGGGCGCCCGCGGGGTGCGCGAGGTGCTCGAGGCCTGGATCGCTCAAGCCGACGACGCCCTCGGCCGCGCGCACCACGGCTATGTGCTCGACCTCGAGGAGCAGCGCCGACGCTGGGCGATCCAGTCGCTCCTGTGCTGGGAGGGCCTCGACGCCCGGACCTACCGCGCGCGCTTCGGCAGCGACCCGCTGGACGATCTGCCCCAGCTCCGCGAGCTCGCGCCCCTGGGGCTGGCCACCGAGGAGCGAGGGGTCCTGCGCCTGGCGCCGGCAGGGCTGGAGCAGAGCGACGCGATCGGCCCCTGGCTGATCTCGCCCGCGGTCGAGGCGCGCATGCACGCCTGCGTGCTCGAGTGAGCGGGCTGCCGCCGCTCCTGCGCCTGCTGTATCGAGGCTCGCTGGGGAGCTGCAACTACGCCTGCGCCTACTGCCCGTTCGCCAAGGCCACCGACTCGCGCGAGGTCATGCAGCGCGACCGGGAGGAGGTCGAGCGCTTCGTCGACTGGGCCCGCGGCTACCCTGGGCGGCTGGGGGTCCTGTTCACCCCCTGGGGCGAGGCCCTGGTGCGCCCCTGGTATCGCGCGGCGCTGGTCGCGCTCTCGCGGCTGGAGCACGTCGAGCGGGTCGCGATCCAGACGAACCTCGCGGCGCCGCTGGACTTCGTGGACGACGCCGACCTCGACGCCCTGGCGCTGTGGGCGACCTACCACCCCAGCCAGACCTCCCGGGAGCGCTTCCTCGACCGGATCGCCGAGCTCGAGCGCCGCGGCGCGCGCTACTCGGTGGGCGTCGTCGGCCTGCGGGAGCACTTCGCCGAGCTGCGCGCGCTGCGCGCGGCGCTCCCGGCCCACGTCTACCTGTGGGTCAACGCCTACAAGCGCGACCCCGCCTACTACGCGCCGGACGAGGTCGCCTGGCTCACGGAGCTCGACCCGCACTTCGCGCTCAACCGCGTCTACCACGAGAGCCTGGGGGCGGC
This sequence comes from Planctomycetota bacterium, assembly GCA_041402045.1. GTDB lineage: Bacteria > Planctomycetota > J058 > J058 > J058 > JAGQRJ01. The sequence goes on along the minus strand of JAWKSZ010000070.1, from coordinate 11,497 downwards.
CTGCCGCACGGGCGCCTCGGTGCTCTCGGTCGACGGCGCCGGCGGCTTGCGCCGCTGCCACTTCGTCGACGCGCCGCTGGGCAACCTCTACACGGACCCGCTGGAGGCCGTGCTCGCCGAGCGCCCCTGCCCCAACGCGCGCTGCGGCTGCTTCATTGGCTACGCCCACCTCGAGCGCCTGGAGCTCGAGCGCGAGTTCGGCCCGAACCTCCTCGAGCGGATCCGGCTCCCCGTGCGCCCGGCCGTTGCGCCCGGCGGCCCCGCACCGACAATGCGCGGGTGATCGACGTCCAAAACCTGGTGAAGGTCTACGCGGCCCACACACCGAACCCCGTGCGGGCCGTGAACGGGGTGAGCTTCACCGCGCGCCCGGGCACCGTGTTCGGGCTCCTGGGCCCAAACGGCGCGGGCAAGACCACGACGCTGCGGATCGTGGCCACGGTGCTCAGCCCCACCGAGGGCACCGCGGTGGTCGGCGGCGTCGACGTGCGCCAGGACCCCGCCGCCGTGCGCCGCCAGATCGGCTTCCTCTCGGCGAGCACCGGGCTCTACGACCGCCTGAACCCGCGGGAAATGCTCGGCTACTTCGGCGCGCTCTACGGCCTGGGGGGCGCCGCCCTCGAGGCCCGGATCGACGCCCTGGTCGACCTGTTCGAAATGAAGGACTTCCAGGACCGCCCCTGCGGCGTGCTCTCCTCGGGTCAGAAGCAGAAGACGTCGATCGCCCGCGCCCTGATCCACGACCCGCCGGTCCTGATCCTCGACGAGCCAACCAGCAGCCTCGACGTGCTCGTGGCGCGCACGGTGGTCGAGCGGATCGCGGCGCTGCGCTCGTCCAAGCGCACGATCCTGCTCTCCACGCACATCATGAGCGAGGCCGAGCGCCTGTGCGACGAGGTCGCCTTCCTCTACCGCTCGAAGATCCAGGCCTCGGGCACCCTGGCCGAGATCCAGGGGGACCAGCCCCTCGAGGACGCGTTCTTCGCCAAGGTCGACGAGGTCGATCGGCGTGAAGGAGCGAGCGCGTGAGCGGCCCGGTGTGGACGGTGGCCAAGAAGGAGGTCACCGAGATCCTCCGCGACAAGCGCAGCCTCTACGTCCTGCTCCTGCTCCCGATCGCGCTCTATCCGGTGATCGTGGTCGGCACGACCTTCCTGGCGCAGATCCAGCTGCGCAAGCTCAGCGCCCAGACCCACCCGGTGTGGGTCGAAGGCTGGGACGCGCTGTCCCCCGAGCTCCAGGGCCTGCTGCGCGACCCGCTGGTCGACGAGGACGAGGCCGAGGAGGACCTCAAGCGCGGGCGCCAACTGCGGCTCGAGCTCAGCGCGCCCCCTGAGCCCCTGCCCGGCGAGACCCAGGACGAGCACTACAACCGCGCCCTGAAGGAAGACCTGGTGCGCGCGGTGGTCCGGGGCGTCGACGTGCTCGCGCACCTCGACCCCCACGAGGTGCCCCCGATCGAGGTGCTCTACAACGGCGGGATCGACGCCTCGCAGCTCACCCGCAAGCGGATCCTGGCCTCCCTCGAGCGCTTCGAGGACCAGGAGGTCGCCCGGCGTATCGAGGACGCGGGCCTCCCGGACACGACCCTGACCCCGTTCGAGACCCGCGCCCTCGACCGCGGGCGCGAGGGCGCCATGCTCGGCCGGCTCCTGGGCGCGCTGCTCGTGGTCCTGGCCCTCACCGGCTCGTTCTACCCCGCCCTCGACCTGGGCGCGGGCGAGAAGGAGCGCGGGACCCTCGAGACCCTGCTGCTCGCGCCGATCTCGCGCCAGTCCGTGGCCCGCGGCAAGTTCTGGGCCGTGTTCGCGATCTCGCTCGTGGTCGCGCTCCTGAACCTGGTGAGCATGGGCGTGACCTTCGCCTTCGCCGCCGGCAGCCTGCCCACCATGAACTTCACGGTGGACCTGCCCGGGCTCGCCGCCTGCTTCTTCGTGCTCGTGCCCCTCGTCGCCATGTTCAGCGCGCTGAGCCTCGCGACCTCGACCTACGCCGCGAGCTACAAGGAGGGCCAGGCCTACCTCACCCCGCTCATGATCCTGGGCACCGTGCCGCCCCTGGCCGCCGCGCTCCCCGGGCTGCAGCTCGACCTGCCCATGAGCCTGGCCCCGGTGCTCGGCGCCTCGCTCCTGATCAAGGGGATCTTCGCCGGCACCGCGCACTGGACCCACGGGCTGCTGGTGTTCGGCTCGAACGCGGTCTACGCCTTCGTCGCCGTGCGCTGGGTCGCCGCGCTCTACACCCGCGAGGAGGTGCTCTGGCGCCCGGCCGCCGCCGCGGCCCCGGACCTCCTGGGTCTGCGCCGCGAGGGCCCCCCCGGCGGCGCGCCGAGCATGCCCCAGGCGCTCGCGCTCGCGGTGCTCGTGCTCGTGCTGCAGTTCTTCGTGGGGGCCAAGGCCCAGCAGAAGGACCTCGTGCTCGGCCTCGTGTTCACCCTCGTCGTGCTCGTGGCCGGGACCCCCGTGCTCTACGCCTGGTGGCTGCGCTGCGACCTGCGTCGGACCTTCGCCTGGCGCGCGCCGCCGGCCTGGGCCTGGGGCGCAGCGCTGCTCCTGGGGGTGGGCGCGATCGCGATCAACCTCGACATTGGAGTCGCCCAGCGCAGCGTGCTCCCCCCGGCGACGCCGGAGGAGAACGCCGCCCTGGAGCAGCTCAGCCGGATCCTGAGCGCGCTGCCCTGGCCCGTGCTCCTGGGGCTGATCGCGGTGCTCCCGGCGTTGACCGAGGAGCTCTGCTTCCGCGGCTTCGTGCTCCAGGGCCTGCGGAGCGAGGTCAGCCCGGCGCTGGCGATCCTGATCACCGGGTTCTGCTTCGCGGCGGTGCACCTCGACCCCAACCGCTTCTTCCCCCAGCTGTTCGCGGGCTGCGTCGCCGGCGCGCTGGTCGTGCGCAGCGGGAGCCTGTGGCCGGCCATGCTGTTCCACGGCCTGCACAACGGCTTGATCCTGGGCCTCGAGGCCCTCGGCCCCGAGACGGGGAAGCTCTTGATCGACGCCGAGAGCTCGGCCCCGACCCCGCTCCTGCGCGCGATCGGCTGGAGCACCGCCGGACTGGGCGCCGGGCTCTGCCTGTGGGGCAGCCGCCGCGCCCGCCTCGCCCGGGCCTAGCGCGCGACGGGCGCACGCCCGGCGAGCGGCGTCAGCCGCGAGCGCGCAGCTGCCGGCGAAGCCGGCGGCGAGCCCCTTGGGGGTGAGCCCGAGGGGCTTTGCCCCGAGGGCGAGGGGGTCTGGGACAGACCCCCCATGAAATCAGGGCGCAGGCTTGAGCAGGGGCAGCACCCGGTCGAGCGCGTCCTGGGTCAGGCGCTCGGGGGTGATCGCGCTCTCGCCGCGCACGCCGGGCTCGAAGTGGTCCAGGCCCTCGTAGACCACGTCGGCGAGCGCTCCGGGGATCGCCTGCGCGTCGAGGGAGACCATGCCGTCGTTCTTCTCGCCGTAGTGGTCGAGCACGAAGCGCTGGAACACGACCAGCGGGGTGCGCAGGGCCTGCTTGCCCAGGCGGAGCTTCTTCTTCCCGTCGGGGAGCGTCATGCGCAGGAGCTTGCGCCCGCTGAAGCTGCTGCGCACGGTCACGGTCGGGATCGCCTCGATCGGGAACGGGTGCGCGGCGAGGGCGGCCTGGCGATCGGTCGTGCGCAGGTCGCGCCAGGCGAGGCGGTCGCCGTGGTCGTCCTCGAGGTTCAGCAGCGGGAGGACGTGGTCGAAGGCGGCGTCGGTGGTCTCGCGCACCAGCTTCTCCGCGATCCGCGAGACCTTCTCGTGGCGGATCCGGGTGACGTAGCGGATCAGCTCGCCGGACTCGATCCCGTCGGAGATCCGCGCCCCCGAGAACACGGGCTGGATCGCGACGAAGCCGGTCACGTAGGGCAGGAGGTCCTGGTTCGCGGGGTCGGCGAGGGCGGTGACGGTGTCCGCGCCGCCCTTGCTGTGGGCGAAGAGCAGGACCCGCTTGCCCTGGGCCACGACCTCGCGCACGGCGGCGGCGATCTCGGCGGCGTTCTCGGCGACCCCGACCTCGGTGTTGATCCCGACCCGGCGCGCCTCGATCCCGCGGGCGGCGAACACGCCCAGGTTCTCGTCGAGGTAGGGCACGCCGTACTGGTTCCAGATATTCGTCGAGAGCCCGGGGATCACGAGGGCCACGACGTCGGAGGTGTCCGGCGCCGAGGTCACGCGGACCTCGCGCCCGAGGAGGGGACCGGCGAAGCCTTCGCCCTCGGCGCGCCAGGTGTCGACGGTGTCGGGGGTGACCTCGCGGTGGCCGTCGAGGCCGTCCAGGAAGTAGCGAATGCCCTTCTTGGGCGCGGGGGCCGGCTCGGTGATCCGCAGGCTGCCGTCGGCCGCGCGCCGTCCGTCGAAGCCGAAGGGCTCCCCGTCGACCTCGTCGCCGCCGAAGGTGCGCCCAGAGACCCGCACCTGGCCGTCGCGCTGGACCACGAGCTCGCCCGCGAGGTCCTCGCCGCGCACGTGGTAGCGCCGCGGCCACGCCTCGGGCTGCGGGTCGTCGGCGGCGAAGGTGGCCGACTCGGGGACCTCCCCCGTGAACTCGGGGGTGACGGTCGAGCTCGCGGTGGCCGGCGCCAGCGTCGTGCGGGCCTGGTGGGCGGTCGCCGCCGCCTGGAGCACCAGGGGCGCGGCGAGCCCCACGGTCGTGATCGATCCCAGTCCGAACAGCCAAGCCCAGCGTTTCATGCGTCCCTCGCGACGTGCGTCGAGGGTTTGAATTGCACGTGACGTGCCTGGCGGAATGAAATCATTAAGTCCTTACAGGACGGATAAACAGCGCCCGCGGGAGTCCAGTTGCGCGTCAACCGACAAGGGAAGGACGCGCGTCGCCGGGTATGCGCGACGGGCGGCGCGTGTCGGGCGGGGCTAGACTCGGGCAGGGGTTGAGCTTCTGGCGGACCTGCGACTGCGACGGCTGGGGCGCGAAGGCGCCGAGCAGGCCACGCGGCTCCTGCGGGAGCGCGTGCGCGCGGGAGAGTTGTCTCCGGCGCACGTGCAGTGGGCGGCCCGGCTGGGGCACCCCCTGGCCCAGACCCTCTGCGACGCCGCCCCCGACGCCGGCCCGGGCGCGGTGCAGCGCTGCCTGGAGGCCGCGCTCCTGACCCCCGACCAGCGCCACCGCTTCGCGCTCGACTGCGTGCAGCGGGTCATGCCGATCCTCGGGCGCAGCCTCCCCAGCCAGGTCGTCCCCCAGGCCCTGAGCGCGCTGTCCCGGGGGCCGAGCCTGATCAGCGACCTGGCCAGCGTGCTCCCCAACCTGCCGCCCCTCTCGCGTCAGCGCTCGTCGGTGGTGTTCCAGTGCTACCGCGCGGTGCGCGCGGCCCTGGAGGGCGACGCCCCCGCCGCGTCCCAGGCCGCGGTCTTCGCCCGGCGCGCGGAGGACCAGCCCGAGGAGCTGGAGTGGCAGCGCGAGCACCTGGCCGAGCTCCTGCTGGAGTAGCCCGCTCCGCGGTGGGGTGTCCCGTCCGGGATCGCGGGTAGACTCGCGGGCATGCGAGTCGCCTTCTTCGCCAAACACCACAAGCGCAGCGGGATCACGACCCACATGGAGCGCGCGCTGCGCTCGCTGGGCCACGACGTCCTGCGGGTCAACCGCCGCAAGCTGGAGCGGGTGATCGGCAAGCGCATGGCCTGGACCTTGATCCGCCGCCGGGTGCGCCGCTTCCGCCCCGACGTGGTCCTGGTGTTCACCTTCGACCTGCCCGCGGCGAAGCTCCAGGAGCTGCGCGCGTTCGCCAAGACCGCGACCTTCTTCGACGACTGCCCCCGCGAGCTCAGCCAGCGAATCCGGGACGCGGTCGCGGCCTCCGACGCGTTCTTCATTACGAGCCGCGGGCAGATCGCGCAGTACGAGGAAGAGCTGGGCTACACCCCGGCCTACGTCACCGGCGGCTGCGACCCCGTCGACCACTTCCGCGTGCCCCCCGAGCCGTCCCTGGTCTCGGACGTGGCGTTCATTGGCAAGCCCGACGCCCGCGGGGGGCGGGTGGACGTGGTCAAGGAGCTGTCCAAGCACTACGACGTGCAGGTCTACGGCCCGCGCTGGCGCGAGGTCGGGCTCACGCCGCGCCTCGACGACGTCTACCCGCCGCAGTACCGGCAGGTGTGCAACAGCGCGAAGGTGGTGCTCGGCAACGACCTCCGCGACGACGTCGAGCTCTACTTCTCCAACCGCACCTGGATCAGCCTGGGCTGCGGCGCCTTCCTCTGCACGCGCTACGTGCCCAAGCTCGAGGAGGTCCTCACCGAGGGCGAACACTGCGCGTTCTTCCGCGGGACCGCGGACGCGGTCGAGGTCGTGGGGCGTTACCTGCAAGACGACGAAGCCCGCGCCCGGATCGCGGCGGCGGGCCACGCCTACGCGCACCAGGAATACTCCTACGCGCGCATGCTCGAGCGCATGCTCGCGCACCCCGCGCTGGCCCCCGCCAGCGCGTGAGCGCCCGCGGCGTCAGCCTCGTCGTCCCCAACTACAACGGGGCCGAGCTCCTGCGTGAGCACGTGCCCACGCTCCTCGCGGCGGCGGAGGCCTACCCCGGCCCGGCCGAGGTCGTGATCGTCGACGACGGCAGCCAGGACGCGAGCCGCCAGGTCGTCGAGGGGGAGCTGGCCCCGGCGCGGCTGGTGGTCCACCCCCAGAACCGGGGCTTCGGCCCCGCGTGCAAGACCGGGGTCGAGGCCGCCGCCCACGAGGTCGTGGTGCTCTTGAACTCCGACGTGAGCGTCGAGCCCGACTTCCTGGCGCCGCTGCTCGAGCACTTCGCGGACCCCGACGTGTTCTCGGTCTCGCCCCTGATCCTCGACCGCGCCGGCGAGCCCTCGAAGGTCAGTGTGAACCACCCCTACGTGCGCCGGGGCGACCTCAAGTGGCGCGGCGTGGACCCGCAGACGCTGCTGCGCCTGGGCCGCGAGCCCGGCCGGCGCGAGCTGCTCAGCCTGTTCGGGCTGGGGGGCGCGATCGCGCTCTCGCGGGCGCGCTTCCTCGAGCTGGGGGGCTTCGACCCGCTCTACCGGCCCTTCTATCACGAGGACGTGGACCTGGGCCTCATGGCCTGGCGCCGGGGCTGGAAGGTCCTGGTCGACCCGCGCAGCCGGGTCCAGCACCTCGACGGCGGCACGATCAACCGCTTCCACGCGCCGTTCCGGGTGCGGGTCGCCCGGCGTCGGCACCGCCTGCTCTGCGGCTGGAAGCACGCCGAGGGCGCCTGGCGACGCGCGCAGCGCTGGGGGCTCTGGGGGCGAATCTGCACGCGCTGGCTGAAGCTCGACCTGCGCTTCTACTGGGCGCTGGCCTCGGCGCTCGGGCGCTGGGGCGAGGCGCGCCGCGCGCGGCGCCGCGAGCTCGCGGCGACGAAGGTCGCGCTGCTCGAGGTCTTCCCGCGGATCGCCGCGAGCTGGCCCGAGGACTGAGCTACCAGTCGCCCTGGTCTTCGGCGTCGAAGGGCATACGCACCTCGCCGCGCAAGAGCAGCCTGCGGTAGGTGCGCTCGAAGCGCGGGTCGCCGTGCAGCAGGTCCAGGTCCGAGTCGCTGCGGATATGCCGCTCGTTGGTGTAGCCGTTGCGCAGCGAGCGCCGCAGCCAGAGCAGCGCCGCGTCGACGTCGCCGCCCAGGGCCGCGCCGCAGGCGAGGTTGTAGGCCGCGATGTTGTCCTCGGCGTCGCACCACACCATTTGGCGGAAGGTGAGCGCCGCCTGCTCCAGGTCGCGGGCGTAGAGGTAGTCGATCCCCACGTTGTTCATGACGTTCGAGCGGTTGTCGGGGCTGGCCTCCGCCAGCTCGCGCTGGCTGTAGGGCAGCGCGTAGCGCACGACGTAGGAGCTGTCGCCGGCGATCGCCAGCGCCCGCGCGACCTCGCGCAGGTACCAGTCGCCCTCCCCGGGGTAGCGCCGCCCGCCGAGCAGCGGCGCCAGGACCCGGCGCGCCTCCTCCGGCGCGATCTGCGCCAGGACCGGGGGCACGAGGACGCTGCGTTCGCTGCGGCAGCGCTCCACGAGGCTCTGGATCAGGCGCTCGCGCTCGGCGCCCTGGGCCGGCGCGCCCACCCGACGCAGCTCGGTGAGGATCTGGTCGCGGTCGGTGTCCTCGGCGCGGGTGCCCAGGTAGAGGCGGGCCATGGCCACGCGGATCGGCTCGGGGTCGGCCTCGAGGCTGCGCCGGGCGTAGAGCACCGAGAGCGACTCGGCGGCCGAGAGCCAGAACAGCCGGCGCGGCGGGGTGCCGAAGCGCATGATCGCGGCCACCGCCTCGGGCACGTCGTCCATGCGGCCGTAGCCGAACAGGGACTGCGCCGGCGAGACGCCCTCGAGCTGGCGCAGCACCAGGAGCGCGTCCGCGGTGCCCGAGCGACCGAGCGCCGCATACAGCGCGTCCTCGCGCTCGAGGTGCGGGCGGCGCGCCAGGCTCAGGATCCGCGCCGGCGCGTCCTTGGCGCCGGTGGCGCCCAGGGCCCAGGCCGCGGCCAGGGCCAGCTCGCCGTCGCTCTGCTCGAGGATCTTGCCCAGGAGCTCGGGAGACCCCTGCTGCAGCATGCCCAGGCAGATCACGGCGGTGAGCCGCAGGCTGGACGGCGTCTGAGGGTCGGCCGCCCACTGCTCGGCGGGCTCGCGCACCACGCTCAGCCGGCGCTCGGCGCCGACGCGCAGCATGGCCGCGGCCACCCGCGGGTGCGGGTCGCGGGTCAGCGCGACCCAGGGCAGGAGCTGGGCGTCGGGCACGTCGAGCTTGCCCACGGCGCGCACGCAGGCGTAGCGCACCCGCGCCGCGCGGTGCTTGAGTCCGGGGCCCAGGGCCTCGAGGGCGGCGACGCCCGCGGTGCCGGGCGCGCACTCGCCGAGGGCCAGGGCCGCCCGCGCGGCGACCTCGGGGCTGCCCCCCGAGATCCGGCTGCGGAGCACCGGGAGCGCCTGCTCCCAGCGCGGGGCGCCGAACACCCGGGGCAGGTCCCAGACCCCGGGGCCGAGGTCCACGTCGAGCAGGCGAGCCAGGGCCTCGACCTGGGCGGCGTCCAGGCGCTCGCGGTCGACCTCGAGCAGGCCGGTCAGCACGTCGAGGGCCACGCTCACGTAGTGCCAGGCCCGGCGCTGGACCTGACGCAGCACGTAGCGCACGAGCATGCCGCGCAGGTCGGCGCGGCGCTGGATCGCCGCGGGGTCGTCGCCTCCGCCGAGCAGCTCGAGGAAGGCCTGCCGCGCCTCGGGGTAGGTCCCCGCGTCCGCGTTCTCGCCCGCGACGATCACGCGCATGGAGCGCTGGAGTTCGAGGCCTTCGAGCTCCAGGAGGTAGAGCGCGTTGAAGCGCACGTCGGGGTCCGGGTCGTGGACCGCGCGCTGGAGCGCAGGCCGCGCCCGAGGGCCGAGCTGGCTCAGCCGCTCCAGGGCCCGGTCGCGGAGCTCGGGGTCCTGGAGCTGGCGCAGGAGCGCCTCGGCCTCGCGCTCGACGGCGGGGACGGGGGCGCCCGCCTCCTGGGCGCGCGCGGCGCCGGTGAGGGCGAGGCAGACGCAGGTCAGCGCGGCGAGCCGGCGCAACCTAGTAGCCTTCGAGGTCGTGGATCTGGCTGGGGCGCAGCTTGCGGGTGCGCAGCTGGTGGCCGATCAACAGCCGCGAGAGGCTGCGGCGGTGGGCCGGGTCGAGCTGCTCGAACTGCACCCCGAGCTCGTACTCGGGCTCGCGGGGCTCGTCGATCGGGCCCTCGTCGGAGTCGTTGGCCTCGAACTTGGCGGGGCGCGTCCAGCGCAAGGACGCCAGCGCCTTGATCCGGTCGCCGCGCCCGAGCAGGTTCATGCCGATCAGGATCTCGCCCTGGCCCAGGTGGGTCAGCCACTCGGGCCCGGGGATCGGCCCCGAGAACAGCACGCCGCCCTTGCTGAGGTTCAGCACGGCGCCCTTGAAGATCGTCTCGCACTGATACTCGGGGAGGTGCGAGAGGAACTTGTAGTGCACCTGCACCCCGTCGGAAGGACGGAACGGGATCCGCGCAGAACGGCGCTTTTCCTTGGGAGTCACGGAGCAACCTCGCTCCCGGGAGTTTACCAGCCCAGCGACGAGACGACCCCCTGCTGGTGCGGTTAGGGCGGGTATCCTGACCCTCCCTCGGAGGCCCTCATGAAGATCGGCGTACTCACCGGCGGCAGCGACGTGCCCGGGCTCAACGCCGTGCTGCGCGCCGTGGTGCGCACCGCGGTCTACCGCTACGCCGACGACGTGGTCGGGGTCCGCCAGGGCTGGGAGGGGCTGCTCCAGCCCCCGGAGATCATGACGCTCTCGCCCCAGTCCGTGCGCGGGTTCAGCCGCCGGGGCGGCACGCTGCTCGGGAGCTGCAACCGCGGGAGCCCGTTCCAGCAGGACGGCGCCGACCGCTCGGCCGAGGTGTTCGAGACCGTGCGCTGGCTGGGCCTCGACGGGCTGGTGTGCATTGGCGGCGACGGCTCGCTGGCGATCGCCAACCGCCTCGCCGAGCGCGGGCTGCCGGTGGTCGGGATCCCGCAGGCCGTGGCCAACGGCATGGCGGCCACGAGCGTGACCTTCGGCCACGCGACCGCGGTGGTCACCGCGACCGAGGCGATCGACAAGCTGCAGACCACCCGCCAGAGCCGGCACCGGGTGATGTACCTCCAGGTCAGCGGGACCGAGGCCGGCTGGATCGCGGTCCACGCCGGGCTCGCCGGGGGCGCGGACGTGATCCTGATCCCCGAGATCCCGTTCAGCCCCGAGCACGTGGCCGGGGTGATCCAGAGCCGCGCCGCCCAGGGCAAGGCGGTGACCGTGGTCGTGGTCGCCGACGGGGCCCAGGAGGCCGACTGCGCGCCGTTCTGCGAGGACCCCGCGGTGGGGGTCGGCGCCGTGGCCCAGCGCGTGGCGGAGCGGGTGGCGGAGTTCGCCCCGGAGGAGTTCCGCGTGACCCCGATCGGGCACCTCCTGCGCGGCGGCGACCCGGTGCCCGAGGACCGGATCCTGGCCACGCGCTTCGGCGCGGCGGCGGTGCGCGCGATCCACGAGGGCGCCTTCGGGACCCTGGTCACCCTCCAGGGCGACCGGATCGAGCTCGTGCCCCTGGCGCAGGCGGTGGGAAACCCGCGGCGGATCGGCGCCGAGAGCGAGGCGGTGTGGACCGCCCGCAGCCTGGGCGTCTCCTTCGGCGACCGCCCGACGCCCCAAGTGGGCTTTTAGCCGACCCGCAGCGATGGCACCGCGCGCCCCGGCGAGCAGCGCACGCGGCGGCCGAGTCGTGCCGCACGCCCGGCGTTAGCCGCGAATGCGCAGCAGCGGGCGGAAGCGGTGTCGTGCCGCACGCCCGGCGAGCGGCGTCAGCCGCGAGCGCGCAGCGGCGGGCGGAAGCGGTGTCGTGCCGCACGCCCGGCGAGCGGCGTCAGCCGCGAACGCGCAGCGGCGGGCGGAAGCGGTGTCGTGCCGCACGCCCGGCGAGCGGCGTCAGCCGCGAACGCGCAGCGGCGGGCGGAAGCGGTGTCGTGCCGCACGCCCGGCGAGCGGCGT
>JAWKSZ010000069.1:0-46257 GCA_041402045.1 Planctomycetota bacterium | reverse complement strand
CTTCGACACCCCGTCCCGAGGCACGCGGATCGCCTAGACCGCGCGGTTCAGCGCTTTACAAACGCTCCCGCGCGGGACACCATCCAGCCATGGCAGCCGACCTCGTCTTCCTCCTGATCCTGTTCTATTCCGTGGTCTTCGGGGCGCGGCGTGGGTTCTACAAGGAGGTGATCCAGACCCTGGCCCTCCTCGGCGCGCTGCTCCTCGCGCGCTACCTCCACGGCACGGTCGGCGGCAGCGTCGCCAGCGCGCTCGGGGTGCCCGAGATCCTGGGTGAGATCGCCGGCGGCGTCGTGGTGTTCGTGGTCGGGTTCCTCGTGATCGCGATCGTGGGCCGCCTGATCCTGAAGAAGGTCAAGGGCCAGGGCGCGGACGATCGCCTCGACGACGGCGCCGAGGCGGTGGCCGACGCGATCGCCGGCGACACCAAGCAAGGCCCGGTGACCCTGCTCACCAACCCGATCGCGGGCAAGAACGGGATCGTCTACTGGAGCGACAAGATCCTGGGCGCCGGCCTGGGGTTCGTGAAGGGCTGCGTGACCGGCCTGCTCCTGTTCGGCGTGATCGTCTACGCCGACCGCTGCGGCTGGACCACGTCCTTCGCGCGCTCGATCGAGGCCTCCCACGTGGCCACGCTCTACAAGTCCCAGGTCGAGCCGTATCTCGAGAGCTACCCCGAGTTCAAGATCGTGCGCAGCCTGGACGAGATCTGGAACCTCTCCCAGGAGCTCGAGACCCAGGCCCAGGCCGAGCAGCTGCGGAACCACCCCGAGCTGCAGTCGCTGAAGAACCACCCCAAGGTCCAGGAGCTCCTGCGCGACCCCGACGCCCAGGCGGCGTTCCGCGCCCGCGACGTGAAGACGCTCCTGCAGAACCCCAAGGTGCGCGCGCTCCTCGCCGACGACGAGTTCCGCGCGCGGCTGGGGGAGGTCGACTGGAGCTCGGTGCGCGCCGACATAAACGGGCTCCAGCCGCAGAGCAGCGGCCAACCCGAGGCCGGCGACGACGAGGCCGCCCCGCGTTGAGGGTCGACCTGCACCTGCACAGCACCGTCTCCGACGGCGCCTTCCCCCCCGAGGGGGTCGCGCGCCGGGTGGCCGAGGTCGGGGTCGAGCTGGCCGCGCTCACCGACCACGACACGACCGCGGGCTGGGAGCCCTTCGCCCAGGAGGCGCGCAGCCGCGGCCTCGTCCCGCTGTGCGGGATCGAGCTCACCTGCCGCGTGCGCGCGGGCGTGCAGGGCACCGTCCACGTGCTGGGCTACGGCGTCGACCCGGGCAGCCCTGGACTGCAGGAGCTCGCCGCGCGCAACCGCGCCGGGAAGCGCGCGCAGATCCAGGCGATCCTGGGCGCGCTCGAGGCCCAGGGCGTGACCCTCGCTTGGGACGAGGTCACCGGCGGCCTGGGCCCCGAGGCCTACGTCGGGCGCAACCACGTCGCCGCGGCGCTCGTGCGCCGGGGCGTCGTCCGCGACCGGCGCAAGGCGTTCCGCCGCTTCCTGCAGAACGCGCGGGTGCCCGAGGCCGAGGTCGTGGCCGCCGACGACGCGCTGGAGGCGATCCACGCCGCCGGCGGGCTCTCGGTGCTCGCGCACCCCACGCGCCTCGACCTGGAGCACCACCTGGGGCCCCTGAGCCGCGCCGGGCTGCGCGGGCTCGAGGTCTACCGCCCGCGGGCGGTGGGCTCGCTCCTCGAGCGGGTGGAGCGCGCGGCGGTCCGCCGCGGGCTCCTGCCCAGCGCCGGCTCCGACTGGCACGGGCACGCCCACGACCCGCAGCTCGGGCAGTGGAAGGCGCCCCAGGCCCCCCTCGAGCCCTTGCTCGCGGCCCTCGGGCTGGGCGAGGGCTCCAGCTAGCCTCGACTCAGGCCGATAGGGAGCGCATGAAGCGCGCGCTCCCCTGGCTGGTCCTGACCCTCTCGTTCTGCTTCCTGCCGTATGCGGGGACCTACCTCTACCTGCGCCGGCACGGGTTCCTCGTGCACAAGCTCGACTACTACGGCCGCGTCGCGCACTTCCTCGAGGCCCGCCCCGACGACCCCGCCTGGCTCGTCGGGCTCTACGCGCCGCTGGAGCTCGTGGAGGTCGCCTGGTGGTCGACCCGCACGCCCGGCGAGGGCCAGACGCTGTTCGCCTTCGCCTGCGGGATCGCGGCCAGCGTGCTCTGGCGCCGACGCACCGAGACCTGGCAGGGCCGCCTGGCGGTGTGCACCGCGATCAGCGCGCTGTGCGTGTTCCCCGCCGACGTGCTCGTGCGCTTCGCGATCACCCCCTCCACCGGCAACGGCTGGGCGCCGCTGCCGCGCCAGCTCGCCTTGCCCCAGGACGCCGCCGCGGTGATCTCGCTGGTCGGGCTCGCGTTCCTGGTGCTCGTGGGCGTGCGCTTCTGGGAGCCCGCCGCGCCGGTGGAGGAGGAGGCCGCCAGCGCCCCCCGGGTCCTGCCTCGCGCCGAGCCCGGTCAGCCGACGATCGTGTTCCCCGCGCGCCGCGCCGCCTGAGCGCCTACACCGCGCGCTGCGGCCCGCACAACGTGTCCACGCTCGCCACGTCGGCGCGGGGCACCCCCCGCTCCTGGGGCAGGGTGCCCCGCGCCACAGCGCCGCACTCGAGAGCGCGCCCAGCGCTCCCGCCACCACGATCGCACTCGCCGTCACCACCACCGCACGATCACCTCGTCTCTTCTCGGAGAGGGTGCGTGCACGCGGGGTGCCGTCTTGCTGTGCAAGGAGTTAGCGCGCGACGTCCCAGCCACGGCACGCCGCAGTGCCAGGGGTGGGGCCGTGAACCGCATGTGGCGCGGGGGGGTACACGACGACGCGCCGCGAGGTCGCGGCGCGTCTTCGAGCAGCGAACCCCGCGCTAGGCGAAGAAGCTCGGAGATCACCTTGCCGGACTCGTCGACCGCGGTCAGCGGACGGCCGAGGCCGGTGTAGTTGGTGTGGTAGCGGTCGACGCCCATGGCGTGCATGACCGAGGCCATGAGGTCCTGGGCGTTCAGCGGGCGCTTGGTGACCTGCATGCCGTCGCCCGAGGTCTCGCCGACCACGCGGCCGCCCTGGATCGGACCGCCGGCCAGCGCCAGGCTCCAGGCCTTGGCGAAGTGGTCGCGGCCCTCGTTCTCGTTGATCCGCGGGGTGCGCCCGAACTCGCCCAGGCAGAGCACGAGGGTGTCCTTGAGCAGGTCGCGCTGCTTGAGGTCCATGAGCAACGTCGCGAACCCGCGGTCGAGCTCGCCGCAGAGCTGGGTGGTCTTGTTGAAGTTGTCCTTGTGGGTGTCCCAGCCGCCGAGCTGGACCTCGACGACCTTCGCGCCCTGCTCGATCAGGCGCCGGGCCATGAGGCAGCCCTGGCCGAACTTGCCCTCGCCGTAGGCCTCGCGCAGCGCCTGGGGCTCGCCGCTGACGTCGAAGGCCTCGGACCGCGGCGAGTGCATCATGCGGTCGGCCTTGTCGTAGATCGCCTCGTGCCCGCTGGTCTCGGGGCCGGGGTGCGCCTTGGCGAACTCCTTGCCGAGCTTCGCGCGCAAGGCGCGGCGCCGATCGAAGCGCGCCTCGTCCACGCCCTGGGGGTAGGCCAGGTTGTCCACCGGCTTGAGCGGGTTCTGCACCACGAACGGCGCGAGGCTCACCCCGAGGAAGCCCGCCCCCGGCGCGGCGCCGGCGATCGTGACGTAGCTCGGCAGCTCCGCGGTGGGGTCGGCCTTCTGCTGGCAGATCAGCGCGCCCATGTCCGGGTGCTGCACCGTGCCGCTGGGCACGTAGCCCGTGTGCAGGAAGTGGCGGGCGCGCTGGTGGTTGCCCTCCTTGGTGGCCATGGAGCGGATCAGGGCCACGTCCTGCATGTGCTCGGCCAGCCGCGGCAGGCTCGCCGCGATCTTCACGCCCTTGGCGGCGGTGTCGATCGCCTGGGTCGGGCCGCCCTGGGCCGTGCCGGGGAGCGGGTTGAAGGTCTCGAGCTGGCTGGGGCCGCCGGTCATCCACAGGACCACGCAGTGCTTCGCGGCGCCGAACCCGGGGAGCGCCTGCTCCCCCGCCCACAGCGGGCGGACGTAGCCGCCCAGGCTCAGGCTCAGGGCGCCACCCAGCCCCCAGCTCAGGAATCCACGGCGGTCGCAGCAGGGGTCGAGGCTCATGGGGAGCTCCTCAAGTCTCGTGTATGGAGTGGGTTACCCGCAGGTCGCGGGGCGCCGCAGCGCGGGTGTCCTGGGGAAACGCGCGAGCCTGCCCCCAGGTTTCGCGCCGGTTAGAGCCGGGCGCGCATGATCTTCTTGTAGGCCTCGACGCCGGGCTGGTCGTAGGCGCACACCCCCAGCAGCTCGCCCTCGTAGGCGACGCTCGCCATGAGCAGCATCAAGAGCCCGCCGATCGCCCGCGCGTCCAGGCGGTCGAGCACGAAGGCGTCGCTGGGGCGCCCGGCCCCGAACAGGGCCTCCTCGTTGGCCTCGCGGGCCAGGGTGTTCAGCGCGCCGATCGTGTGCCCGCCGAGGGCCTTGGCCTCGGGCACGTCGGGCACCCGGTCCACGCCCACCGCGCCCCAGTCGCGCACGTCGAGGGTCGTGACCGTCTTGTCCTGGGGGCCCGCCTGGTGGAGCTGGGTCTGGGCGTGCATGTCGGTCGAGCCCACCGCCACGATCGGGGTCCGCCCGCAGTGCACGGCGCGCCCGGCGCGGTCGTGCTCCTTGCCCAGGCTCTCGGCCAGGAGCTGCACGTACCACTCGGACACGCAGCGCAGGCGCTCGCCGTAGGGCATGAACACGGCCTGGGTGCGCCCCGCCTGCCCGTGAAGGTGGTGCAGGAGCGCGTAGAGCAGGGCCGGGTTCTTGGTCAGGTCGCCGCCGGCCTCGAGCAGCGCGTCGCGGGTCTCGCGCGCGCCCTCCATGAGCGCCTTCACGTCCACCCCGGTGGCCGCCGCGGTCGAGAGCCCGACCGGGGTCAGCACGCACCAGCGCCCGCCGATCCCCTCGGGGAAGGGGAGCAAGGTCCCGCCCCGGGCCTGGGCCAGGTCCGCGAGGACCGAGTCGTCGGCGGTCAGCGCGCTGAAGCCGACCTCCAGGCCCACGACCCCGTCCAGGGCCTGGAGCAACGCCAAGGTCGTGGCCAGGGTCTCGGTGGTCGTGCCGCTCTTGCTGATCGCGAGCAGCTCGACGGTGAACGGGTCGTCGGCGGTTCGCGCCCGGGCGCGGAGCTGGTCGACCAGGTCCCGCAGCTCCAGGGGGTCGAGGTGGAACCCCGCGAACCACAGCTCGGGACCGTCGCGGTCGCGGCGCGTGTTGTAGTGCGGGCCCAGGAGCGCGTCGCGCAGCACGCGGTTGCCGAGGTAGCTCCCGCCGATCCCGATCGAGATCAAGGCCTCGACGTCGAGGTCCCGCGCCCAGGCCAGCGCGGCGGCGCTGGCTGCGGTGTCCTCCAGGCGCGGCCACCACACCGGCTCGTCCATGCCCGCGGTCGTCCCGCTCTCGACCAGCGCGGCGAAGGCCGCGGCGGCGCGGTCGGCCTGGGGCTGAGCGGCGCTCAGGTCGGCGCGGCTCACCCCCCCCACGTCCAGCGAGCGTCCGTAGCGATACTCGATCCCGGGCCCCTCGAGGCGAATGCGGTCGGTCATGCGGTCTCCTCGCTCGGCCTCGGGGCCTGGCAGGCCCCAAGCTTAATCCATGAGCCAGCCGCTCGGACCCAGGCGCGTGGAGCGCTCCAGGGCGCCGCCCAAAAAGTCTACGGCGCGGGCCGCGCCCCCTGGTGTGGCTAGCGCTCACCGAAGGTGGTAGACCGTAGCTCGTGGGACTCGAATCGACCGTAACGCTGTTCCCCCAAAGTCCGACGCATCGGCTCGTCGGAGCGCACTTGGGGGCCTTCCTGGACCGGCTCGCGGAGCACGTGATCGCCCTCGGCGAGGGCGCCGGCGCCCGCGTGCGCGCCGGGCGCTTCGAGTCGGAGGCGCACACCGTGCGCGACCTGCTCGACACCGTCGACGCCGCGCGGGCCTCGGCCCAGGGCCGCGAGAACCTCGTGGTGCGCATGTTCGGCGAGCCGCGCGACCACCTCGCCAAGTTCCTGGGGACCCTGCGCGTGGAGCTCGAGTTCCGCGCCTTCGTGCACCCCGAGCCCCTGCACGAGGCCCGGCTCTGCGCGTCGTGCCAGCGCCTGTGCACGACCTGCGAGCTCCCCCAGTTCGTGGGCGCGGCCCAGCGCTCGGTCGACGCCTGCCCCGCCTGCGAGCAAGCGGAGACCGAGCCGCGCGAGCTGAGCACCTGCTGGTGGCTGCGCTTCTTCGGCCACGGCCCGGACGGGATCGGCGAGCGCTTCGTCGAGGAGTCGCGCACCTTCCACGGCAGCCGCTTCTTCGAGGCGCTGCAGGGATCAGCCGCGTGCCGCTCTACGAGTGGCACACCTGGGGCTGAATGCCAAGGGGCCTCTCGAGGCCCCCTCGCCCTCGATGCCGGGGTCTGTCCCAGACCCCCTCGCCCTCGGGGCAAAGCCCCTCGGGCTCACCCCCAAGGGGCTCGCTCGCTGCGCTCGCTGCGCGCTCGCGGCTGACGCCGCTCGCCCTCAGGGGGTCTGTCCCAGACCCCCTCGCCCTCGGGGCAAAGCCCCTCGGGCTCACCCCCAAGGGGCTCGCTCGCTGCGCTCGCTGCGCGCTCGCGGCTGACGCCGCTCGCCCTCAGGGGGTCTGTCCCAGACCCCCTCGCCCTCGGGGGCAAAGCCCCTCGGGCTCACCCCCAAGGGGCTCGCTCGCTGCGCTCGCTGCGCGCTCGCGGCTGACGCCGCTCGCCAGGCGGGCCGCGTCAGGTCCAGATCACGGGCCTTCGCCGACCGCCAGGCGGAGCGGGTCCAGCGGAGCTGGCACGGGAGGCCGCTCTCGCGTGAGCGGAGCCCCCCTTGATTCCTGGCTCGCCTGAGCGGCTGCGTCCGGCGGAGCTCGTACGAGGAGGCGCCTTCGCGTGAGCGGAGCCCCCCCTGTTTCCTGGCTCGCCTGAGCGGCCGCGCCCGGCGGAGCGGGCATGGGTGGGCGCGCTCGCGTGAGCGGAGCCCCCCTCGTTCCTGGCTCGCCTGAGCGGCTGCGTCCGGCGGAGCGGGTCTCGCGTGCGCGGAGCCCCTGATTCCAGGCTCTACCGAACGGCTGCGCCTGGCGGAGCCTCTGCGTACCCTCTGCGTCCTCGGCGCCTCGGCGGTTCCTGTCTTCCTCTTGACCGGCGGCAGCGACTCAGTTCCCGCGGAGCAAGCCGCGGAGCTCGATCCGGGGGCGGACCGCCTGGGACTTGCTGCGGTCCAGGATCCCGCGCCTGCGCGCCTGCAGGCCTGCCAGCACGCGGGGGATCAGCGGGTCGCGGCCGCGGTCGATCTCGCGGAAGCGCGAGCGGGCCGCGGAGCGGCGAGCCAGCCAGCCCTCGCGGCGCACGCGATAGATCACCCGCCGCTTGCGGGCCGCCGTCGGCGCGGTGAGGCCCAGGAGCGTGCTCCCGGCGAAGGCGGGCTCGGGTGCGCCGGGGGCGCCGCCGCGGACCAGCGGTGACTCGGAGGGGTCGAAGCCCGGGCGCTCGGCAGGCGGGGGCACGACCGAGAAGCCCGGGTTCGGGACGTCGGGCTGGGGGGCGGCGGTGCTCATGCGATACTCCCTGGCGCGGGGACGCGCTCCGCGCCAGCTTACACCACGGCTCCGGAGGAGAGCGACATGGCTGAGCCGACGGCGGCGTGGCCGGAGAACGCGCCCGGGTCCTACTTCGTCGACGACACGTGCATCGACTGCGACCTGTGCCGAACCACGGCCCCCGACTGCTTCGAGCGCTCGGAGAACGGCTACAGCTACGTGGCGCGCCAACCAGCGACCGAGCGCGAGCGCCGCGACTGCGACCTGGCCCGGCAGGAGTGCCCGGTAGAGGCGATCGGCGGGCCCGAGGAGGAGGCGTAGGAGCGAGCGAGCCTAAGCCTGCTCGTCCTCGTCCTCGTCGCCTTCGCCCTCTTCGCCCTCCTCGTCGTCGCCCTCTTCCTTGAGCGAGGCGACGGGGTCGTCCCAGTCGAAGGTGTCCTCTTCCTCCTCCTCTTCGACCAGCTCCTCGGCCTGGCCGAGGGTGCGGGCGAAGACGCCGAAGCCCGACTCCCAGTCGAGGCCCAGGCCGGAGGCGGCCATTTCCATGGAGCTCAGCTTGTCGAGCAGGTCGCCCTTGGCCCGGGCGAGGAGGTGCACCTCGACCAGGTCGGAGGGGTCCTGCAGGCGGTCGCGCACGTGCTCGGCGAGCCACTCCAGGCCCGGGTCCCCGTCGAGGTCGTCCACGGTCCAGCCGCGGATCGGGCCCTCCTGCAAGCGCTGGGCGAGGTCCAGGATTCCGCCCGAGAAGGCCTCCGCCGCGCGGCGGGGGATCATGGCCCGCAGGAGCTCGTCGCGCTCCTTGTCGGAGCCCTTCTCCTCCTTGCGCCGCCGCTTCTCGTCCTCGCGTTGCTTCTTCTCGATCCGCTTGCGAATCGCGGTCGAACGTTGGCGGCGCTTTCTGCTCATGGGCGCTCCTCGGCCGCAGATCTTAGCGCGGATCCGCGGCGAAGCGAACGTGGGCGCCAGGGGCGAGGGGCGGTCGGTCGTGACGGCGGGGGTCGCTCCGGCTATGATCCGCGTCCACTCACGAGGCGACCATGAAGCTCGACGAATTCCTCAAGCGGATCCCCCAGGCCTTCGCCGTAGAGATGCTCGAGGCCCTCCCCGGCCCCGATCGGCGGGAGCTGCTGCGCACCCACGGCGCGCGGGTCAAGGCTGGGCCCGGCAACCTCAAGCGCGCGGATCGGATCAACAAGGAGGCCAAGCTCCTGCGCTCGGCCCTGCTCAAGACCGACGAGCCCGACGAGATCCGCAGCTTCCTCCAGGGCTGGCTGGCCCGGCGCGCGGACATGGTCGTGCTGCTCCTCGACGCATGGGGGATCGAGCACCAGAACGGGATCGTCGAGGACTTCGAGTGGGTCGAGAACCTGGGCGCCGACAAGGTCAAGGAGTCGCTGAAGGTCCTCGAACCCACCGACGAGGACGAGGCGATCTTGCGCGAGCGCAAGGAGAAGCTCGAGCCGATCGCGCCGCTCGTCTACTTCGCCTACCTCGAGCTGCCCTGCTCGGCGGAGGTGCTCGACCTCGACGCCGTGTTCAAGTCGGTCGAGGCCGAGGTCGCCGCGAGCTAGTAGCTCCGCCGCGGGTAGACCACGACCCGCGGCGGCCCCACGCGGCGATTCCAGCGCCGGCCGTGGTGGCCGGCGACGCGCACCTGCACCGGGGCGCCGTAGCCGAACACGTTGGGCGCGCGCCCGCGGCAGGGCTCGAGGGGCGCTCCGTAGGTGCGGTTGCGGTAGATCACGCGATCGCAGGGCTCGAGCCCGCGGCTGACGGTGCTCGAGCGCACCCGGACCACCCCGTCGTCGCAGGCGGTCTCCAGGCGGAAGCTGCGGCCGTAGGGCCCGCAGGGCACCCAGCGCGCGCGCGGGTTGACCTCCACGACCTCCTCGGGCTCGATCCCCGGGGTGTGCATGACGGTGTAGGGCGCCGGCCACTCGGCCTCGAGGGCCAGGCGGCGCGAGCCCGAGGGGGCGGCGCTCGCCGCGCGCGGGGCGAGCACGTAGTGGGTCTGGCGCAGCTCGATCCGGCTCACGGGCTCGGCGTTGCAGCCGAGGAGCAGCGGAAGCAGGGCCAGGGCCGACCAGCTCCAAGGCATGCGCACGGGTCACTCCCCTTTCGTGGGCGCGGCGGCGCCCGCAGACCCTAGCCTAACGCCCGGGTGGACCAGGGTGAACCCCTGGGTCCGGCCCCCCGCTGGACGCTCGGGGGGCGGTCCAGGTTCGCTACGCCAGCGCTCGAATCTCCGAGATCCGGGTGCTAGACTTCCTCCGGGTTAGGGAAGACATTGTGGGCAAGTCGGTTACCGCCCGAATTCTAGTCGTTGACCGCGAAGCGACTCAACGCGAGTCGCTGGAGGCGCTGCTCCAAGGCTGGGGTTACGCCACCCTTGCGGCCTCGGATCCGCAGGCGGCCCTGGACCTCGCGATCGCGCGGCGACCGGACTGCGTGGTCGCGTCCTCGCCGACCGTCGACGCGGTGTTCTGCCACTCGCTGCGCGAAGCCGCCGCCACTCGGCTGATCCCGCTGATCTACCTCACCCCGCCCGACGGCGAAGCCGCGGAGCGCCTGGCGGCGCTGCAGGCGGGGGCTTCCTGCGCCCTCGCGCGCCCGCTGGACGAGGGCGAGTTCTCGGCCCACCTGCGCGGGCTGTTGGCCACGCGCCGGGTGACCTCGGACCTCGAGGACGCGGAGAACGTGGTGTTCGCGCTGGCGACGGCGATCGAGCAGAAGGACAGCTACACCGAAGGCCACGGCGAGCGCGTCTCGATCTACGCGGGCAAGCTCGCGGCGAAGCTCGGGCTGCCCGACGAGGTGCGGATCGCGGTGGAGACCGGCGGCCTGCTCCACGACGTGGGCAAGATCGGCTGCCCCGACGCGATCCTCAACAAGCCGGGGCCGCTGACCCGCGACGAGTTCGAGATCATCAAGCGCCACCCCGTACAGGGCTGGGACATTTGCCGGCACCTGAGCTCGCTGGGCGACCCGGTGCTCAACTGCATTCGCAACCACCACGAGCGCCTCGACGGCTCGGGCTACCCCGACGGCCACGGCGAGAGCGCGATCCCCGTCGCCGTGCGCCTGGTGACGATCTCCGACGTGTTCGACGCGCTCGCCACCGCGCGCGCCTACAAGCCGGCCTTCCCCACCGAGCACTGCTTCAAGATCCTGCGCGAGGAGTCGAAGCGGGGCTGGTGGGACGCCGAGCTGGTCGAGGCCTTCGTCGAAATGATGAAGGAGAACGCCCTCGATCAGCCCTCGAACCGGGCCAACCTCGGCGGCGCGCTGCTCAACTCCCGCCGCCAGGGCTTGAGCTAACCAGGCGCACGGGCGCCAGCCGGCCGGCCTACTCGCTGACCGCGGCGCGGACCTCGCGGATCAGGTGCGTCATCTGCTCCGGACTGAGCTTGCCCGGGTGCGTCTCGAGGTAGGTGTTCACGATCGCGGCCGTGGCGCGCAGCGTCTCGGCCTGCACCGCGCTCGCCCCGCCGGCCTGCTCGTCCTGGCTCGCGCCGGCCTGGGGGCCGTCGAGGGTCGCGCGCAGCTTGCGCTGGGCGTTGACCGTGGGGACGGCCTTGCCGCGGGCCCAGTTGTGGTAGGTGCTGTTGGTCACGCCGAGGAGCTCGGCCATGCGGCGCTTGGGCAGGTCGTGGCTCGTGCGCCAGCGCTCGATCTCGGCGAAGGAGATCACCGACCAGCTCGGCCTGCGTCGCGCGCCGACCGTCGAGCTCGCGCGCCGCTTGCTGGGTTTCGTGCTGGCCATGGATCGGATCCCTCTCTCGTGGCTGCGGGCCATGTCCTGGCTCCGCGCCAGCGCGACCGTGGCTGCGCCGACTCACCGCGCGTGGGGTGAAGCTTCTAGCGTTTATAGCTGAGAGGTATCGCGAGAAAAGGATCAGCGTGTGGAACGCGGATTTTCTCGTCCCGCTAGAAGGCCCATTCTGCTTGGGGTGTGGGGGGACAGTTCTGTCCCTCGCGCCCCAGGCTCGAAGAATTCGAACTCAGTCCTCCAGGATATGCGGCTGAGCCTGATACGCGCGCACCACGTCGGCGCGGGTGCCGTAGACGCCGTCGACCTGCGGGCTCTCCCAGGCGTAGGTCAGCCGCCCGTAGCTGTCGCGCCCGCCGGGGCTGATCACGGGGATCTCGTTGCCGGCGGCGTCGTAGGCCGGCTCGGGAACCGCCTGCCCGATCTCCAGGGCCTCGTAGAGCGCGTCCATGGCGGCGAAGGCCTCGGGCAGGGTGCGGAAGGTCCTGTACCCGATCAGCGGTGTGGAGTAGGAGCCGCCGCCCTCGACGGGGACCGTGATCGGCGTGGGCGGACCCATGACGCCCTCGGGCAGCTCCTCGAACCCGACCACGCGGCGATCCCCCGCAGACCACGTGATCTCCTCCTGCGCGGCGCGGGTCGCGTCCTCGACCAGGAGCTGCAGGCTCGCGTAGCGCTCCGTCGGGAACTGGGCGGTGGTGTAGCTCAGGCTCGCCGCGCCGCCGTTGGCCTCCTCCACGAGGAACACGTCCAGGCCCAGGGCCTCGGCGACCGCGAGGTTCGTGGCGGTGTTGAGCCGCATGAACTCGAGCAGGCGATCGAGGGAGTCGCCGTGGAACTCCGCGCCCTCGGGCAGGGGAATGCAGGCCCCCTCGGTCAGGTGCCGCCGGTTGAGCAGCAGGTCGAGGAACTCGTCGCTCTGGTCGGGGCCGAACAGGACCCCCGGGAAGTGGGCGCTCATGAACGAGCCGTCGGGGAGCACGGTCGTGATCCGGAAGGCGTCCTGACGCTGCGCCTCCTGCACGAGGTCGGGGGCGTTGCCGCCGCCGCCGTCGAGCCGGCCGTTGCCGTTCTCGTCCCAGGCGCGGTCGAACCAGCTCTGCAGCTCCTGGGCGCTCTGGAAGATCACGCCGGGGAAGAAGGACGAGGTGAAGGTCCCGTCGGGCCGGCGGGTCACGTGGCCAGGCGCGAGGTCGTAGCTCCCGTAGCGGTCGTCCCAGACGTTGATCGCCGCGCCCAACGCGAGCTCCGCGGCGAAGGTGCCCGCGGCGACGTAGGGGTTGCCGTTGGTGGCGGCGAGGATCGCCAGGCTCACCACCGCCGAGAACACCACGTCGTCGGGGTCCGAGGGGTCGATCGGGGTGGGAATGTTGGTGCCCAGCTTCTCCTGGGCGAGGGTGATCGCCACGCCCAGGATCTGGGACTTGGTCTGGTCGCTGATCCAGCCCTCGCGCTCCGCGTAGTCGGCGAGGATCGGCAGCGCGACCAGGGGATCGAGGCCCGCGCGGCGCGCCTCCTCAGCCACCCACTCCGGCACGTCGTTCAGCAGCGCGTCGAGCTGCCGGCGCGCGGCCTCGTCCGCCTCGGCGCTGCTCAGGCTCTCCTCGGAGGTGCCCCGGGGGTCCATGAAGCTCAGCGGGTTGCCCGACACGTAGGCGTAGGTGTTCGGGCCGCCGCGCTGGGCGAGGGGGTCGGGGGTCGTGAACCGGCCGAGCTCGGGGGCGTAGAAGCGCGCCCGCAGGTCGACCCAGCCCAGCTCGCGCTCCGTAGGCCGGCCGGCGAAGCCCAGGGGCAGCCAGGCGGGGAGGGTCGAACCCTCGACCTGGCCGTAGGGCGCGTAGCTCGCGGCGCCGACGAGCTCGCCCTCGGGCCCGGTGAGCGCGATCACGCTCGAGACCTGGTCCAGGAGCGGGAAGTGCCACTGCCCGGCGTGGAGCACGGCGAGGGTGTCGTCGAGGCGGTCGCCGTGGACGAAGCCCGCGCTCAGCTCCCCGCCCTCGAACACGCCGGCGAGCTGCTCGCCGTCGTGGAGGAAGCGCGTGGTCGCGCCGTCCAGCTCGCGGGCGATCCGCCGCCCGCGGTGGTCGTAGGTGTAGCGCAGGCGGCGGCCGTCGGCGAGCGCGGCCTCCTGCAGGCGGCCCTGGACGTCGTAGGCCAGGGTCGCGCCCTGGGCCTGGGTCAGGCGACCCCAGGCGTCGTAGGCCAGGCCCTCGGCCTGGAGGTGGTTGCCCGCGTCGTAGCGGCCGAGGTCGGTGCGGTTCCCGCGGGCGTCGTAGGCGAAGCGCTGCACGTCGTCGCCGCGGCGGGCCTCGATCACGCGGCCCTCCGCGTCGTAGGCATAGCGCGTGCTCGTCTCGCCCTGGCGCAGCTCGACCAGGCGGCCCTGGGCGTCGTAGGCCAGCTCGCGCTCGAGGAGCACGGCGTCCCCCTGGAGCGCGCGCTGGCCGACGAGCAGCGCGCCGTCGTAGCGCAGCTCGAGGCGCACGCCGTTGGGGTAGGCGACGGCGCTGCGGCGCCCGTCGGCGAGGCGCTCGATCCGGATCTCGCCGCCGTCGGGGAGGGTCACGCCCACGAGGCGCCCGGCGGCGTCGCGGGTGTAGACCACCTCGCCCCAGGGCGCGCGCAGCGCCACGCGGCGACCCTCGGCGTCGTAGCGCGCCACGAGGGTCTGGCCCTGGGCGTCGGTGATCGCGAGGGGGCGACCGTCGGCGTCGAAGGTCGCGCTGCGGGTGCCCGCGGGGCTCCGGACCTCGATCGCGTTCCCCTGGGCGTCGTAGCGGTAGCGCACCCGGCCGTCGGGGCGCTGCTCGAGCACGAGCTGCCCGCGCTCGTTGTAGACCCGGCGCAGCTCCTGCTCCCCGCGGCGCACGCCGACGACGCGCCCGTCGAGGTCGTGGGTCAGGGTCGTCTCGCCCGCGGCGGCGTCGCGCACCACCACCGCTCCGGCCTCGGGGTAGCGGTAGCTGGCCAGGGTGCCCTGGGCGTCGGCGAGCTGGGTCAGGCGGCCGTGGGCGTCGTAGGCGAGCTCGAGGGGCCCGGCGCCCTGGACGTCGGTGCCGACCAGCTCACCCGTGGCGGCGTAGCGCAGGGTCTGGACCTGGCCGTGGGCGCCCTCGATCCGCACCACGCGGCCGCGCAGGTCGCGCTCCACCGCGCGCAGGACGCGGCCGGCCGCGTCGAGGGTCTCGATCCGCTCGCCATGCGCGTCGACGCGCACGCGCTCGCTCCCGCCGCCGGGCAGGCTCCGGGCCACGAGCCGCCCGTCGGCGTCGAAGCGCTCGACCCCGTCCGGGGCGACCCGGGCGCGCAGGCGGCCCTCGCCGGTGCGCACGAAGCGCTCGCGGCGGCCGTCGCGCACGATCTCGCGGGGGGCGTCGCTGCCGCCGGCGTAGACGGTGCGCACGTGGCGGTCGCCGCGCTGGCGCTCGATCACGCGCCCGCGGGCGTCTCGCTCGAGGCGCAGGGTCTGGGCCCCGCGCTCGAGCCGGGCCAGGTTGCCCTTGGCGTCGAACTCGCAGCGGGTGGTCGAGCCCGCGGCCACGGTCTCGCTCCAGCGCCCGTCGAGCCCGAAGCGGTGCAGCTCCTCGCGCTCGCCCTGACGCTCGGTCACGGTCAGCGCCTCCGCCTCGACCGCGTAGGTGTAGCGCACGGTCGGCGCCTGGGGCCCGCCGAGCTCGACCACGCGCCCGAGGCCGTCGTAGGCGATCGTGCGCGCGCCGCCGGCCACCGCGTTCAGGCGCAGGCCGTCGTCGTAGGCGTAGCGCTGGGTGCGCAGCCCGTCGTCGACCCTCGCGAGCACGCCGTGCGCGCCGCGGGTGTAGCGCACCTCCCGACCCGACGGCAGCACGAGGGCGGTGAGCACGCCGTCCTGGCGGGCGCAGGTGACGCGGCCCCAGGGGCCTTCCAGGGCGGTGATCTGGCCGGCGCCGTCGCGCAGCACGCGGGCGACCTCGAGCCCGTCGCGGCGGATCGCCTGGAGCCAGCCCCGGGCGTCCAGCACGTAGGCCTGGCCGCCGCAGCCATAGAGCACAGGGGCCTCGGGCTCGCGGGCGTCGACCCACACCGCGCCCCGGCGGCTGACCCAGGTGCGCTCGTCCAGCGCGTCGAGCGGGAGGAAGGCCCCGTCGGGGGTGCGGACGAAGCCGCCGTCGGCGCGGAGCACCGCCCGGACCTCGAAGCAGGTGGCCCAGTTGCGGCCGAAGTCGAGCAGCCCGCCCTGGCGGTGCGCGTAGGTCCGGCGCAGGACGAAGGCCTCGCGACCGTGACCGACCTGCAGGTCGTCGTGGTGCAGGTCGAGGGCGCCGCTCCCGGGGCGGACGCGCAGCGCGTCGACGACGCGGGTGTCCAGGCTCGAACCGGCCAGGCAGACCCCGACCCCGATCAGGGCGAGGAGCGCGTGCTTCAGCTGCATGAGAGACCCTTCCTTCCTTCCACCCGTCTGCACTGCAAGCCCGAGGCCCCGCACTAAGACACTGTTGAAACACAGCTTGTGCGTTTCGCCTGCGTCTCGCCGCCCCCCGGATCCCGTGGATGCGAGCGAGTCTGAAAAGGTCCGGCGGGGGCCCGTGGGCGCGCCGGTCGGGGCCCGTAGACTGCCCGCATGCCCTCCTCCCCGCCCCAGGTCAGCGTGTGCGTCCCCCACTGGCAGGCGCAGGTCCTGATCCAGCCTTGCTTGCGCGCGCTGCGCAAGCACACCGAGCCGGGCCGCCTGGAGGTGATCGTCGTCGACAACGGCTCCCAGGACGCGAGCCTCGACTACCTGCGCGGCCTGGAGTGGATCGTGCTCGTGGAGCGGCCTGAGGAGGGGCCCCAGGGCTGGCCGGAGAACGCGTTCAGCGCCTGGGACGTGGTGCTGGCCCGGGCGCGGGCACCCCTGTTCCTGACCCTGCACTCCGACGTGTTCGTGCGCCGCGCCGGCTGGCTCGACCCCCTGGTGCGCGCGCTGGAGGACCCCGCCGTGGCCGGGGCGGGCCCGGGCAAGCAGGAGCGCGGCGGGCTGTATCGCCTGCAGAAGCGGCTGGTGGCGGGGGCCGTCGATCGCCTGCGCGGGCGGCGGCGCGTGGAGGCGCCGGCGCACCCCCGCGACTACTGCGCGCTGTTTCGCACCGCCGCGCTGCGCGAGCGTGGGCTGAGCTTTCGCCCCGTGCACGGCGGAGGCGGGATCTCGATCGCGCGCGGGCTGTGGGACGCGGGGCTCGAGACCCGGCAGGTGGACCTCGGCGACGCCGTGCTCCACGTCGGGCACGGGGTCGCCCTGACCGACCCCGAGCGCTTCGACGCGCGCACCCAGGCCAAGGCCCGCGAGCGCTGGGGGCGGGTCGCCGACGCCCCGTGGCTGCGGGAGCTGCTCGAGGACGACGCCCTCGACCGCTGACTCACACCCGCAGGGGGTGCCGGCGCAGGAGCCCGCTGCGCGCGCCGGAGATCGCCTCGCGGCCGTCCGGGGTCACCGCGCAGCGCAGGAGCACGGCGGGGGAGCGCCAGCGCCGGAGCACGCGCCCCTGGTCGAGGTCGACCCAGGCCAGCTCGCGGTCGCCGCAGGCGGTGACTACCTCCGGCCGGCCGGGGACCCGGGCCAGGTCGTAGATCGTGCCGCGCTCGTGGGCGAGGACCCGGCTGAGCTCGACCCCGCGCTCGGCGTCGAACACGCCCAGGGCGTTGCCCAGGCCGACCACCAGCCGCCCGTCGCCGAGGTCCACGAGCCCGCTGGGGTCCTCCTCCAGCGGCCCGATCCGGCGCAGCTCGCGCCCGGCGGTGGCCAGCGCGACCAGCCAGCCCTCTCGCGCCCCCGCCCACAGCTCACCGGGGAGCGCGCACAGCGCGGTCACGGTGCGCTCGGCGACCTCCACCGCCACCGCCTGCGCGCCGAGGGCGAGGTCCACCCCGATCACGCGCCCGGTCGAGGTCCCCGCCCACAGCCAGTTGCCGCCGGGGTCGAAGCTCAGGGCGTGGGGGGTGGCCTCGAGGCTGAACGCGAGCCCTGCTTGCTCCGGGTCGGCCCACACCTCGCACGCGCCGTCGATCTGGCCCACGGCCAGGCGCGGACCGGGCCCCACGGCGAAGGCGTAGACGTCGCGCGCGCGCAGGGGCAGCTCGAGCTCCACGGCGCCGTCGCGGGTCAGCGCCTGCAGCGGCCCCGTCGACCACGAGGCCCACAGCCGCTCGCCGGCGAACCCCAGCCCGCGCACGATCCCGTCGCGGCCGAGGAGCCGGCCCCCGCGCAGGGCGAGGACGTCGGCCAGGGGGTCGCTGTCCCCCAGCAGCCAGGGCCAGAGCTCGCGCTGCAGGCTGCGCAGGAGGTGGCCGAGCCGGGCCCGCTCCGCGGCCAGCCGGGCGGCCTCGCGCAGGTGGGACAGCGCCAGCTCGGGCTCGGGCGGGATCCGCAGCAGGGCCAGGGTGCAGTTGACCGCGACGTAGTGGCCGTAGCCGGCGGCGCCCCCGAGCTCCGCCTGCACCGCCGCCAGCCGCTCGAGGTCCCGCTCGCCGGTGGCCCAGCCGGCCAGGGCCTCGAAGGCCGCGAGCAGCCGGTCGTCGGGGCCGTCGAAGCGACCGTCGGAGCCCAGGTAGACCGGGATCTCGGAGAGCAACGCCAGGCCCATGCGCAGCGCGACCTCGGGGTCCTTGCCCGCGGCCTCCTCCAGCCACAGCACGAAGTCCTCGACGTCCTCGGGCAGCGGGCCCTGGGGGTCGAGGGCCGCGGCGGCGGGGTGCCCCAGGCGCGCGGCGAGGGTCAGCCGCGCGGGGCTCAGCGCGCCGCTGCGCAGCGCCTCGGTCAGCCAGCGCGCCTGGCCCTCGACGTCCTGCTCGCGCTCGCCGCGCCGCAGGCGCTCGTCGGTCACGCGGGCGGCTCCAGGGCGGCGACCAGGGCGCGCACGCGCTCGGGGAGGACCTGCGCGAAGTCCGGGGTCTTGAGCGCGCTGCCCACGATCGCGGCCCGGGCCAGGGCAGGAGCTGGGTCGCGTTCTCGAGGTCGACGCCGCTGCCCACGACCACCGGCACGTCGCCGGCGGCGGCGCACACCGCCTCGACCCGCGCCCGGTCCGGCGCGCTGCCGGTGGCGCTCCCGGTGACGACCACCGCGTCAGCGCCGTGCTCGATCGCGCGGCGTGTGCTCTCGGCCAGGCTCGAGCCGTCGAGGGTCCGGTAGTGCTTGGGGTGCACGGTGGCCAGCACCCCGACCCCCTCCGCGCCGAAGTCGCGGCGCCAGCGCGCGAAGGCGGCGAGGTCGGGCTCGAACTCGAAGGGCGGGACCTTGCTGTAGCTGTAGTCGGTGCGCACCCGGTTCACGAACACGTCGAGCTGGAGGAACGCGAGGTCGCAGCTCACCGCGATCGCCAGCGCGGCGCGGGGGTCGCAGGGGAGCACGTTGACCCCCACCGGCACGTCCACCGCCGCGACCACGTCGCGGCACAGCGCGGCCAGGCAGGCCACCGCCTCGGGGTCGACCTCGGGGCGGGGCACGTCGTCGCGCCAGTTCTCGATCAGGAGCGCGTGCGCACCCCGGCGCTCAGCTCGCGGGCTTCGCGCAGGGCGTGGGCCCAGCAGGGCCGGGAGCCCCGGGCAGGCGGGCTGCCCCAGAGCGGGGGCAGGTGCACGACCCCGAGCACCGCCCCTGCTGCGCGAAGACCGGGGCGCTCAGGGGCGCCTCAGCCCAGCTTGGCGCGCACGGCGCGCTCGGCCGCGGCCAGCGCGTCCGCGACCTTGCTCGCGTCCTTGCCGCTCCCGCTGCACAGGCCAGGCTTCTTGCCGCCGCCGCCGCCGCCCATGGCGCCGGCCACCGCCTGCACCAGGTCGCGGCTGTGCCAGCCGCGCTCGACCAGGGCGTCGGAGAGCGCCGCGACCACCGGGACCTTGTCGCCTTCGCCGGTCGCGAGGAACACGCCCACGAAGGGCTCCTGCTGCTTCTGCACGTTGTCGCCGAACTGGCGCAGCGCGTTCGCGTCGGCGCCGGGGAGCTCGACCGCGAGCAGGCGCACGTCGCCGAGCGCCTGGGCCTGGCCCTTGAGCTGATCCCAGCTCGGGAGCGAGCGGCTCGCCGCCTGCTTGAGCTTGCGCTTGAGCTCCTTGACCTCGTCCACGAGCCCGTGCACCCGCTCGAGGATCTGCTCGGCGGGGACCTTGAGCTCCTGGCCGATCCGGGTGAGGAGCTGGCTGTCCTCGGTCGAGCGCGCCGCCGCGCGGGGGCCAGTCAGCGCCACCAGGCGCACCAGGCCCTCGCCCACGTTCTGCTGCTGCACGATCTTGAACGCGCCGATGTCCCCCGCGCGCTGCACGTGGGTCCCGCCGCAGAGCTCGACGGAGTAGCCGCCGACGTCGAGCACGCGGACCTCTTCGCCGTACTTCTCGCCGAACATGGCGATCGCCCCGCGCTCCCGCGCCTCCGCGATCGCCATGACCTCGGTCTGCGCCGGCGCGTTCTCGCAGATCCGCGTGTTGACCAGGCGCTCGAGCTCCGCGAGCTGCTCCGCGCTCAGGCGCTCGCCCCAGTTGAAGTCGAAGCGCAGGCGGCTGGGGGAGACCTCCGACCCCGCCTGGGTCGCCTTGTCCGAGAGCACCTGGTGCAGCGCCCAGTGCAGGAGGTGGGTCGCGGTGTGGTTGCGGCGGATCGCGTCGCGGCGCGCCGTGTCCACCAGCGCCAGGACCGGGGTCCCGGCCTCCGCCTGCTCCGGGGAGCCCGCCGTCCACTCGCCGAGGTGCACGACCACCTGGCCCTGCTTCTGGGTGTCCTTGACCTCGAACACGAAGCTCCCGTCCTGGGCCTCGATCCGCCCGGTGTCGCCGACCTGGCCGCCGGACTCCGCGTAGAACGGCGTGCGGTCCAGCGCCAGCTCCTGGGGCCCCGCCTTGAGCAGCCTGGCCTCGGAGGTCGTGGTCTCGTAGCCGCGGAACACGGTGGGCTCCACGCCGGCGTAGGTGCTGAGGTCCGCCTGGATCTTGCCGCGCTGGCGGTTCTGCTCCTTGTGCTCCTCCTCGATCTGACAGAAGCCCGCGAGGTCCGCCTCGAGCCCCGCCTCCTCCGCCATTTGCTCGGTGAGGTCGGGGGGGAAGCCGTGGGTGTCGTAGAGGAAGAACACGGTCTTGCCGGGCACGGTCTTCTTGCCCGCCGCGAGCAGCTCGTCGCGCTCCTTCTCGAAGTGCTTGACGCCCTGGTCGAGGGTGCGCAGGAACTGGTCTTCTTCCTTGGTGAGCACGCGCTGAATGTGGTCCTTGCGGCCCTCGAGCTCGGGGAAGGTCTGGCCCATGCTCTCGATCAGGGTCGGGACGAAGTCCGCGAGCGCGGGCTCGCGCACGCCCAGGCCGTGCAGGAAGCGCGAGCCGCGGCGCAGGATCCGACGCAGGACGTAGTTGCGCCCGGTGTTCCCCGGGTCCGCGCCGTCCGCGATCGCGAAGCTCAGGCAGCGCACGTGGTCCGCGATCGCGCGGTGCGCGATCCCCTTGGGCCCCGGGTCGTAGGCGGTCTTGGTGCGCTCGGAGATCGCCTGGATCAGGCCCGTGAACAGGTCCGTGTCGTAGTTGCTGTGCACGTCCTGGAGCACCTGGCACACGCGCTCGAGGCCCGCGCCGGTGTCGACGTGCTTGGCCGGGAGCGGCTTGAGCGAGCCGTCCTCGAGCCGCTCGCTCTGCATGAACACCAGGTTCCAGAGCTCGATGAACCGCTCGGAGCCCGAGTTGACCCCGCGCTTGGGGTCGATCGCGAGCTGGTGGTCGGGGGTCTGGCCGCGGTCGATATGGATCTCGGAGCAGGGGCCGCAGGGGCCGGTCGCGCCCATCTCCCAGAAGTTGTCCTTGCCGAAGCGCAGCACGCGCTCGGGGGGGAGCGAGGTCAGCTGCGGCCAGAGCTCGGCCGCCTCGTCGTCCGAGTGGTGCACCGTGGCGTAGAGGCGCTGGGGGTCGATCCCCCACACCTCGGTCATGAGCTCCCACGCCCACTGGATCGCCTCGGCCTTGAAGTAGTCGCCGAAGGACCAGTTGCCGAGCATCTCGAAGAACGTCTGGTGGTAGCCGTCCTTGCCCACGTCGTCGAGGTCGTTGTGCTTGCCGCCCGCGCGAATGCACTTCTGGGTGTCGACGGCGCGGGTGTAGGGCCGGGTCCCGGTGCCCAGGAACACGTCCTTGAACTGGTTCATGCCCGCGTTGGTGAACAGGAGCGTGGGGTCGCCGTGGGGGACGACGGGCGAGCTCTCGACGGCGGTGTGGCCGCGCGCGACGAAGAAGTCGATGAAGCTCTGCCGGATCTCGCTGGACTTCATGGGTCCTCCTGGGGGGTCGACGCGCTGCGCCGTCGACCGTGTCGAGCAACGCTAATTCCCCAAGGTGACGCTGTAAACCCTGCCCGCGCGGGGTCGGCGACCAGCGCGAGCACGACCCCTGGTTGCGGACGGAGCCTACCGCGCCGGACGGCGCGGGGCGGGGGGCCGGCGCATGGTCGCGGTGGGCGGGCCGGGGCGCCTGGCCCCGCCCTTGGGGACGCTCACCCGGCGCGCCGCGGCCTTGAGGAGCTGCGTGGGATCGCGCACGCCCTTGACCACCCGCAGCGCCTCCTCGATGGAGACCTGCCCCGTATGCACCTTGTCCCGGGCGTCGTCCCACATGGAGATCAGCCCGTTCTTCTTGGCCACCTCCTGCAGGGCGTCGGGGGTCGCGCCGGCGTAGATCGCCTGGCGCAGCGCCGCGCTGTTGGGGAGGAACTCGAAGATCGGGATCCGGCCCTTGGTCCCGGCGCGGCCGCAGGTCGTGCAGCCGGGCGCCTGATAGATCGGGCGGTTCTCGCCCAGGATCCGGCGAATGTGCTCCGGCGGCTGGGACGAGCGCTTGCAGCCCTGGCAGAGCTTGGCCGCGAAGCGCTGGCTGACCACGCAGCGCATGGCGTAGGCGATGCAGTAGGGGGCGATCCCCATGTCCATGAGCCGGACCACGGTGCCGACGGAGTCGTTGGTGTGCAGGGTCGAGAGCACGAGGTGCCCGGTCATGGCCGCCTCGGTCGCGATCTCGGCGGTCTCGGCGTCACGGATCTCGCCGACCATGATCACGTCCGGGTCCTGGCGCAGCATGGCCCGCAGCACGAGGGGGAAGGTCAGGCCTTGCTCGTGGTCGACGTTGGTCTGGGTGATCCCCTGCACGTCGTATTCGACGGGGTCCTCGACGGTGGTGATGCTCAGCTCGGTCTTGTGGATCGTCTTGAGCAGCGCGTAGAGGCTCGTGGTCTTGCCGCTGCCGGTGGGGCCCACGTGCAGGATCAGCCCGTGGGGTGACTCCACCGCGGGCTTGTACTTCTTGAGCATCGCGTTGGTGAAGCCCAGGCTCTCGAGCTTGAGCGAGAGCTTGCGGTTGTCGATCAGGCGCATCACGATCTTCTCCCCGCCGAGGCAGGGGGTCGTGCTCACGCGCAGGTCGAGGTGCGGAATGCTCCCCCCGCGCTGGCCGAAGTTGATGCGCCCGTCGAGGGGCTTGTCCTTCTCGTTGACGTCCAGCTCCGCCATGACCTTGATCCGGGCCATGATCTTGCGCGGGTCGTCGGCGGTCTCCAGCTGGCGCAGCTGGCCGTCCACGCGCATGCGCACCCGCACCCGGTCCTTGGTGTGCGGCTCGATGTGCAGGTCGCTGGCCCCCCGCTCGTAGGCGGTGGTGATCCAGCTGTTGACCAGGTGCTCAACGCTCATGGCGCCTCCCAGGGCCCCTGACCGTAACCCCAGGACTCGCCGTCAGCCAGCGCGGTCGGCGCGTCACTCGCTAGCGGCGGGGGCCTCGTCGGCGGCGGGCTCGCTGAGGAACGCCTGGAGCGAGGCCGCGACCTTGGCCGGCACGACCTCCTCCAGCTCGGCGAGGCTCGCGGCGCGGATCCCGCGCAGGCTGCCGAAGCGCTTGAGCAGCTGCTCGCGGCGCTTCTTGCCCACCCCGGGCACCTCCTCCAGCCCCGAGCGCAGCGCGCTCTTGCGCCGCAGCTCGCGGTGGAAGCGGATCGCCGTGCGGTGCGCGGCGTCGCGCACCCGCGCCAGGAACCGACACTCGAGGGACGCTGGCGGGAGCACGATCGGCTCGCCGCCCTCGGGGCGGTGCACGCGCTCGAACTTCGGCCCGCGGGCCCGGCCCGCGAGCGGCAGGCGCTCGGCGCGGGCCTTGGCCAGGCCCACGAACTCGACCACGCCGGGGTCGACCCCCGCCTCCCGCGCGGCGACCAGCGCGCGGGCGAGCTGCGAGGGGCCGCCGTCGACGACGATCAGGTTCGGGAGGTCGCCCTGGGCCAGGCCCGAGCGCAGGCGCCGCCCGATCACCTCCTCCATGGAGGCGAAGTCGTCCTGGCCCTCGACGGTGCGCACGCGGTAGGTGCGGTAGGCCTGAGGCGCGGGCTGCCCGTCGTCGAAGCGGACCTTGGACGCCACCTGGAACTGGCCCTGGATCGTGGAGATGTCGAAGCACTCGATCGAGCGCGGGGCCCGCGCGAGCTGGAGCTGGGTCTGGAGCCCGCGCAGGACCTCCTCGGTCAGCTCGTGGCGCTCCTCGCCGGTGGCCAGGGCCAGGGCCGCGTTCTTCTGGGCCAGCTCGAGCTGGCTGCGGCGCTGGCCGCGCACGGCGTGGGTCACCCGCACCCGGCTCCCTCTGCGCTCGCTGAGCACCTCCTCCAGCAGCGCCTGGTCGGCGACCTCGAACGGGAGCAGGACCTCCTCGGGGACGTAGCGCTCGCCGTGGTAGTACTGCCCGAGGAACGCGTTCAGCCCCTCCTCCGGCGCGAGCAGCGTGCGCAGCTCGTGGCTCCGCGGCTCGGTGAGCTGCCCGTCGCGGACCTGGAGGATCTGGACCACGAGCAGCCCGTCCCGGGCGGCGACGCCGAGCACGTCGCGGTCGCCGCCGCCCTCGCGCGCCACCCGCTGCTGCTCGAGGGTGCGCTCGATCGCCTGGATCTGATCGCGCACCCGCCCCGCCTGCTCGTAGCGCAGGGCCTGGGAGTGCTCGAGCATGCGCTCGCGCAGCCGGGGGAGCAGGGTCTCGTTCTTGCCCTTGAGGAACAGGCGCACCTCGCCCACGAGCTCGCCGTAGCGCTCGTCCGTGACCAGGCCCACGCAGGGCGCCACGCAGCGCCCCATTTCGTGCTCGATACACGGCCGGGTGCGGTTCTTGAGCTCGGCGTCGCTGCACGTGCGCAGGGGGAAGTAGCGCTTCACGTGGCGCAGGGTCTCGCGCACCGCGCGGGAGCTGGCGTAGGGCCCGAACACCTCGCCCTTGCGCTTGGCCTGGCGCGAGGTGACCCGCACCAGCCGCGTGCGCGGCCAGCGGTCGTTCGTGGTCAGGAGGATCTGCAGGAACGACTTGTCGTCGGTGAGCTTGATGTTCCACTTCGGCTTGTGGCGCTTGATCAGCGCGTTCTCGAGGAGCAGCGCCTCCTTCTCGGTGTGGGTCGCGAAGCCCTGCACGTCCTCCAGCCCGTCGAGCAGGAAGCGGTAGAAGCGCCGCCCGTCGTCCTCGACGCGGAGGTAGCTGCGCACCCGGGCGCGCAGGTTCTTCGCCTTGCCGACGTAGATCACCTTGCTCTTGCGGTCGAGGAAGGTGTAGACCCCGGGCCCGGTGGGGAACAGGCCCACCTTCTCGAGCAGCGCGTCGCGGGTCTCGGGGGTCACGCGCCCATTGTGGCGGACGCGGCGGCTGAGGACAGCCTTAGAGGTCCTTGGACTCCAGCCAGCGCTCGGCGTCGATCGCGGCCTTGCAGCCGGCGCCCGCCGCGGTGATCGCCTGGCGGTAGTGGCTGTCGTGAATGTCGCCGGCCACGAACACGCCCTCGACGTTGCAGCGCGAGGTCGCGCCCTCGACCTTGATGTAGCCCGTGTCGTGCAGGTCGAGCTGGTCGCCGAAGATCGCGCTGTTGGGGCT
This sequence comes from Planctomycetota bacterium, assembly GCA_041402045.1. Taxonomy (GTDB): domain Bacteria; phylum Planctomycetota; class J058; order J058; family J058; genus JAGQRJ01. The sequence goes on along the minus strand of JAWKSZ010000069.1, from coordinate 21,046 downwards.
GTGCCCGATCGCTATGAACAGGCCGCCGTCGGGGCCGATCGGGAGCGTCTCCTCCTGGCCCTCGTCCTCGAAGGTCCCCAGGAGCTTCACCGCCTCGAGATACTTGGGGCCGGGCACGACCCCCACGACCTCGCGGTTCAGCTTCCACTCGATCTTGGGGTTCTGCTGGGCGCGCTCGAGCATGATCTTGCTCGCGCGGAAGGTCGTGCGGCGGTGGATCACGGTGACCTTGTCCGCGAAGCGAGTGAGGAAGTTGGCCTCCTCCATGGCCGAGTCGCCGCCGCCGACCACGACCACGTGCTTGCCGCGGAAGAACGCCCCGTCGCAGGTGGCGCAGGTCGTCACCCCCTTGCCGAGCTGCTCCTGCTCGCCCTCGAAGCCGATGTACTTGGCGGAGGCGCCGGTGGCCACGATCAGGGCGTGGCTCTCGACCGAATAGGTCGTGCCGCCGTAGGTGTCGTTCACCTCGAGCTTGAACGGGCGCTGGCTGAGGTCGGCGTGGGTCACGAGCCCGGGCTTGAACACCGCGCCGAAGCGCTCGGCCTGCTCGCGGAAGCGGCCCATGAGCTCGGGGCCCATGATCCCCTCGGGGAAGCCGGGGAAGTTCTCGACCTCGGTGGTGAGCATGAGCTGCCCGCCGGGGAGGTCGGTCTTGCTGCTCACGTCGCCCTCGATCACGAGGTCAGGTTGGCCTGGCGCCGCGTAGATCGCGGCGGTGAGCCCTGGCGGGGCCCGAGCCCATGATCGTGACTCAGGTGCACCTCGCCCATGATCGCGCCTGCTGCCGGGGGCTGCCCGGCGACTTGGCAGGATACGTCAGGGGAAGGGGAGGGTCAACGACGCCCGTCAGCGCGCGGCGAGGGCGCGCACCGCCTCCTCGACCTCGGCGGTGGCGAGGACCGGGGACTGGCGAGGGCGGCCTGGACCCGGGCTGCCAGGCGCGCGCAGCTCGCGGTCGCCTGGTGTGGCCAGGGTCGCGCGCAGGGCCACCGCCAGGGCGGCGGAGTCGCCGCCGCCGGCGAGGGCCTGCAGTGCTGGAGCCCGGTCTGGATCCGCATGCTGAACCCGACCTCGAGGGCGTCCAGGGCCTGACCGAGGGGCGCGGGGCAGGCGCAGGTCCGCCGGGTCGAGCGCCCTGCGCACCGCGCGCCTCGACCCGAGTCCACCGGGTCCGGCGCGCCGTCGGCGGCGGCGCGGGCCAGGCGCTCCGGGCGCCCCTCGGGATCGCTTCGGGGCCGCCGAGGCGGCGCGGGGCCAGGGCGTGCGCGGTTCAGGCGGGGAGCTGAGGTCCGGCGGCCAGGTCCTCCAGGTCGGCGGCGTCGACCCGGGCGCCGCGGCGCGGTTCCGCCGCGCGCGGCAGGCGCTCGCGGGCGGGGCCGGCCGCGAGGCCGTGCCACCCTGCGCCGCGGCGCGGACCTAGCGCCCGGAGGGGCGTCCAGGTCCGCCAGGGCCCAGGCGAGCCAGGGCGCGCTCGCGGGCGCCGGGTCGCTGGGGGCCTCGACGCCTCGCGGCGGCGGCGGCGGCGACCTGCTCCAGCCGGTTGGCCAAGGGCCCCGGGGAAACGGGCGGCGCCGGGACCCGAGGGGCGAGGGCGTCGAGGCCCAGGGACCACGCGGGAGCGGGGAGGCGCGCGGCGAGGGCGTCGTCGAGGCAGGCGCTCAGCGCCTCGGACACGGCGACCCAGGCCGCGCGCCGTCGCCGGCGGTCGGACCCGCGAGGGCGTCGAGGGCCTGGAGCAAGGGCGCGCCGGCCGCCGCCTTGCGCCGCGCCAGCTCCGCGAGCCGTGGCCGCGCGCCCTGAGCGCGGAACAGGCAGGCCGTGCTCGTGGGCCAGCGAGGCGCGGCTTCGGGCCGCCGCGGCGCGGGCTCGCCAGGTGGGCCAGGCGCGCCCGCCGCCCTGGTCCCAGCGTCGACGCCGTCGATCCGCCTGCGGAGGACCCTCGCCGTCGAGCCCGCGGCCGGGCTCAGCCCGCGCAGGGAGGGGGCCGAGCCTGCCCAGCCCCAGGGCCGCGGTCGCTCGCCGACCAGGAGGGGTCCTGCTCTCCCTGGGCCGCGACCCGGCGCCTGAGCTCCGGGCGGCGCGCCGAGCGCGCCCGCCGCGGCGGCGCACCGCGGACGCGAAGGTCGCCGGCGCGGTGCGCGCGGCGGGCGTCGACCGTGGTCCAGCCAGGCCGCTCGGGAGCTCGCGCCGGGCTGCGTGGGACAGGAGCCGGTCCAGCTCGGATTGGCTCAGCCAGGGGGCGCGAGCGGCGAGGGCGCGCGCGACCTGGGCCGGGCGACCTCCAGCGCCTGCTCGGCCAGCTCGCGCCAGGCGTCGTCCTCGCGCTTTCCGGCGAGGGCTCCTCGGCGGCGAGGCGCGCGCCGACCGCGACCAGGCCCGGGCGCGCGCGCGGGGGTAGCGCGCGTCGGCCGCCTGGAGAAGGCCAGATCGCGCGGCCGCGCCCTCCTCCGGCTTGCTCCAGAGGCCGCCCAGGGCGCTCTCGGCCGCGGCGTCGCCGGCGCCTGTCGGGAGCCAGCCGTTGCGCAGCACGTTGAGGGTGAACCCCGCGCGGCCCTCGGGGCGGACCCCAGGAGCGGGGCGAAGGCCGCGGCGAGCTCGAGGCGAAGGCCGCGCACCTTGAGGTGGTTCACGTGCTCGATCACCTCGTCGGGGCTCCGGGACTTCGCCGCGAGCCTCCTCGAACCGGCGCTGCGCGGCGAGGTCGGCGGGCACGGCGTAGGCGCTGACTCGCGCGCGCGGGCCACGAGGGCGAGCAGCTCGCGCTGCTCGCCGGCGCGCGGCAGCCGCGTGGACCCAGGCCTCGAGCTCCGAGGGCGCGACTCCTGGGGCGAGCGCCTGCGTGGATCGACCACCGCCAGGTCCCTCTTCGCGCCGCGCGGAGCACCACGCGCTCGGCGGCCTCGGCGGGCACGGCTTCGAGTCGGCCCAGTCGCGGTGGCTGAGCGCTCAAGGCACAGCCCGAAGCCCCAGGGTTCGGGGCCAGGCGCAGGAGCTCCGCCAGGAGCTCGGGGTCCCGTCGATCAGCGCCAGCGGCGTCGACCCGCACCACAGGCGTGGAGCAGGGGGACGAGCAGGGTGTCGGGCAGCGCGAGCAGTGCGGGGAACCCGGCGTCCTCGGTCAGGGGGTCGAGGTCGCGGGCCGGCAGGGGCTGGGGGCCTGCGCCGCCGCGGATCGCCTCCAGCTCGGGGCCGAGGTCCGGCGGCTCGTCGAAGCTCGCGCGCAGGCAGAGCGGGTGGGGCAGCTGGCGCTGCTGCGCGGGCGCGAGCAGCAGGCTCTCGGTGCGCACCGCGCCCAGGCAGTCGGCGTCCTCGAGGTAGCGGGTGCGGGCGAAGGCGTAGCGCCCGTCGGGGAGCGGGTAGCCGCTGAAGTAGGGCGGGACGGGGTGCCCGAGGTCCTCCCCCGCGAGGTCGCTGCGGCGGTGGACCAGGGGCTCGACCAGCGCGTCCAGGGCCTCGCTGCGCGCGACCTCGCAGTGCCCGCCGTGCTGCCGCCCGCAGTAGCGGTGGACGACCCGCGCCGCTCGCTCGAGGGCGGTCACCCTAGCGGGCGTTCCCTGCGGCGAGCCACTCCAGGGGCTCGAAGATCCCCACGGGGCGGATCCGCTCGTCCTGGAGCAGCGGGCTCCCGGCGGCGTCCACGGCGCCGACCGCCGAGATCGCGAAGAAGCGGTGCCGCGCGAAGTTGCTGGTCACGAAGTCCGTGAGCAGGGGCAGCACCTCCTGGGCGAAGCCCTCGGCGCCCAGCGCGCGGTCCTCGTCGGCCAGCGCGTCCCACTTGGTGAACACCACCGCCAGCGGGGTGGGCGCGAGGTCGGCCCGCGCCAGGCCCTTGGCGCGCTTGATCCCCTGCAGCAGGTGCACGTGCCGCGCCAGCGCTCCGTCGAGGTCCGGCTGCAGCGGGTCGATCAGGAGCAGGTAGGCGTCGTAGTCGCTCAGGAACGCGAGCTGAGGGGGAATGTGGTCGGTGCGCCACACCGCCTCGAGCAGCTCGCCCGGGAGCTCGGGGATCCTCAGCGAGAACACCGTCTCCCCCCGGCGCAGGCGCAGGGTGTACTCGCTGACCTTGCTCGCCTGGGTCCGCGCGGGCCAGTAGCCCTTCTGGATCTGGTCGGCGAACTGGGTCAGGTCGCGGGTCGTGTCCACGCCGTCGAAGTTGAACAGCACCAGGTCCGACGTGCTGTCGCCCTGGAGCAGGCTGAGGGTCAGCGCGCCGAGGTAAGTCGTCTTGCCCGACCCGGCGAAGCCCAGGCTCCCCACCTTCACGCGCGGCCTCCCAGCTGGTCGAGCAGCCACAGCAGCGGGCGCGACACGTTGCGCGGGCGGTAGTGGAAGCAGGCCTCGTTCTCCGGGAGCGCCTCGCGCTCGGGGGCCGGCACCCGCAGCACCTCGCCGTCCTTCTTGAGCGGGAGTCCGTCGTGGCCCGTCAGCTCGCGCACCGAGCCCACCGAGGACACGCCGAACACCTCGAGGGCCTTGCACTGTCCGCGCCAGGCCTCGTAGAGCCCGCCGAACCGCCGGCGGAAGAACTCCTCGGGGCTGAGGCCCTGGCCCTCGACCAGGTCCCACTTGGAGAGCAGCACCGCCACCGGCGCCTCCAGGCGCAGCCCGCCCTTGAGCTCGAGCAGCCCCGAGATCAGGCTCAGGTAGCGCCCGGTGTCGAGGGCCGAGGTCGCCGAGCAGTCGACGAACACCATGTAGCCGTTGAACTCGCGCAGGAACTGCAGGTTCGGGGGGTAGCTGCCCTCGGACCACACCCGCGCCACGTCCTCCCCCGAGAACTCGGGGAAGTAGACGTCGCAGTAGCGCTGGTCGGCCCAGCGCCGCAGGCCGAGGTGCAGGAACACGGTCTTGTCCACGTCGGTGCGCGGAGGGAAGGCCGGACCGCCCTGCTGCGGAGCGCGGAAGAGCTGGGCGCGGATCGTCTCCAGCTCGCGCAGCGAGTCGCTCCAGGCGAAGCGATACCCGGGGAAGCGCCCCTGGGTCAGGAGGAAGTAGAGCATGCCCAGGTACGTGGTCTTCCCGCTGCGCCCGTAGCCCAGCGAGGAAATCCGGAAGCTGCCCTCGGGCACGACGTCGGCGCCGACCCAGATCCCGGCGTCCTCCGGCTTGGGGGGCGGCTCCTCGACCCGGGGCGGGGGCTGGAGCTCGGGGGTCTCGAGCGTCGGCACCGGGTGCCCGCCGCCGAGGGACGCGCCCCCCGCAGGGCGGGGGTCGTCGCAGCAGTCGGCGCCGAACTCGTTGCCGCAGTTGAGGCAGATCAGTGCGCTGGACATGCCCGCGATTGTGCAGGGTGAGCCGTGGTCTGGCCAGCCCGTGGCTGCCGACCTACTCCCCGTAGCGCAGGCGCAGGAGCAGCGCGGTCAGCCGGGTGAGGTAGGGCTCCCCCGCCAGGGCCGCGTCCACCTGGGCTGCGAGGTCGCCGCGGGCGCGCCCGCGGTGGGCCACGATCAAGGGCACGTGGGAGTCCCGCGCCGAGGGGCTGCCGTGCCAGGACTGGTAGAGCCCGGCGAAGTAGTAGCGGTCCTCGTGGTCGTCGCAGGAGGCGTTGGTCGCCAGCAGGATCAGGTCCCCGCTGCGCCGGCCCTGGGGCCCGCGGGCCAGGCGCTCCAGCCGCTCGAGGAAGTCCTCGTCAGCTTGGGCGCGGCGAGCTCCGAGCGCGTGGGCTCGAAGGGCGCGCGCTCGCGCAGGAGCAGGTTATCGCCCTGGCGAATGGCCTCGCTGTAGACACAGCCGGGGGCGCCCAGGGAGACGGCGCCCAGGAGGAGCGCGGGGAGGGCCGACGGCCTGATCCGAGTGCGTGGCATGCCGCGAATTCTGCCCCGGCGCTTCAGGGGAGGCCAGACGAAGGGCCATGGAGCGTCACGGGTGGCCTCGTTTTCCCGCGACAGCCCGCCCCGGGGCCCCTCGTAGTCAGCGCGACCGGCGAGCCCCGGACAGGAAGGAGGAGCCATGCTGGACACGTTGGAGCATGAGGTGTTGATCGCGCGCGGCGGGCACCCCCCGCGGCGGCCCGTGGGCGACCACGAGCTGCTGTTCGCGCTGGTGGCTGGCGTCGCGATCCTGGTCGCTGCGCTGTTCGTCTAGACGCCAGGTAGCTAACCGTGCGCGCCCCGTCGCTCCTCCCGGACGGCGGGGCGCGCGCCCTTCCGGAGCGCGCTACCGGGTGAGCGGGCGGTGGAGCTTCATGCTCCCCAGCACCGGGCGCTGGAGCACGAGGATCGCCTGGCCGTCGTGGTAGACCGAGACCGAGCCCGAGGACTCGGAGACCACGATCGCGACGCAAGGGTCGTGCTCGACGGTGATCCCGGCGGCGGCGGCGTGTCGCGCCCCGAGCCCGCGCTTGACCCCGCGCGGGGTGGTCCGCGGCGAGAGGTAGAGCCCGGCGGCCTCGAGGGTCCCCTTGGGCGAGACCAGGAGCGCGCCGTCCATGGCCACGAGCTCGCGGATCGTCTCGAACAGCCCCGGGTTGTGCACGTTGCGCGAGCGCCGGGGGTGTCCCGAGCAGGGGTTCAGGATCAACTGCCGCACCTGGGGCTCGAGCTGCTCGGGCTCGCCGACCACGAACACCGTGCCCACCGGGCGGCCCTCGCGACCCTCGGCGGCCAGGCGCAGGGCCAGGCTCAGCACCCGCGCCACCGTGGGGGTCGCGACCGCGGCGCGGGTCAGCTCCAGGTCGCGATCGGCGAGCCAGGGGAAGCGCCGCGCGGGCTGGGTCAGGGTCAGGGTGTCGACGCTGCCCCCGCTGCCGGGGCCCGAGAGGCACACCACCGAGTCGTCGGTGCCGAGGTCGGTGGTCAGCGCCGCCATGAACAGCGCCATGTCGAGCTGGCTCGCGCGGGAGAGCAGGACCTCCGGGAGCTCGATCACGTCGTCGTCGCCCCGCGGGGTGTCGAGGGTGAAGTCGCCGCGGGAGACCCATACCACGCGCTCGTGCTCGCGTTGGCGCTCGACCTGCTTGAGGTCGCTGACGCGGTCGGCCTGCACCAGGAGCCGCTCGACGCCCAGCTCGCGGGCCACGCGGAACGCGCCCTCGATCAAGGCGCGCGCTGCGCGCTCGGGGCGCACCGGTCGGCTCTCACGTTCCTTCACCCGTCTCCTCCTCCGCGCCCGCCGCTACGGCGCGCGATACGCGCGCTTGTCCAGTCCGTGCTGCTTCATCTTGCGCAGCAGGGTGCGCGGGCTGATCCCGGCGACCTTCGCGCTGTCTCCGATTCGCCCCGCCGTCGAGCGCAGCACCGCGTCGAGGTAGCGGCGCTCGTGCTCCTCGACCTTGGGCTCGAGGAACTCGGCCAGGCTGCGCGAGACGTCCACCGCCTCGCTCGCGCGCAGGCGCTCCGAGGGGCGCGGCGCCGGGCGCTCGGCGCGCGGGCGCTTGAGCGCCTCGAACTGGCGGCGGTTGATCCGCTTGCCGTGGTGGGTCAGGACCAGACGCTCGGTGACGTTCTCGAGCTCCCGCACGTTGCCCGGCCAGGGATAGGCCAGGAGCGCCTCGAGGAAGTCTTCGCTGGGCTCGGGGGGCCGGAGTCGGTAGTGCTTGGCGAGCTTGCGCCGGAAGTGCCCGAACAGGTGCAGGATGTCCTCGGGGCGCGCGCGCAGGGGCGGGATCTCGAGGCGGATCACGTCCAGGCGGAACAGCAGGTCGTCGCGGAAGCGGCCCTGGCGCGCCTCCTCGTCCAGCGCGCGGCTGGTCGCGGCCACGACCCGCGCGTCGACGGGGATCTCCTGCGCGCCGCCCACCGGGCGCACCGCCTCCTCCTGCAGCGCGCGCAGGAAGCTGTACTGGCTGCTCAGCGGGAGGTGCCCGACCTCGTCCAGGAACAGGGTCCCGCCCTCGGCGCTGCGGAACAGCCCGGGCTTGCTCTTGACCGCGCCAGTGAAGGTGCCCGCCTCGTGTCCGAACAGCTCGCTGTCCACGAGGTTCTCGGGGATCGCGCCGCAGTTCACCGCCACGAAGCGCCCGGCGCGCCCCGAGTAGCGGTGCACCGCGCGGGCCAGGAGCTCCTTGCCGACCCCGGTCTCGCCCAGGAGCAGGACCGCGGCGCCGCTGGGGGCGATCTGGACGACGGTCTCGAACACCTTCCACATGGCGTCGCTCTTGCTGAGCAGGCCCTCGAAGCGGCCGCGCCCTTCGCGGGCCGACTCGAAGCGCCTGAGCAGGGGCAGGAAGGTCTGGCGGTCCACGATCCGCGAGACCGCAGCGGCGAGGCGCTCGGGGTGGGTCGCCAGGACCACGTCCGCCGCCCCGCGTTGCAGCGCCAGGCGCACCAGCTCGCCCCCCGCGCCGGGGGCCCACACCAGCACGTCGACCAACGGCGCCTCCTGCCGGGCGCGCTGGACGTCGCGCGCCAGACGCTGCGGGTCGTCGCCAGCGAGCACCAGCGCGCGCACGTCGTGGGCGTGGAGCCGCGTGGCGCAGGTGGCCCAGTCCGCGACGGGCTCGAGGACGAGGCCCTCGTGTTCGAGGGCCGCGGCGGCTGACTCGGACCCCATGCCCAAGATCACGGGGCGCGGCGGGTGGAGGGGCTCCAGGCGGTCACTGCTGTCGCATAAATCGGTCACAGGTGGCCGAAGTATACGACGCGTGCGTCCGAAAATCCAGGCGAGTGTTTGGGCCGAAATGGGTTATGGCCGAGGCGTGGTGCGTGCTCAACGCTTGACGTATTCCGAGGCCCGTCCCGCGCCCTGCGCGAGCGGGCTCGCCGTGTTTCCCACCCACTCATCCAAGGATCCCTCTATGACCACGACCGCCGCCGAGACCCTCGAGATTCGCCCTGCGAGCTGGGAAGACATGGAGACGGTCGCCAACTTCATTCGCTCCACCGCCGACTGGTATCGCCCCTTCCTCGAGGAGGAGGACATGGTCGAGCACGACGTGCCGCCGGAGTGGAAGGCCAAGAACTTCGCTCGGCGCGCCTTCTACCTGGGCGTCGTCGACGACCAGCCCGTGGGCACGATCTCGCTCCAGGACTTCGGCGACTACGCCTACGTGGGCTACGTCTACCTCGACGCCGACCACGTGGGCAACGGCTACGGTCGGCAACTCCTGGACTTCGCCGCGGGGCTGGCCTCGCGCAAGGGCAAGGAAGGCCTGGCGCTGATCGCGCACCCCGAGGCGACGTGGGCGACGAAGGCCTACGAGAAGTTCGGCTTCGAGAAGGAGTCCGACGAGAAGCAAGAGATCCTGGAGTGGAACGACGGCGCGCTCGAGGGTTACTACGAGGAGGGCTTCGAGCTCTACCTCTACCGCTTCGATAGCTAGGCCTCCTCGTTTCAGGGGGTCTGTCCCAGACTCCCTCGCCCTCGGGGCAAAGCCCCTCGGGCTCACCCCCAAGGGGCTCGCCGCCGGCTTCGCCGGCGGCTGCGCGCTCGCGGCTTCGCCGCTCGCCGGACGCCCCGGCCTTCGCCGGAGCCCCGCTCTCGCCGGGGCACCTGGCCCCGGCCCTCGCCGGGGCACCTGGCCCCGCCCTCTCCGGGGCACCTGGCCCCGGCCCTCGCCGGGGCACCTGGCCCCGCCCTCGCTGAGCGAATCGGCGCACGCCTCGCCGAGCGTCTCGGCGCCCGCGGTCTCGCCGGAGGCGATGGGTCCGCGAGCTTCGCCCCCGCCTCCTGCACCAAAGGACCTCACCCATGACCGCCCCCGTCGCCCTCCTCGGTTGGAGCTTGCACGCGCTCGAAGCGCTGCAAGAGCTCGGCCGCCCGTTCGTCGTCGTCGCCCCGGAGCCCTATCGGAGCCTGGCCGTGGAGCACGGGCTCGAGTTCGTGGGGTGGGACTTCGAGCGGCGAAACGAGCACTCCCACGAGCTGGTCGAGCCGCTGCGCAAGCTCGGGGTCTCGACCGCGGTCCCGCTCTACGAGGAGACGGTGACCTGGGCGGGGGCGGTGAACGCGGTGCTCTGGGAGCAGCCGCGGCTGTTCAACCAGGCGCTCCTGTTCCGCGACAAGGCCATGATGAAGCGCAAGGCGCAGATCTCGGGGATCCGGGTCGGGGTGTTCGAGGAGGCCGAGTGCCACGAGGACGTGCTCAAGTTCCTGCGCCGGGTGAACCAGGCCCTGCTCAAGCTCGAGGGTGACACCAACGACCCGGTGCACCTCAAGCCCTTCGCCAGCGCGGGCTGCGTGGGGCACCGCTTGATCCGGACCCCGGCCGACGTGCACGGGATCCCGCTCACCGAGTTCCCCTGCCTGCTCGAGAGCCACCTCGACGGGCAGGAGTTCAGCTGCGAGGCCTTCATCCACGACGGAAAGATCCGCTTCCTGAACATCACCGAGTACGTGCACCTCGGGCACTCGAACTTCGTCCCAGCCTCCGAGCGGCTGGAGTCCCAGCGGGCCAAGATCCGCGGGGCGGTCGAGGAGCTGATCAACGCCTTCGACGTGCGCTACGGCATGATCCACCCCGAGTGGTTCATCACCTCCGACGGCAAGCTGAACTTCGGCGAGGTCGCGGCGCGGGTCCCGGGCGGGCACATCTTCGAGCTGATCCAGCGCGCCTACGGGTTCAACCCTTCGCGGGCTTCGCGCTGTGCTGCGACCCGAACTCCACCGAGGCCGAGCTCGAGGCGTTCTTCCCCAAGGAGGACCAGCACCAGACCTACGCGGGGAGCCTCATGGTCTACCCCCACGGGAAGGTCGCGAGCCACCTCGACGTGCCCAAGGAGCTCGAGGAGGACCCCTACTTCGAGAGCCACAACCTGTTCGTCCCGGCGAGCCCGAAGGTCGCGGCGCGGGTCGGCTTCGGCAACCACTACGGCACGATCTTCTTCGCCGGCGACGACCCCCGCCGCATGGAGGACCTCATGTGGCAGTGGGAGCGCCACGATTTCTACGCCTGAGCCCCTGGACCCCCGCATGACCACCGACCAACAGGCGCGGATCGAGCGCAACCTCGACAAGCTCGACCAGGCGCTGGCGCGGCTCGACGCCGCCGCGCCCCTGGTGAAGGCGACCTACCAGACCCCTGTGTTCCAGCTCGCGGACGCGCTGTGCGCCTCCGACGACGGGCTGGAGCGGCTCTACTCTCGCGCGCCGCGCTTCGAGCCGGTCGGCGTGTTCGCCGGCGGCGGGTGGGCCGACGCCAGCCGGCTGCAGGCGCCGCTGGTGCGCGGCTCGCTGGACGTGGGCGGGGTCTACCCCGTGGTCGAGGCCTTGAGCGAGCTGCGCATGCTGGCTCTGGCCCTCGGCGACGCCGAGCACGACGGCGTGAGCCAGGCCGAGGCCCGCGACTTCCTGGAGGAGGTCCTGGCGCTGAACCTGGACCTGCTGTTCCCGCAGCAGACCGAGGCCTCGCGCCTGGAGCGCGGGCCCTGGCACGCGCGGGCCGAGCGGCTGTTCGCCTTCCTCGGGCGCAAGCTCGGGCTCGACAACCTGGGGAACGTGTTGGTGGAGGAGGTCGAGGCGATCTGCGCCCAACGCCCGATCTCGACCGCGCCCGTGCTCAAGATCCTGCGCCTGCTGGCCAGCCTCCCAGAGGAGTCGCGGCCGGCGTCACCGGCCCTCGAGGCCTACCTCCGCGCCTACCTCGGGCCTAGCCCGCTGAGCCGCGAGCACCCCGACCTCGTCGACTACCGCGCCGCGCTGAAGGAGCTCGAGCCCGGTCCCCTCGCCGAGGAGGCCCGCGCCTTCGGCCAGGCCCTGCGGGCCACGGGGCTGGGCAGCGGGCAGCACGCCGTGCTCCTGCGCCGGCTGCGCAAGGCGGCGCCGGAGCTGCTCCCGGAGGCGCTGGGCCTCAACGAAAAGGGTCGCGCCGAGCTCAACCAGAACGAGGAGCTCGCGCACCAGCTGCTGAAGGTGGCCCTGCTCCCGGCCTGCGCCGAGGCGATCTATGGGTTCGCCCGCCTGCTGGAGCGTGGGCTGCTGAGCTACCGCGACGTCGCGGCGGGGCTGCGACGGCTGGTGACGCTGGACCTCTCGGCCCAGGCGCGAGAGCGACTCACCGGCCAGATCAGCCCCAAGGACGGGGTGACCCCGAACTCGATCCTCGTCGCCGGCGCGATCAGCGTGCTCGGGCAGCCGCTGGGCGTGGGGCAGGGGCGCAACCCCACCTGTCAGGCCGCGCGGGGGATCAGCCTCTGGAGCCAGCACGCCCCGGGCTACCTGCTCGAGGTCACCGCGGGCGCGGCCCGCGACGACCTGGTCGAGATGCGCTTCGAGGGCGAGGTCCTGCGCAGCAACCAGCTCGAGGGCGGGGTCGCGGGCTACGTCGACCTGCAGCTCGACCCGGTCTCGGTCGTGCTCGTGCCGCACCTGGATCGACTCTACGACTCCATGATGCGCCGGGTGTCCGGGCGCAGCGAGGACGGGCACAAGTGGGCCAACCCCGGGCTCTACGGGCGCTGGATCCCCCACGGCTTCGCCTCGTTCTTCGACAAGCTCACCGGCGTGGTCACCGACTACGAGGGCTTCGTGCGCCGCTTCTACGCCACGCACCACCCGGACTACAACGACGGCTACGAGCTGATCTACCCCAACCCGGTGGGCCTGTTCGTGACCAACGCCCACGGGGCGCTCCTCGGCCTGCACGCGATCTCGCTGCAGCGGATCCAGTTCGATCCCCAGGGCGCGCTGCGCGCCTACTTCTTCAACCCGAACAACGAGGGGCGGCAGGACTGGGGGCAGGGGATCCGGCCCTCGATCTCGGGCAAGGGCGAGCTCGAAGGCGAGAGCTCCCTGCCCTTCGAGCAGTTCACGGCTCGGCTCTACGCCTTCCACTACAATCCCTACGAAGAAGGCGACGCCTTCGCCGTGCCCCCCGAGACCGTCGAGGCGATCACACGCCTCGCCCGGGAGAGCTGGGGGCCCGCCTACCCCTGGAGTCAACGCAGCGTCTGAACCCGAAGGGACCCGCGTGCACGAGCCGACCCCCGTTTTCTTCCACGACGTCCAGCTCGAGTTCAAGCCGCTCTACGAGTGGGCGTTCGGCGAGCGGATCGACCACCCCGAGACCACGGCCCGCGCCGAGAGCATTCGCGCCGCCCTGCTCGAGGACGGGCGCTTCGCGATCCGCCCGCCCCAGAGCGTGCCGTTGGCGCCGATCCGCCAGCTGCACAACTACCAGCTCATGACGCTCTACAACACGGCGACCGAGCTGCCGCCGGAGCAGACCTTCTACCCCAGCGTGTTCCCCAAGAGCGAGCAGGCGCGCCCGGACCCCACGAACATTCGCCACGCGGGCTGCTTCTGCTTCGACTCGGGCACGCCGCTCAACGCCATGACCCTCGAGGCGGCGAGCTGGAGCGCCGCCTGCGCCTACGAGGCCGCGCAGCTCGTGCGCAAGGGCGAGCCCATGGTGTATTCGCTCTCGCGGCCCCCGGGACACCACGCCACCCGCAAGCTGTTCGGCGGCTACAGCTACTTCAACAACGCCGCGATCGCCGCGCGCTACCTGCGCCGCAGCGGGCGGGTCGCGATCCTCGACGTCGACTTCCACCACGGCAACGGGACCCAGGAGATCTTCTACCGCGACGCCAAGGTGCTCGTGGTCTCGCTCCACGGTGACCCCCGCGAGTTCTATCCCTACTTCGCGGGCTACGCGACCGAGTGCGGCGCCGGGCCGGGGGAGGGCTTCAACCTGAACCTGCCGTTGCCCGGCGGCTGCGACGGGAGCGAATACATGCGCGTGCTGCTCCAGCACGCGCTGCCCCAGATCCAGAACTTCGCCCCGGACTACCTGATCGTCTCCGCCGGGCACGACGCCTACGTGGACGACCCGATCGGGCACTTCAGCCTGACCCGGGACGACTTCACCACCCTCGGCAACCACCTGGGTCGGCTGGGCCTGCCGACCCTCGTGGTCCAGGAGGGCGGCTACCACACGCCCACCCTGGGGTCGGTCGTGCGCGCCTTCCTCAAGGGCATGCGCGGCGAGGACCCTTGAGGGGTCGGTGGCGGACCGCGCTCCCGCTCGAGCCGGCTCCCGCGTGCGCGCAGGCGTCCCGAGCCGGCTTCCGCGTGCGCGCGGGCGCCCCGAGCTCGCTCCCGCTGCGCGCAGGCGCCCCGAGCCGGCTCCCGCGTGCGCGCAGGCGCCCCGAGCCAAGAGGTTCAACGCAGAGGCGCAGAGGCGCTGAGGAACGCAGAGGGCGACGCCTCGCAGGCGGGAGCGGGTCGCAGGAGTCTTGATGGGCTCCGCGTGGGCCACGCCGGTCCTCTGACCCGCCCTCGACCTGTGCAACCGCGCGGAGCTGCCGTCCTTCCCGCCGCGCCGCCGCCTCAGCGCCTCAGCGTTGAACCGACCCCCGTCCAGCCGACGTGGGGGGAGAGAGCGACGGTGGGCTCAGTGCACGGTCAGGACCGGGCAGGGGGCGCGGCGGACGACGCGCTCGGCGACGCTGCCCATGAGCAGGCGGTCGCCGGCGCTCTTGCCCTGGCTGCCCATGACGATCATGTCGTAGGTCTCGCGCTCGGCGAGCTCGAGGATCACCCGGGAGGGCACGCCGAGCTCCAGGCGGCGGTTGATCCGCTCCTGGGCCCGGGCGGGGAGCTCGCCCAGGAACTCGGCGAAGGCGGCGTCGGCGGCCTGGCGTAGCGCCTCGTCGACCTGGTCCTGGTCGCGGTCCTCGCCGTAGATCCACTGGTCGAGGGGCAGGTAGCCCGACGGGCGGGGTCCGACGTGCAGGACGTCCACGGTCTCCGCGGAGAGCTGCTCCGCGAGCCAGAGGGCGTGCTCGACCGCGCGCCGCGAGTGGGCGGAGTAGTCGACGGGCACGAGGATCCGGTCCACGCTCTGGGGGGGGGGGGGGGCCCCCCCGCTCACGAGGGCTCCAGGCGGGGTGGGCTGGCCGAGGGTGCGCCGGCCAGCGGCGAGGGGTTCTTCGCGCAGGGCGCGGACCAGGCTCCAGCACATGAGCAGCAGGACCACGCAGAACGGGAGGCCAATGCTGACCACGGCGGCTTGGAGGGCTTGCAGCGCCTGCTTCCCCCCCGCGTAGAGCAGCACCGCCGCGCAGGCGCCCTCGGCGCAGGCCCAGAACACGCGCTGCCAGATCGGCGGGTTGGGGTGCCCGCCGGAGGTGAGCATGTCGACGACGTACGAGGCCGAGTCCGAGGAGGTCACGAAGAACACCGCGACGACCGCCGCGGCGAGGAAGCTCGTGATCCCCGAGAGCGGGAGGCGCTCGAGCATGACGTAGATCGCCGTGGATACGTCGGCGTTCACGGCGTCGACGATCCCGCCCTGCTCCAGCTCGAGCCAGAGCGCGGTGTCGCCGAACACCGTGAGCCACACGAAGGTCACCGCGGTGGGGACGAGCAGGACCCCCAGAATGAACTCGCGGATCGTGCGGCCGCGGGAGATCCGGGCCACGAACATGCCCACGAAGGGCGCCCAGGCGATCCACCACCCCCAGTAGAACAAGGTCCAGCTCTGGGCCCAGGCGCTCTGGTCCGCGTCCAGGGCCCCGACCAGCAGGGTCCGGCGCAGGACGACCGCGGCGTAGCCGCCCAGGTTCTCCATGAACGCGTTGACGAGGAACAGGGTCGGCCCGACCAATGCCACGAACAGGAGCAAGAGCCCCGCGAGGCCGAGGTTCAGCTCGCTCAGGCGCTTGATCCCCTTATCCACGCCGGTGACCAGGCTCACCGTGGCGCAGAGGGTGATCACCAGGATCAGCACGAGCTGGGTGCCGGTCGAGTGCGGCACCGCCGGGAACAGGTGGTGGATCCCGGCGCTGACCTGCATGGCGCCGAGGCCGAGGGAGGTCGCCAGGCCGAACAGCGTGCCGAACACCGCGAGGATGTCGATCGCGTGCCCCGGCCAGCCGTGGATCCGCTCGCCGAGCAAGGGGTAGAAGCACGAGCGCAGGGCCAAGGGCAGCTTGCGGCGGAAGGCGAAGTAGGCGATCGCCAGGGCCATGAGCACGTAGATCGCCCAGGCGTGGATCCCCCAGTGGAAGAAGGTCAGAGGCAGCGCGCGCTTGGCCGCGGCGGGGGTGAGGCCGCCCCCGCCCGGGGGGCCGGCGTAGTGCATGATCGGCTCGGCGACCCCGAAGAACACGAGCCCGATCCCCATGCCCGCGCTGAACAGCATCGCGAACCAGCTCAGGGTCGAGAACTCGGGGCGCTCGTCGTCGTCGCCCAGGCGCAACGTCGCGTAGCGGCTGCAGAGGAGCCAGCCCGCGAACACGATGAAGAACGCGACGGAGAGCACGTAGAGCCAGCCGAAGCCGCTCGAGACCCCGCTCAGGATCCGCGGGAACAGCTCGCTCGCTTGCTCGGTGCGCAGGACCACGAACCCCAGGAACAGGAGCAGGAGCGCGCCGGAGGTGAAGAACACCGGCGGGTTGACCGCGACCTTGGGGCTGGCCTGCGGGGACTCGGGTTCGCTCACGTGCGCGCCTCTGCGACGGAGCGCAGCGCGGAGACGAGCGCGGCGTGGTGGGCGTCAGGGGCCGCGGCCCACACCCCGGCGTAGAGCCACCCCGTGGCCTCCAGACCCGAGGGGTCGAGGTCCCGCTCGCGGAGGACGGACAGGATCCCGTCGCGCTCCGCGGCGTCGGCGAAGCGGCGCTGAGGCAGGTAGACCCCGGGGAGCTGGGTCAGCCGCCAGCCGTGGTCGGCGAAGCAGCCCTCGAGGGCCTGGGTGTCGAACATGCGCAGGATCGAGAACACGCCCAGGGGGCCCACCTCGCCGGGGTGGTCGCGGCCGAGGAGCGGGAGCAGCTTGTGGAAGCTGCGCTCGGTCACGTAGCCGATCGCGCCGCTGCTGAGCACGAGGTTGCAGCCGCGGAGCCACGCCGCCTCGTCGGCGGTCGGCTCCGCGTCGCCCTCGAAGTCGGACTCGAGGGCGCCCTGGATCAGCCGCGCGTCGCGGGCGAAGCGCAGCGCAGGGGCGGAGGTGTCGAGGCCTACGGCGCGCAGCTCCTGGCGCGGGGGCGTCGCCTCCAGCCACTTCCGGGTGGCCTCCACACACGGGCCGTAGGCTCGCGGCGCGCGCCCGGCGAAGAACTCGGCCAGCTCCCCGAAGCTGCAGCCGTACTTCAGGGTGGCGGCCCCCACGCCGTAGGAGCAGCCCACGTCGAGCATTTGCACGGGCCAGGCGGCGCCGTTGCGCGCGCGGAGCAGCTCGACCGCGGCCAGGAAGAACGGACGGGCTCGCTCGCTGATCCGGTAGTCGAGCTCGAGCATGGCGCGCATGTAGGCGTGAGGCGTCTCGGCGGCGTAGAGCGCGTCGAAGTCGGCCTTGGCAGAGTTCTCGTCGGCGAAGCGATCGGAGTCGGAGGGGGGAGCAGCGTTCACCGAGGAGGGCGTCCTTTCGCGAGGGGGCAGGAAGGGAAGCCCGGTGGCCATGCAAAGCCCGGGCCGCGCCCAGGGCTTCGTTTTGGGCCAGCGCTGGCGCAAAAATGGGTCGGCTATGGCCCAAAGGAGCGCCGTGCGTCAGCGCTGGCGCATTGGGGGGTTCGGCCTCAGCGCGGCTTGAAGCTGCGCTTGTCGATCCCGTGCTGCTTGAGCTTGCGCAGGAGCGTGCGCCGGCTGAGGCCCGAGAGGTCGGCGGCTTCCTGGATCCGCCCGCGGGTGCGGGCCAGCGCGGCGCGGAGGTAGTCGCGCTCGAGGGTCTCGGTCGCCGCGGTGAGCAGGGCCTGCAGCGGGCGCTCCAGGTCGATCGCTGGCCGGGGCGCAGGCGGCGCCGTGGCCGTCCGTGGACGGGAGGGCTCGCTGGAGGAGGAACGCTCCCGGCGATAGGGGCGCTTGAGGCGCTCGAAGTGGTGCTCGTGGAGCACCCCTCCCCGGCGGGTGAGCAGCAGGCGCTCGGTGAAGTTCTCGAGCTCACGCACGTTGCCCGGCCAGTCGTAGGCCAGCATGGCTTCCAGGAACGAGTCGTGGAGCTGGGGTGGCTCGATCCCGTGGTGCTTGCTGAGCTGCTTGCGGAAGTGGCTGAACAGGAACAGCACGTCCTCCGGACGCTCGCGCAGCGGGGGGATCAACAGCCGGATCACGTCCAGGCGATAGAGGAGGTCCTCGCGGAAGCTCCCGTCGCGGGCGGCGCGGTCCAGAGGCAGGCTGGTGGCGGCCAGGACCCGCACGTTGACGGGGACCTCCTCCGCGGACCCCACCGGGCGCACCGCGCCCTCCTGCAGCGCGCGCAGGAGGCTGAGCTGGGCGGACTGCGGCAGGTTCCCCAGCTCGTCCAGGAGCAGCGTGCCCTGGTCGGCGTGGCGAAACAGCCCGCGCTTGGCGCGCACGGCCCCGGTGAACGCGCCCTTCTCGTGCCCGAACAGCTCAGCCTCGATCAACTGCTCGGACACCGCGCCGCAGTTGATCGCCACGAAGCGACCCGCCCGTCGCGAGTGGGTGTGGATCGCCCGCGCGAGGAGCTCCTTGCCCGTGCCGGTCTCTCCCAGGATCAGCACGTTGGCCTCGGTGGGGGCCACGCGCAGGGCGGTCTCGAACACCTCCCACAGGGCGGAGCTGCGGCTGACCAGGCCCTCGAAGCGCGAGCGCTGCCGAGCCTGCGAGAGGTGCTGGACCCGGGGCAGGACCTGCTGGGAGTCGATCACCTCCCGCGCGGCGGTGGCCATGGCCGCGGGGTCGGGGCTCAGGACCACGTCGCGGATCCCCGCGCGCAGGGCGTCGCGGATCATGGCCGGGGACGCGTCCGGCGCCCAGAGCAGGACATCGGTCAGCGGGGCCTCGCCGCGGCAGGCGCGGTGGATCGTGTCGATCGAGCCCCCGCGCGCGCTGGCCGCGCGCTCGTGGAGCACCGTCACGCGAGGGACCAGCGAGCGCAGGACGTTGAGCGCCGAGGACACGCTGGGGACCGAGCGCACAGCCAGACCCAGATCGCGCAGGGCCGGCGGCAGCCCCTTGCAGCCCACCTCGAGCACCAGCGGATCGGTCGGGGTCACGGGAGCCCCGCGGAGAGGCCGCGTTCGGCGTGGGTGCGCGAGCTGCCACCTGGATTTGAGACACGCATGGCTCAATTCTACTCCAACGGCGGGCAACTCGAGGCGTCAGGGGGCTGGCCTCGGGTTTGCTGTGAACGCGGCATGCAACACTCCACGCCCCGTCGTCGACCGTCGCACCCTCAACGCCCGTGCACCCACCCCGGCTGCGAAGAGCGCACCTACCGCGGCAAGCCCTTCTGCCGAACCCACTGCACGCTGAACCCCTACGCCAAGGTCGTGGCCGAGCGCCTGGCGTCACGCGAGGCTGCCTTCAGCCAGCGCTGAGCGCGCGGAGGCGGAGGCCCCCCGCAGCCGACGACGAGCAGATATCCTGACCCCTGACTCCAACCCAGGGGCAGGCCAGGTGATCGAGACGCGCTACCTCACCAAGAGCTACGGCAAGCTCACGGCGCTCAAAGAGCTCAACCTGACCATCGACCAGGGGGATATCTACGGGTTCATAGGCCCCAACGGCGCGGGCAAGACGACCACGATCCGGATCCTCGCGACCCTGCTCCGACCCACGAGCGGGCAGGCGTTCGTGTGCGGGCTCTCGGTCAACGGCCAGGCCCGCGAGATCCGGCGCAAGATCGGCTACGTGCCCGACGAGTTCGGCACCTACGAGGACATGACCGTCTCGGAGTACCTCGAGTTCTTCGGCGCGCTGTACTCGATCCCGCCCAAGGAGCGCAAGACGGTGATCCAGGGCGTGCTGGACCTGACCGACCTGAACTACAAGGAGCACGCCCAGGTCGACAGCCTCTCCCGCGGCATGCGCCAACGCCTCGCGCTCTCGCGGGTGCTGCTCCACGACCCTGACGTGCTGCTGCTCGACGAGCCGGCCTCGGGCCTCGACCCGCGCGCGAGGATCGAGATCCGCGAGCTGCTCAAGGAGCTGCGGAACATGGGCAAGACGATCCTGATCTCGAGCCACATCCTCAGCGAGCTGCGCGAGCTGTGCACCAAGGTCGGGATCATCGAGCAGGGCAGCCTCTTGTTCAGCGGCCCGCTGAAGGAGGCGATCGCCCGGGTGCGCAAGGGCGACGTGGTCCGGGTGCGGCTGCGGGAGGGCTCCGAGGGCGCCGCGGCGCTGCTCGCCGAGCACGAGTTCGTGTCCGCCGCGGCCCTGGACGAGGAGGGCTTCGTCGAGGTCCGCCTGCGCGAGCAGATCAACGACTACACCTTCGTCCCCGAGTTCCTCGTGACCAAGGGCTACCGGATCCTCGAGCTGCGCGAAGAGGACGTGGACCTCGAGGACGCGTTCATGAAGCTCACCCGGGGGCAGGTCTCGTGATCGGAGCCCCGGTCGTTCGGCGCGAGCTGCTCAGCTTCTCGCGCCGCCCGCGGACCTACGGCTTCCAGACCCTGTTCCTCGGGGTCCTGACCGTGGGCCTGATCAGTTGGTGGCCGGCGGGCGGTCAGTCCAGCGGCGACGTCGCCGACCGCGCGCGCGAGATCTTCGAGTTCGGCGGCTACCTGCAGCTCATGCTCCTGGCCATGCTCGCCCCGGCGTTCACCGCCAACGCGATCACCGAGGAGAAGCGCGGGAACACCCTCGACCTGCTGCTCCTGACCGGGACCGGGCCGTTCTCGATCGTGCTCGGCAAGTTCATTTCGCGGCTGGGGATCCTGCTGTTCCTCCTGTTCCTGACCCTGCCCCTGAACTTCGCGCTGCTCTCCCTGGGCGGACTCTCGGCCAGCACCCTGCTCCAGGAGGTCGCGTTGTTGTTCGCGCTGGCGACCCTGGGCACCGCGCTGGGGGTGTTCCTCTCGACCCTGGCCACTCGCCCCGGAGGCGCGCTCCTGGCCAGCTACTTCGCGTTGGGGGCCCTGCTCGCTGCGCCCTACCTGCTCCGCTCGGCGGGGCTGATCTCGGGCGCCCTGCTCACGGCGTCGGGGGTCCCCGTCGAGACCGCGATCAGCCCGCTGTGGGACATGCACTACGTGTTCCACCCCTCGCGGCACGTGGCCACCGAGTCGGAGCCGACCTGGTGGTGGCTGTTCCCCGTGGCGGCCCTCGCGCTCAGCGCGCTCCTGGTCCTCGTCGCGGCGGCGATCCTCCCGCGCGCGCGGAGCCTGGGCTCGAAGCTCAGCCTGCGCCGGATCATGGAGCTCTTGGACCTCGTGCTCGCGGTGTTCCGCTGGACCACCGTGCTCAAGCTCCGGCGGAA
>JAWKSZ010000068.1:0-47134 GCA_041402045.1 Planctomycetota bacterium | reverse complement strand
GGGGGGCGCTGAGGTCCTGGCGCGGGCCCTCGGGGACGATCCCGCTAGGGTTGAGCTTCTCGTGGGTGCGGTAGTAGTGGGCCTTGATCTGGGCGAAGTCCACGGTCTCGGCGACGCCCGGGGTCTGGTAGAGGTCGCGCAGGTAGCCCGAGAGGTGCGGGTAGTCGGCGATCCGCTGGGCGTTGCACTTGAAGTGCACGTAGTAGACCGGGTCGAAGCGCACCAGGGTCGTGAACAGGCGCCAGTCGGCCTCGGTGGGGCGCTTGCCGCAGAGGTAGCGCTGTGTGGCCAGGCGCGCGTCGAGGGCGTCCAGGGTCTCGAACAGCTGGGCGTAGGCCTGGCTGTAGGCGGTCTGGGTCGTGGCGAAGCCGGCCTTGTAGACCCCGTTGTTCACGGTGTCGTAGATCCGCGCGTTGAGCGCGTCGATCTCGCGCTCGCAGTGCGTGGGGTAGAGGTCGAGGTCGGGGTTCGTGGCGTAGGCGTCGAAGGCGCGGTTGAGCATGCGCAGCAGGTCCGCCGACTCGTTGTTCACGATCTGCTTCGTCTGGGTGTCCCAGAGCACGGGCACCGTGACCCGGCCGGAGAAGCTGGGGTCCGTCTTCTCGTAGGCCTCGCTCAGGAACTCGAAGCCCTCGCAGGGGTCCGGGCCCGTGCGGGCGGTGAAGGCCCAGCCGCGCGCGTCGCGCAGGGGGTCGACCACACTCACGCCGATCGCGCCCTCGAGGCCCTTGAGCGCGCGGGCGATCAGGGTCCGGTGCGCCCAGGGGCAGGCCAAGGACACGTAGAGCTGGTAGCGCCCGGCCTCGGCAGGGAAGGTCTCGCCCTCGCCCGCGTCGGTGACCCAGCGGCGGAACGCGCTCTCTTGGCGCTGGAACGAGCCGTCGGCGCCGGTCTCCTGGGCGAACTGAGCCTTGGACGTGGGCATGGGGCCTCCTCTCCTCTGTGAGTGTAGGCCGCTTCGCCCGAGATCCGAGGGGGAGCGCCGCCACGCGTCGGCGCGCAGTCGCTCGTGCGAGGCGTCCTGCGAGACAGGGGTAGAGTCGGGGTTTGCCCCACAGGGTGTTGGGGACGGCCTTCGTCCACGGGCGCGAATCGGCAGAGCCTCTCACATCCAGCGCGTGTGGCCACACAGGGGTAGGGGCGGGGTTTATCCCCGCCCGCGGGTGTCGGGCAGCTTCCGCTGCAGAAGGGCTCTGGGCTTCCCCCTACCAGGCGCCGTGCTGGGGGCAGCCCAGGCGGGGGAGGAAGGGGAGGAGCAGGGCCGGGGGCCAGAGGTCGACGCCCCACACCAGGCCCAGGACGTGGAGCTGCACGCCGTCGTCGAGGCCGAGCTGGATCCCGAGGAGCGGGAGGTCGAGGGCCACGCCGGTGCCGCTGCCGGTGAGCCCGCCGTCGAGGAGCGTCCAGTCCTTGCCCACGGAGTTGTGGTGCAGCTCGGCGTGGAGCTCGGGGCAGCGCCGCAGCAGGCGCTCGACGAAGCTGTTGCTGTTGGGGCCGGGCCAGGCGAAGTACCTGCGCGGGGCCTCGTATTCCCGGGCCGTGCGGCGCAGGGCCCCGATCGCGCGGCGGGCGGGCGCGCCCTCGAGCGTGCTCAGGAGGTGCACCGGGTGCTCCCAGCGCGTCCCGCGCCGGACCTCTGCGGGCTCGAGGGTCCGGCGGTGCACCATGTCGTCGAACTGGATCGCGCCCTGGGCCAAAACCTCGAGCCGCTCCCAGGGGCGGTCGGGGCCGTCCTTGAACTCGAACCAGGCGTGGTGCGCGCGGGAGACCAGGGGGCCCCATTTGTCCGGGAGCCGCGCGGACTTGACCAGGACCACGTGCTCGGCGGCGGGGATCGCCGCCGGGTCGAAGGGGGCGCTGCAGCCGGCGAGGAGCAGCGCCAGGAGCGCCAGCGCCCTCACCGCAGCAGGGCCGCCGCGCGCTCGACCAGCGCCTCGGCGATCCACTGGTTCCCGCGGTCGCCGAAGTGCAGCGCGTCGAGGAACACCTCGTCCCCGGCGCCGCGCTCGTCGAACACCCCGCGCAGGTCGACGTGCTCGACCTGCGCCGCCGAGAGCGCCTGAGCGTAGCCGTCGAAGCAGGCCCGCCAGTAGGCGGCCTCGTCGAAGGGCGCGTCGCTGGCCTGCGCGTGCTTCTCGTGGGCGCGCTCCAGGTGCGCGCGCTCCCGCGGGCTGAGCGGCTTCTCGCTCAGCGCGAGCACCGGCTGCAGCGCGATCAGGTAGGGCACGTCGCCCAGCGCGCGCCGGGCCTGGGCCGCGTTGTGGGCGAAGCGGCTCACGACCCCCGGGGGGGCGAGGGGCGAGGTGTGCGGCGGGCCGACGGCGTCGCCCAGGGGCTGCCCGGCGCGCTCGTAGGTGGCCTCGAGCAGCGCGTAGAAGTGGCTGTCCTCGTAGGTGCGCTGCCAGAGCGTGTCGTGGCCGAACTGGCTCCAGTAGGTGTCGTTGGCCCCGCTGAGCGCGATCACCAGGTCGGGCTCCCAGCCGCGCACCCGGTGCTCGATCGCGATCCGCTCGTGGGTCGAGGTCCAGGCCGGGCTGGCGAAGGTGCGCACCTCGACCTCGATCCCCTCCGCCGCCAGCGCGCGCTCGAGGAACGCGCCCACGGTGGCGTCGTCGCCGGGGGCCCCCGAGCCGTAGGCGGTGGACCCGCCCACCAGGAACACCCGGCGCGTCCCCGCCGGCTTGGGGACCGCCAGGGGCTCGGGGTCGCGCATGCCCCGCGCGTCAATGTGGGCGTTGTCCCAGGTCCCGGGGCGGGGCACGTAGTTGAGGAAGGGCGCCGGGGTCGTCGGGACCGAGTAGGAGTAGCCGTCGAGCTCCGCCAGCGCGCGGGCGGGGTCGAGGTAGGCCAGGGCGAAGCCCTCGCGCGCGGCGGCGTCGCTGCCCGCGATCGCGCCCAGGGTCTGGACGCTGGCGCGGCGGTGGATCTGGCGCGCGGCGGGGTAGACCGCGCTCAGGTAGCCGGCCCCGAAGCCGGCGCCGACCAGGACCAGGGGCACCAGGGCGAACAGGAGCTTGGGCGCGCGCTTGCCCACGGCTACTCCGGCCCGAAGCCGGGGGCGCTGAGCTCGACCTCGGTCACCTCGCCCAGCTCCTTGGCCAGCGGGCGCAGGACCTCGGCCTGGCCGAGGAGCACCCAGCGCAGGGCCTCGGGGGCGGGCAGGCGCTGGATCACGCGGTTGACCGCCTCGAGGTCGAGGGCGTCGAGGGCCTGGAACAGCCCCTCGATCCGCGCGCGGGGGACGCCCGCCAGCTCGAGGTCGAGCGCCACCCGCGCGCGCTGGGCCGGGGTCTCGAGCTCGTCGGGGGCGTACTGGCCCTGAATGTAGGTCCGCGCGCTCTCGAGCTCGGCCTGAGTGATCCCCTCGGCGCGGAAGCGGGCGTAGGTCGCGCGGGCGAGCTCGATCGCCTCGCGGCTGGTGGCGGTGGCGGTGTAGCTCGAGAGCGAGAACATGCCCGCCTGCACGTCGTCGAACCCGGAGCGCGCGCCGTAGGTCAGCCCGCTCTCGATCCGCAGCGCGGTGTTCAGCCGGCTGGTGAAGCGCCCTCCGAGTATCGTGTTCGCGAGGTAGCGCGCGGCGTAGTCGGGGTCCGACCAGTCGAAGCCCAGGTTCCCCGCGCGGAAGTAGGTCTGGAGCGAGCCCGGCGCGTCGACCAGGAGCACCTGCTTGCCCGGGCGCGCCTTCACCGCCGGCGTCGCCGCGTCGGCGCCCTCGCGGGGCTCCCAGGCGCCGAAGGTCTCCTGCAAGCGCTCGCTCAGCTCGAGGCCGTCGACGTCGCCGGCGATCGCGATCCAGGTCCGCCCCGGCGCGAGCTGGCGCTGGGCGAGGGCCTGGACCTGGGCGTGCTTCACCCCGGCGACCTGGCCCTCGTCCCCCGAGGTCGGGCGCGCGTAGGGGTGCCCGCGGAAGGCCCAGGCGTTCCAGTAGGCGCCGATCAACTGCGAGGGCTCGTCCCGCGCGGCCTTGAGCGCGTCAACGCCTTGGCGCGCTCCTTCTCGAACTCCGCAGCCTCGAGCCGCGGGCGCAGGAGCAGGTCCCCAGGGCTCGAACCCAGCGCTGCGTCCTCGCGCAGGAACTCGGCCTCGACTTCGGCCAGCGCTTGCGCGCGCTGACCCGCAGCCGGCCGCCCGCCGCCTCGATCGCCTCCTTGAAGGCGCGGGCGTCGCGCTCGCCGGCGCCGCGCTCGAGCAGCGCGGCGAGCAGGTCAGAGGCCCCGGCGGCGCCAGGCGGGTCGAGCAGCGCCCCACCCTCGAGGCGCACACGCAGAACGTGATCAGCGGCGCGCCGGGCTGGGGCACGACCAGGGTCCGCACCCCGTTCTCGAGGGTCTCGACCTGGCCGGCCCCGAGCGCGAGGGTCGGCGCGGCGCGCTCGAGGGGCGCGAAGGTCAGCGACCTCCTCGGCGGCCTGGGGCGCGGGGTCCTCGGCCTGCTCGGGCTCCCCGTCCTCGACCTCGTCGGCGGGGGTCCTCCGCGGCAGGCTCCTCGGCTTCGCCCCCGGGGACGAGGGTCGCCACGGTGCGGTTGCGCTGGCGGAGGTAGGCCGCGAGCACGCGCTGCACGTCCTCCCCGGTCACGGCCTCGACCGCGTCGAGCCGCGCCTGGAGCCGCTCCCAGCCGCCGAAGAACAGCTCGGTCTCGACGATCACCCCGGCCTTGCCGTTCTGGGTGGTGAGCTGGCGGAGGAAGCTGGCCACGATCTGGCGCTTGGCCTTCGCCAGCTCCGCGGCGGCGGGGCCCTCCTGCTGCAGCCCCGCGATCTCCTCGTAGATCACGGCCTCGGCGGCGGCGGGGTCCTGGCCCTCGCGCAGCAGGAGCTCGACGGTGAACAGGCTGGGGTCGAACTGGTAGCCCTGCCAGCCGCCGCCCACGTCCAGGCAGCGCTCCTCGTCGTCGACCAGGCGCTGGTAGAGCCGCGAGGTCTCGCCGCCGAGGAGCAGCTTCTCGGCCACGTCCAGCGGCGCGAAGTCGGGGTGGTCGGTCTGCGGAATGTGCCAGGCGCACATGACCTGGGCCGCGTTGGCGGTGGGGTCCTCGACCACCAGCCGGCGCTCACCGCGCTGGGGCGGCTCCTGGGTGTGGATCGGCCGCCGCTCGGGGCCGCGGGGGAGCTTGCCCATGGCGGCCTCGACCAGGGCGAACACCTCGTCGGCCTGCACGTCCCCCACGATCACGAGCACGGCGGTGTTGGGGGCGTAGTGCGCGGCGAAGAAGGCCTCGAGGTCCTCCTGCGTCCAGTGCTGAATGTCGACCATCCAGCCGAGCACGTCCCACTGGTAGGGGTGCGCGGTGTAGGCGGCGGCCCACAGCTGCTCGGCGAGGACCGAGGACGGCTCGTCCATGCTCAGCCGACGCTCGCTGGCCACGACCTCGCGCTCGCTGGCCACGATCCGCGGGTCGAAGTTCATGCCCGCCATGCGGTCCGCCTCCATGTCGAGGATCAGCGGGAGCTCGGCGGCGGGGAACCAGTCGGTGTAGACCGTGACGTCGTGGGTCGTGTAGGCGTTGTTGGAGCCGCCGCGGCGCTCCATGGTCGCGTCGAAGCGCTTGCCGTACTTCGCGCCCCCCGAGAACATCATGTGCTCGAAGAAGTGCGCGAGCCCGGTGATCCCCGGGCGCTCGTTGCGCGAGCCGACCTTCCAGGCCAGGTGCAGGGTCGCGTTGGGGATCGAGGGGTCCTCGAGCACGAGCACCTGCAGCCCGTTGTCGAGCACCTTCTCCTTGATCGGGAGCGAGAGATCGCGCGCCGGGGCGAGCGTCGCGCTGAGGAGCGCCACCAGGGCGCACGTTTGGATCCATTGCCGCATGGGCCACCTCGTGAAGGGCGCGAGTATAGCTCGCCCCTGCGTTCCGCCCCTGCGTTCGCCCTGCCCCTGCCCTGCCCCTGCCCAGCAGGTCACGACGTGGCCGGCTCGGGACTTGAACCGCCAAGGCCGCCAAGAGCGCCAAGGCTCCGCCCGCGCCCTGCCGCGGCGGTTGAACAGGTGAGTGAGCTCCGCTGGGGCGGAGCAGAACCTCCTCTCTCGGGCGCCGCGACGGCCTGACCTCGCGGAGCCTTGGCGCTCTTGGCGGCCTTGGCGGTTCATATCCGCGTCGCCCGCACGCTCACGCAGGCAGGTCGCCCGCGGCCTTGGCGGTTCATATCCGCGTCGCCCACACGCTCACGCAGGCAGGTCGCCCGCGGCCTTGGCGGTTCATATCCGCGTCGCCCGCACGCTCACGCAGGCAGGTCGCCCGCGGCCTTGGCGGTTCATATCCGCGTCGCCCGCACGCTCACGCAGGCAGGTCGCCCGCACGCCCACGCACGCCCCACACGCGAACGAGCCCCCGGTCCAAGCGGACCGAGGGCTCGCAGGTGGATCGCCGCGCGACTAGATCGCGAGCTGCAGCAGCGTGATCGCGCCGCCGGTGATCACCGGCACCACGAAGTTGTCGTCGAGGCCGCGCAGGGGCAGCCACTCCGAGAACGCTGCGGCGGCGGCGCCGCCGATCGCGAGCAGGGCCAGGGCCGGCAGCGCGAGGGGGGCCAGGGTCCCGAGGGCGATCCCGCCGAAGAGGTAGGCCACGCCCACCACGCTCGCGCTGAGGAACAGGGACAGGCTGCCCTCGAGGGACTTCCCGCCGGGGAGCTTGATCCGGCCCCAGCGCACGCCCACCCACGAGGCGATCGGGTCGCCGATCGCGAGGTAGACGAAGGCCAGCGCGGCGGCCTCGCGGCTGTAGAGCGCGACGGTGATCAGCGCGGCGAACAGGAACCAGGACGAGCCCGAGAGCCGGTCCAGCTCGTAGTTGCGCATGAACGGGCCGAAGTCGCGGCGGACGCGCGCCTTGAGCGAGGGCACGTAGAAGCGCAGGATGTCCAGGCCGCTGAAGATGAACGTGACGACGGCCAGGATCCCGAGCACCAGGAGCGGCGCCGCGGCGCTGTAGCCGTAGGTGACGCCAATGCAGCCGATCCCGAGCACGTGGAACAGCTTCCGCTTGTAGCTGATCGTCTCCCGGCCCACGTGCACCAGGGGGTCGAGCAGCGGCTGCGGGGCGACGTGAGCCAGACCGAGCGATCCGCTCTTCACCGGCGCTTCACGGCCGTTCATCCGAGCTTCATGCGCGTGGGTCATGGTGGGCGAGCCAGCGTCTTGCGGAGCCATGGGCAACCTCCGTTCGAGCCCCATGATTGCAGTTCGGGAGCCAAACGCAAGTCCAAAAGGGCCAAGCACTTAGTGTCAAGATGTGTCAGCTTGCTGACGCCCAAGCACGACGGATGCCCAACGGTCACTGCGCAGTCACCGAGCGGGATTCTGCACCGCGTCACGAGTTACGACGTGTGCGTCCGCCGCCCGTCGGGTGTCAGGGATCTGACGCTTCTGACGGGTCTGACACCCCCCCTTCGACGTCCCGAATCCACCCCCGCAGGCGGTCGACCTCCTCCTCCGCGAAGGGCTCGGGGGACCAGCGCGCGCGGCCGAAGGCCTCGGCGATCTTCGGCGCCGCGTCTGCAGGGAGCGTGCTCGCCCACTGCGCCGGGGTCTGGGCCGGGCTCACCGCGGTCCCGCGTCGGCCGAGGGCCGCGCGGTGCGCGAGGTAGGCGTCGATCGCTGCCCGGCGCGGCCCCGCGTCCCACGCGCAGAGCGGGGGCGCCCCGTCGAGGGCGACCTCGTCGAGCTCGACCTGCATCTCCGCAGGCGGCGGCTGCTCGGCCTCGACCGCGGCGCGGCCCACGCGCTGCGCGATCACCCACATGAGCCCGAGCAGCATGCCGCCGAACGCGATCTGCGGCAGGGGCAAGCGCGGGACCGGAGCCTGGCCGGGGTCGAGGTCGAACTCGGGGGTCTCCACGATCGCGGGGAAGGGGTCGGGCAGCGCCCACGCCAGGAGCAGCGTCAGCGCGAACACCGCCGCGGCCACGACCGCGCCTGCCCGCAGCAGCGGGAGCGGCGACGGCGGTGTGCGCTGCCGACCCTGGGCCTCGGCGTAGCGGTCGAGACCCGGGACCACGAACAGCAGCGCGAACAGGGGCACGAGGGACCACACCGCGCTCGGCGCGAGCACGAGCTGCGCGAGCACCCCGATCCCCGCCAGCCAGCCCAGGGCCACCGCGACCTCGGGCACGAAGGCGAAGCGCTGCAGCACGCCGACCATCGCGATCACGAACCACACGTAGGGCCACGCAGTGAGCACCGGGAACAGCGCCGAGCCGCCGAGGGCCATGCCCACCGGGAGCAGCACCAGCCGGCGCACGCGCTTGGCGAAGAAGGTCTCCTCCTCCAGCGGGTCGAGGGCGCTCAAGGCCGAGCGCGTCCCGGCGTAGGCCCACAGCAGGAGCAACGCGACCACGGTCCCCGCGTCGGGGCCGCCCTGGCGCGTCGGCCAGGCCAGCGTGGGCACGAAGGCGACGAGCGCCAGGAGCGAGCGCAGCGCGCTGGCCAGGGCCCGGGCCTTCACGACGTCGGCTCCGCGCGGATCCGCACCCGCGGGCGTCCGGCGTAGGGCCGCGCGAGGGCGGCCTCGATCGGCTCGCCGTTGCGACAGGCGTAGACCGTCGCGCCGTGGGTGGCGTAGACCTCGGCCAGGGTGTGCACCGAGGGCGGGAGCGTGTCGCCGGCGACGCCGAACACCGCGCGGAAGCTGCGCAGGTCGAACACCACGCAGCTCGCCTGGCAGCGCCGGGCGCGCAGCTCGTGGAGCACCGGCGCCCAGGGCTCGGGGTCCGAGTCGGCGACGAGGAACACGCAGGTGTCGCGGGGCGAGAGCCGCGGGAGCTCGTCGCGCACGACCTCGAGCAGCGGGCGCTCGCCGTCGGGGCGCACCCGGGCCAGCGCCTCGAGGATCCGGTCGCGCTGCGCCGGGCCGCGGCCGGCGGGGGTCGTCCACGAGCGCGCGCCCTCGGCCACGAGGCCCACCCGGTCCCCCGCGCGCAGGTGCGCGTGGCAGAGCGCGGCGGCGACGTGCACCGAGACCTCGAGGATCGAGTGCTTGCCGAGCCCGCGCTGGGTCGTCTGACAGAGGTCGAGGAACACCCACACCGGGCGCGCGACCTCGCGCTCGTACTCCCGGAGCACGAGCCGCCCGTGGCGCGCCGAGCTCGGCCAGTGCACGCGGCGCAGCGGGTCCCCCGGGCGGTAGGGGCGCACGCCCAGGGGCAGGTCGCCCTCCCCCGCCGTGCGCCGCGGGTTGCCGCCGAGGAGCGTGGCGCGGCCCAGACCCTGAGACCCCAGGGGCAGGACCGGGGCCAGGCTGGGGTAGACCACGAGGGAGGCGACCGCGTCGGGGGGGCACTCGGCGAAGAACAGCCCGCAGGGGTCGGCGACCGCGACGCTGACTGGCCCTACGCTGAAGGTGCCGCGCTTGGCGTAGCAGCGCCCCCAGTAGCGCACGCGGGTGCGGCGGCGCGCGCCGAGGCCGGGGAACACCTGCGCGTGCCGGCGCGGCACCTTGTCGGGGGTGAAGCGGTCGGTGACCTCCAGCAGGAACGCCGGCAGGCGGCTGCGGTTCTCCAGCGTGAAGCGCACGGCGACGGCGTCGTCCTCGCAGGCGCTCGGCGGCATGTCGCGGGCGACGGAGAGCGAGCGCCGCACCCAGCGCGGGTAGAGCAGGAGCGCGACCCAGGTGCAGGTGAGCGAGATCCCGCAGGCGCACACCAGCGCGGAGCCGTAGAGCACGCCCCAGGTCGCCGCCCACAGCCCGAGGGCCAGGAGCCCGATCCGCCGCCCGAGGCGTCCGCGGACCCGCTTCACGCCGGCGGCGGGTCCTGGGGCGCGAGGGGCACCGGCACCTGGCCCAGGGCCTCGGCGACGACCGTCGCCGCGCTGCGTCCGCCGAGTCGGCTGCGGGGGTCGACGATCACCCGGTGGTCGAGCACCGCGTGGGCGACGGCGTGCACGTCGTCGGGGAGCACGTGGGCGCGCCCGGCGAGCAGGGCCCAGGCCCGGGCCGCGCGCACCAGCGCCAGCGCGGCGCGGGGACTGGCCCCGAGCTGCACGCCCTCGGCCTCGCGGGTGGCGCGCACGAGCTGCGCCACGTAGCGCAGCAGGCTGCGGTCGCAGCTCACCTCCTCGACCGCGCGCTGCAGCTCGGCGAGCTGCGCGAGGTCGGCCACCGGGCCCAGGGCGTCCAGGGGGTGCGCCCGGCGCTGGTCCTCGAGGATCTGGATCAGGACCTCGTCGGTGGGGTAGCCCAGCCGGGTCGAGAGCGCGAAGCGGTCGAGCTGCGCCTCGGGCAGGGGGAAGGTCCCCTCCATGTCGATCGGGTTCTGGGTCGCGAGCACGAGGAAGGTCGGGGGCAGCGGACGGCGCACCCCGTCGGTGGTCACCTGGCGCTCCTCCATGCACTCGAGCAGCGCGCTCTGGGCGCGCGGCGTGGCGCGGTTGATCTCGTCGGCCAGGAGCACGTCGGTGAACACCGGGCCCTCCTGGAAGCGGAAGTCGAGCTTCTGCGGGTCGAAGATCGAGACCCCGGTGATGTCCGTGGGCAGCAGGTCCTGGGTGCACTGGATCCGGCCGAAGCGGGCGTCGAGGGAGCGGGCCAGGGCGCGGGCCAGCACCGTCTTGCCCGTGCCCGGTACGTCCTCGATCAGGAGGTGCCCGCGGATCAGGAGCGCGACGATCGCCAGGCGCACCGCCTCTTCGCCGCCGCGGACCACGCGCCGGACGTTGTCTTCGATCGCCAAGGCGCGTTCGCGTGGAGTCTGCACCTCCACGGTCTACCACCTCGGCCGGGAGCGGGCCAGGCGACCGCTTCCGGAGGGACTATCCTCGGGGGGTCGCGCGTTGTCCTCGACGAAGGGAGCGCCCGTGCGCCGCAACCTCCGCGCCTTGATCGTGTTCGCCGTGTTCTTGCTCGGCTGGCTGGGCTGGCAGCGCTACGACGCGCGCCCGCTCCTCGACCAGGAGGCGCCCCCGTCGACCCCCGGGGCGGTCGCGGTGCTCGAGCTGTTCACCTCCGAGGGCTGCAGCAGTTGCCCTCCCGCCGACGCCCTGCTGGGCGAGGTCGCCGACGCCCCCGGGGTGTTCGCCCTCGCCTTCCACGTGGACTACTGGGACCACCTGGGCTGGCGCGACCCCTACGGGCAGCGCGCGTTCAGTCAGCGGCAGCGGGTCTACTCGGCGCGGCTCAGCGGCGGGCGGGTCTACACCCCGCAGCTCGTGATCAACGGCGCCGCCGAGGCGATCGGCTCCAGCCGGTTCCAGGTGCGCGGGGCCCTGGATCGCGCCCTGGCCCGGCCCGCGCCCGCGACGGTCGCGCTCACCCGCGCGGGCGGGCGGCTCGCCTACCGCGTCGAGGGGGCGCCGCCGGGAGCCTGCTCCAGGTCGCCGAGGTCCTGCCCACGACCGAGGGGCACCCGGCGCACGGCGAGAACGGCGGCGCGGCCTGGCCCCACACCAACGTCGTGCTCGAGCTGCACACCGCGGTCCTCGGCGAGGGCGGCGCGGGGGAGCTCGAGCTCCCCGCCGCGCGCGCGGTGATCGCGTTCGTGCAGGACGCCGACACCCTCGAGGTCCTGGGCGCGACCCGAGCGCCCGCGGAGTAGCGGCGAGACACCCCTGTCTCGTGGGAGGCCGCGCTCGGCGCGCAACCTGCGCGTGTGCCGTTCGACGGCGCGGTCGCCCGTCGGCACGGAGCTTGCACCCCACGGGGTGAAAGCGAGGCGCCATGATCCCGGCCCCCCCCTCGCCCCCACCCGCTGAGCGGCGTCGCCTGGGGCGCTTTACCAAGGTCTTCCTCGTCGTCGTCCTGCTCCTGGGCGCGGCGCGGATCGCGCTGCCCTACGCGGTGCAGGCCTACGTCAACCACACCCTGGACGCCTTGCCCGACTACGACGGGCGGATCGGAGACGTCGACATTGCCCTGATCCGCGGGGCCTACACGATCCAGGACGTCTCGATCTCCAAGGTCTCGGGGGAGGAGCGCACGCCGTTCTTCCAGGCCGAGGAGGTCGACCTCTCGATCCTGTGGGAGGCGCTCCTGCGCGGTGAGCTGGTCAGCGAGGTCGACCTCTATCAGCCCCAGCTCAACTTCGTCAGCGATCAAGAGGGCACCGGCCTCGAACAGAGCGGCGAGGACCAGCCCTGGATCGAGACCGTGAAGGACCTCTCGCCGATCCGGATCGACCGGCTGACGGTGCACGACGGCGAGGTGACCTTCACCGTGCCTCTCGCCGAGACCCCGGTGCAGGTCGCGCTGACCGACGTCCAGGGCGCGGTGCTCGACCTCTCGAACCGCCCGCAGGACACCCGCGAGCACCCGTCCCACGCGAGCTTCGAGGCGCTGGCCCTGGGTCAGGCGCCGTTGCGTCTGGACCTCGAGCTGGACCCCTTCGCCGCGCGCCCGGACTTCGCCCTCGAGCTGGAGCTCGAGGCGCTCGAGGTCCCGCGGCTGAACGACCTGCTCGCGGTCTACGCGCCCCTCGACGCCGAGGCCGGACGCTTCTCCCTCGCGGTCGAGCTCGACGTCGAGGAGGGGCAGGTGCGCGGCAGCGCCAAGCCGGCCTTCGACGGGCTGCGCCTGATCTCGCTCTCGGACCTGACCGGCGATGACGAGAACCCCCTCGGCGCCGCCCTCGACGCGGCGGGCGAGGCGCTGACCGAGGTGTTCGAGGCCGAGGAGGGCGAGCTCGAGCGCTTCGCCACCGAGGTTCCGCTCGCGGGCGAGCTCGACGACGTGGACGCGGGCTGGTTGCCGGCCCTGTTCGGCGTCGTGCGTAACGCCTTCGTCGAGACCGTGCGCCCCGTGATCGACGGGGGCAGCCTGCGCGAGGCGTTCCCCCGCGCGGTGGAGCGAGCCCTGGAGGAGGCCGAGGAGCGCGCCGAGGCGCTGGGGGGCAACGCCGGATGAGCGTCGAGAGTGCGCGGCTCGAGCGCGCAGAGCCCGTGATCCCCAACGCGGCCATGGGCCGCGATCCCGCCGACGCCCCCGAGCAGGCCGAGGGGCTGCCCGCGCCCGAGCGCGGGTTCTACGCCGAGCACCCCCTGCAGATCCCGCCCGCGGGCTGGTGGGACGTCGCCAAGCGGGTGTGGGTCCAGCTCGGACGCGACCAGGTCGGGCTGCTCGCGGCGGGGGTCGCGTTCTACGCGCTCCTGGCCCTGGCCCCGGCGCTGGCGGCGGTGGTCAGCCTGTTCGGGCTGTTCGCCAGCCCCGCGCTGATCGAGCGGCAGCTGGCCCAGCTCGAGGGCGTGCTGCCCGACGCCGGCCTCGAGATCCTGGGCGACCAGCTCCGCTTCTTCGTGCAGACCAGCGACTCGAGCCTGAGCCTGGGCTTCGTGGTCGCCCTGGGGGTGGCGCTGTGGTCGACCTCTCGAGGCTCCCTGGCGCTCATGGGCGCGACCACGGTCGCCTACGACGAGCGCGAGTCGCGGGGGTTCTTCACGCGCACGCTGCTCGGCTTCCTGATCACGGGGAGCGCGATCGTGGCCGCGCTGCTCTCGGTGGGGCTGCTGCTGGCCACGCCCTACGCCCTCGACGCGGTCGGGCTCTCCGACTCGACCGAGGTCTTCCTGGGGGTCGCGCGCTGGCCGGGGCTGGTGCTCGTGGCCCTGCTCTTGTTCGCGGTGATCTACCGCTTCGGACCCTCCCGCGCGGCGGCGCGCTGGGTGTGGATCTCCCCCGGCTCGGCGTTGGCGTCGGCCCTGTGGGTCGCCGGCTCGGTGGGCTTCTCGCTCTACGTCAGCCACTTCGGGACCTACAACGAGACCTACGGCTCGCTGGGTGCGGTGGCGGTGCTCATGTTCTGGCTCTGGCTCAGCGCCTACGTGGTGGTGCTCGGGGCCGAGCTCAACGCCGAGCTCGAGCGCCAGACCTCCCAGGACACCACCCGGCCGCCGGAGGAGCCCATGGGCCGGCGCGGCGCGGTCGTCGCCGACCAGGCCGCCGCACGACGCTGAGCCGGAGCTACTCCTCGCTCAGCAGGTGGACCAGGCCGTCCGAGGGGGGGACGGGGACCAGCGCGCGCTCGCTCACCCGCGCGCCCTCGACCAGGTCGCGCAGGTCGCGGAGCCGCTGCGCGAGCCGGGGCGAGGTCTGCGCCTCCCAGGCGTCGAGCTCGGCGAGCTCCTGGGCGTAGAGCGCCTCACGGCGCCGAAGGGCGACCTCGGTCTGCTCCCGCCGCGTGCGCAGACCGCCGTCCCGGGCGAGCTCCGCGGCGTAGGGGGTCCCGGCCAGCTCCTCCTCCAGGTAGACCCTCTGAGCCACCAGGGCGCCGTCGGCTCCGTAGTCGTCGAGGGCGCGCTGCGCGGCGCCGGCCAGGGACTCCGGGGGCGCCCCGCGGCGCCGCAGGCGCTGGAGCAGGGCGAAGTCACGAGCGGCCACCTCCTCGTAGGCTCGATTGCGCTCGCTGACGTAGCTCCGCGCGAGTTCGCCCAGGGCGGCCTCCAGCGCGCGAGGGTCCTCGGCGTCGAGGGCGGCCTGGATCCGGGCCCTGGCGGCGTCGGCTCGGTCGCGCGACTGGAGCCCACGGCGCAGGTCCTGCAGCGGCGCCTCGACGGCGTGGGCGAGGGTCAGGACCCCCGCCAGGTCGACCGCCGCCGCGCCCAGGTCCCACAGGAGCACCCCCAGGGCCGCCACCCGCGAGCCGGGCACCGGCGCCGCGGCCAGCGCGGCCTTGAGCGCCGCGGTCCTCGCGAAGCGCGCGGCGACCGCCTTCGCGAACCGAGCGGCGACCCGCTTGAACATGCCCCACGCTGGCTGGGCCGCGGCGAAGGAGGCCGCGGTGATCCCCAGGCTCCCGGCGTCGAGCTCGTGGACCTTGATCCGTGCGTCGTGGAGCCCGGGCTCGTCGCCCAGGTCCACCTCGAACGCGCTGACGACGGTCAGGGCGCCGGTCAGGGCCAGGTTGCCCTTGATCGCGCTGCCCAGCGGGCCCTGGAGTCCGGGGACCTTGCTCAGCAGGCTCTCGCCGTAGTGGTGGGCGCGCTCGAAGGTCAGGAGCCCGATCAGGAACTCCGGCTCGGCGGGGGCGACCAGCGCGTCCTCGATCGCGCCCGTGTCGCCCAGGGTCGCGCCGCGGAACGCGTCGGCGAGCACCACGCCGCCGGCGAAGCCGGTCATGCGCTTCGCGTAGTCGCGGCTGCGCGCGCCGAGGTCGGGCGCGGCCCACGCGCTCGCCAGGGCGAGCAGCGCCGTGAGGAA
This sequence comes from Planctomycetota bacterium, assembly GCA_041402045.1. Classification (GTDB taxonomy): domain Bacteria; phylum Planctomycetota; class J058; order J058; family J058; genus JAGQRJ01. The sequence goes on along the minus strand of JAWKSZ010000068.1, from coordinate 32,014 downwards.
CAGGTGCTTCATGAGGCCTCCGCGGGGGTCGCGTCGAGTTCGAGGGTGACGGTGGAGCGGGCGTCTTCTCCGGGCCCGCCGTGGGCGTCCTGCACGACCTCGAGCCGGAGGGTGCGCGGGAGGCCCTGGAGGTCGTCCTGCCAGCGGGCGTGGGCGGAGACCTCGAGCTCGAAGGGGCTCCCCGCGAGGCGTCCTCGCCCGCGGGCGTGGGCGCGGCCGCCGTCCGACCAGCGCTCGGCGGTCTGAGTCAGCTCGACCCGAGTGCGCCCGACGTCGAGCCGCAGGACCCGCTCCGCGGGCGCGTCGAGCCCGCACAGCCGGACCAGGTGGGGAGGCAGGCCCAGGGCTTCCAGGGGGCTCGCGGAGACCCGCGTGGAGCTCGCCTGCGGGACCCCGTCCAGGACGCGCTCGAGCGCGCGCCAGCCCGTCGCGCTGCGCTCGAGCTCGGCCTCGAACCGGGTCAGGACCTCGTCCTGCCCTCGAGCCAGGCGCAGGACGCCGCAGACCCGGAGGCGAGCCGTGACGAGGGCGGGGGAGGGCGCCGGCGGCGGCGCGGACACGAGGCGCGGGGTCGCGACGGGCGCGGCCCTGGGCGCCGTGGCTGGGGCGCTGGCCTCGGGCTCGCTACACCCCAGGCTCAACGTCAGCGCCAGGAGGATCAGGCTCCGGTTCATGCGGCCGTCCTTGCTCGGAACGTGGCTCAGCGGCCCCGGACCCGGCGTCCGCGGGCTTCGCGCGGGACGAGCTCGCCCAGGCGCTCCGCCGCGCCCTGCCGCGCCGGGGCGGGGGCCGACGCCTCCACGGTCCGGGCCTGCTCCGGGAGGACGGCGTCCCAGATCGTCCTGGCCAGCTCCTTGCGGTCGAACCGCCCCTCGGGGAGCTCGACGCCCAGGGCCTTGGCCTCGGCGCGGAGCTCGGCGAAGGTCATGCCCCTCAGCTCCTGGACGTAGGTGCGGCTCAGCTGCTTCTGCACCTGCTCCAGACGCGCGGCGCGCTCAGCCGGGTCTTCGGTCCCGCCCTGCTTGGCCTCGTGGAAGTCCTTGTAGACCTCGAAGGTGGCGCGGGCCGACGCGTTGCGCGCCGCCTGCGTCGCGAGCTGTGCGCCTGTCATTCCGCCGCGCTCGCTCAGGTGCCGGGTGCTCTCCTCGGCGGCGCGGCTGTAGACCTCGTATTGCATGAGGTCGAAGGGGGCGTAGTTCCCGGCGCGGGTGATCGAGATCCGCCCGGGGTTGTTCTCGGCGACCGCGCGGTGCACCTGCCCTGCCTTCCAGGTCGCGTTGGCCAGGCGGATCTGAGCTTCGAGGACCTTGAGCTCTTCGGCCCGCAGGGGTTGCTCGCCGGGTTGGCGGGTGGGCAGCTCCTCGAGCATGCTCCGCGACCAGTCCTCCGCGGGGACCAGGGTCTTGGCCGCCTCGCGTAGCCGCTCCCCCTCCGTCTCGCCGAGGGTGCTCCCCACGGTGGGGTCCATGATCCGCGCCACGTCCTCGAAGCGCGCTCGGGACAGGACCGAGTCCAGGCGGGCCTGATCGGCGGCGGTGGGGATCGGGCGGCCGTCGAGGGCCGCGACCAGCGCGGGGCCGTAGGCGCGGGCGACGGACCCCGCGGCGTTCTGCGCGGCCTTCTTGGCCTGCTCCTGGGCGGGGTCGTAGGTCCCGTCGGCGTGGAAGGCTGGCCCAAAGCGCGCCCCGGCCTCGAGGGTGGCAGCGGCGAAGGTGCGCTCGATCGCGTCGCGCTGCGCGCGGGAGTCGAGGTGCAGCGCGCGGGCGGCGAGGTCCGCGCTCTCGGCGGTCACGGCCCGGGCGTGGATCGCGTTGCGCTCGGCAAAGGACGCGGTGTTCGCGGCGCGCTGGGCTTCGGCGCTCAGCTCCTGCGCCCACTCTCTGAGGTAGCGCTCGTTGGGGTGGGGCGGGATCGCGGAGCCCTGGCCCAGGGCGGGGGTCAGGGCCAGGCAGCCCAGGGTCAGTCCAATCCAGGTTCGTCCAGCGTTCATGAGGATCCTCCCTCTCTCTGCCCGCAACAACGGGATCGCCGGGAGGGCCTCTCAGGCGGCGCAGGATTTTTGCGCGGGGTGCCTAAGCGCTTCGAGGGGAGGTGTTTGGGTTCAGCGCGCGAGCCAGTAGAGCTCGAGCTGGACCTCGCCTGGGTCGCCGAAGCGCGCGCGGACGGGGGCCAGCGCGCGGAGCGCGTCGCGGTCCTCGGGGCCGTGGACCTCCCACACCACCGCGTCGACGCCTAGCTCCCGCGCGAGGGCGATCACCCGGGTCGGGGTCTGGTCCGCCCGATCGGGCACGTGCAGGAGCAGGTGCTCCGGCTGAGCGCCGGCGTAGAACGCGGCGCGGGAGTCGTGGGCCAGGACCCGGCGCGCGCCCAGCTCGCGCAGGGCGAGCCCCGCCGCGCGCAAGGGCGCCTTGTCCGCGCGCCGCGGGCGGAGGGTCGCCACGCTGGCGCAGACCAAGAGCAGCGCCAGGAGCCCCAGCCGCAGGCGTCGGTCGCGGGCGAGCTCCGCCGCGGTCCGCCCCAGCCAGGGCCAGGCCAGGCCGACCAGCGGCAGGCCGTAGCGCGGGTCGACCCGGATCGCGAGGTAGGCCGCGACGAGCAGCGCGGCCACCGCGAGGTGCAGGCCCCAGGGTCCGGCGGGACGGCGCGGGCCGCGCGCCCGGCGCCAGGCGCCGGCCGCGAGGAGCGCGGCGCCCACCGGGCCGAGGGCGGCCCCCGCGAACCACGCCAGCTGCCCTGCGCGGCGGAGCACGAGGCTCGGGGTCAGGATCGAGAGCCGCTCGGCGAGGTTGCGCTTGAGGGTCAGCTTCCACACCCCGGCCTGGGTGCCGCCGAGCACCGCGCGGCGCCTGATCCAGAGCAGGTAGGGCCCCACCCCCAGGAGCCCCGGCGCACCCAGCGCCGCCAAGAGCCCCAGCCGTCGGCGGCGCAACGCCGACACGCAGAGCGCCAGCCCGATCCCGCCCAGCACCAGCAGCCCTTCGGGGCGGGTGAAGTAAGCGAGCACGCCGAGGGCGCCCGCGAGCAGCGCCCAGCCGGCGCCGCGCAGGCGCGCGCGGTCGGCGCAGGCGACGGCGCCCAGGGTCCAGGCGACGAAGGGCCCGTCCGAGAGCAGCTCGCTCCCGACCTCGATCCCCAGCGGCCAGAGCGCGACGAGGGCGGCGGTCCACACCGCGGCCCGGGGTCCCCAGCGTTGCCCGGCGGAGAGCGCCGCGAAGGGCACCGCGAGCGCGCTGGCGGCGGCGGTGAGCCAGGCGGCGGCGGCGGGGTCTCCCCCTGCGGGGACGAGCAGCAGCGGGTAGGCCACCGGCACGTGCTGCCCCAGGGCGCCGGGGAGGTCGCCGGCGCGCAGGAGTCTGGCGACGTCCAGATACCCCTGTCCGTCGCGGATCAGGACCGCGGCGCGCCCGGCGGCGGCGCCGCGCAGGAGGAGCCCCGCGGCGGTCAGGCCGGCGACGGCGCGGGCGGGGGTCAGCAGCTCGCCTCGCGGTAGTCCGCGAGGACCTCCGCCGCTGGGCCCAAGGCTCGCGGCGCGCCGCCCTCGAGCCACAGCACGCGCTCGCACAGGCGCTCGAGCACGGCCAGGTCGTGGGAGGCGACGAGCAGCGCGGCGCCCCGGTCGCGCAGGGCCTGGATCCGCGCGTTGCACTTGGCCTGGAACCCCGCGTCGCCGACGGCGAGCTCCTCGTCCACGACCAGGAGCTCGGGCTCGATCGCGGTCGCGACCGCGAAGCCCAGGCGCAGGAGCATGCCGTTGGAGTAGGTGCGCACCGGCGCGGACCAGAAGTCGCCCAGCTCGCTGAAGGCCTGGATCTCCGCGCGACGGGCGCGGTAGTCGGCGAGGCTCAGCCCGGCGACGAGCCCGGCGATCTCGGCGTTCTCCGCGCCGGAGAGGTCGGGGTGGAAGCCCGCGCCGAGCTCGAGCAGGCGTCCGATCCGGCCCTCGACCTCGACCCGGCCGGTGTCCGGGCGATACGCGCCCGCCACCAGCCGCAGCAGGGTGGACTTGCCCGCGCCGTTCTTGCCGATCAGCCCCAGGGCTTCCCCAGGCGCGAGCTCGAGGCTGACTCCCGCCAGGGCGTGGACCTCGACCTTGGGGGCGCGGTTGCCGCGCAGCCAGCCGAGTACGGCGCTCTTGAGGCTCCCGGTCCCCGGGCGTTGGGGGCGGTAGCGGAAGCGCTTGTGGACGTCGGTCAGACGCAAGGCGCTCACAGCTCCTCCCCGATCCGGTCCCGGGCGCGCTCCGCCAGCCAAGCGCCACAGGTCAGGGCCACCAGGCCCACGCCCAGGGGCAGGAGCACGCCCAGGGGCGGGGCGCCGCCGCCGAGGAGGGCGCGTTGGTAGCCCTCCATGAGCGGCGCCAAGGGGTTGATCGTGAGCACCCAGGCGAAGCGCGGGGGGACCTTCGAGGCGGGGTAGAGCACCGGGGTCAGCACGAAGGCCAGCGGGAGGAGCGTGGTCACGAGCTGGGCCAGGTCGCGGTAGGGCACGCACACCACGCCCAGGCACAGCGCGAGCCCCCAGCACAGGAGCGCCTGGATCGCGATCAGGAGGGGGAGCCAGGCGAGGCTCGCGGTGGGGGCGATCCCCAGGAGCGCGATCAGCCCGATCACGAGGGGCAGGGTCAGGACGAAGTTCACCGCGGTGGCGAGGGCGATCACCCCGGGGGGGATCGCGGGGGACATGGCGCCGTGCTTGAGGAAGGGGGCGTGGCCCAGGAGCGAGGTCGTGCCCATGGCGGTGGCCTGGGCGAACCAGGTCCAGGGGACGAGCCCCGCGCACAGGAAGGCGGGGTAGCGCTCGACGCCGACCTGCACGAACACGCCGAACACCAGGGCGTAGACCACGAGGGTCGCCGCGGGCTGGACGAGGGACCAGCCGAACCCGAGCGCGGTCCCGCGGTAGCGGGCCACGAGCTCGCGGCGGGTGAGGACGCGCAGGAGGGCCCCGCGCGCCGCGTAGTCTCGGAGCAGCCGGGCCAACGCCATGGGGCAGGAGGTTACCGAAAGCGACCCGCGGCTGGGGGAGCGAGGCGGCGCGGGGTCGAGGCTGGTTCCCCACCGCCCCCCACCGGGGACCCGATCCGCCCCCCACCGGGCCCCACCGTTCTCCCCACGGTGGGGAGAGGTGGGGAAAGATCCCAATCGAGAACTTTGACTAAAATCCGGGGAAGTCGCCGATTCGCTGTGGATTACTCGTGGACAAGGAGCAAAATCAGCTACATAAGTCTTTAGCTAGCATGTTTTTGATGTAGATCCTGCGAGGTCAATAGGTTGGGCTTGTCCTCCCTACCCCCGAGGAGTAGAGTGGTGCTCAGTGGGGATCAGTGGGGATTCGGAGTCAACCGTGAGCCAACCCGAGCGTGAAGGGGAGTCGCAGTTCAATCTGCTGGGCTCGCACAAGCACGCGCTCGACGGCAAGCGGCGGGTTGCGATTCCCAAGCTGTTCCGGGAAGCGGTCCACTCGGCGCTGGGGGAGGAGAGCTACGTGCTCTGCCGCCAGCTCGGAGGGGACACTGCCGGCGCTCTACCCCCAGGCCAGCTTCGACGCCGCGCTCAGCAAGCTCGAGGCCATGCGCACCCAAGCGCTTGGTATCGGGAGCAAGGCGATCCGCAGCTACCTACGTCGGATCCGCATGTCTGCGACCCCCGTCGCACCGGACAAGCAAGGGCGGATCACCCTCGGCGAGGAGCAGTGCCAGCTGGCCGGGATCGAGCGCGAGGTGGTGTTCGTGGGGTGCGGCGACCACGCCGAGGTGTGGGCCCCCGGCGAGCTGGAACCCGAGGGCGGCGAAGACTTCCACCTGTTGGCGCAGCAGCTCTTCGGCTGAGGCGTTGGGGACTGACTGGGGAATCTACGAGGCAGCAGGCAAGCAGAGGAATCGACCCATGGAGCACCGCGACTGGAGCAGCGTCCGTTACGAGCAATCCCGCCAGGAGGCGAGAAGATCGAGCAGTTGATGCGCAGCATTCTCAAGATGTTCGCCACCGGGAACCTGGTCTACCGCAACCGCACCAGCCACGCGGCGTCGGTCAGCACCAAGAGCGACCGCCTGCGCCGCCTGCGTCGCGGGACCGCCCTGACCGAGGGCGCGGCGATCGCGTGACGAAGTTCAGCATGGCCCGCGTGCGCCGTCTGCTCGAGCGCGACGCGCAGGGATACGCCCTGAACCCCGCCGAGCGCCTGGAGCTGACCTCCGCGGCGCGCACCCTCAGCGCGCGCCTCGACGCGCTGGCGGTCCAGGACCCGGTCCTGGCCGCCCAGGTCAGCCTCGGCCCCGCGCTCCAGGCGTGGGCCTTCGAGGCCACCGGGCCTCGCCCCGCCTGAGGCCACCCACCGCACCTACGTCCGGCCGTCGTCTTCCGACCTACCTTCCTCCGAAGACCCACGTCCTGACGTCCCCCACCGGCGCTCCGTCGTCGTCCTCCGCGTAGCCGAGGACCCACGACGCGAGCGCCGAGTTTATGGGGGTCTGTCCCAGACCCCCTCGCCCTCGGGGCAAAGCCCCTCGGGCTCACCCCCAAGGGCTCGCAGCGCTTCGCGCTGCTGCGCGCTTCGCGGCTTCGCCGCTCGCCGGGCGTCCCTCGCGGCTCCTGGGGAGGGGCTCCCTGGAACCGACCGACTCGACGTCGGGCTCTGGGGCCGTTTCGCGCGCGTTGCGCGCTCGCGCGGCTGCGCCGCTCGCCGGGCGTCCGGCGCGGCTCCTGAGGAGGGGCTCCTGGAACCGACCGACTCGACGTCGGGCTCTGGGGCCGTTTCGCGCGCGTTGCGCGCGCAGCGGCTGCGCCGCTCGCCGGGCGTCCGGCGCGGCTCCTGGGGAGGGGCTCCCTGGAACCGACCGACTCGACGTCGGGCTCTGGGGCCGTTTCGCGCGCGTTGCGCGCTCGAGGCTTCGCCGCTCGCCGGGCGTCCGGCGCGGCTCCTGAGGAGGGGCTCCCTGGAACCGACCGACTCGACGTCGGGCTCTGGGGCCGTATCGCTCACGCCTAGCGGCTCGCGTGCCCCACCAACGTGGGATTCGACCGTGCGGAGCTCCCCTGCGGAGGGACGCTCGCACCCGTATAGGGGCGGGGCTCGTCTGGCTCGTCCCCGTCCGGTAGGTGCGTCCCTCCACCTCTCGGACCTGAGGGGAATCCCGCGGCGCCTGGGACACTCGGTCGGCGCGCTCTGTTCCGCTGAACCTTGGCGGCCTTGGCGGCCTTGGCGGTTGAACGCTTCGTCGGCGCGCCCGCGCTCAGACGGGCGGGACGAGGAAGTGCGCGACCGTCTCCTGGGGCAGGCTGCCCAGGCGCTCCATGGCGTCGGCCCAGCTCCAGCAGTCCCACACCTCGCGGAACATGCCGTCGCGCACGATCGCGCGCTGTTGGCCGTCGACGGTGACCTCGCGTCCGCTGGAGCGTTCGCGGATCGTGAGCTCCGTGCGCACGCTGACCCAGTCGCCCTGGACGATCGGGTCGAGGACCTTGGCCCCGATCACGTCCCAGCGCTCGAGGAACGCGCGGCACCAGGCCTTGAGCTCGGGGCGGGTCAGGCGCGCGTCGCCCGGGAAGTGCAGCGGCGCGTCGGCGGCGATCATGCGATCGATCGCGTCCTCGTCCTCGCCGATCCACATCTCCTGATACCAGCGCTGCCAGAGCTGAGCGGCGGGGGGATAGCTGGGGTTCATGCGGTCGCTCCTGGGGGTGCGAGGACGGGTTTGCCGAGGTCAGGGTCGAAGTAGGCGATGCGGTTGCCGCCGGCCTTCTTGGCCATGTACATGGACGCGTCCGCGCCCTCGAGCATGTTCAGGCCGCGGGTGTGGGGCTCGAACTCCGCCAGGCCCAGGCTCGCGCGCACGCCGTGGAGCGACGCGGCCTCGATCGTCGCGCGCACCCGCTCGGCGAAGGCCAGGGCCTGGCGCACGTCGGCGCCCGGGAGCAGGACCGTGAACTCGTCGCCGCCGTAGCGGAAGGCGGAGTCGACCTCCTTGCGGATCGAGTCGAACAGGATCCGCCCGATCGCGCGCAGGGCCTGGTCGCCCTCGAGGTGGCCCTTGGTGTCGTTGAGCGGCTTGAACCCGTCGAGGTCGAACAGGAGCAGGCTCAGCCCGTGCTCCAGGCGCAGCGCGCGCTCCTTCTCCACCTCCAGGCGGTGGAAGAAGTGGCTCTGGTTGTAGAGCCCGGTGAGCGCGTCGGTGATCGAGAGCCGGCGCAGGGTGTCCTCGAGCTCGCGGCGCTTGGTGACGTCCTTGCTCACCGCCACGGTGCCCATGGCCTGGCCCTCGGCGTCGCGCAGGTAGGAGAGGCTGATCCCCAGCCAGCGCGTCTTCCCAGTCTTGGTGCGGACCTTGACGTCGTCGCGCACCACACCCATGGGGTCCTGGGCCAGGCGCTGGAGCAGCTCCTTGCGCTGCGCCTTCCGCGCGTAGAAGTCGGTGGCCGGGCGGCCGCCGATCTCGTCGGCGGTGTAGCCCAGCAGCGACTCGGCGGCCTCGTTGAACCCGGTGACCTTGCCCTCGAGGTCGGTGGTGATGATCACGTCGCCGGCCTGCTGCAGGATCCGCAGCAGGTGCTGGTTCTCGCGGTCGAGGTCCGCGATCTGGCGGTAGAGCCGCTCCAGCTCCTCCCCCTCGCTCTCGCCGCTGCGGGGCGGTGGGCGCCGGGCGCGCGCGCTCCCGTAGCGCGCGGTGTCGCCGCGCGGGTCGGGGTCCTCGTCCGCTCCCGCCGCTGCGCTCACCCCCGAGCCGACGCTCCGTCCGCGGCGCTCAGAGGGACTTCTCCGAGTGCTTCTTCCCGTCGAAGCTCAGCAGCTTGGGTCGCTTCTCGACCTCGGTCTCGATGTGCACCGGGCGCGACCAGAGCAGCTGCAGGTTCTTGAGCGTCTCTTGCGCGTGGTCCAGGCGCAGGTCCTGGCCGTCGTGGCGGTGGCGCAGGTAGAGCTCGCCCCGGTTCTCGTAGTTGCCGCTGGTCACGAAGATCACCGGGTTGCCCCAGTTCGTGAGCTGGTCGAGCAGCTTGCGCTTGATCTTCTCGAACTCGCGGCTGGCGATCACGTACTCGCCCATTTGCGGGGAGTACTCGAAGGTGAACATCTTCTGCTCGGCGGCGAACTCGGGGGTCAGGAACGTGTCCACGAAGGTCACGTCGTTGTAGATCTTGCGCACCTCGAAGATCTTCTCGCGGCCCTTGTTGGCGTGGGTGTTCCACTCGCGGCGCACGCGCATGTCGTCGCAGGCCTCGTAGTCCTTGCCGAACTTGCCCTTGTTCCAGCGCTCCTCGATGTCGCGGAACAGCTCGATCCCGAGCTTGTAGGGGTTCAGGCGCCCGGGGCTGGTGCCCATGGTGCCCGAGTGCCGGTCGGCGTAGTCCACGACCTCGGCGTCGGTGAGGATCTTCTCGGTCATGAGCGTGGAGTGCCAGTACGACGCCCAGCCCTCGTTCATGATCTTGGTCATGGCCTGGGGGGCGAAGTAGTAGGCCTCCTCGCGGATCATGCCCAGCACGTCGCGCTGCCAGCGGTCCAGCGGCGCGTGCTCGAGCAGGAACAGGAGCACGTCCTGCTCGGGGTTCTCGGGGAAGTCCTTGCTGCGCTCGATCTGCTTCTCCAGCTTGCGCTGCTGCTCCTCGAGGAACTCCGGCGGGTTGACGTAGCGGTCCATGTACTCCTTGGCCCGCAGCTTCCGCGGCACCGGACGCGACTCCTCGGCGTCGGGGGCGGGCTCGGCGCGGCGCCGGCGGATGTAGGCGCTGTGCATGTCGATCAGGTTCTCGAGGGACAGGCAGGCGTCGATGAACCGCTCCACGGTGTCGTGGCCGTAGCGCTCGGCGTAGCGCCGGACCCGGGTCCCGTGGTTGGCCATTTGGTCGACCATCTTGCGGTTGGTCTTGGAGAACCAGGCGTTGTTCTTGAAGAAGTCCGCGTGCCCCGTCACGTGCGCCACGACCAGCTTCTGGTCGGTCATGGAGTTGGACTTCATGAGGTAGGCGTAGCAGGGGTCGTTGTTGATCACGAGCTCGTAGATCTTGGACAGGCCCCAGGCGTAGCTGGTGGAGAGCTGCTCGTAGTCCATGCCCCAGCGCCAGTGGGGGTAGCGCGTAGGGAACCCGCCGTAGGCCGCGACCTCGTTCAGCTCGTCGTGGTCGAGGAGCTCGAAGCTGATGTCCCAGAAGTCGAGGCCGTAGCCTCGGGAGTACTCGAGGATCTTGTGGATCTCGCGCTCGAGGTCGGCGGGGAGCCGGCGCGACATTTGATAGGCCATGGCTCAGCGCCCCTTGCCGAGGAACTCTTTGATCGAGTCGTAGATCTCGTCGCGGCTCCCGATCACGCTCAGGATCATGCGCTCGTCGTCCTCGAACTTGCCGCGCAGGTCCTTTATGAACTGGCCGCTGCCGTAGGCGCTCTTGACCTGCCCGTAGCAGAACACGTTGCAGCGGGGCAGGATCTGCTCCTCGAGCAGCGAGAGGCACTTGCGGGTGTCGTCGCCGCCCCAGTTGTCGCCGTCGGAGAAGTGGAACGGGTAGATGTTCCAGTCGTCGGGGGGGAAGCTCTCGGTGATGATCCGGTCGCAGAGCTCGTAGGCGCTCGAGATCTTCGTCCCGCCGCTCTCGCGCAGGTGGAAGAAGGTGTGCTGGTCGACCTCCTTCGCCGCGGCGTCGTGGACGATGTAGCGGCTCTCGATGTTCTTGTATTGGCTGCGCAGCCAGGTGTCGATCCAGAAGCTCTCGATGCGCACGATCTCCTTCTGCTCGTGCCCCATGGAGCCCGACACGTCCATCATGTAGATGATCACCGCGTTGGCCTCGGGCTCGCGCTTGGTCTTCCAGGAGCGATAGCGCTTGTCCTCGCGGGTGGGCAGCACCAGGGGGTCGTCGGGGTCGTAGGTCCCCGACGCGATCTCGCGCAGCAGCGCCTCCTTGAACGTGCGCTTGAAGTGCCGCAGGCTCTCGGGGCCCGAGCGGTGGATCCCGGAGTAGACGTCCTTCTCGGTGGCCAGGGACTTCTTGCCCTTGGGCTCGATCCGCGGGAGCTCGAGCTCTTCGCCCAGGATCTGGGCCAGCTCGGAGATGTCGACGTCGACCTCCAGCACGTGCTGGCCCTCGTCCTCCCCGGCCTCGCCCTGACCCGCGCCGGGCTGCTTCTGCCCGGGCTGGTTCAGCGGCTGGCCGAGCTCGCCTTCGCCCTGGCCGACCCCGCCCTGCTGCTGGCTGCCGTAGCGGAAGCGGGGCATTTGGATCTGGGGCAGGGGGATCGAGACGGTCTTCTTGCCCTTGCGCCCGACGAGCTCGCCGCGGGTGATGTAGCGGCGCAGCTCCTTCTTGATCTTGCCGCGCACGATCTGCTTGAAGCGCGAGTGATCGCGGCCGATCTTGTTGGTGCTCAACCTCGCCTCCCTGGGTCCTGTTCGAATCTACCGGGCGACGGAGCTCAGCTTCCGCTGCGGACGGCGTCGCCGCGGGCGAAGATCGAGGCCACGTAGTTCAAGACGTCGGTCGCGGAGACGTCGTTGTAGCCGTAGTTCTTGATCAAGCGGGCCTTGACCACGTCGATCTTCTCCTGGGTCTCCTTGTCGATCACGTCGGAGACCAGGCTCGTGAGCTTGATCGAGTCCTTCTGGTCCTCGAACAGCTTGAGCTCGAGGGCCTTCTGCAGGCGCTCGTTGGTCCAGTAGTGGAACTGCTTGCCCTCGATCGCGAGCGCGCCGATGTAGTTCATGATCTCGCGGCGGAAGTCGTCCTTGCGGCTCTCGGGGATGTCGATCTTCTCCTCGATCGAGCGCATCAGCCGCTCGTCGGGCTCCTCGTCCTGGCCGGTGTACTTGTTCTTGACCTTCTCGCGCTGGGTGTAGGCCTTGACGTTGTCCACGTAGTTGGCGCACAGCCGGGCGATCGCCTCCTCGTCCGCCGAGATCGCCTTCTGGACCTCGTTCTTCACGATGTCGTCGTACTCCTCCTTCACCACCGCCAGCAGGTCGCGGTAGTGCTTGCGGAGGTCCTCCGACGAGATCAGCGAGTGGTGGCGCAAGCCCTCCTCCAGCTCGTTCATGACCATGAACGGGTTGACGGTGCCCTCGCCCGCCTCGCTCACCAGGGCGTTCGAGATCTTGTCCTGGATGTAGCGCGGGCTGATCCCCTGCATGCCCTCGCGGGGCGCGGCCTCGCGCAGCTCGTTTATGTTGTCCTCGGTGAAGCCCGCGAGCGACTTCCCGTTGTAGAGCTTGAGCTTCTGCAGCAGCGAGAGGTTCGGGACCTTGGGCTCCTCGAGCCGGGTCAGGATCGCCCACATGGCGCTGACCTCGATCGTGTGCGGGGCGACGAACTTGCCCTTGATCCGCTCGGCGTTGAAGTCCTTCTCGTAGATCCGGATCTCGTCGTCGAGGGTCGTGATGTAGGGGATGTCGATCTTGACCGTGCGGTCGCGGAAGGCTTCCATCAGCTCGTTGCTCTGGAGCTTCTTGTATTCGGGCTCGTTGGTGTGCCCGAGGATCACCTCGTCGATGTCCGTCTGGGCGAACTTCTTGGGCTTGATCTTGTGCTCCTGGGTCGCGCCCAGCAGGTCGTAGAGGAAGGCCACGTCGAGCTTGAGGATCTCGACGAACTCGAGCACACCGCGGTTGGCGACGTTGAACTCGCCGTCGAAGTTGAACGCGCGGGGGTCGAGTCGGAGCCGTAGAGCGCGATCTTGCGGTAGTTGATGTCGCCGGTGAGCTCGGTCGAGTCCTGGTTCTTCTCGTCCTTGGGCTGGAACGTGCCCACGCCCACGCGGTCCTTCTCGCTGAGCACCAGGCGCCGCACGCGCACGTGGTTCTCGAGCAGGGTCCACCAGTCGCCCTTGTAGCGCTCGAGCAGGTCGTTGAAGTAGTAGCGGCTCGCGGGGTCCAGGTCGCCCTTGACCACCACCGGGTACTTCAGGTCCTTGCCCTTGAGCAGGTCGTCGATGAACTCCTGGCGCATCTCCTGCGGGATCAGCTTGAGCGGCTCCTCGTGCATCGGGGAGTCTTCCCAGTCGTCCTTCTCGTCGACGCGCCACTGGAAGGTGTAGAGCGCGCCCGGGTCGGTGCGGCTGTAGTGCTCGAGGCCCTTCTTCACCATGCGCGCGATCGTCGACTTCGACGAACCCACCGGGCCGTGGAGCAGGATCACGCGCTTCTCGGTGCCGAAGCCCAGCGCCGCCGACTTGAGCACGCCCACGAGCCGCATCAGCGGCTCCTCGAGCCCGAAGATCGCGTCGTGGCCGCCCTCGATCGGGTCGGAGAAGAACCGGTAGCGGACCATGCTCCTCTTGTTGCGGGTGAACTCCTCCGAGCCCCACGACATGATCATGTCGTAGACGCGTTGGAACGCGTTGCGCGTGATCTCGGGTCGCTCCTGGACCAGCTTGAGATACTCCGCGAACGTCCCCGTCCAGTTGAGGGCCTCGTACTGGTCGCGGTTCGAATACTTCTTCGCAAGATCCCTGAAGTCCACCGGTCCTCCTGTAGCGAGGTCATCATACGCGGCGACAGTGACTTGCGCTCCTCCCCGTCCAGAGGCCCGTGGGTTGACACCCCTTGACAGCCTCGACGGGGCCCCGCGCTATGGTGTCCGCGTGAGTCCCCTCGTCCGCGGCCTGCGCTACACGACCCTGGCCCTCGCCCTGGGCGCGGTGGGGGTCGGGGTGTTCGGCGTCGCCGGGGGGCGGCTCGAGCTGCCCTGGCTGCGGATCGGCGGCGCCCCCGAGATCGACGTGAGCGAGGGCCCGAACCTGACCCCGCCCGGGTTCGACGCCGCGTTCTTCGCCGAGCAGCGCGACCCCCAGGGCGAGCTCGCCTGGCGCTTCGCCGGACGACAGGCCGTCGCCGAGAGCTTCAGCGCGGGGGCCTGCAGCGAGCCGGAGCTCGTGCTCTACCAGCAGGGCGAGGTCGCCCTGCGCCTCGAGGCCGAGCGCGCGCGGATCTCGGCCACGGACCCCCAGGGCCTGGCCTGGTTGCCGGGGGGCGTGAGCGAGATCCGCGACGTGGTCGTGGACCTCGAGGGCGGGGTCGCGGTGCGGGCGGGGGAGCTCGTGCTCGAGGCCGCTGCCGGGCGGGCGACCCTCGTGCGCGCCGTGGACGACGCCGACGGGGTCCCGCTCGAGCGCGCGCCGGACGCCGAGGTCGCGCGGCTGGTGCTCACGGGGCCGGTGCGCGTGCGCGGTCGCGACCCCGCTGGCGCCGAGGTCGAGGGGACCGCCGCCGGGCTGACCCTCGTCGCCTCCGGCGGGACCGTCGCCGCCCCGGGGTGGCTGAGCCTCGACGCCGAGGCCCTCGACGGCCGCTGGGGCGCGCGGCGCCTGCGCTGCGCGGTCGGACGCGCGCGCTGGGCCCGGCTGCCGAGCGTCGCCGCGGCGGCGACCGGTGGCCGGGGGGGGGCGGTCCAGGTGGCGCCCGCGGCGCCGCTCGGCAGCGCCAGCTACCTCCTGGTGGACGGAGCCCTCGAGGGCGACGTCGCGGTCTCGGCGGACGGGGGCGGCGCCCGGGCCGCCCGGGTGCGGCGGGTGGACGACGGCTGGCTCGCCGAGGGGGCGCCGGTGCGGGTCGAGGCGACCCAAGGGAGCTGGGTCGAGGCGCCGCGGATCGTGGCCCGCTTCGGGCGAGGGCTCGAGCTCACGGCGGAGGGCGACGTCCGGGGCGAGGCCGTCGCCCCAGCCACCTCCGCCGCGCTCCCGCGGCGCTGGCCGTTCTCCGGGGAGCGCCTGGAGCTGGTCGCCGGCGACGGGCCGCAGCGCCTGGAGCGCGCGGCGCTGCACGGCGCGCCCGCCACCCTCGGCGCGGGCCCCTCGCGCCTGCGCGCGGGGCGGGTCGAGCTGGAGCAGGACCCGGCCGAGCGCACCCTGCGCCTGAGCGGCGGCGCGGAGCTCGAGCTCGCCGCGGACCTCGCCCAGGGGGCGCCGCTGCGCGCGCGGCTGGAGCAGGGCGAGCTGCGGCTCGCCGTGGACGTCGCGGCCCTGGGGAGCCTCCAGCCCCAGGACGTGCGCGGGGCCGCGCTGAGCGGGCTCCAGGAGCTGGCCTGGGGAGCGACCCGCGGGCGCGCAGGGCGGCTCGACTACCGGCGCGACGGCGACCGGGGCCTGCTCACGGGGCGCGCGGTCGACCTCGCGGTCGCCGCGGTCACGAGCGACGCCCCGGCGCCCTTCGAGCTCCGCGCGCAGGACCTCTTCGCCCGGCTCGACCCGGCCGGGCTGGCGGGGGAGGCGGACCCCCTGGTGCGCCTCGCGCGGACGGTGGAGGAGGCCGAGCTGCGCGGCGACGCGCGGGTCGGGCGCGGCGGCCCCGAGCCGCGGCACCTGAGCGCCGCGCGGATCGAGCTGCGGGACCGCCGCCTGCGGGCGTCCGGCGGCGCCGCGCTCGCGGGGACCGACCCCCGCGGCGCCTGGAGCGTCGCCGCGCGGGAGGCCCGCGCGGAGCTCGCCCGGGACCCCGCGCGCTGGGGCTCGGGTCCCGCCACCCGGCGCTGGCTGCGCGACCATGGCCTGCCCTTCGTCCCCCCGCCCTTCGTCGAGCGCCTCGAGCTCGAGGGCGACGTGCGGGGAACGGCCACGCGCCAGGTGCGGGACGAGCGCCAGCAGGCCGAGCTCCGGGGCGAGCGCCTGGACTACGACGCCGAGACCCGGATCGCGCGGCTGACCCGCGGCGGGCTGAGCGTCGGCACGCGGCGGCTCGAGGCCGAGGAGCTCCTCGCGTGGTGGACGCTCCTGGGCGAGCAGCCGCTGGTGTGGCTGGGGGCCCGGGCGCCCGTGCTCGAGGGCGCGCCGCCGACGTCAGGGCGCGACCCTCGCGCCTGGGCACGACCCGCGCTCGCGCCGCCTGGCTGCACGCGGTGCTCTACTCCGCCTTCCCGGGCTTCGAGCTCCCGCCGCTGTGGGCCTGGTCCGCCGGCGGCGCCGAGGGCGTCCGGGTGCGCAGCGACGGCGAGGTCGCGCTGCGCCTCGACGCGCCCCGGCTCCACGGGCAGGGGCGCGAGCTCACCCTGCCCAGCGGTCCTGTGACCCTGGCCCTGGGGGAGGTCGAGCTCGAGGCGGCGCGCGGGCGCCTGAGCCTGGCCGAGGGCGGCGTGCGCGCCGAGCTCGCCGACGGCTGGTCCGCGCGCTTCGCGCTCCCGGGGAAGGGGCCCACGCCCCCGGACCAGCGCTACCGCGCCCAGGGTCAGGCCTTGTCCCTGGAGCTGGACCTCGCCGCGGCGACCGAGCTCCAGGCGCTGCAGGGCCGGACCGACCCCGAGCTGGCGCGGCGCGCGGTGCGCTCCCTCGCCGCGGAGGGGGGGATCGAGGTCGAGGGCCCGAACCTCCGGGCGCGGGGGCAGGCCGCCCACCGGGAGGTCGGGGCGGGGGTCACCTGGCTCGAGGGGGACCCGGCCCAGGTCGAGCGGGGGGGCATGTCCTACCGCGGGCGACGGCTCGAGCTCGAGCTGCGCTGAGCGGGCCAGGAGGTCCCACAACCGCCCGGTGATCGATCCAGGATCGCGAGACGGCGCGTTGCGGCGCGCCCTCCACGCAGTAGACTGACCGACTGAGGAGGACCTCGTGCAGCTCGCATTCATTGGCGGCCTCGGCATGCCCGAGCTCATCGTGATCCTGATCATCGCCCTGCTCCTGTTCGGGCGGCGGCTCCCCGAGGTCATGCGTGGCCTCGGCAAGAGCGTGACCGAGTTCAAGAAGGGCATGACCGAGGTCGAAGAGATCCAGGACGCGGTGCACGCGCCGCCGCCCCAGCAAAAGCCGACCAAGCAGGACGACGACTCCGCCAAGGACGAGTCGAACAAGACCGTCGGCTAGCCGACCCGCCTCGGGTGTCCGATCAGCGGCTGCGTCGGCTGGGACGGGACGCCCGCGGGGGTGACCTCGGCGCGCGCGCCGAGTTGATCGTGCACCGCCTGCGCAACGGTGAGCTCGAGCGCCGCCTGGCCTCGCTCGCCGCCTACCTCGGGGACGAGGCCGCCGCCGCCGCCTTGGGCCAGCTCGACGAGCCCTTCCCCGACCCTCCCACCACCGTCGACGCGCATCGCGAGGTCCGCCGCTGGCTGCGCGAGCTGGGCCGCTACGGTCAGGACGTCGCCGTGCGGGCCTGCGTGATCCTGGCGGAGCCCTGCCTCGTGGCCCTCGACGTCCCCGGGGAGCGCCAGATCGCCCAGGTCGCCCTCGACGCCGCCCGCGAGTGGCTGGCGCGGCCCTCCGACGGACAGCAGCTCGTGTGCAACCGCGCCGGCGACCTGGCCACGACCACCGCTGCCGAGAGCAACCCCGCGATCGGACCGCGCACCGCGAGCTACCACGCGCTCACCGCCTGCAGCCTGACCGCCTACGCCGCCGGCAGCGCCGTCGGCGGCTCCGCCGCCGACGGGAGCTTCGGCTGCGCGCGCCACGCGACCCTGGCCTTGCTGGCGGTCGGCGAGCTCGCCCCCGAGGAGACCCCGGCGGCGAAGGTGCTGCACCCCGTGCTCCGCCAGCGCGTGGCCGCGGGCCTGATCGCCTGGGCGGTCGGGAGCTAGCCTTCGTCTGCGCGCGCTCGAGCGTCGAGGGAAGCAGGCGGCTCCGGCGCGGGGGGACCGGGGGCGAACAAGGCCCAAGCGGCGCAGGTAGCCAGGGCCGCGGCCAGGAGCTGGGCGGGGCGCTTGGTGCCGACCTCGAGCTGGAGCGGGAGGCGCCCGCCCCAGGCGACGACGAAGGCCAGCGCGCCGACGAGGAGCGTGAGCAGCGCGACCTCGAGCGCAGCGCCGCGCGCGGCGCTGCGCGTGGCCCAGGTCCGCACGAGCTCCGCGCCGGCGGCCACGCTCACGAGTACCACGAGCAGCCAGGTCGTGGTGCTCCCCCCGGCCAGGGTCGCGGCGACGAGGCCCGGGGTGGCGGCGAGGGTGCAGGCGCGCAGGCGCGGGCTCACGCGGCACCTCGCCGCAGCCACCGCCCGAGCCGGGCGTCGAGGAAGCTCACGCTCGCGCCACAGCCCATGGCGAAGAACGGGATCGCCGGGAGTCGATAGCGAGGCAGCGGCACCTCGATCAACGCGGGGATCACGAGGAAGTAGGCCGCGGACGCGCAGGCAGCCAGCGCCAGCGCGCGGCCCGGTCCGCGCGCCAGGAGCGGCGAGAGCAGCGCCAGGAGCAGGGTCGGCCAGAGCGAGGTCGGCTGAAACGCCAGTGCGCGGACCACCCAGGGTGGCCAGGGCCCCGCGCGGGGTAGGCCTCGCCACACCTCGGGCGCGTGGGGCAGGTCCTCGTCGTGCATACCGACCGAGAGCTCCGCGGACTCGTGCCCCATCAGCAGGGTCGTGAAGAACTGCCAAGTCACCTGGGCGAACTCCCGGGGGTGCCGCTGGATCTGCTCCAGGTAGAAGCGCTTCATGGCGGCCTCGATCTGGGGGTCGCTCCAGCCCAGCTCGCGCTCGATCTCGGCGTAGGCCCGCGCGTAGCCGCCGTGGTGCCGGTGCTCCCAGATCACCTGGCGCGCGCGCTCGTAGGGGTCGTCGGGGGCAGCGTCTGGATCGGTCAGGTCCGGCATGCCCGGGCCCAGGCGATAGAACAGGTTTCGCCCGACCGCCGCGGTCAACGACGGCCGCCCGTGGAACACCGCGTTGTGCAGGACCATCGCGAACACGGGCCCCAGCGCGCCGAGCAGGAACAGCGCGAGCGCCCGCCGCCAGCGCACGAAGCGCAGACAGAGCAGGGCGATCACCCCCGCCACGAACCAGCCCTGCATGGCCTGCCGGGTGAGGGTGCCCAAGCCTGCGGCCAGCCCGGCGGCCAGGAGCCAAGGGCCGGCGCCCTCGCGGCGCGCCGCGCGCAGCACCAGGGCCAGGGAGAGCACGACCCATGAGGTGGACACGACCTCGGACATGACCAGGTGCGCGTAGATCGTGAGGTGTCCGCAGAGCACGACCAGGAGCCCCGCCACCGCGCCGCCGACGGCGCTCCCGCAGGCGCGGCGCACGCTGGACTCGGCCAGGAGCCCCATGCCCAGGACCAGCGCGTGCTGCGCGGCGATCAACAGCGTCAGCCCCAGCAGGGGGTGCGCGCCCCCCCCCAGGGTCTTGATCAGCCCGGAGTAGAGCGGGGGGTGGTGGTAGGGGTGCGGCCAGGGCTGGAGCAGGTCGGGCTCGAGCAGGTTCACCCAGGAGTCGGTCTGGATCAGCGGCGACCCGCAGGCCACGAGCAGGAGGGTCTGCCACACCAAGCCCACGCCGAGCACGAGCCACGCGCTCCAGCCCCAGGGGGGCGTCGGCTCCTGCGCGGGACCCTGGACGTCGAGCAGCCAGCGCGTCCCGGCGCGGAGCTGGGGCGCGTAGGCCAGCGCCGCCAGGCACAGGAGCCCGGCGCAGGCCGCGCCGCGGGCGGGCAGGCGCAGCGCGCTCGCTTGGGGGTGCGTCGCACCCAGGCCGCCCCACCCCGCCGCGCTGACGGCGACCGCGAGGGCGGCTACGCCCAGCGCGGCGAGGAGCGCCTCGTGCCGCGGCGGCGGCGGAGGCCCGTGGCGCAGCCGGCGACGCGCCGCGGTCAGGCCCGCCGCGCAGCCCAGGGCGAGCGCCTCCAGCAGCCCCGGCGCCGCGCCGAGCCCCAGCCACACCCCGGCCGCGACGGGCAGCCCGGCGGCCAGCCCGACCCAGCGTGGACCCGGCGGCAGCCACGCCTTCGGAGCCGGCGGAGGGGGGGTCATGGGGCAGGACTATAGCCGGCGGCGCGCGCGGGCTGGCCCACCCCGAGCAGCCGGGCCAGCGCAGGGAAGCCCAGCACGTCGGCGGCGAGGGCGGACACGGCGGTCACGAGCAGCAGCCCGCCCATGGTGCGCAGGGGCAGGAACGCGCTGCCCAGGAGCACGGCGAAGCCCAGCCCGAGCACCAAGGAGGTCAGCACCAGCCCGGGGCCTGCGCGGAGCATGGCCTCGCGCAGGGGCTCGGGGCCCTGGCTGCGCTGGAGCTGAGCGACCACGTGCAGGGTGTCGTCCACCGCGATCCCGAACACGATCGAGAGCACCACCGCCGAGGTGTAGCGCAGCTCGATCCCCAGCCAGCCCATGGTCCCCGCGACCACGACCACCGGGATCAGGTTCACCGCGACCGCGATCAGGGCCACGCGCAGGTCGCGGGTCACGAGCAGGAGCACGAGGCCGACCGCGGCCAGGGCGCTCCAGAAGGCGCTCTGGAAGCGCTCGACGAGGGTCGCGTTGGCGACCTGGGCCAGGTAGCCCTGGCCGCTCAGCTCCACGGGCTCGTCCAGGTGCGTCGCCGCCAGCGCCCGGATCCGTGTGAACAGCGCCAGCGCGTCCTGGGTGTCGAGGTCCTTGATCCGCACCCGCACCCGCAGCACGTCCCCCGCCTGCTCGGCGAGCCAGGGCTCGAGGCGCTCGGGCACCAGGAGCAGCGCGGTGGGCAAGAGGCCCGGGGCGTTCTCCGGGGCCACGCGCTCGAGCACGCGCACCAGGTCGTTGAGCACGTCGACCACGCTCGTGGCGCTGCGGACGCCGGGGTCCTGACGCAGGGCCTCGGTGAAGGCCTGCAGCCGGCGCATGCGCGCGCCGGCGTAGGCCGCCACGTTCACCCGCTCGGCGCTCTGGGGCGGGTCGATCAGCACGTCCAGCGGGATCACCCCCGCCAGGCGCTCCTCGACCAGGCGGTTGGTCACCCGCAGCGGGTGCGCGGGGTCCAGGTCCGAGAGCAGGGGCGAGTTGACCACGAGGTTTCGCGCGCCGAGGGCGAACACCCCCACCAGCGCGGCGCCCGCGAGGACCACCCAGCGCGCGCGGGGGGCGAGGGTTTGGTCCAGCCGCGCCAGGCGGCGCCCGAGCCCCAGCCGCGCCAGCCCCGGCAGGCGCACCGCCGCGCCGTAGAGCAGCGCGGTGCAGGCGAAGGCCAGCCCCACCCCCAGGGCGACCTGCAGGCCCATGTCCGCGAGCATGGGGACCCCGGTGAAGCCCAGGGTCGCGAACCCGATCGCCGTGGTCGCGCTGGCCCAGAAGCAGGGGCCGAGGGTGTCGCGCAGGGCCCGCTCGCCGGCGGCCCGCGGCTCGAGGCCCTCGCCCCGCAGCTCGGCGAAGCGGCTCAGGAGGTGCACCGCGTCGGCGACCCCGACCACGACCACGATCACGTAGGTCGCCGGGGCGAACACGTTGGGCGGCAGGTCGATCACGACCAGGAGCGCGGTGAGCCACAGCGCCCCGCCGCTGGCCGCGCACAGCGGGAGCACGACCGCCGCCGGCGAGCGCAGGCTCAGGGCCAGCGTCAGCGCGATCAGCCCCAAGGCCCACGGGAGGAAGGTGCGCGACTCGCCGCCGGCGAGGCGCGAGAGCTCCACCCGCTGGATCGGGTAGCCGCCCAGGTGCGCGGTCAGCCCGAGCCGGCTCAGGTCCCGGGTCTCGGCGCGCAGCAGCTCGAGGACCGCGGCGCGGCTGGCGAAGTCGGTGCGCTCGGGGTGCAGCGCGCAGGCGATCAGGGTCAGCGCCCGGTCGGCGGACACGAGCGATCCGTGGAACAGCGGGCGATCGAGCACGGCCAGGGCCTGCTCCAGCCGCGCCGCGTCGAGGGGCGCGTCCGCGGGGAACGCGCGCTGCAGGCGGACCCCGCCTGCGGGGTCCGCCAGCGGGAGCTCGACGTTCGCCGCGGAGCGCACGCGCTCCAGGAGCTCCGAGGCCGCGAGCCGGCGGGTCAGCGCGTCCACGGCCTCCCACTGGGCCAGCGTCAACGGCGCGCCGGCCTCGAGCACGACCACCGCGGTGCGGTCGTCGCGCCCGAAGAGCTCGCTCGCGCGCTGGTAGACCGCGTACTCCCGGGTGTCGCGGGGGAAGAAGTCCTCGATCTCGTAGCGGGTGCGCACCCGCCCGACCTGGGTCGCCGCCAGCGCGCTGACCCCGAGGGCCACGGCCAGACACACCCAGGGGTGGCGCGCGAGCGCGGCGCTCACCGCGGTCGCCCCCTCGGGCTCAGGCGGCCTGGATCCAGCACTGGGCTTCGAGCACGAAGTACTCCAGCGCGCCGAGGTCCAGGGCCACGCCGATCGGCTGGGTCGTGCGCAGGTGGGTCTGGTGCTGGAGCAGGCGCTCGAGGTGCTCGTCGAGGGTCTCGCGGGCCAGGGGGTCGCCGCCGCTCTCCTCGTTGGCGTCGCGGGCGGCGCGCATCCAGCGCAGCGACCACAGCGCCAGCGCGTCGGCCTGGCCGCGGCCCGCCTCGTAGGCGCTCTGCAGCGCGCCGTAGATCTCGCGGGCCGCCCCCAGGCGGCGGTCGGCGAAGGCCTTGCTCCGGGTGCGGCGCTGGGTGTTCAGCAGGCTGAACAGGAACTCGGCCTCCCAGCGGAAGAACGCGCCGACCTGGGCCTCGAGCTCGGGGGTGTGCCCCTCGCGCGCCCAGCGCCGCGCGCGCTGCTCCAGGGCGTGCACGCGGTCGGTGCTGCTGATACGCCGAGCGCTCGCTGACCTGGCCCAGGTCCAGGTCCGCCTGCAGCAGGCGCACCGAGGCCATGCAGGCCTCCTCGATCCCCGCGCGGTGGACTTGAAGCGCTCCTCCAGCTCGCGGTAGGCCTCCCGCGAGGCCTGGGTCAACTGGTGGGCGATCTCGGTGGGGTCCTCGCCCCGGGCCGAGCGCAGCCAGAGCTCGGCCTCGATCACGTAGCACAGCGCCGTGCTCGACCTCGCTCTCGACGAGGCCGGAGCGCGCGCGCGGTCGGAGACCGCGCTGTGCAGGGACTTCATGCGCTCGAGGTGCGCGCCGCAGGCCGCGGCCTGGTCGTGGACCTCCGCGCTCCGCGTCGAGGACGCGGAACGACCAGAAGTAGAGCCGCGAGGGGCGGCCGAGCCGCTCACGAGCTCCATGCGCGCCGCCTCGAAGAAGCGCTGCGCCATGTCCAAGCGTCCGCTGCTCACGGTGTTCACCCTGGCTCAGGCGTCGTCGGCGAGGGGCGCGATCGGCACCACGTTCTTGGGGCGGCGGGTCGCGCTCGATCCGCTCGAGCACCGCGCGCACGATCAGGGGCCAGGCGATCGTCGCGTCGGAGTGCACCTCGACGTGGCGCCCGCCGGCGGAGGCCGGCTCGAACTTGCCCCAGCTCACACCCTCGGTGTAGGTGCAGCCGCTGAGGCCGCCCCAGTGCGCGGGCTCGGGGCAGATCCGCAGCGCGTAGGTGTAACGCCGCACGCGGCGGTCGCCCTCGAGCAGGCCCTCGCTGGCGAGGAACTCGACGTAGGGCCCGATCTCCTGGGCCCAGTTGCGCGGGACGCCGCCCCCGATCGTGAAGATCCCCAGCCGCTCCTGGGAGCAGGCCCAGGTGGTGAAGCGGTCGAGGTCGATCAGGGGGTCGAAGCGCAGGGGCTCGCGCCCGGCCAGCCGGCGCTTGCGGTTGAGCACCGCGAGGTCGATCCCCAGCTCGCTGTCGCTGAAGGCGGGGACGAAGAGCGGGGTGTTGGTGCGGTGGCAGGCCTGGAGGATCCCGCGGCCGAGGTCCCGGCGCACGAGCTCGGCGCCGAGCATGTCGTGCAGGACCGAGGAGCAGAGCACGGTCCCGCCAGGGAGCGGATCGACGACCGCCTTCACGATCGAGACCACGTCGTCCAGGTTCCGCTCGAGCTCTACGGTGTCGTAGACCCGGTTGTAGCCGTGGCGGTAGTACTCCTCGTCGGTCTTGCGCGGGTCGACCTTGAAGTGGGTCCCGCCCGAGGACTCGACGAAGCCGTGGCACACCAGGGCGCCGGTGCTCACGATCGCGTGCACCAGGCCGCGCTCCACGAGCTCGGTGATCAACAGCCCCATTTTGGCGATGGTCATGGCGCCCGAGAGCGTGAGCACCACCGCGCAGTCCGGGTCGCGGACCATGGCCTCGAACACGTCGGCGGCCTCGCCGGTGCGCCGCCCGCCGAAGGCGGTGTGGCTCATGGCGCGGACCAGCGCGTCGACGGAGCCGCAGTGGGCTACGTCCAGCGGCTGGAGCGGGGTCAGCCCGTCCTGGAACCCGTCGTGGTAGGCGTCTTCGTCGCGGGGCTCCATGGCACCTCGGGGGCTGGATGCACGACGCCGGGCCAAAGCGGCCCGGCGCAGTCAGCGTCGTCGCGACACCCTAGCACCCGATCGCGAGCAGGTGCACCCCCCGCAAGCGTGCGACCCGCGAGGAGCGGGTCACGCCCGCCAGCCCTCCGCTCGCCAGCGAGACCCCGGCGGAGCCGGCTGCGAGCCCCTGGGGGGGTGAGGCCGAGATCCTTGGCCGCTCGCCGGCCAGACCGGCGAGCGGCGAAGCCGCGAGCGCGCAGCGCGCGCGAGCCCCTTGGGGGTGAGGCGGAGGGGCTTTGCCCCGAGGCCGAGGGGGTCTGGGACAGACCCCCTAGGTAGCAGGTGGGGGGGGAGGCATGCCGCCGCCCGGGAGCGGGGGCGGGCCGCCTGCCGGTGCCCCGAACACGGCCGCCAGCTCCGGAACCTGACCCGCGGCGCTCCAGCCCGGCATGCCCTGCTTCCACACCTGGGTCTGCGGGGTGAACTGGCCCTGGGAGGCCATGTTCCGCAAGGTGTTGAGGTCGAAGGGGCCTTGCTGGGCGCCGTTCATGGCCACGTGGAACGCGGCGGGAGCGGGCATGGGCGGGGGCGCCATGCCCGGCGCCGGCGGGGGCGCGCCGTAGCCGTAGCCGCCCATTTGCTGGGGGTGCATGCCCCCGGCCATCATGCCGGGCATCATCATGCCCATGCCCATGCCCATGCCGGCCCCCATGCCGGCGCCCATCATGCCGCCGGCGCCGTTGGGGTTGTTGGCGGCGTCGCGCAGGGCGTTGGCGGCCATCATTTGCATGTAGCCCTGGCCGCCGGCGCCGATCCCCAGCGCGCCCATGGCGCCGCGCTGGTCGATCGCCTTCTTCACCGCGTCCGGGAGGCTGATCGAGCTCACGAGGAAGTCGTAGAGCTCGATCCCGTACTTGGCGAAGTCGTCGGTGGTCCGGGCCTTGACCGCGACGCTCAGCTCGTCGCGCTTGGACTGGAGCTGGACCACGCTCTTGCCCTGCATGTACTCCGACATGAGGTCGGCGAAGCGGGCGCACACCACGTCCTTGAACCAGCGCTCGACGTCCCGGGTGTCCTGGCGGCCCTCGGTCCCGACGACCGTGGCGATGAACACCTGCGGGTCGACGACCCGGATCGAGAACTTGCCGAAGGCCCGCACGTTCACGAAGCCGAACTTCGTGTCCTCGAGCATGATCGGCTCTTTGGTGCCCCACTTCATGTCACGGAAGGGCTTGAGGCTGACGTAGTAGACGCAGGCCTGGAACGGCGCGTCCGCGTAGACCAGCTTGAACAGCTTGCTGACGATGGGCAGGTTCTCGGTGGTCAGCGTGTGGGTGCCGCCCCGGAACGTGTCCATGGCCTTGCCGTTGCGGAAGAACACCGCCGCCTGGCTGTCCATGACGATGCAGCGCGCGCCGAGCTTGATGTCGGCCATGCCCCCCTCGGGGACGCGGTGCACGATCTCCGTGCCGCCGCTGCGGTCTTCCCACTTGATGACTTCCAGCCTGAGGCCCATGGCTTAGCCGCCCTTCCGCAAGAGTTCTTCCCGGCGCGAGAAATACGTGCCCACGCGGTCGAGGAGCTCGTTGGTCTCGCGGACCTTGCCCATGAGCTTCTCGCGGTCGCTGGGGTCCATCTCGGAGACCTTGTGCTCGACCTCGGTCACCGCCTCGGCCAGGCTCAGGTCGTACTCGTGGACCTGGGCCAGGGTCTCCTCGTCGATCTTGACCGTGTCGAACAGCCCGCTGTAGCCGCGGTCGGCGTTCTGGATCGTCTGCGCCACGCGGTCGAGCTGGTTCAGCAGCTTCTCGAAGGGGGTGATCCCGTCGATGTCGCCGCCGGAGATCAGCGCGTCCAGGGCGCGCTTGACCGGGGTCTTGAGCGCGAACAGCTTGTTCGCGCAGAAGTCCCGCGCGGCCTTGTCCACGTCGCGACGGGTCTCGCGGTCCATGTAGCCCTTGAAACCGGGGATGTGTTCCAGCAGTTTCTGGAATGCGTTGCGCTGGCCGACAGCGCGCTCGAAGTCGCTCATGGAGCCTCCTTCAGCCGAAGTGAGTGGAATCATACGGGCCCCCTGGAGGGGGGACAACCCGACCCCCTCCGACCGCGGTCGGGGGCGACGGGAGTTGGGGGGGCCCAGCGGTTAGACTCTCCCGCATGGGATACGGAGACCTGATCGCCCACGTGCTCGAGGGCGGCCACTGCACCGAGGAGCTCTTGCGCCAGGACGCGCGGAGTGTGAACCGCGCGGCGCGGCTCCTCCTGGAATCCCTCTCGGCGGGTCGCAGGATCTACTGCGCCTCCGACGGGCGCTACCGCCACGTAGCGGCGCACATCGTGCAGGAGCTGCTCCTGGGCGACGGCGAGCGCCGGCTGCCGGTGTCCGTGCTCGACCCCCTGCCCCTGGCGGCGGAGGCGCACCTGGGGGCCGGCGACGCGCTGCTCGTGGTCGCCGCCCGCGCCGACGCCCTCGTGCGCCAGACCGTGGAGCGGGCCAAGGAGCAGGGGGCGCGCATGGTGTGCATCCTCGGCGCCGACGCCGCGGGCGCGCTCTCGGGCAACGCCACCGTGGTCGTGCCCCACACCGACCCTGCGCTGTTGGCCCTGGCGTTCCTCGGCGTCGGGCAAGCCCTGTGCTCGATCGTGGCCGACGGGCTCAAGAGCCTGCCCCCGCCTACTGAGAGCGGGCCGGTGGCGCCCCGGGTGATCGACCGCGACACCGGCGAGTCCGGGGAAATGCTCCCCGACGACGCGGCGCTCCTGCGCCAGGCGGTCGACGACCTCCCCGCGCCCCCCACCAGCCCGCACCCCGTCGAGCGCCGGCGCTCCAGCGGGAGCACCGGCTACGCGCGGCGCCCGTCGGGTCGGCGCGAGCGGCGGCGGGCCAATCGGGTGCACATCCTCGACGCGGAGGTGCGCTGGTCGCAGGAGGGGTTCCCGGACGCGAGTCCGGCTCACCAACCCCACCCCCTGGAGGACATGTCGCTCACGGGCATGTCGTTCCTGGCCAAGCTCGGCCAGTTCAAGATCGGCGACGTGCTGTACCTCACCGTCGACGTGCCGGCATTCCCGGCGCCGGTGCTGGTGAAGGGCCAGGTGCGGCGGATCTCGCTGCAGAAGGTCGGCGACGGGGCCACGATCGGGATCCGCTTCGTGCAGTGGGTGGGCGAGGCCGAGGACAACCTGCGGCGCCTGGTCGACAACGAGGCCCTGCGCGTCGTGCGGCGGCGATAGCGGGGACGTCTCAGGCTCTGCTCCATGCCGACAGGGTGCGCCCTCCGCTCGCGGCTGTCCGTTACAAAACCGGGGGCGCTTTCCACGGGGCGCGCCGGCGAGACCGGCGGGCAACTGCTCCTGGGGCGCCGAGGGGCCACTCCTCCGCTGGGCTAGAGGCTTCGCCTGGCGGAGCCGCACCGGCCTTCGAGGTTTGACCACCGCGCTCCGCTCGCGCCGTTGCGCAGACGCCCTCCGCAAGCAAGAAACACCGAAGACACCGAGCTACGCCTCGCCGCGCCGAAACGCGTCAGCGCTGGGAGTCGACGCTCGCGACCTCGCTCTGCAGCCAGTCGACGGGCATGCCCGCCTCGCCCACCGGGAACTCGCCGGACTCCTCGGCGAAACCGACCGTGAGCCCGTAGGCCACGAGGCGCGTGCTGGAGAGGGGCGCGGCGTCGGGGGACTCGGGGAGCAAGGTCGTGACCTGCTCGACCTCGATCCGGGTCGGGCGCTCGGGGTCCTGGGGCAGGACGCGGAACTCCGCCCGCGCCGCGTGGGCGCCCACGCGACCCTCCCAGGTCCAGCGCGAGCCAGGGGTCAGGGGCAGCTTCAGCACCGGCTGGGGCGGGACGAGCGCGAAGGTCGCGCTCCCGACCACGCGCTGACTGCACACGATCGCGTCCCCGTCGAGCCGCAGGAGCTCGGTGCAGAACACGTCCAGGCGCCGCTCGTGGTCGCGGCGGTAGATCAGCCGCGCGTGGGGCGCGCCGTCGAACAGGACCCAGCCGGTGTGCTCGCGCCGCAGGTTGAAGGGGACCCCGCGGCCCTTGTTCCAGGAGGCGACCACGGGCTGGCTCCCCGGCTCGGCGATCCCCGCCAGGGAGGCCAGGGTCGCGAGCTCGGCCGGGATCGCGGGCGCCTCGGTCGCGGGCAGCCCGCGCCCGAGGGCGAACCAGGCGGCGCCGCCGCCTGCCAGCAGCAGCGCCCCCGCGAGGACGACCAGGCGCGTTCGGCTCAGAACACGATCCCCACCCCGAGCTCGACCGCCCAGGTGCCGTCGTCGTCGAAGTGCCGGTCCGTGATCCCTTGCTGGATCAACTGACGCCGCGTGTCCTTGTCGAGGAAGTTGCCGTCGATCACGCGCAGGGTCGTGCCCAGCTCGACGCTGACGAACTCGAACAGGATCGCCTGCACGCCGAAGTCGACGTCAATGTCCGAGTTGGCCCGACCCTCGTACTCGATCCCGTCGCCGTAGGCGTAGACCCGCAGCAGCAGCGCGTCGAAGTCGAGGAGCACGAAGCTCGCGCCGACGCGGTAGCGCAGCGCGCTGAGGCCCTCCTCCACCTGCAGACCGGAGACGTTGCCGTGGGCCGCGAAGTGGTGGTTGAACAGGGTCAGGCTCGCCGCGAGGCCGTATTCGAACTGGCCCAGGTCGCGGACCGCCGGCTCGCCCGAGGGGATCCGGCCGGTGGCGAACACCGCCGCGTCGATCAGGCCGAGCGAGAGCGAGACCTTGGCCGCGAGGTCGACGTCGCCCCAGCCGTAGTCGTCGTCGGCGCTGAGGTCGGGGAGCCCGAAGCGGTTGGTCTCCTCGCGGGTGATCAGGTACGGCACGCGGCCGGCGACGTCGATCATGCCCAGGAGCGAGCCGCCGGCGTAGAGCGAGAGCTCGTGGCGCTGGGCCTTGCGGGTGGCGTCGATCGCGCCCTTGAAGTCCTGATCGGTGACGTCCACGTGGTAGCGCAGGCCGCCGCGCACCGAGAGCACGCCCGGCGTGCGCGCGTCGACCATGTCGCGGAACCCGGTGAGGCCCAGGCTCCCGCTCAGCTTCAGCGCGCGCTTGGCGTCGTCGTCGTCGTCGGCCCAGGCGCAGGCGGCGCTCGCGACCAGCGCCAGCGCGATCCAGTTCTTGGCGTTCAGCACGTGTCTCGCTCCTTGTGTCCTGTGGCGGGCGGGCTACCCGTCGAGCAGCCCGCCGAGGTCGGCCACGTTCATTTGCACCGTCCCGAAGGAGTCCGAGGGCAGCCCGGCGTGGAAGGTCCAGGTCTGGCCGCCGAGCTCCAGGCGGTCCTCGTCGCGGAGCCAGCAGCGATCCGCCACCGGCGCGCCGTTGACGTGCACCGCGGCGGGGTCGTCGCCGGCGTTGAGCAGTTGGAACCCGCCGTAGCCCCGGATCAGCACGGCCAGGAGCGCCGGCGCCCCGCTCAGCCGCACCTCGCAGCGCAGCGCCGAGCCCAGGCGCAGCGCGTCGCGCTGGATCAGGACCGGCGGCTCACCCCCCGCCGCGGGCTGGAGGTGCGCCTTGCGCGAGGCCGAGGCCTCCGCCGACTCGGGGGTCAGGCGCCAGCCGACGGTCTCCTCGGCCTTGGCGCGCGGGCTGCCGGTCGTCACCACCAGGGTGAACGTGCCCACACTGATCACGTCCTCGTCGTGCACCGCCTGGGGCGACTCCAGCCGCCGGCGGTTGAGGTAGGTCCCGTTGCTGCTGCCCAGGTCCTCGAGCACCCAGCCCCGCCCGGCCTGGTGCGAGAGCCGGCAGTGCTCGCGGGAGACCCCCGGGTCGTTTATGTGCAGCGCGCACCCCGGCTGACGGCCGACGACCACCTGCGCCTCGGCGGGGAAGTCGTAGCGCCCGAGGGGCTGATCCTTGAGGTTGAGCTGCAGCCGGATCACCGCGCCAGGTCCCCGAGGTCGGGCTTCGGCTCGTCGGGGACGAAGGGCCAGCCCAGCGGGTAGAAGGGCGCGCCCAGCGCGCTCCCGGTCAAGCTCCCCAAGGTCAGGCTAGGGGAGATCGCGGTCAGCCCGAAGAAGCGCTCGTCGTCTTCGCCGCCGTGGCTCCACAGGGCCAGGGGCAGGCTCACCAGGCACAAGGGCAGCCCGAGCACGAAGCCCGTGCCGAGCCCCACGAAGTAGGGCACCACCGAGGCGGGGTTGGGGGTGAAGGCGCTCGACGACCCCACGTAGAGGTCGCTCGACCACTGGCCCGCCCCTTGGCAGCCGCTCGAGAGGGCCAGCCACAGGGCGAGGACGCACGCTCCCCAGCGGGAGCCCGGGCTCAATTCTCCTCCAGCGTGCGCCGCAGGGCCTCCACCTGGCCGGGGGAGAAGCCGAGGATCTCCGCCTCCTCCAGCGCGCTCTCGGCGCCGAAGCGATCGCCCTGCTGCAGGAGCGCGCTGGCCTTGAGGAAGTAGGCTTCGCCGTTCTGACGGTCGGTGCGCTCCAGGATCTGGTCCACCGTGGCCATGCCCTCCTCGAGGTTCCCGCCGCCGATTTGCTTGCGCGCGTCCTCGAGCAGCTCCTTCACGATCACGTCCTCGCCCACGGTCATGGCCGCGCGCATCTCCTCGATCCGCTTCTTGAGGTTGGGGGCGTTGGGGTATTCGACGAGGTACTTGTCCTCGGCCAGGGCCAGCGCGCTCTCGACGCCCTCCTGGTCCTGGACCCAGTCCAGGCGGTCGAACACCGACTGGGGGGCGGGCTGCCCGACCGGGGCCTCCACCGCCGGGCCGTTCGCCGGGCCGTCGGGGTTCTCCTCTTCGCCGCCGGACGCGAAGATCAGGCCTCCGATCACCACGGCCACCATGCCCAGGGCCACCATGATCAGCACGAAGCTGCTGTTGTCGTCGCCGCCCTGCGCGCGGGCGGGCTGCTTGTGGCGGTAGACCTCGAACTGTTGCTTCTCCGGCTCGGCCACGAGACACCTTCCTCGCCCTGCATCCTACCGCGGGCCACGGACCCATGCAGCGGCCAGCCCCCCTTGGGGAAGGGGGGCTGGCGCGCTTCAGGGGCGAGGCAGGAGGCCCAGGGCCCGGCTCCCCAGCGCGGCGGGGACCCCCAGGACCCGGGCCCTGGAGGCCATGCCCTGGGCGGCCTCCAGCTCCTTGAGCCGGAGCAGCGTCGGGCACGAGGCGACCATGCGCGCGGTGTTGAGCTGCGAGCGCGTGGCCGCCGCCTCCTCCCGGCGACGGATCCGCTCCGCCCGCGCCGCCTCCGTCGCCTCGAGGGCGCGCAGGGCGGCCCGCTCCACGGCCTCGGGCAGCGCGACCACGCTCGCCGCGAGGTCGCACAGCCGCCAGCCGAGCCGCTCCGCCGCCTCCTCCAGCGGCGGGCGCAGGGCCTGCTCCAGCGCCTGGGGCTCGGCGAGCAGGGCCGCGAGCGGGCGGCGACCGATCGCCGCCCGCAGCAGCGCCTCCGCCTGCCGGGCGAGGCTGGCCTCCGAGTCCTGGGCGGCCTCCGCCGCCCAGCGCGGGTCCTCGGCCGCGAGCTGGAGGTCCAGTTCGCAGCCGACCGGGACCCGGTCGGCGCAGGGCGCCGAGAGCCCGCGACCCGCCGCGACCCAGTGCGGGCGGACCTCGATCCGGCGCAGCTGGAACGCAGCGACCCCGCCCCAGAGCAGGTGCCGCCCCGGCGCGAGCTCGTCCGTGAACACACCGTCGGCGTAGAGGAACCCGCGCTCCCCGACGCCGACCTCGAACCGGTGGAGCTGCCCCGGGAGGGCGACCTGGCACAGCGCCTCGAGGGCCCGGTGCCGGACGCGCCCGCCGGGGCCGACCTCCAGGCGCTCGACCTGCGCGCCGGCGGCGCGCCACAGCGCGTGCCGACCCGGGTCCAGGATCGCCAGCAGGCGCCCGGCGTCCCACAGCAGCGCGCGCTCTCGCGCGCCGACCTCGACCCGCTCCAGCTCGGCGGCGGCTCGAGGGTCCGCCAGGAGCGCCGCCTGGAGCGCCTGCGGGACCCGCGGGTCCTCCAGGCGCAGGCGGCGCAGGCGCTCGCCCGGGCGCAGCCAGTGCGCGCCGGGACCCAGCAGGCGCACGTAGCCCCCGCCGCGGAGCACCGCGGCGCGCTGGGCGT
>JAWKSZ010000067.1:0-48065 GCA_041402045.1 Planctomycetota bacterium | reverse complement strand
GGGCGCCCGGTGTTCTCGGACGAGCAGCGTGCCTACCAGCTCGCGCACCTGGGGATCGTGGACTACGTGGTCGTCGTCCCGCACCCCTACGCCGTCGAGGCGATCGACGTCGTGCGCCCGAATGTCTACTGCAAGGGCACCGAGTACGCCAAGCCCAAGGACGAGACCGACCGGCGGATCGACGACGACGTGCGCGCCGTCGCCGCCCACGGCGGCGAGGTGCGCTTCGTGGGCGCGCCGCTCCACAGCTCGACGCGGCTGATCTCGGCCCACCTCGACGCCCTCGACCCCGACGTGCGCGAGTACCTCGACCGCTTCCCGGTGAACGCCGCGGGCCAGCGCCTGGACGCGATCCTGGCCCAGATCCGCCAGCTCAAGGTGCTCGTGGTCGGCGACCTGATCGTCGACCGCTACAGCTACTGCCGGGTGCAGGGGCTCACCAGCAAGGCCCGGGTGCTCTCGGTGCGCCCGGTGCACGACGAAGACTACCTCGGCGGCAGCCTGGCGATCGCGCGCGCGGTCGCGAGCTGGGGCTGCCCCACGCGCCTGATCGCCCTCGCCGGGCGCGAGGCCTACCTCGACGCGGCGCTCAAACCGCTGGCCGACGAGTCCCTGACCCTGGATCTGCTGCGCGACCGCGACTACCCCACGATCCTCAAGCAGCGCTACGTGGAGCGCCCGGGCAAGCGCAAGGACCTGATCAAGCACTTTGCGGTCAACCGCCTGCACGACCGGCCGTCGGAGGGGCTCAAGGCCAAGCTCCTGCACCGGCTGAAGTCGGCGCTCGAGGACTGCGACCTGGTCGTGCTCTGCGACTACGGCCACGGCATGATCGACCCCGACGTGCAGCGCCTGCTCGAGGACCAGGCCCCCTACCTCGCGCTCAATTGCCAGACCAACAGCTACAACTACGGCTTCAACCTGATCACCAAGTACCGCCGCTGCGACCTGCTCTCCCTGGACGAGAAGGAGCTGTGCCTGGCCTACGGCCAGCGCGGGGTCAGCGAGTTCGAGCTCCTGGGGCGATTGGGGGAGCAGCTCCAGGCCCAGCAGGGCTGGCTGACCCTCGGGTCCTCGGGCTCGGTGGTGTGGACGAAGGGCGGCGAGACCCACGCCTGCCCGGCCATGACCAAGGTCACCGTGGACACGGTGGGCGCCGGCGACGCGTTCTTCTCCGCTGCCGCGCTGTGCGGCCGCGTGGGCGCCGAGGTCGAGCTGACCTCGGTCCTGGCCAACGTCGCAGGCGCGATCGCGGCCAACGTGGTCGGCAACGCCGAGCCCGTGCGCCAGGAGGTCGTGGTCAAGAACGCGCGCTACCTGCTCAAGGGCGCCGGCCGCTCCTGAGCGCTCAGCGAGCGGCGCACACCGCGCTGGGGACGTCGGTCCCCAGGTAGTCGACGCCCCAGGCGCGGTAGCGCGCGACCTGGCTGGGGTCGTTGAGGTTCCACACGCACACCCCGAAGCCCCCGGCGTGGCAGGCCTCGATCAGCGCCTCGTCGACGAGGGCGATCCCCAGGGAGAGCACGTCGGCGCCGGCCGCGCGGACCACCCCCGCGGGGTCGCTGGGGCGGCCGTAGAGCAGGCAGGCCGTGCGCAGCCGCGGCTCGAGCGCCTTGACCGTCTCCAGCCAGGGGTGCACGAAGCTCTTGACCAGGCACTCGGCGGCCTGGTCCGCGGCGCGGATCGCCTCGACCACGCGGGCCTCGCAGCCCGGCGACTTGAGCTCGACGAACAGCTCGGCGCGGCCGCGGCAGAGCGCGAGGACCTCGGGCAGGGTCGGGACCCGGGCGCCGTCGCCCGCGTCCAGCGCGCGCAGCGCGGCCAGGTCGTGGGCGTCGACCCGGCCCTGGCCGTCGGTGGTGCGCTCGAGGGTCTCGTCGTGGATCACCACCAGCCCGCCGTCGCGGGTGGGCTGCACGTCGACCTCGATCGCCTCGCAGCCCGCGTCCAGCGCGCGCTGGATCGAGGGCAGGGTGTTCTCGGGCGCCTCGTGGCGCGCCCCGCGGTGCCCCATGATCTTCATACGCGCCCCAGGGCCTTCATGCCCAGGCCCACGGCGTAGCCCACGGCCCCGATCACGTTGCGGGTCACCACGACCGGCGGATAGAGCAGCGCGATCGGGTCCTTGCGCCCGATCGCGTAGCGCAGGGCCCGCGGGGTCTGGGCCAGGAGCGCGAGGCCCAGGAGGCTCGGGCCGGTGGTGATCACGACCACGTTCCAGGGCGGGGGGAGCAGGACCCCGAACGGCGCCGCGCAGCAGGCGCCGGCGGCGGCCGCGCACAGGGCCACGTTCAGCGCGAGGAAGCGGTCGGCGGGGTAGAGGTCGAGGATCTCGTTGTGCACGCGGTAGCGCGCGTAGGCGTACTGTCGGCGCAGGTAGCCGAGGAGCGTGGTCTTGTAGTGGTGCTTGACCCGGGCCCGGGGCTCGTAGATCAGGCGCTTGCCGGCCTTGACCAGGCGCCCGTTGAACACCGAGTCCAGGCTCGCGTTGACCAGGCGCTCGTCGAAGGGGCCCGCGAGCTCGAAGGCCTCGGCGCGGTAGAGCACGTTGGCCGAGGTGAGGTGCTTGGCCTCCCGCGGCTTGCTCTGGAACTTGGTCTCGATCTCGTAGCCCGCGAGCCGCGCGATCCAGGGGTCGTCGGGCGGGGTCTCGAGGTAGCCGCCCACGGCCCAGGCCTCGGGCTCGGCCTCGAGCACCTCCATGCAGCGCTCGAGCCAGTCGGGCGCTGGCTCGACGTCGCCTTCGAGGATCGCCACGTAGCGGCCCTTGGCCACCCGCCAGCCATGGTTCAGCGCGCTGGCCTCGCCGCCGTTGGGCTTGGTCAGGACCTGGACCCGGGGGTCCCGGGCGGCGACCTCGCGGGCGAGGTCCCCCGAGCGGTCGGGGGAGCCGTCGTCGACGACGAGCACCTCCATGCTGCGCGCGGTGGCCTGGCCCAGGATCGCGGCCAGGGCCGCGGGGAGGGTCCCCTCGGCCTCGTAGACCGGGGTGAGCACGCTGACCTCGGGGTCCGTCATGGGCGGGATCGTATCGCGATCCGCCTCAGACGGCGCCGCCTAACGCGCGAAGCGCCAGGCGGGGACCGCGCGCTCCCACACCGGGAGGAAGGCCCGCGCGTCCCAGGCGTGCACCGTGGCCGGGTCGTCCACGAGGAAGTCCAGCTCGCGGCTGTGGAGCAGGCTCTGGGTGTCGAGGTTCGTGCTCCCCACCAGCGCGATCTGGCCGTCCACCGTCAGGTACTTCGCGTGGGAGGAGCTGGGTCCGTTGCCGACGTGGGGCTCGCGACCGTCGACGGAGTACCAGCGGAGCTCGAAGCCGCCGATCTGCTGCTCGAACAGCGTGCTCTGCAGCCAGCGCGCGGTGGTCTCGTTGCACCCGCCCTGGAGCGGCCGGTTCTCGGCGTCCTTGTTGAAGCCGAGCGAGAGCACGAGCTGCACGTGGACCCCGCGCGCGGCGGCGCGGACGAGGGCCTCCATGAGCGGGCGGT
Source organism: Planctomycetota bacterium (assembly GCA_041402045.1). Taxonomy (GTDB): domain Bacteria; phylum Planctomycetota; class J058; order J058; family J058; genus JAGQRJ01. The sequence goes on along the minus strand of JAWKSZ010000067.1, from coordinate 44,577 downwards.
AGTTGAGGTTCGGCGTGAGGATCCGGAGCGAGCGGCGCGCGTTCTCGATCGCGGCCAGGTAGGCCTGCCCCTGGGGGTCGTCGATCCTGCGCCGCAGCGGGCTCTCGTTCGCCTTGCGCCCGATCAGGTAGACCGGCACGTCGTCGGGGTGGGCCGGGGGCACCGGGATCGCGGGCAGCTCCTCGCCGGTGGTCTTGCGCCACACCTGCGCGAAGTCCTCCCGCGCGCCCCAGGCCGCCTGCCCGTGGACCACGAACCCCAGGTCGTACCACGGCGTCTCGCCGTCGTGCTTGGCCTCGGGGTTGGCGCCGGTGACCCCCGCGACCCGGCCGTCGACGACGAGGGACTTGGTGTGCAGCGCGCCGAACAGGCGGTGCTTGTGGCGCACGAGGCGCACGTCCACGAAGGGCGCGAGGCCCAGGCCCTCGAGGTCCTGGCGCATGGCCTTGATCGCGGTGCGCTTCGCGAACCAGCCGCCGTTGACCACGAAGTAGGCGCGCACCGGAGGGCCGCCGGTCTGGCGCCGACGCTCGGCGAGGGCGCGCAGGCCGTCGACGATCCGCTGCGCAGGCGCGCAGTCGGCCTCCCAGGTGTAGGTCAGGAACAGGACCTCGTGCTGGGCGTTGGCGATCAGGTCCGCCATGCGCCCGAAGATCGCGCGCCCGCGGACCAGGGGCTCGAGCTCGGGGCGTCCCCGGGAGAACGCGCTGGTGACGGGGACGGTGCTGCGGTCGAGGACCGGCTCCACCGCGCCGCGGATCGTCGCCGCCAGGGGGCTCGGGGGGCGCTCCGCGCTCGGGCGCAGGCGCAGGTGCCCCTGCCGCAGGTTGCGCGCGTCGCTCACGATCCGCCAGCGCCCGGCGTAGGTCCCCTCGCTCTCGCGCAGCCACACCTGCAGCCGCGCGCCGGCGAGCTCGTCCAGCAGGCGCTCGCGCACGCCGGCCGCGAGGCGCGCCTCGCCGTAGAGGAAGCCCTGGGCGTCGGCCACGAGCTCGAGCTCGACGCGGCTGGGCCAGGTCTGCTCGAGGATCAGCCCGCGGCCGCCGGGGCGGAGCCAGGCGTGGGCGGCGAGGGGTGGGGCGCCGTCCTCGCGGACGTCGAGGGTGAAGGGCGAGCCGGGGCCCGGGGTCCCCGCGAGGAGCGGACCGAGCAGCAGGGCGAACAGGAGCAGCGTGCGCATTCCGGGGCGAGATCAAGCGCCGTGCCCGACCTCAAGTCGTTGTGCGAGAGGGGGGACGGTCTCGCGATGACGCCGTCGGCGGTCCGCATTTGCGCGGGTGAAAAGAGAAGGAGGGCGGGCGCTCCTACCACTCCTCTTTGGCCGGGGCCTCGACCTCGCCTTCGACGTCGAGGCCCTGCTTGGTGCGCACCTGGCGCTTGAGCCCGCCGATCACCGCGGGGCGGCAACGGACGGAGTAGCGCAGGCGCTCGCCGTCGAGCTCCTTGTGCTTCACCTCGGCCAGGCCTTCGAGGTAGGCGATCGCCTTGCCCTCGCGCACGTCGAGGCTCAGGGCGTAGTCCTCTTCGCTGGCCGCGGCGAGCTCGTTGACCTTGGCCGCCAGGGCGTCGGTGCCCTCGCCGGTCTTGGCCGAGACCCGGATCGTGTTCACCAGGCGCCGCTCGAGGTAGGGCAGGAGCTCGGGGGCCGCGCGGTCGATCTTGTTGAGCACGATCAGCTCGTCGCGGTCCTTGATCCCCAGCGACTCGAGCACCTCGCGCACCGCGCGCACGTGCTCCAGGGCCTCGGGGTCCGAGGCGTCGACCACGTGCAGCAGGAGGTCCGAGGTCACCGCCTCCTCGAGGGTGGCGTGGAAGCTCTCGACCAGGGCGTGGGGCAGGTGGCGAATGAAGCCGACGGTGTCCGAGAGCAGGACCTCGCGGTTGGGGCCCACGCTCCAGGAGCGGGTGCGGGTGTCGAGGGTCGCGAACAGCTTGTCGGCGACGTAGACCCCGGCCTCGGTCAGCGCGTTCATGAGCGTCGACTTGCCCGCGTTGGTGTAGCCCACGAGCGAGACGCAGTAGGCCTCGGCGCGGCGCTCGACCTCGCGCTCCTTGCGCGCGCGGACCTCGCCCAGCTCGCGCCGGAGCTCCTGGATCCGCTTGCGCACCAGGCGCTTGTCGACCTCGAGCTGCTTCTCGCCCGCGGCGCGCAGGCCGACGCCGGTGTCGAGGTGGGTCCACATGCGGCGCAGGCGGGGGAGCTCGTACTCCAGCTTGGCGACCTCGACCTGGAGGCGGGCCTGAGGCGAGCGCGCGTGGCTGGCGAAGATGTTCAGGATCAGCTCGGTGCGGTCGAGGACGCGCTTGCCGAGCTCCTTCTCCAGGTTGCGCTTCTGTCGCGGCTTGAGGTCGTTGTCGAAGATCACCAGCTCGGCGCCGGTCTGGTCGACCTCCTCCTGCAGGCGGGCGACCGTGCCCTTGCCGAGGGTCGTGGCGCCGTCGGGGCGGTCGCGGCGCTGCACGATCGCCTCGCCGCGCACCTCGATCCCGGCGGTCTTGGCCAAGGACGCCAGCTCGCCCAAGGGCTCGGGCAGGTCGAGGCGTTGGTCTTGCCGCTGGAGCGCGGCGGCGAGGACGGCGATCGGCCGACGCTCGGGGACGGGGGTCTCGTTCAACGAGGGGCTCGCAGGAAGCGCATGGGCGCCATGGTGCGAAGTTTGGAGCCTGGGTGCCATGCTGCGCTCGACGACTTCTGCGGCCGGGGGCTGTCGGCGGAAATCCCGCGGGGACGGAGGGGCGCCGTCCTCAGGACGTGGCGTAACTCCTTGTCCTGTCGGAGCGCGATCGGGCCGGTGGAGCTCCGCTCGTTCGGTCTAAGTGGTTCTCGGGAAGACGTTTGCGCTGCTCGGGCCCGCCGCCGAGAGTTTTCGCGTCCCGATCCGGGGGCTCACGGTATACCTCGGATGTGAACGACCTGGCCGTCCCACCCCCCGACGAGGTCGCCGTGCTCTATCGCGAGCACGGCCGGGCGCTGCGCGCGTTCGTCGGCTCGCGGGTGCGGGACCAGGGCGCGGTCGAGGACATTTGCCACGACACCTTCGTCGCCGCCCTCGACAAGGGCGTGCCCGACGAGGGCACCGGGCGCTGGTTGTTCGGGATCGCGCGCAACAAGGTGCTCAAGCACCACCGCGACCACAAGCCGCCGAGGGAGGTCGCCGAGCGCGCCGCCCCGGCGCCGGGCCCGGCGGAGGCGCTGGCCCTGGACGAGGCGCAGCGCGAGGTGCGCGCGGCGGTCGCCGACCTCGACCCCGACCTGCGCGAGGTGATCCGCCTGCGCTACGAGGGCGGGCTCAACTACCGCCAGATCGCCGACTACCTCGACCTCCCCTTCACCACGGTCCAAGGCCGGCTGAAGCGCGCGCGGATCGCGCTCAGGCACACCCTCGTGCCCGAGGAGGCCTCGTGAGCGGCTTGACCGAGCGCGAAGCCCGGGAGCTGCTGTCGCTCTATGCGGCTGGGGACCTCGAGCCCGCGGAGGCGGCCCAGGTCGAGGAGGCCCTGGCGCGCTACCCCGGGCTCGCGGGCGAGCTCGCGGGCTGGCAGGCCCTCGAGGCGCGGCTCGTGGGCGCCTACGTCGAGGACCCGGCGCAGCTCCTGCCGCTCTACGCGGGAGACGACCTCGAGCCGGACCAGCGCGCGGAGGTCGAGGCGGCCCTCGCCGCGCGACCCGAGCTCGGCGCGGAGCTCGCGCGCTTCCAGCGCCTGGAGGGGCTCCTGGCCCGGAGCCTCGAGCCCGCGCCCCTGAGCGCGGCGGAGGCGCGGGAGCTCTTGCCCCTCGCCGCGGGCGAGGACCTCGACCCCGTCGCCGCGCGGCAGGTCGCGCGGGCGGTCGCCGACGACCCGGGGCTCGCCCGGGAGCTGGCGGGGTATCGCGCGCTGGAGGCGCGGCTGCAGGAGGCCTACGCCCCCGCCGCCGCGTCGGTCCAGGCGCGGGTGCGCGTGCAGTGCCCCTACTGCCACGACGCCCTGGCCAGCGCGCCGGTCGTGCTCTGCGGCTCGTGCTCGACCCCGCACCACGCGGGCTGCTTCGAGCAGAACCAGGGCTGCTCGATCTTCGGCTGCGAGGGCGTCGAGGCGGTGGCCAAGCGCCAGGCCACCCTGCGGGTGTGCGGCGAGTGCGGGCGGCACACCCAGGCCGACGCCCCGTTCTGCGCCTGGTGCGGCACCGCCAACACCGCGCGGCGCGCGCCGCTGCACGCGCGGCGCGAATCCCACAGCGCGGCCGCGCTCAAGGTCGTGGCGACGCCCGCGCCCGAGCCTGAGCCGCGGGACTGGAGCGGGTGGTGGCGGGTCGCCGCCGCGGTCCTGGTCTCGCTCTCGACCCTCGGCGCGGGCCTCGCCTTCGGCGACCGCGAGCGGGGGCGGGTGCAGGGCTGGGTCGCCGAGCGCGCGGTCGAGCGCCTGGAGGCGGCGGAGGGCCGGGCGCTGGAGAGCCTCCAGGCCTGGCGCGAGGCGCAGGCGCGGTTCCTGCGCTCGGACTGGGACGGCGACGGCGAGGCCGACTACGCCGAGAGCCTCGAGGCGCTGCGCCGCGCGGCGCGCTCGAAGCAGGCCGAGACCGAGGCCCTCGAGGACACGAGCTGGGAGGGCTGGTTCGAGGTGGAGTGGACCAGCCGCCCCGGGAACCCGCTCGGGCCCGCGGACTACCGCGTGATCCTCCGCCGGCGCTACCCCGGGCTGGGGCCGGCGGGCTGGGTCGCGGGACCCCAGGGGCCGATCGAGCCCCTGGGCCCCGGTGAGGGAGGCCGGCCGTGAGGGTCGCGCCGGGTGGAGCGGCCGCGGTGGGCTGGCTCGCGGGGGCGCTGGCCCTCGCCGCCGGCGGCTACCTGCTCGGGGTCGCCCCGGGCTGGTCGGTGCCGACGCCGCTCCTCGACGACCTGGGCTGGACCCTGGGGTGGGTCGCCCTCCACGGCCGGATCGTGGGCGGAGTCCTCGCAGGGCTGGGGCTGGCGACCCTGTGGGGGGCCGCGCGCCGGGCCGAGTGGACCGGGCTCCAGACCGCGCTGAGCGTGGGGTCGCTGGCGGGGGTCAGCTTCGCGGTCGCGGTCCAGGCGGCGTGGCTGGGGCTCGAGGACCTGCAGCTCGCGCGCCGCCCGGCGGAGGTGCGCCCGTCGACGCCGCGGGAGCCCGTCGAGCCTGCGCCGACCCCGACCGCGGAGGCGCCGCCCCTGGTCCCGGCGGAGGAGCTCCTGGCGCGCCTCGACGCGCGCAACGGCCCCAAGAACCTGGGGGTCGTGGACGCCCTGATCCAGCACCGCCACGCGGCGGTCGAGGCGATCCAGCGCTACGTGCTGCGGGGCGGGGCCGGCGCGCCCTACGCCGTGTTCGCGCTGACCCAGATCCTGCAGCGCGAGGGCACGAGCGACCCGGGGCTGCTCACGCTCCTCGCCTGCCTCGACCCCGAGCTGCCCGCGCCGCTCCGCGCTCAGGCGGCGACGGGGCTCACGCTCCTCGCCGACCCGCGCACGGTGGAGGTGATCGTGGCCCGCTACCGCGGCCAGGCCGAGCTGCGCGAGGCGCTGTTCGCGCTGACCGGCGAGCTCTTCGCCGACGCCGCCGCCGCCGCGCTGTGGTTCGAGGGGCACAAGGCCGAGCTCCCGACGCAGCTCGCGCCGCCCGTCCTCGCGGGGGGCGCGCCGCGGGAGACCCCCGAGGATCGGACCGCCGAGCTCCTGGGGCTCTTGCGGGACAGCGGCGACACCCTGGAGAACGTGGAGGTCGTGGGCGAGCTCAGGCGAATCGGGACCCCCGCGATCCCTGGCCTGCTCGAGCTCGCCGAGCGCCGGGTCGACGGCTCGGGCTGGGCGGCGCAGGCGCTGGCCCGGGTGCTCAAGGACCTTCCGCCGAGCGAGCGCCCCGAGGGCGCGCTCGAGGTGCTCGTGACCTGCGTGAACGCCGAGGCCGACTACGTGCTCCAGGCCCAGGCCCTCGAGGGGCTGCTCGAGCTCTCGGACCCGCGCACGCTCCAGGCGCTGCTCGCGCACCTCGACCACCCGCGCTCCGCCGTGCGCGTGCTGTGCCAGGAGCTCTGCGAGCGCCTGACCGGCGAGCGCTTCCAGACCCGGGCCGGGGCCGAGGCCTGGTGGCGCGCCCACGGCGCCGACCTCGCGCCCCAGGTGGGGGTCGCCGCCCCGCGCTGAGCCCGCCTTCTTCCTCCCCCTCAAGTTGAGCGCGCCCCGCGACCGAAGGGGTAGGTGCAGGGAGAGGAGGCAGCATGTTCACGGGGTCGCGTCGTCGCAGTCGGAGCAAGAGCCGGGGTCGGAGCCGCAAGGGCGGGCGGTCCAGCGGCCCGGGGGCCGGGGTCAAGGCCCTGGTCGTCGCCGGGGTCGCCGCCGGAGGGTGGCTGGGCGTGAAGGCCTACCGCGGCGAAGCCGCGGCGCCGCCCGCGCTCAGCGCGGCGCCGGTGCAGGTCGTCGAGGGCGAGGACACGCCGCTGGCGACCCCCGAGGCCGGGCCGGCGCCCGCCGCGAGCCCGGTCGGGCAGCGGATCGAGGGCCCGGTGCCGGCGGCGCTGCGGGGCGCGGTGGCGCGGGCGCAGCGCTCCAAGGACCCCCTGGCGCTCAACGAGCTGCGCAAGCTCGTGGTCGAGTTCCCCAGCAGCCCCGAGGCGGCCCAGGCCGAGCAGGCGCTGGCCGACGCGCGGGGGACCGCCGAGCGGCGCGCGCAAGAGGCGGCGAACCCCGCCGACGCGCTGCGCGAGTGGACCCGGGTCTACCTGGCGACCGTCGACGCCGACGCCCGCAAGGCCCTGCGCCCCCACCTGGCCGAGCTGGTGCAGGCCGTGTTCTACGCCCGCGGCGCGAGCACGAACCTGGTCGAGTACAAGGTCCAGCCCGGCGATTCCCTGGGCAAGATCGCCAAGAAGCACGGCACCGACTACCGCTTCATGAAGCGCCTGAACGGGCTCACCCGGGACACGATCCGCGTCGGCCAGGCGCTGCGCGTGCCCCAGGCCAGCGTGCGGATCGCGGTCTACAAGCGGGACTTCGAGCTGATCGCGCTGTTCGGCGACCACTACCTGTGCAGCTACGACGTGGCTACGGGCAAGGAGGACCGGACCCCCGAGGCGGAGTTCGTGATCGGGAACAAGATCGTGAAGCCCGACTGGTACGCGCCGGACGGCAAGAAGTACGCCTACGGCACCGAGGAGAACATTCTCGGGACGCGCTGGATGGCCTTCGAGAACACGCCCGAGCACAACGGCTTCGGGATCCACGGGACCAAGTTCCCCGAGTCGATCGGCTCCGAGGCCTCCATGGGCTGCCTGCGCATGCGCAACGAGGAGGTCGAGGTCCTGTTCGACCTGATCCCGCCGGGCACCAAGGTCTTCATTCAACGCTAGGACCGACTCGAACGACGCACCGCAGCGGGCGGCCTCAGGGCCGCCCGCGTTGCGTGTGGGGCACGGGGAGGGGACGATCCCAGGCGAGAGGAGGCCGCATGCCGCGCGCGCTGTGGAAGGGGACCGTGATCGCCGAGACCGAGGCGTTCGAGACCGTGGACGGCAACGTCTACTTCCCGCCCGAGAGCCTGGTCGCCGAGCACTTCCAGCCCAGCGAACACACCTCGGTGTGCGGCTGGAAGGGCACCGCGAACTACTACCACGTGGTCGTCGACGGCGAGGTCAACGAGAACGCCGCCTGGGTCTACAAGACCCCCAAGGCCGCCGCCGCCGAGATCAAGGACCACGTCGCCTTCTGGCGCGGCGTCACCGTCGAACGCTGAGGCCTGGTTTCAGGGGGCCTCTCCGAGGCCCCCTCGGCCTCGGGGCCAAGCCCCTAGGCCTCACCCCCAAGGGGCTCGCGCGCTTCGCGCGCTGCGCGCTCGCGGCTGAGGCCGCTCGCCGGTCGCTCCGGCGGCCGGCCCAGGGTCGACGGGCCCAATCGTGTTCGGCACCCAGTGCACCGCAGGTCACGAGTCCTGGATCGACGTGCCTGGCCAGCGCGGAGCTCTTTAGCTGAGGCGTTGCTCTCACACAACGTAGGGGCGGGGCTCGTCCCCGCCCGGTATGTGCGTCCCTCCACCCTTCGGAGTGGAGGGCCTACCCGCGGCGCCTGCTCGGCGCTCCGCCGCCACGAAGGCTCAAGGGACGCACATACCCGGGCGGGGACAAGCCGGATTGCCCCCGCCCCTACCCCTGAATGGGCACACGCGCGGGATTGGAGAGCCCAGGAGTGCAGCGTCTCGCTCCAGCGGCGCGCCGGGGCGCCCTCCCACCTCATACAGAGCGCACCCAGCGGGCGACCCTCCGCCGGGATATTCGTGCCGAACACCTCGGGGCAACGCCCCTCGGGCTCGTCCCCAAGGCGCTCGCGCGCTGCGTCCGGCGGAGCCCTAGCCCCGAGTTCAGGATCCTGAGCGGACGGAGCGCTCCCGACCAGTCCGCCCCCTCAGCCGCTCAGGATCCTGAACCCGGGGAGAACGAGCGGCACCAGGCCTCGAGGGCCAGGAGCGTGTAGAGCTGGGCGCCGCGGTCGGTGCCGCCCTCGAGGTGCCGCTCGAGGAGCGCGGTCGCGGCGCCGGGGGCCAGGAGCCCGCGGCGGTCCAGGCTGGCCAGGGACGCGCGAGCTGCGTCGTGGGCTGGGCCCGCGCGCAGCCAGGCGCCGACTGGGACGGTGAACCCACGCTTGGTCCGCGCAGGATCGCCGGGGTCAAGAGCTCCTGGGCCAGCTCGCGCAGCACGCGCTTGCCCACCCGCAGCCCGACCTTGGTCTCGCTGGGCAGGCCCAGCGCCAGGCGGCTGACCCCTCGTCCAGGAACGGCACCCGGACCTCGAGCCCCGCGGCCATGCTCATGCGGTCGACCTTGGCGAGCATTTCGTGGCTGAGGTCGTGCGCGCCTCGGCGTAGAGCGCGCGGGCCACCAGGTCGGCGCCGACGGGCGCGCGATACGTCGCCTCGAGGGCGGCCGTGGCCCGGCCGCTGGCGGGCAGAGCCAGGAGCTCGGCGACCTCGCTCCGGCGGAACACCCGCAACAGGTCCGCGAACACCTCGCCCTCGGGGCGTCCGAGCGCGCTCCACCAGGTGCGCAGGCGGCCGCTGAGCCCCGGCTCGCCGCCGCCGTCGGGGCCCCCCAGGTCCCGGCCCGCGTCGCTCGACCAGCTCCGCGCCGCGGCCTTGGCCCAGCAGGGGGCCTGGGCCAGGAGCTGATTCGGGGCCAGGCGTCCGTGGCGCCAGGGGTAGCCCCCCAGCAGCTCGTCGGCGCCGTCGCCGGAGAGGGCCACGGTGACGTGCTGCTTGGCGGCTCGGGCGAGGTAGTAGGTGGCCGCCGCGGAGGCCACCCCGAAGGGCTCGTCCAGGTGCCAGGCGATCGCGTCCAGGTCCTGGGTCAGGTCCGGCGCGACCTCGACCGCGCGGTGCTCCGTCCCCACGTGGGCGGCGGTCGCCTGGGCGAGGTCGCTCTCGTCCAGCGCCGAGCCCGCGAAGCGCACGGTGAAGGTCTTGAGCGGCGGCGCCCCCTGCCGGCGGCGGACCCCCGCCGCCAGCGCGGTCACCACGCCGGAGTCGAGCCCGCCCGAGAGGAACGCGCCGACCTCCACGTCCGCCACGAGCTGGCGCTCGACCGCGGCTTCCAGCGCCCGGCGCAGCTCGCGGGCCGCCTGCTCCAGGGGGCGTTGATCCCCGGGGTGCGGGAGGTAGCGCTCGGGGCGCCACCAGCGGGCGCGACGCACCACGTAGCCGAAGCGGTCCAGCTCGAGCAGGCTCCCGGGCGGGAGCTTCTCGACGCCCCGCAGCGCGCACAGGGGCTCGGGGATCGAGCCAAAGGTCAAGTAGGCCTCCAGCGCTTCGGGGTCGAGCTCCCGGGGGAGGGTCGGGTCGAGGGTCAGCGCCTTGAGCTCGGAGGCCACCACCACCCGCTCGGGCCCGCGCCAGACGTAGAGCGGCTTCTGGCCCCAGGCGTCCCGGGCCAGGGTCAGGCGACCCCGCGTCGGATCCCACCAGGCCCAGGCGAACATGCCCTCGATCCGCGCCAGCGCGCCGTCGGGGCCTTCGCGGGCCAGGAGCTGGAGCAGGACCTCGGTGTCGCCGTGGCTCGCGAGCGTGACCCCCGCGGCCTCGAGCTCCTGGGCCAGGGTGCGGAAGTTGTAGACCTCGCCGTTGAACGCCAGCGCGCGGCCGTCGGGGAGGACCTTGGGCTGCATGCCCGCCGGGGAGACGTCCTGCACCGCGAGCCGACGGAAGCCGATCCCCAGCGGCCCCTGGGTCCAGACGGCCTCGGCGTCCGGGCCGCGGTGCGCCAGCGCGCGGGTCATGCGCTCCAGCAGCGGGCGCTCTACGGGGGCCCGCGGGTCGCGTTCGAGGATCAGGACGAAGCCGCACATGCAGGCGAGTATCCCTGGTTCGGCCTCCGCGCGCCCTTCGCACCCCCCAAGCGTTGCCCTTAGCCGCGCAGCGCCTTATCCTCGTGCTTCGCCCCCGAAGAGCGAGACCATGTCGATCAAGTTCGCCTGTCCCGAGTGTTCGTCCGCCTACAAGGTCCCCGAGAAGTACGCGGGGAAGCGGATTCGCTGCAAGAAGTGCGAGGCCAAGATCCGGGTGCCCTCGGAGTCGGTGGCCAGCCTGCCCTCTCAGCGCACCCAGGCGGTCAGCAAGCGCAGCGTGATCAGCAGCAAGCGCCTCAGCGGCGGCGGTTCGAGCAAGCGCGAGAGCAGCGTCTCCGGCAAGTCCGCGCGCACCAGCTCCAAGTCGGCGCGGACCTCGACCCGAACCTCGTCCAAGAGCGGCGGGGGGCGGAGCAAGACCGGCACCCAGCGCTTCGAGCCGGTCGAGCTGTTCGAGGGCAACGAGGCCAAGCGCTTCATGCGCCAGAAGGACCGGGACGAGCCCCTGCCCCGCGGGGAGGGCCGCCTGACCTACTTCGAGGGCGGTAAGCCCAAGAAGAGCTTCAAGCTAGGCTCCAAGGGCGCGGTGGTCGGCCGGGGCTCCAAGAGCTCGATCAAGCTCCCCAGCGAGAGCGTGAGCTCCGAGCACATGCGCCTCGAGTTCAAGCTCGGGAGCTTCATTGCCACCGACCTGCGCAGCACCAACGGGATCAAGGTCAACGGCAAGGTCGTCCGCCGCACGTCGCTCAAGGACGGCGACCTGATCCAGCTGGGCGAGGTCGTGCTCCGGCTGGACTGCTAGCCGACCTAGCGTTGCCTCAGGGCCAGCAGGTTCAGGAACTCGCCGCGGGTCTTGGAGTCGCTCTTGAAGTGACCCAGCATGCACGAGGTCGTGGTCGAGGAGTTCTGCTTCTGGACCCCGCGCATCATCATGCAGAAGTGCCGCGCCTCGACGACCACCGCTACGCCCCGCGGCTGGATCGCCTCCTCCAGGGCCTGGGCGATCTGCGTGGTCAAGCGCTCCTGGACCTGCAGCCGGCGCGCGAACATGTCCACGATCCGCGGGACCTTGCTCAGCCCCAGGATCTTCCCGTCGGGGAGGTAGGCCACGTGCGCCTTGCCGAAGAAGGGCAGCATGTGGTGCTCGCACAGGCTGTAGAGCTCGATATCCGTGACGATCACCATTTCGTCGCAGTGCTCTTCGAACACCGCTTCGTTCAAGACCTGATCCAGCTCCCGGCGGTAGCCGGAGGTCAGGAACTCCAAGCTCTTGGTGACCCGCAGCGGCGTGCGCTCGAGGCCCGCTCGGCTCGGGTCCTCCCCGAGGTAGCCGAGCTGCTCCTTGACCAGGGCCTGGAACCGTTCGTGCTGTGCGGCGTCCACGCTGCCTCCTCGCGGCGGATCCTACGGGCCACCCCCCGCGCCCGCACGCCTCACGTCAGCGCCACCGGGCGACTTGCCAGGGAGAAACCGGGCGCCGAGAATGCTCCAGGGCGCGCGCGGCGCCCAAACCCAGGAGGTCGCTGACGTTGGAGCGGTCGAAAGTCCTGCCCTCGACCCGCATGCGGATCACGGAGCTCGTGGTGTGGGACGGCGCCCTGGCGTTCCTCGTGATCGGGCTCCTGATCGCGAACCGCGTGCTCGCGCCGGCCCCCGTCCCCGAGTCGGCGGCGCAGCCGCGTACGCCGCAGGTGGCGGAGGAGCGTGATCCCGAGGCCCAGCCCGAGGCCGAGGCGCCGACGCGTCGCGGACGCCGCGCGCGGCGCGGCGCGCGCCGGGCCGACCCCAGCGAGGACCGCCTGGCCGCCCTCGAGCGCGAAGCCCTGGCGGCGAGCGACGGGCCCGCCGCCCTGGACGTGCTCGAGCGCGCCGCGGCCCTCGCGGAGGAGCCGGGCTACGCCGAGCTGCGGACGCGGATCCTCGAGCACGTCGCAGCCCTGGAGGCCGGGCCCGCGGCCTGGCCGCGGGCGCAGCACCTGGCGGACGTGCGCGACGCCGCGGGGCTGGAGCGGCTGATCGCGGCGTTGCCCGCGGGCGCCGAGCGCAGCGGCTTCGACGCAGAGCTGAAGCTCGCGCGGCGCCCGGCGCCTGCGAGCGGACGGGTCAAGGCGTTCCGCCCGGGGTGGGAGCTGCGCGAAGGTGGGCAGGTTGCGCTGGCCTCCGACCTCCCGGCCGCGCAGGCACAGGAGCTCGACGCCGCGCTGGAGGCCCTGCTCGAGCTCGCCGAGCGGCTGGGCGGTCCGGCGCCCGGTCCCCTCACGTTCACCGTGGAGCTCGAGCCGACGGCCGAGCTCGCGCAGCCAGGGACGCTGCGCCGCGCCGACGAGCCGGCGGACGACCTGCTCGACCGCGCGCGCTGGGCGCTGGGCGCGCACCTCTGCGCGGGGTGGAAGCCCCCGAGGCGCTGGCGCGCGGCGTGTGCGCCTACCTCGCCGGCGCGACCGACGCCCGGGGGCGGCTGAGCCGACGGGCCGAGGGCTGGCTGCGCTTGCTGCGCACCCACGAGCTGCGGGGCGACGGCCAGGCCGCCCTGGACGTGCTGAGCGGTGAAGCCGACTGGGTCCTGACCTGGGGCTGGGTGTGGTTCGCGGCGCAGGACGACTCTTCTCCAGCCCAGCGCGCGCGGGAAGGCCTGCGCGCCAGCCTCGACGGCGGCGGCGCCCTTCAACCGTGGGACGCCTCGCGCGCCGCCGAGGCGGAGCGCCGCTGGGCGCGGTTCTTGGGGGTTTCATGAGGGACGTGGCACGCACTCTTCTGACCTGGGCGATCGTCGCCGGCGCCGCCTGGGGGCAGTCGACCGTGGTGTGGGACGACCCCCGCCTCGAGGACGCGTTGGCGGACGCAGACCTGGTGGTCCTGGCGCAGGCCGTGCAGGTCGGGGCCAACGAGGTCCGCTACCGGGTGGAGCGCACCCTGAAGGGGCCCGACCGCAACGACGACGTGCTGCGGGTCCAGGGGCTGTTCCACCCCGACCTGGCCGACGGCCCGCCGTCGTCCCCGGAGGAGCGCGCGTTCCTGATCTTGCGCGGCGAGCCCAGCGGGGACAGCTTCCTCGTGCCGACCCCGAGCTTCGGGCGCTTCCCGCTGCGCCACTTCGGGCCCCAACTGCAGGTGGTGGCCTGCCTCGGCGACACCTTCGTGCGCCTGCCCCTCGACCCCGAGCTCTACGCCAGCTTCCTCCAAGGGGTGATCGCCGGGCACTCGACCCCGTTGATCAGCGCCGCCCGGGAGGGGCTGCGGGCGCAGCTCCAGGCCCAGGAGCTGGACAGCACCGCGCTGTTCGTGAACCTGCGGATCGCGACCTGCTTCGGGGGGCCTGGCGACGAGCCGCTCCTGATCCAGGTCCTGGAGCGCCCCGACCTGGCGGGGCCCGATCGCTATCGGCTGCGCATGGAGGTCGCGCGCGGCCTGGGCGCGCTCCACGGCCCCCGAGCGCTGGAGCGGCTGGTGACCCTGGCGCGGACCGACGACGTGCCGGCGGTGCAGACCGTCGCCACCCAGGGGCTGGAGTCCCTCGCTGCGCATATCGAGCAAGGCGCCAAGCGCCCGCTGATCGCGGCCCTCGTCTCCCTCGCGCAAGAGGCCACGGCCGAGCCCACGGTGTTCAGCGGGGCCGAGGACCCGCGCAAGAACGTGCTCCCGAGCCCGCTCAGCGCGGCGCTCCTGGCCCTCGCGCTGCACGCGCCGACCGAGGGCGTGGCCCCGGCGCTCAGCGCGCTCGAGCGCGACGACGCGGAGGCGGTGGGCGCCGGGCTGGTGTTCTTCCAGGTGCTCGGGGAGCGTCAGCCCGGGGAGGTCCCCACCCGCGAGATCGCCCTGCGCATGCGGTCGACGGACGACCCCGACGCCGACCTGAACGCGCTCTTCGCGCGCACCTTGCGCATGCTGACGGGCAAGGACCTCGGCCCCGAGCGCGCAGCCTGGGTGGAGACGCTGGGGGGCAAACAGGAGTGAGCCCGCCCGAGGGAGCCAGCCGCCGACTCTCCCGGCGTCACCCGGATATCGAGGTCGCGCGGCTCCTGGTCAAGCACGGCCTGCTCGGGAAGAGCCAGGCGGTGACCGCGCTCAAGGAGCAGAAGCGCCGGGCGCGCGACCAGAAGCCGCGGATCCCGTTCCTGCGCTTCCTGCTCAAGCGCGAGGTGCTGAGCGAACCCGAGCTGCGCCAGGCCCGGGACCTGGTTCGAGAGCACACGTACATTTGCGAGGCCTGCGACGCCCGGGCGGTGATCGTCGCGGGCTCTCAGACCCGCGCCGGGCTCTGCCCGCGCTGCGGGGCCGAGATCAGCGTCGACGGGACCTTGATCCCGCCGGCGGCGCGGGACGTGCAGAGCGACACCCAGCCCTGGCCGCGGCGCAAGGCCGGGCTGCCCCAGCACGGCCAGACCGTGTTCGGGCGCTACAAGCTGTTCGAGGAGATCGGGCGCGGGGCCATGGGCGTGGTCTATCGCGCGCGGCACTTCGACCTCGACAAGGACGTCGCGCTCAAGCTCCTGACCCCCAGCGAGGACGGGCGCGAGCACCAGGTCGCGCGCTTCCGCCGCGAGGCGGCGGCGGTGCAGAAGCTGCGCCACCCGGGGATCATCGCGGTCCACGACTTCGGTCACGAGGGCGACGTCTACTACCTGACCATGGACCTGGTGCAGGAGGCCAAGACCCTGCACCAGGCGCTCAAGAACCGCGACCAGCCGCTGCCGCTGCAGCGCCGACTCGAGCTCCTGATCGAGGTCGCCCACGCCGTGCAGCACGCCCACGAGCGCGGGGTGATCCACCGCGACCTCAAGCCCGCGAACGTGCTGATCACGCGCGAGGGCGCGGCCCGGGTCGTGGACTTCGGCCTGGCGAAGGACGAGGAGGACGAGCAGGGCGAGCTGACCAGACCCACGACCACGGCTGGGCCGCGCCGCTGTTCATGGCCCCCGAGCAGATTCGCCGCGGGGCGTCGGACGACAGGATCATGCTCTTCGTGTGCGCTACCGGGCGCTATCCGTTCCGCTCGCGCACCGTCATGGACCTCTACCTCCGGATCATGCGCGAGCCACCGGACTGGACCGGCGCGCGCTACTCCGCCCCGATCGCAACGTGGGGCCGAACCCCTTCGTGAGCTCCGAGGACCTGGTGGTCGACGAGACCCTGAGCGAGGAGCGCACCGAGATCTCGACCCGTCACGGGCCCGAGGGCAAGCTGCCGGAGACGCTCTCGTCGTCGCCGCAGCCCCTGCCGTTGCCGCCTCCCTTCGCCCCGCCCCCCGAGCTGCGCGGCGAGGCGCCGGACAAGGTGCTGCGCGCGATCATCGAGTGCGCCCTGGCCAAGACCCCCGAGGACCGCTACGCGACCGCCGGGGACCTGGCCCAGGACCTCGAGCGCTACCTGGCGGGCCAGGGCACGCTGCACGCGCGCCGTCCTCCGCTGCTCAAGCGGCTGCGTCGCCAGCTGCGTCGCCCGCGGGTGCTGGTGGCCCTGGCGGCCTCCGCGGTGGTCGTGGCCGCGGGGCTGGGGTTCGCGCTCTACACCGTGGCCGCCCGCGCCCAGAGTGTGCGCGAGACCCGGATCGCGGACGCCCTGGGGCAGGCGCCGCCCGAGGATCCGCAGGCTCGGATCGACTACTGCGGCACGGCCCTGCCGCGGATCCAGAAGCTGCTCGAGGACTACCCGGACGACGCGACGCTGCTCTACCACGCGGGCACGTGCCACCTGCGCCTGCTCGACGTCGCGGCGGCGCAGGACGTCCTGGAGCGCGCCCGGGGCTTGAGCGAGGACCCGGCGCAGCGCCAGGCCGCGCTGCGCGAGCTGATCGTGGCCCACGCGCTCCTGGGGGAATATCGGCAGGCCCTCAGCCTGGGGGCCGAGGGCCTGGGCGAGGGCGAGGCGCCGGCCGCCGAGACGGCGCTCCGCGCCGCGGAGGCCTGCTTCGCTGCGTCTCAGCACGGGGTGGAAGACCTCCAGCCCGCGCGGGAGCGGATCGAGGCTGCGCTGCGTGAGGCGGTGAGTCGGCCGGGCGCGCCCCCCGAGGCGACGGCCTACTTCGCGCGCATGGCGTTGCTCCGAGGTGACGTGAAGGCCGCCGCAGCGCGGCTGCCTCGCGCGCCCGAAGACCCCGCAGACGAAGCCTACTGCTTGCAGCTCGTGCGCGGCGCGGTGGCGCTCGCCGAGGGCCGGGCCAAGGACGCGCGGGGGGACTTCGCCCGCGCCGGTTCGGCCTGGCGCTCCCGGGACGGGAAGCTCGAGGGCGACGTGGCCCTGTTCAACCTCCAGGGCTATCTGCTCAAGCGCACCAAGGACACGCAGCGCAGCGTGCTCGCGAATCGCGCGGCCAGCTTCCTCGCGCCGTATCACCCCTTCCCGCTCTACTACGTGGCCCGCACGGCCCTGACCCTGGGCGCGGACCTGAGCCTGGCCACCGAGTATCAGCGCCTGGCCTTCGAGGCGGACCCCCTCAGCGCCGACGGCGTGGACTTCTACCTGGCGCTGCTCGAGTCGCACCCCGACCTCCGCGAGCGGCAGCGGGAGGTGCTCGACCTCGCGCTCCAGGCCGACCCTACGAACCCGGAGCTGCACCTGCGGGGGGCCTACCTCTCGGCCCGCGAGGGCCAGCGGGGGCCGACCGAAGCCAGCCTCGAGCGCGCGGCCGAGCTCGACGCCACCTATGGTTCGCGGGGGGCGCTCCTCCGCGCCGCCTGGGCGCGCAAGACGGGCGACGCCTCCCTCGCCGCGACCCTGGAGGCCGGCTACGCCCCCGGACCTCGCGAGCGCAAGGGCCGCGAGGAGTGGGCGCGGGAGCTCTTCGATCGGGAGCAGGTCGCCGCAGCCTTCCTCGCCTGGAATCGACCCCAGGACGCCCTGGCCGCGATCGAGCCCTTGCGCCAGCTCTCGGTCGAGTTCGTCGACCGCAGCGTCTACACCGACGCGCCGAGCCGCATGCACTGGGCCACGGTCCACGTGCACGAGGCGCGGGCCTACGCGCTCCTCGGCGAGCCGGGCAAGGCGATCGGCGCGCTGCGCAAGGCCTACCTCAACCGGATCTGGAGCAACACCCGGGATCGGCTCGAGTGGCACGATCCGTTGCCGCCCCGGGTGACCCCCGCCGCCCTGACTCGCTCGGAGCTCACCACCCTCGCGGGCAATCCGGACTACGAGCAGATCCTCGCCGCCCTCCGCGCGGGCCAGGGGTCCTGAACCACCGATCTCCGGTGCGCACCGCCCCGGCCGCGGTCTTCTCGTCCACCCCTCTGGCCCTGTAGGTGTTGCTCGCCCTGACGCGGGACGCTCGTCGCTGCCCGCGTGAGCGCTGGGCGAGCGCAGGAGTGCTAGTGCAGCACGTCAGAAGTTCCGGTACATCTCGCTTGCCCTCGCCGCCCCTGGCGTTGTTGCTCGTCGGTCACAATGGCCCGCATTGCTCCCTCCTCGCGCCTAGCCAGGGACGACGATTGCTGCGCGACCTGTACCGGAACTTCTGACGCGCAGCACTAGCGTGCGC
Source organism: Planctomycetota bacterium (assembly GCA_041402045.1). Classification (GTDB taxonomy): domain Bacteria; phylum Planctomycetota; class J058; order J058; family J058; genus JAGQRJ01. The sequence goes on along the minus strand of JAWKSZ010000067.1, from coordinate 26,782 downwards.
CAGCCCTGGCGCATGCCCCGTCACACCTGACGCGCCGTCGCGGCGAGCCCCCGTGTGCGAGCATGCCCGGCGCGACCCTGGGAGGAGGACCCCGTGAACGCCAGCACCGAGGACACGCTCAGCGCGGAGGCGCTGATCGCCGCGTTCCAAGACCCCGGGACCTACCCCCACCCCGTGCCCGAGGGCGTCGAGCTCGTGCAGACGCATATCTCCCGGGTGTTCCTCGCCGGGGACTGGGTCTACAAGCTGAAGAAGCCGGTGGACCTGGGGTTCCTCGACTACTCCACCCTCGAGCAGCGCCGGGCCTGCTGCGAGGCCGAGGTCGAGCTCAACCGGCGCCTCGCCCCCCGGGTCTACGAGCGCGTGGCCCGGATCACCCGTGAGGCCGACGGCAGCCTGGCCCTCGACGGCGCCGGAGAGACCGTCGACTACGCCGTGGTCATGCGCCGCCTGCCCGCCGAGCGCACCTTCAAGGCGCGGGTCGCCGCGGGAGCGCTCACGGTGGCCGAGGTCGAGGCCCTGGCCGAGCTCCTGGCCGACTTTCACGCCCGCGCGGCGCGCGACCCGCGGATCGCCGCCTTCGGCGAGTTCGCGACCGTCGCCGGCAACTGCCGCGAGAACTTCACCCAGCTCGAGCCGTTTCGCGGGAGCACGATCCACCCCGAGGTGCACCGCCGCCTGGCCGCCGCGACCGAGGCCCGGCTCGAGGCGCTGCAGAGCTCGATCGAGGCGCGGGTCCGCCGCGGCGCCCCCTGCGACTGCCACGGAGACCTGCGCCTGGAGCACGTCTACGCCCTCGACGACGGGCTGGTCGTCGTCGACTGCATCGAGTTCAACGAGCGCTTCCGCTACGGCGACCCGCTGGCGGACCTGGCGTTCCCGGTCATGGAGCTCGAGCGCGCGCTGCGCCCCGACCTCGCCCACGCCCTGACCGAGCGCTACTTCGCGCGCGCCGGGGAGGACGGCCGCGAGCTGCTCGAGCACTACCTCGCCTACCGCGCCGTGGTCCGGGGCAAGGTGCGCAGCTTCAAGGCCGCCCAGGACGAGGTCCCCCAGGCCGAACGCCGCGCGGCCCGCGACCGCGCCCGGGGGCACTTCCTCTACGCGCTGAGCCTGCTCGCCCCCCCGGGCGAGGGGCCGCTGCTCTTGCTCGTGGGTGGACTCCCGGCCAGCGGGAAGTCGACCCTCGCCCGCGGCCTGGCCGAGCGCGGGTTCCGCTGGATCCGCGCGGACGCCGTGCGCAAGGAGCTCGCGGGCCTCGCGCCGGAGGACTCCGCCGCCGCCGAGTTCGAAGGCGGGCTCTACACGCGGGCGCACACCGAACGGACCTACGCCACCTGCCTGGAGCGCGCCCAGGACGCGCTGTTCGCCGGCGAGCGGGTGCTGGTCGACGCCTCCTTCTCCCGCGCGGCGGACCGCGCGCGCTTCGCCGCCGCGGCGGCCGAGCTGGGGGTCCCCTGCCGCGTGCTCGTGTGCGAGGCCAGCCCCGAGACCACCCGCGCGCGGCTCGCGGCCCGCGTCCAGACCGGAGACGCTTCGGACGCCGACTGGGCGATCTACCAGCGCATGGCCGCCGCCTTCGAGCCCGTCACGGAGGCCCAGGTGACCCGGATCGACACCGAGGGCTCCCCCGCGGCGAGCATCGAGGCGGCGTTCCGCGCCGTCGGCACCTGCTGAGCGGGTTCCGCGAACCGAACCACCAGCGGACATCGCCGAACCGGGCCTGCTCCCTTAGGCTGTGCTCCCGGAGAGAGTCATGACCGAGAAACCGACCCTGATCCCCCTCGACGGCTCCGACCTCGCGCGCGAGATCCTGGACCCGATCACGCCGCTGCTGAAGCGACGCGGTCAGTCGATCGTGCTCCTGCGCGTGGTGCGCGAGCGCGGCACCGCCGCCGAGCAGTCCGACGCCCTGGACCTGGCCCAGGCGCGGCTGTCCCAGACCGCGGCCCTGCTCGAGGCGCGCGGGTTCCGCGTGACCCAGCGCCTGGAGCGCGGCGAGCCCGCCGAGCGGATCCTCGAGGTCGCGCGGGAGGTCGACGCCGGCCTCGTGGCCATGGCCACCCACGGCCGCACCGGCGCCAGCCGCCTCATGCGCGGGAGCGTAGCCGAGCGCGTGCTGCGCGAGATCACGGTCCCCCTGTTCGTGGGCAACCCCCAGGCCATGCAGCGGAAGGCGAGCGGCGAATACTTCGAGCGGATCCTGGTCCCCCTCGACGGCTCGACGCTCTCGGATCAGATCCTGCCCGCGGTCACCGTCCTCGCCCTGGCCTACGGCTCCAAGGTCACCCTGCTCCGCGTGCACCCCATGGTCTACACCGAGGTCCCCTCGCCGCTGCTCACCGGCCCCCTGTGGGACGAGCAGGCCATGCGCGAGTCCCTCGAGACCCAGCGCCAGCGCCTGGCCGAAGCCGGCGTTCAGGTCGAGGTCCGCGCGGTCTACGGCGTGGAGGTCGCGGAGATCCTCTCCGCCGCCGACGACGCCGACCTGGTCGCCATGTCCACCCACGGACGCAGCGGCTTCTCGCGCTGGTGGTTCGGCTCCGTGGCCGAGTCGGTGATCCGGCACTGCCCCTGCCCGCTGCTCGTGCGGCGGACCCTGGAGGGCTAGCGTGCGCGCCCGACTCTTCGCCCCCTGCCTGCTCCTCGGACTCGTGGGCTGCCCCCAGGGCGGCAGCGCTCCGGCCCCTACGCCGAAGGGGCCAGCCCCGGACGCCCCGGCGCAGGACGCCGCCCAGGACCCGCGCCGCGCGCGCGCGCAGGAGACGGCCCAGGCGCTGGGCAAAGCCCTCAAGGCCGAGCTCATGGCGGCGCTGCAGGAGGGCGGCCCGGCGGCGGGGATCGCGGCGTGCAAGCAGGTCGCCCCCGCGGTGCCCGACCAGGTCGCGCCCGAGGGCGTGCGCGTGGGCCGCACGAGCTTCAAGCTGCGGAACCCTCAGAACGCCGCGCCCGCGTGGGCGGCCGCGGACGTCGCGGCTCAGGTCGCCGAGCCCCGCTTCAGCGTGGCGCCGGAGGGCACCTTCCGCGCGCTGCTCCCGATCCGGCTGGAGGCGACGTGCACACTCTGCCACGGCCCGCAGGACGAGCTCTCGAGCGAGGTCCAGGCCGCCCTGGCCCAGGACTACCCCGACGACCAGGCCACCGGCTTCGCGGACGGGGACCTGCGCGGCTACGTGTGGGTCGAGGTGGAGTAGGGCGGAGCCTCAACCCTGAGGCCGCAGGCCGCCGGGGACGCCCTTGGTGACCTCGCTCACCGCGTCGTGGGGGTGCAAGCTCTCGCGGTGGGTGCAGCGCACGCGGTAGTCGACGATCCGCGGCTCCTCCTCGAGGGCACCCCGGATCCGCCGGGCAGCGTCCTCGCAGAACAGGAGGTTCGTGCCGTTGGCCTGGGCGAAGGCTTGCTCGTCGGCGCGCTTGACCGCCGCCTGCACCGCCGTCCCCAGGCAGGCCTCGACGCGGTCGATCACGTCCAGCACGTGGGGGGCGTCGGCCGGGTCCCGCACCTGCACCAGCACCTCGGCCTCGCTGCGCTGACTGTGGGGCGTCGCGCAGATCGCCTCGGGGCGACCGAGCCACGCGCGGACCTCTTCGGGGTCGAGGGCGTCGCGCCCGGCGAAGCGCGCGGCGAAGGCGTCCTGGATCAGTTGGCGCGCCAGCGCCGCGGAGCAAGGACAGGTGCTGGAGTAGGCGACGGTGGCGCCGACTCGGACCGTCGCGCCTGCCGGGGTGAGGCTCGCCTCGAAGCGCACGGGATAGGCCCGCCAGCCGCGGTGGTCGCTCACCAGCGCCGGCCGCTCCACCAGCCACTCCAGCTCCAGGCTCAGGTGCGCCTCCGCGCTCAACCCGGCGTGGCTCTCGAGCAGGTCCTCCAGGGCGTGGGCCAGGGACGCGGGGCTGAGCGGCGCGCGGCTCAGCGCGTCCTGGAGCCGGAGGAACAGACGCGACATGTGGATCCCCCGCGCCGTGGGGTCGATCAGGTCGACGCTCACCGCGGCGCGGGCGGCGGCGAGGCGCTCGGCGCCGTCGGGGTCTTGCAGGCGCACGGCGACCTCCACGCCCCCCATGCCCACGCGGTCGAGGCGCCCTCCGAGCAGGGGCGCGGCGCGGGCCACGTCGGGCAGGGCGCGAGGAGGACGGGGCAGGGTCGAGGCGGGGGGTGGCGTCACGGGATCCCTCCTAGGGATCCGAAGCGTAGGCGGGCCCTGCAACCGCGTCCATATTCAGTGTCGATTTAGTATAGAATTTCGCCGAGGTCCCGTGACGCAGCCCCACCCACGGGTCGCGGTGGTGGGCGCCGGACTCGCCGGGTTGGCGTGCGCCGAGCGCCTGGTCCGCGGCGGTATCGACGTCGCCGTGTTCGACAAGGGACACGGCGCGGGGGGTCGGTCGTCGACCCGGCGCGCGGACGCGCTGCGCTTCGACTTCGGCGCCGGGTGCGTCCGCGCGCGCACCCCGGGCTTCCGCGCCCGCGTCGAGGCGTGGGAAGCTGAAGGCGCCCTCGCGCGTTGGACCGCCCCGTGGGTGCGGCTGGAGCCTGGCGGGGTCGAGACCGCCCTGCCGCCCGAGCCGACCTGGGTCGGGGTGCCCGGCATGAGCAGCTTGATCCGGTACGCCGGGCGAGGCCTCGACGTGCGCTACGGCGCGCGCGTGCTCTCGCTGGAGCGCGACGCTGCCGGGTGGTGGCTCGCCCTCGAGGCGCGACGCGAGGGGCCCTTCGCGGGGGTCGTGCTCGCCCTGCCGGCGCCCCAGGCTCAGTCCCTCGTGCGCCGGCAGTCCGCCCTGCGCGAGCGGTTCGAAGCGCCCAGCTTCACACCCACCTGGGCCGCCCTCGTCCGTCTGGAGCGACCCCAGCCGCTGACCTGGGGTCGCGCCCTCGCCAGCGAGGGCCCGCTGGAGGTGCTCAGCCGGGAACACACCAAGCCAGGGCGACCCGAGAGCCCGGCCTGGGTGCTCCAGGCCAGCGACCCCTGGTCGGAGGAGCACGTCGACGACGCCCCCGAGGAGGTCGGCCCCGCGCTGCTCTCGGCGCTGGAGGCCCTGTGCGGTCCCCTGCCGGGGGCGACGCTCGTGTCGACGCACCGCTGGCGCTTCGCGCGCGCCCGCGCGCCGTGGGGCCTCCCGTGCGCCCACGACGCGGAGCTAGGGTTCGGGGTCTGCGGCGACTGGTGCGTGGGCCGCGACCTCGAGGCCGCCTACCTCAGCGGCTCGACCCTCGGCGCCGCCTGGGCCGAGGCGTCGCGTTGAGCACGTAGCCCTCGACCCGGTGCGCGGGGATCCTCCGCGGCGGGCGCCCGCCGAGGAGCGCCCCGAGAGGCACCGACTCCGCAGGCCCCCCGCGAGGGCCGCCGCCGGGAGCGCGGCGACGGTGGCCTACGGGTCGTCGTAGGAGCACGCGCCGCCTCGGGGAGCCCGTAGGCCGAGCGCGAGCCCGCGCGCAGCGCGCGATCCCGGCCTGCGTCGACCCGGCGCTTGCTCGGGAGGGCGCGAGCCGCTCGCGCCAGCACGCGGTGGGGAACACCTCGCTCACCCAGTAGGCGTCTGGCCGCGGCCCTGGCGGGTCGGTCGCGACGAGTCGCACCCCGGGCCGCTCGAGCAGCGCGGAGAACACGTCGACGCAGAACTCCGTCCACCCGCGCTGCGTCGAGGGATACACCGTGCCCCACGCCCCGACCTTGGCCTGGGCGCGCACCGCATAGTCCGCGCGGCGCCCCACCCCCGGGAGGTCGTGTGAGGTCGCCGGGTCGCGCCAACTCGCGGGGCCGTCGAGTCCGACCGCGCAGGCTCCCAGGCGGCGAGCCCAGCCGTCGACCCAGGCCGCGACCGCCTCCGCGTCGAGGGGCCGGTCGGGTCGGGGGAAGCGGGTGCGCCACCCGGTCCAGCGGCCGTCGCGCCAGCGCACGGCCGCCAACCCGCAGCTCGCCCAGTCGCGCAGCGCGAGGTCGACCCCCAGCGCGCACCCGCTCGCGGGTGCGGCCCCAGGGACGCTGGCGGTTGGCTGCCGGTCGCTCACGCGCCGAGTCTACGTCCCCCGGCGGGCGCCCCCAGACATTCACACTTGCAAATATATCCATGGACGAATAGAAGGAGGGCATGGCCCGACGACGCACGACCCCCAAGCCCAAGCTCTCCGCCGACGCGCTGATCGCCGTGGCGCGCCGCTTCCGCGCGCTGAGCGACCCCACCCGGCTCGCGCTCCTGCAGGAGCTCATGCAGGGAGAGCGCACCGTGGGTGAGCTGACCGAGGCGGCGGAGACGAGCCAGGCCAACGCGAGCAAGCAGCTCGCGGCGCTGGCGGCGGAGGGGATCCTCGGCCGCCGCAAACAGGGGGTCCGGGTCTACTACCGGATCGTGGACCCCTCGATCTCTGCGCTGTGCGAGCTGGTGTGCGGCTCGTTGGCGCAGCGACACCAGGCAGCGTGGGCGCTGGTCGCCCAGGAGCGAGCATGAACTGGGATGCGTTCACCCCGTGGTCTGCGTTGGCAGGCGGGGTCTTGATCGGCGCGGCCACCGGGATCGCGCTCTTGCTCAACGGGAAGATCGCCGGGATCAGCGGGGTCGTGGCCCGGGTGTTCCGCCCCGCGCCCGGCGACGCCGCCTGGCGGGCGTGGTTCATCGTGGGCATGGTCGCCACCGGCGCCCTGGCCTTCGCCTTCGTGCCCCGGGTCGGCCAGGGGTTCCAGGCCGCCGGCGGCCCGCTGCTGTTCGCGGTCGCGGGGCTCCTGGTCGGGGTCGGGACCCGGGTCGGGGGCGGCTGCACCAGCGGCCACGGGGTGTGCGGGATCTCGCGGGGGTCCACCCGCGGCGTGGCCGGGACCTTGATCTTCATGGCCGCCGCCATGCTCACCGTCTACGTGCAGCGGCACCTCCTGGGAGCGTCCTCGTGAAGGCCTTCGCCCTGCTGTTCCCCGGCGCGCTGTTCGCCGTCGGGCTCCTGCTCTCGGGCATGTACGACCCCGCGAAGGTCCTGGCCTTCCTCGACGTCGCGGGCGGCGCCTGGGACCCGAGCCTCGCCTTCGTCATGGTCGGCGCGATCGGGACCTTCGCCGTCCTGAACCAGCTCGTGCACCGACGCGCGCGCCCGCTGCTCGAGGGGACCCTCCCCGGCCCCAAGGGCAGCGGCGGGGTCGACGCCCAGCTCGTCCTCGGCGCGGCCCTGTTCGGCGTCGGCTGGGGGCTCGCCGGCGTCTGCCCAGGCCCCGCGCTCACCGACCTCGGCAGCGGCCGGGTCGAGATCCTGGCCTACGTCGGCGCCATGCTCGTGGGCATGGTGGTGGCGCAGCGAGTGTTCGGGGCCGACGCCCCGGCCAAGCCCCAGGCCGCTCCCGCGCCCGCCGCGCCAGGCGCGTGAGCGACGCGCGCCTGCGCCCCCTGCGCGAGGAAGACCGCCCCGAGCTGGGGCGGATCTACCGCGAGGTGCGCGGCGAGATCGGGAGCAGCGTCGACCTGGGCTTCGACGACGACACCGCCGGAGAGCGCGTGCTCGTGGCCGAGGACGACGGAGGGCTCCTGGGCTTCGTCGCGCTGTGGGTCCCCGAGGACTTCGTGCACCACCTCTACGTCGACCCTCGCGCCCGCGGGCGCGGGGTCGGCGCGGCGCTGCTGCAAGAGGCCCTGCGCGACGTGCAGGGCCGGGCCTGGCTCAAGGTCGACGCCACGAACACCGCCGCGCGCGCGTTCTACCGCCGCCTGGGCTGGGAGGAAGAGCCGCCCCAAGCCGGCGTCGTGATCGTGCGCGCGCCCGTCTAGCGGGCGCCCGCCTCGAGCCGGGCCGCGATCTCTCGCAGGTGCGGCCCCAGGTCGCCGGGGAGCCGGCTCAGCAAGGTCTCCCAGCGCGCGGGGTCGCGCTTCCGGCACACCTCCTCCCAGATCGCCTGAGCTCGACTGCGCTCCCCCTGGGCGTAGGCGCAGTAGCCGCGCATGACCTCGGCCCGGACCAGGTGCGGGGCCTCGTCGAACACCCGCGCATAGACCGCCTCGGCCTCGCCCAGCCGCTGGCACCCGATCAACGCAGAGGCCCGGGTCATGGCCGCCTGGGGACAGGAGTAGGGCGCCAGCCGCTCCTCCAGCGTCCGGTAGGCCTCGAGGGCCGCCTCGTAGCGACCGGCGTTCGCGAGCACGAACACGCGCTCGAAGGCGGCGTGGGGCTCGTCTGGTTCGCGGGCCACGACGGCGTCGATCGCCGCCAGGGCCGCCTCGGGCCCCTCGAGCGCCGAGAGCCCATAGGCCGCGCCGAGCTGCGCCTGCACGTCGGTGGGGTCCGCGCGCAGCGCGCGTTGCATGGTCCGTCCCCAGAGGTCCGTGGGTTGGCTGAGCTGGAGCACCGCCTGGGCGTGCAGCCCGCGGCTGCCCTCGGGGTCGTCGCGCGCCAGGCGCACGAACTCCTCGTGCGCCTCCATGTCGTACCCCAGGCGCAGCAAGCTCAGCGCCTTGAGGAACCGCGCGGAGGTGCCGACCGGCCCCGGGACCTCGACCGGGGCCGCGGCCACGCAGCCCGCGTAGTCGCCCCGGCGGCGGTGCATGTCCGCGCGCTCCAGGCGGACCCGGTCGCGCAAGGCGCGGTCGTCGCCTGCCGCCGCCTCCGCCGCGTCGAGGAGCGGGAGCAGCTCGCTCAGCGGGGCGAAGGCCCGCGCGCGCGCGAGGCAGCGCGCCAGCTCGGTGTCCACCGCCGCCTCCCGGGTCGCCGCCTCCGCCGGAGCCCGAGGCCCCGCGTCCCGCAGGATCCACGCCAGCGAGGCCCCTGCGCCCAGGACGAGCCCGCCCGCGATCAGGACCCAGCCGGGCACGGCGCGTCGACGCGGCGCGGGCGCTGCGTCGACGAGGCCCAGCGCCGCGTCCAGCGCGGCCGCCAGCGCGCCGGCGTCGGCCGGGCGCCAGTCCGGCGGCTTCGCCAGCGCGTCGAGGCACACCCGCTCGATCGGCGCGGGCACGTCGGGGGCCAGGCGCCGCGGAAGGTCGGGCTCGACCTCGCACACCTGTCGCCCGAGGTCTGCGAGGTCCGCCCCGCGAAACGGCGGGCGCCCGGTGAGGCACATGTAGAGGATCGCGCCCAGCGCGTAGACGTCGGCGCGAGCGTCGACCTTCGAGCCGCGGAACTGCTCGGGGGCCATGGTCGCGGGGGTCCCCAGCATGGCCGAGCTCTGGGTCAGCGAGCGCACGAGGGAGGGGTCGCGGGCCAGCCCGAAGTCGATCACCCGCGGTCGAGCCTCGGGCCCCTCGAGCATGACGTTCGCGGGCTTGAGGTCGCGGTGCACGATCCCCAGGCCGTGGGCCTCCGCCAGGATCCGCGCGAGCTCGCCCACGAGCTGCACCGCCTCGCGCCAGGGGAGCGGGCCGCGGCTCAGGCGCCGCGAGAGCGGCTCGCCCTCGCAGTACTCCATGAGCAGGTAGTCGTGGCCCTGGTGCACGCCCTGGTCGAGGACCTTCACGATCCCCGGGTGCCGCAGGCGCGCGGTGACCTCCGCCTCGAGCCGCGCGCGGATCAGGGTCTCGCGGTCGAGGCCAGCGGTGCTGATCTTGAGCGCGTAGGGCACGTCGCTGCCCTCGCGCCGCGCGAGGAACACGACCCCGTTGGCCCCGCGCCCGAGCTCACGCTCGAGGAGGTAGGGGCCGAAGCTGCGGGGCGAGGCGCTCACGACCCCACGGTAGCGCGGCGGTCCCCCGCCGCGCTCGACGCTAGAGCTCGATCTTGTAGCGCGCGATCAGGTGGTAGAGGCTCGAGCGCGGGATCCCGAGCTTGCGGGCGGCCTTGCTCTTGACCCCGTTGGTCTCCTCCAGGGCCTGGCGGACCATTTGCTCCTCCAGCTCGCCCAGGGTCTTGCCGGTGAAGCCCTCGCTGGTCGCGACCACGCCGCGCCCGTCACGGATCGCGTCCGAGAGGTGCTCGGGGCGGAAGCGGTGGGGACCCAGCGAACGCAGCCGGCGCAGCTCGCGCTCGAGCTCGAGCGCGTTCCCCGGCCAACTGTAGGCCTTGAGCCGCTCCATGGCGTCCTCGCCGATCGAGAGCTCGGGAGCGTTGAGCCGCTGGAACCCCAGCCGGCAGAGCTCCTCCAGGTCCTCGGTGCGCTGACGCAGCGGGGGCACGATCACGCGCTGCACGTCGAGGCGGTAGTAGAGCTCGGCCAGGAACTTCCCGTCGCGGATCCGCGCCTCGAGGTCGACGTGGGTCGTGGCCACGACCCGGGCGCGCACCGAGTGGGTCGAGCCGTCGGGGAGAGTGTAGCTGCCCTCGGCGACCGCGCTGGCGAGCACCCGCTGCAGCGCCGGCTCGAGGGTCTCCACGTCCTGAATGCAGACCGTGCCCTCTTGCCCGAGCCAGCCCGGCTCGGCGGAGTTGCCCAGGAGCCGGGGGAGGGTCGTCGCGCTCACCTCGCGGAAGGCGCGCTCGCCGGGGTGAGCCAAGGCGTGCAGCTCGCGGGCTGCGAGGGTCAGCTCGGTGCCGGGCTCGCCGCAGATCAGGGTCGGCTCGGTGGAGCGCGCCGCGCGGGCCAGCTCCTCGCGCAGGGCGACCAGGGGCGGGGCCTCGCCGATCAGCAGCCGCTGGGTCGTGCGCGTGATCGGAGCGGGCTCCTGGGTCAGCTCCAGGCACAGCGCCGACTGGGTGGCGAAGGCCTGCAGGATCGGGAGGTCGCGCTGGCGGAAGTGCGCCTCGCGCCCGCGGTGATCGAGGTAGAGCGCCCCGCGCAAGGTGCCGCGCAGGTAGAGGGGCACGCACACCACCGAGAGCACCCCGCGGCGCACGAGGGTCGAGGCGTGGATCAGGTTCGCGTCCTCTTGCTGGGTGGTGAGCACTGCGCGCCCGTCGGCGATGCAGCGCTCGACCACGGTGCGCGAGACCGCGCCCTCGGGCCCAGCCAGGTCGCGGGCCGAGAACCCGGACGCGGCGAGGGCGTGCACGCGGAGCTTGCCCGAGCTGTCGGGCCCCTCCACGCTCACCAGCACGGCGCGCTCGGCCTCGGTCATTTCGCGCGCGGCGCGCAGGATCGCCTTGGGCAGCGCACCCGGATCTTGCTCGCTGCCCAGGCGCTGGGACAGGTCGCGGAGCCGGCGGAGCCACACCAACTCACGGGCTTGGTAGCGGTCTTGAGTCATGGCTCCAGAATACTCTTCCTCACGGACCGAAACGCTGGACGTCACGGGGCCCTCCTTCTCTTCCAGGGGTGTCCGACGCATGTCGCGCTCCACCCCTCCGGGCACCTAAGTCCTTTGAAACTGTTCGCGAGTCGTCTCATGGTTCAGGGTGTCCAGCGTGGACACCCTTCCCCCCTCAAACGCGGCTCAGATCCAGCCCTGGCTCACCGCGCCGATCAGACCCACGTAGAACAGCACCACCGCCAGGGGCACGAGGAAGAACACGCTGGTGTAGAAGTGCACCCAGCGAGCGTCCCGTTGGCGCAGGACCTGGTAGTCGGGTCGGAACACCCGGTCACCCCGCTCCCCGAACAGCGCCCACGCGCGCGCGAGGACCCAGCCCAGGCTCAGCCCGGCGGAGAGCCCCGGCGCGAAGAGCAACGCGACCACCGCCTGGAGCAGCTCGAGGGCGAGCGCCACCCCCACGCCGATCCGCGCCCAGCGCCGCTGGCGCATGAGCTGCGCCCCCAGGAACACGAGCACCCCGCCGAACACCAACACGAGCATGAGCTCGAGCGGGAAGCGCACGCCCATGGCCACGAAGCTCAGGCTCCCGAACCCCGCGAGGAAGAGCCCGGTGAGCGCGGTCCAGAACCCGATCGCCAGCACGTGCCCCTCCGCGGCGAGGTCGCGATCGCGGAACCCGGGCGCAGGCCGACAGGGCGTCGGGGGGAGCACGGCCGCGCGGGTCGTGGGCGGCGCGTAGGGATCGGGAGCCGGCGCGGCGGGCCGCGGAGGCGCGCTCCGCCGCGGACGCGCCACGCGCCGGGTCGCGGGCACGCTGAGCTCGCTCAGGCAGCGACCGCAGCGGATCGTGCGCGCGACGGGGCCGGCGGGGACGGCGTAGCGCCGCCCACAGAAGCAGTGCAGGGAAACCTTCGAGTCGGCGACGACGGTCACCACGAACCTACCTTTCCAGGTGCTCTCCGCCCTCGTTCACGCAAGGCGTGCGCCGCGCCCCGTAGCTCGCGGCAGGGGGACTTGCCCGTCTCGTGGAACGCACGGGGGCGTCGGGCTGCCTACGCCGTTGGGAGCACGCACCGAGGGCGGGGTCGGTGCTCCCGACCCCGCCCCCCGGTTTCGCCTCGCTCAGCGCACGAACGCCAGACCGAAGACGCAGAGCGCCAGCAGCAGGAGCGCGGCCAGGCACACCGCGGGCACCACGAAGAACACGCTGCGCCAGAAGGGGACCCGGGTGTCGTCGTGGGCGCGCTGCTCGAGATACTCCGCGCTGAACACGCGAGCGCCCGCTTCGCCGAACACAGCCCAGAGCTGCGCGCCGGTCCACACCAGCCCGAGCAGGCCCGCGGCCTTGAGGTGACCCGGGCCGGTCAGCACGTTGACCGAGGCCCCGAGCGCCGAGATCCCCGCCAGGACCCCGAACCCGATCCGCGACCAGGGACGGAGCTGCATGAGGTGCGAGCCCACCCACACGTGGGCCACCGACATGACCACGGCCGGGACGAAGACCACCAGCCCCACCAGACCAGCCGCGGCGACGGCGGCCAGGAGCAGCAGCGAGTAGAGCCCAAGCAGGACACCCCACACCCGGGTCCAGAGTCCGATCGCCATCACGTGGCCCTCGGCCGTGAGGTCGCGCTCGAACCCGGGGTCAGGGCGCGAGGTCGCGAGGCGGTCGGCGGTCTTCGCCACCGGGGGCGCGTAGGGGTCGTGGCCGGGGGCCTCGGCACGCGCGGGCCGTGAGTCCGAGGCTGGCCTGCGCTCTTCGGAGCCTGCGGGGCGCCCCCCGCCGCTCACGCGGAGCACGGACTTGCAGCGCCCGCAGCGGATCTTGCGCCCAGCGAGCGTGCGGTCTAGCGCGTAGCGCTTCCCGCAGAAGCAGTGCACGGTGAGCTGGGCAGAGGCGACGGTCGGCATGAAACCCTCCTTCGTAGGGGAGGAGGGAGCGCACGCGGCGCGCCGTGCCCAGAGAGGTTCCCCGCTCGAGTTAGCCGTCGCGTGGGACGGATCGCGCGGAGACCCTGCCTACGGCGTATCCACGTCCTGTGCGGCAGGCACCCGCTTCAGCCAGTGGTCGACCACGAACGGCCCCCCAGGGATCACGGCGCCCACGATCCCCGCGAGGCCGAGCTTGGTCCCGATCGGGACGCGCTCCATGGCGATCACGCAGCACGCGCACAGCGCGAGGAACAAGACCCCGTGGATCGAGCCCGCGATCGTGACCGCCAGCGGCATGCCGCCCCAGTATTTGAGGGGCATGGCGACGCCGAACAAGAACAGCGTCGAGGTGCCTTCGATCAGGCCGAGCACGCGCAGCGCGCGGAGGAAGCCGAGGTCCATGGCGCAGACCTTACCAAGCCCGGCCGGCCTCAGCCCCCAGCCTGCAGGAGGAGCGCCACGAGCTCCGCGGCGCCGGCGGCCTCCGCCGCAGCGCGCGGGGTCCGGCCCCGGGCGTCGGCGTGGTCGAGCAGCGCGCCTGCGGCGATCAGGACCTCCGCGCCCTCGAGGTCGCCGGCTCGGCAGGCCAGGATCAGGGGCGTCGCCCCGTCGGCCTCGAGGGTGTCGGGGTCAGCCCCTGCGGCGAGGAGCGCGCGGACCAGCGGCCACTGCCGCGCCTGGGCCGCGGCGCGGAAGGCCTCTTGCAGCAGCGGCGGGCTAGAGCCCCCCGCCGCGAACACCGCCCACAGCGCGGGAGCGTGCCCGCGTCGCGCCGCGAGGGTCAAGGGCGTGTCCCCGCCCTGATCCCGGCGCCCGGGGTCCGCGCCCCGCGCCAGGAGCGCCTCGACCGCGGCGGTCTGGCCCGCCTCCGCCGCCACGCTCAGCGCGGTGCGCCCGTAGGGCGAGGCCGCGTCGACCTCGGCGCCCTGGGCCAGGAGCTCCTCGAGCAGCCCGAGCTCTCCGCGGCGGGCGGCGACCATCAGCGGCGTGTGCTTGGCGTTGCGCTCGCGAAACGCCTGCAGCGCTGCGCCCGTGGCGCGGTAGGCGTCCACCGCCGCCGAGAAGGTCTGCTTGTGGCGCGCGTGCAGTTCGGTGAACCATGGCTGGGGGACGAGCTTCGCCGGGCGCTCGCTGCGCCCGCGGGGGAGCGGGCTGAGGGGCGCGTCGGGGAGGCGCTTCAACACCTCGCGCCGCACGGCCTCGGGCAACGCGTCGCCGCGCTCCCGCACCAGGGGCAACAGCGGACTCGCTCCAGCGGGTCCGTCGCACAGCCGCACCAGCGCCTGGGTCGCGCCCTCGAGCAAGGCGGGCGCGTCCAGCGCCTCGCCGCAGAGCGCGGCGGCGCGGCGGAGCTGACGCAGGGAGCAGCCGGCGGGGGGCGGCTCGAGGGTCGCGAGCAGCGCGGCGCGCGCCGCGTCGCTGCGCAGCCCCTCGAACAGGTCCAGCCGCGCGGCGTAGTCGCTCTCGTGGGCGAAGGCGTCGGCGCGAATCCCCCGGCGGATCTCGTGGCAGAGCTCCGGGCGCTCGGCGGCGCAGTCGTCGAGGAAGCGCAGGAGCGTGCCCACGGGATACACGTAGCGCACCACGCTCTGCCCGCCGAGGAAGTCGATCGCCCAGGCCAAGGGCTGACCCTGAAGGTAGAGCACGCGGTAGAGGATCACCTCGGCCAACGCGTCGTGATCCGGGTAGCGGCGCCCGAGCAAGGTGTTCGCCGCCCACAGCGCGGTCGAGGCCAAGCGCGCCGCGCCCGCGCGGTCGAGGAGGTCCGCGGCGTCGAGGAGCGGCTTCAAGAACGCCCCCGGCCCCAGCCCGAGCTGCCACAGCAGCGCCGGTGAACCCTGCGGGTCGGGGAGGTAGGGCAGCGCGGCCTGGAGCGCGGCGTCCCGCACCTGAGCGTCCGAGCTGCACACCAGCTTGCCCACGGCGGCGCCGAGGGCGTGCCCGAGGAGCGGGTCGCCGTCGCGCTGCGCGTCGAGCAGACGCGGGAGGTGCCGGGCGAGGGTTACGCCGGCGCGGGACCAGGTGTCGAGGGCGGCGGCCACCTCGAGCTGCTCGACGAGGTCGGTCGAGGTGCGCAGGGTGTCGAGCAGCGCCAGGACCCCCGCGTCCTCCCCGGGAGGACCGGGGGGCAGCTCGCGCGGCAGCGCCCGGACCCGGCGCTCGATCTTGACCTCGGTGTCGCACTGAGGGCAGCGCACGTGGGCCTGCACGGCGTCGATCGCCAGCGCCGCGCCGCAGCCCGGGCAGGCGCCGCGTTCGTGGGCCACCCCGGGGTTGAGGTGCGCGGGGCTCCAGTCCACCTCCAGCGTCCCGCGGGTCACCACGTCGGGCTCGAGGTGCCGCAGCCGGCGCTCGACCACGACCTGACAGCCGCAGTAGGCGCACTGGACCTGTCCCTCGGCGCCGGCGAAGTCGACCAGCGCGCCGCAACTGGGACAGGTCGCGCGGCGGGTGACGAACAGCGCGAGAGGAATGCGTTCGCTCATGCGGTCAGTGTCTCCCCTTCTCCACGTTTCCACAGTTTCCACCCGGCGACTTTTTTCTTCCGCGAGGGTCTAAGTGCCTACTCTGTCGGAGAAAAATGCCTAAAGGCGAGGTGGAGACAGGGGGGGTGAGCACCGAAGAGGAGGACTTCGGAGGATCCTCCCGTGAGCTGCTGCCCCTGGCCCCAATACTGCTCCTGCAACGCACCGCGCCCGACCCCGCCCGCGCGTCCGTCTCGCGCCACCCCCCAGAACGCCAGCGCCTGGACGGGCTCGGTCGCCCCGCGTCGCCCCGCCTGGGAGCGGCCCGGCCCCGTGCTCGACCTCAACCGCTCGAGCGACACCTGGGAGATCACCCGCGACGTGCTCCTGGGCGAGGTCGCCCAGGCGGGCGCCGAGCGCGCCCTGCGACGCGACCCGAGGCCTCGGCGCCCCGAGCGCTAGCCCGCGAGGGCGCGGCCTGCCATACCGGTTGCATGCAGGGCGAACGCGAATGCGGTGGGTGTCAGGTGTGCTGCGTGCTCCCCGCGGTGGGAGCGCTGGGCAAGCCCATGTTCACGCCGTGTCCGCAGCTCTGCGAGGCCGGGTGCGGCGCCTACGCCGAGCGCCCGGACGAGTGCCGCGCCTTTCGCTGCGCCTGGCACCGGGGCGACGGCCAGCTCGCCGACGACGACCGCCCGGACCGGGTGGGGCTCATGATCGAGACCTGCGTCTCCCCCGGTGAGCCCGAGATCCGCTACGTGCGAGTGTGGGAGACCCGCCCGGAGTGGTTCGAGGACGAGGCCTCCGACCGCGCCCTCGAGCTCCTGGACACGTTGGCCAGCGCGTGGCCGATCAAGCTGCACCGCTACGGGCAGCCCGGCGTCTACGGGCCCCTCGACCCCCTGGCCCGCGCCGACCTCCGCGCCCTCGCAGACGAGCTCCGCCGCCGCGAGGCGAACACCCAGGAGTAGCGAGCAGCCGCGAAGCGCACAGCGTTGCATGCCATCCACGCGCACCCGCGAGACGTCCGCCGCGGCGGCGAGTTGCTCTGCGAGCGGCGTCAGCCCGCGAAGCCTCCGGCACGAACGGCGACCGGCGTCAGCCCGCGAGCGCGGGAAGCCCACTCGGGGGCTCGCCCGCGCGGCCGGCGAGCGGCGTAAGCCGCGAGCGCGTGAAGCGGCGTCAGCCGCGAGCGCGCAGCCGCCGGCGAAGCCCGCGAGCGCGCGGAGCCCACTCGGGGACTCGCCCGCGCGGCCGGCGAGCGGCGTCAGCCGCGAGCGCGCAGCCGCCGGCGAAGCCGGCGGCGAGCCTTGGGGGTGAGCCCGAGGGCTTTGCCCGAGGGCGAGGAGTCTGGGACAGACCCCCTGAAGCGGCAGCTAGCTCACGGCCACCAGCACGTCGCGGATCAACTGCGTGAAGCGATCCGGAGAGAGCTTGCCGGGATGGGTCTGGAGGTAGGTGTTCACGATCTCGGTCGCCGCGCGCAGGGCGTCGCCCCGGATCGGGGAGCCGACGCCAGCGGCCGCGGGCGCGCCCGCCGCGGCGGCTTCGCTCGCCCCCGCCGTGGGGGCGCCTGAGAGCACGCTCTTGATCTTGCGCTGGGTGGCCAGCGAGGGGACGGCGCGGCCCCGGGCCCAGTTGTGGTAGGTACCGTTGCTGATCCCCAGGAGCTCGGCCATGCGGTATTTCGGCAGCTTGTGTTGCTTGCGCCAGCCCTCGATCGCCGCGAAGTTCGTATGCTTCCACTCAGCGCGTCGACGCCCGGGGCGTTGACCGGCCGCCTTGGTCGCCTTGGCGGCGCCAGCGGCTTTGCTCGCGGTCGTCTTGCCTGCTTTGCGCGTCTTCTTCTTGGCCATGGTCGCTCCCGTAGTCAACTTTATAGCGCAACCACCACCTTGGACGAACCCTCGTGGTCAAGTCTGAGTCACCCCTGGTCGGCTGTAAAACGCAAACTCAACGGGGGATAGAGCCTACGGCTTCGTGATACTCGCAGACCAGACGTTCTACTATTGCGTGCAGAGGCTTTCGTTCTTGGATCTCTCCCACCCCCTGCCCTGCCGACCAGATCTCCTTCCAGCGCTTCGCGCCCTCGGGGGTGCGGTCTGGAGTCCAGTCCTCGGGCAACGTCGCGCGCAGGAAGTTCGCGTGGATCCCCGAGACCTTGTCGGTGTAGACGATCTCTTCCGGTCCGGCGGCGACGACCATGTCCTTGTAGGCGGGCGGCGCCCCGCACTCGTCGGAGACGATGAACCGCGTCCCGAGGTAGGTCAGCTCCGCGCCCAGGGCCAGCGCCGCGGCGATCTGCTTGCCGCTGGAGATACAGCCCGCGGCGATCACGGGGACGTCGAGGTGCTCGCAGAGGTAGGGCACGAGGGCGAAGGGGCTGATCCTGCCCGCGTGACCCCCCGCTCCCGCGGCGACGCCAATGATCCCGTCGACCCCGGCCGCCTGGGCCTTCTGCGCGTGGCGCAGGTTGATCACGTCGTGGAACACCAGCGCGCCCCTGGCGTGGGCGCGGCGCACCAGGGGCGTCGGGTCGCCGTAGCTCGTGAGCCACACCGGGACCTCGAACTCCTCGCACAGGGCCACGTCGGCCTCGAGCCGCTCGGGGTCGGTGAGCCCGATCGTGAGGTTGATCGCGAAGGGCCCCGAGGTCCGCGCGCGGATCCACTCCAGGTCGGCGCGCAGGTCGGCGGCGGTCCGCGCGTTGAGCGCCGGCATGGCCCCCAGGATCCCCGCCTCCGCGGCGGCCACGATCATCTCCTTGGTGGAGATCAAGAACATGGGCGCGCACACGATCGGGTAGCGCAGGCCCACGCGCTTGGAGAGTGGGGTCGCGAAGCTGTTCATGCCGGAATCCTACCGGCTACGCTGGGTGGGTGGGCCTCTCTCCGATCGACCGCTTCAGCCTGGAGTCGCACACCGGGCCCTACGCCGAGTGGCCGCGCACGACGCGGCTCCTGCGCGACGGAGCGCGCACCCAGACCTCGGTCCCCGGCTACGCGCTCCTGCGGCAGTACGCGCTCCCCGACGGGCGCGCGCTCCTGATCACCGACTGGGACTGCCCCTACGAGGAGGCCACCGAGGTCCTGCTCCTCGGACCGGACGACCGGCTCCTGGCCCGGCGCAGCTTCGGCGCGCCCTACGCCTCGGTGTGGCTCAGCGCAGCGCGGGTCGTGGACGACGGCGCGGCCCTCGAGCTCGAGCTCTGCGACTGCGAGCGCTGGCGGGTCGAGGTCCTCGAGCGACGCCCGTTCCTGGTGGGGAGCTTGCTCCTCACGCGGCGAGTGGCCGAGCGCCCCCCGAAGCCCTGAGGCAACTCCGCGCTTGCGCCGGAGCCGCTCCTTCCCGACACTTGCGCCTCCCCGCAGTCCGGAGCGTCCATGTTTTCCCTGCTGATCCCCGCCGCCGTCTCGCTGGCGATCTCGCTCAGCCTGCTGTTCATTCCGAAGGACCCGTTCTACCTGGTGGGGCCGTTCCTCGGCCTGGTGACCTTCGTGCTCGGGTTCACCCTGATCCGGCGCAAGGTCTCCGACAAGGTCATGCCGCTGTTCGAGCGCGCGGCCAAGCAAGCCCAGGCCGGGAACATTCCCAAGGCGATCGAGTCCCTGGAGGAGGCGCGGCCCTACCGCAACTGGCAGCTGTTCCTGGCCCCGCAGATCGACACCCAGATCGGCTCCCTGCACTACGCCGCGGGGCACGAGAAGGAGGCGATCGCGCCGCTGCGCAACGGCTACCCCAAGAGCTCCGAGCCGCACCTGCTCCTGGGGGCGATCCTCTCGCGCCAGGGCGACCGCGAGGGCGCCTGCGAAGCCCTGCGCAAGGGGATCCTGTTCAACAAGAAGTCGCCGATCCTCTACAACGTGCTCGCGTTCATCCTCGAGCGCGCGGGCAAGCGCGAGGAGGCGATCACGGCGCTCAGCGACGGGCTCAAGGCCATGAAGTCCGACGCCGAGACCTCGGAGAACCTCGAGCGCCTGCAGAGCGGGCGCAAGCTGAACATGACCCCCTTCGGTCAGCTGTGGTACATGCTCAAGTTCGAGGCGCCCCCCGGCGGCGTCCCCGGCGGACAGCCCGTGCGCAAGGGCTTCCGCCAGCCGCCCAAGGCGGGCGGGACGAAGTCCAACAAGGACAAGAAGCGGGACAAGAAGAAGAAGAACCGCCGCTAGTCCCCGGTCGGGCGCGAGGTCGGGCGGCTGGTAGGCGCCGCCGGCGCCTCGCCGTGCTCGACCGCGTCAGGCACGCCCTCGATCCGGGGGTGGCCCCAGGCGGTGTCCTCGTCCCAGTGCTCGCGCAGGAAGCGCACGCGCCCCGAGCCCTCACGGTACTGCTCGTAGCGCGAGGCGTGGGTGCGGTAGTAGTCCTGGTGGTAGTCCTCGGCGGGCCAGAACGCCTTGAAGTCGGTGATCTCCGCCGCGATCGGCCGCTCGAACGTCCCCGACTCGGCGAGCGCCTTCTTCGACGCCTCCGCCGCCGCGCGCTGCTCGGCGTCGCGCACGAAGATCCCCGGACGGTACTGACTCCCCCGGTCGGCGAACTGCCCGCCGCCGTCGGTGGGGTCGAAGCTGCGCCAGTAGATCTTCAGCAGCTGCTCGTAGCTGATCTGCTGCGGGTCGTAGATCACCTGCACCGCCTCGGTGTGCCCGGTGCGCCCGCTCGAGACCTGCTCGTAGGTCGGGTTCTGCTCGTCGCCGCCGGTGTAGCCCGAGATCACCGCGCGCACGCCGGGGCGCCCCTCGAAGGGCGGCTCCATGCACCAGAAGCAGCCTCCGGCGAACACCGCGAAGGCCTCGCCGGGCTTGGGGGGCGCGGTGTCGGGGGCGGCGCGGACCGTTTGGTCGGTGCAGGCCAGGAGCGCGCACGAGAGCGCCAACGCACCTACCAGACGAAGCTTCATGATCGACCTCCTCACGAGCCGGGTGTGGTTGAAGAACCCGGGGACTCCCGAGCCTATTCCCGCGCGGCAGGGATCAGCGCGGGAAGACGCGGAACTCGAGCGCTCCCAGGGGTGACCCTCGGGTCGGGGCGTCCCCCGCGCAGGCCAGCTCGCGCCGCACGACCTCCTCGGCGCGCTCGGGGCTCAGCCCGCGGCCGAGGACCAGGTCGAAGTAGAGCAGCTCCAACACGGCGCTCCCCGCCCAGTCCACGGCGCGGGCGTAGCCCGAGAACGCGAGCTCCGGCCGCGCCGCGGCGCGCATGCGCTCGGCCACGCCGGGCGCGAACACCTCGCACGACGAGAAGTGGAGCAGGAACGCGTCCGGGGCGTCGGCGAGGAGCCGCGCCACCTCGGGGGCGGGGACGCCGTCCTTGCCCGCCCACAGCCGGCCGCCCTCGCCGTGGCAGGCCACGACGACCGCCACCCTCCCAGGCAGGAGCGCGACCTCGCCCAGAGCCCGCTCGAGGTCGACCCGGTCGTGCACGCGGCGCTGCCGTACCTGCACGTGGGGGTGCCGCGCGAAGAACGCGCGGAGCATGGCCCCCCAACTGTATTCCTGCTGCTCGAGCCGCTCCTCCCAGTGGGTCTCGAGCACCGCCAGCCACACCACCCCCGGGGCCGCGACCTGGCGCTTGCCGTTCCAGGGCTTCCAAGGCGCCTCCCCGCTGCGCCAGCGCCCCTCGAACCCGCTCCAGTCGGCGGTGAAGGTGAACTCGCCCGCGCCGGTCGCTTCCCCCTCGCGCCAGGTGAAGCGCAGGGTCCGCCCGGACAGGCTGCCCTCCACGCTCCCGGGGACGCCGTCGGAGCGATAGACCCCGCGCAGCCGCCCCCGGCTCGGGGGCAGGAGCCGCAGCGGGCCGAACTCCGTGTCGAACAGCCCCCCGGGCCCGGCCTCGGCGCCCTCGGCGCCCTCTCGCGTGCCCGTCCAGTCCGACCACGCGTCGCGCCCGTCCGGGCGCCAGCGTCCGCGGAAGCTCGCCCCGTCCGGCGCGAGCTCGAACCAACCCTCCCCCGCGGCGGTCGGCTCGGCGTAGCGGAAGCTCAGGCGCTGACCCACGACCCGGCCCTCGAGGGTCCCGTCGCCGCCGCCCAGCGGATAGCGACCCTCGACCCGATCGCCGGCTTGGGTCAGGGTCAAGGCGCCGTAGGTCGTGCGCCACACTCCGTCGAAGGTCGAGGTGACTGGCGCCACCTCTTGAGCGCCGCAGGGCACCCCCGTCCACGCGATCAGCGCGATCGCCCCCACCCAGCTCGCGCCGCGCACGGGCACCTCCCTCTCGTGCCTCGACCCTACCCCCGGGCGCGAGCGGCACGCAAGCGCCCAGTGGGCCGGACGTTGCGCGCGGATCGCGTCGCCGGTGCGACCGGCGGTGGGACGGTGCGAGGTTCCGTGAAAGGTTTGAGGCGCAAGGGAATCCGCTGCGCGCGGCCCGGGGCTTGCTCGGTAGGGGTCGAGATCGGAGTGTCCCGTGCACCCACAACCCCCCCCGCGCAGCCGCGCGTCCCGCGTCGCCGCGCTGCTCGTCCTGGCCCTCGCGGTCCTCGCCTCGACCACCCTCGGCGAGGAGGTCCTCGCGTGGCGCGAGCTGCGCTCTCGCGTGGTCCACGAGGGCGCCCCCGCGAGCGTGATCGTCGACCGCGACGCCCGCGCGGCGCGGCTCGTGTTCGACGACCCCGCGCGCCCGCCCGCCACCCTCCCGCTCTCGCCGGAGCTCGCCTACCGCCTCGAGACCGAGGTCTCCAAGGCCACCCCCGCTCGGGCGTGGGTGCCCCTGGGCGCGGGGGCCGAGCCCGAGGAGATCGCGGCCTTGCACGACGCCCTGGCCCGCAACGGGCAGCGGGTGAACGACACCGGCTTCGGCCTGCGCACGGCCCGCGCCGTGCGCCGCTTCCAGAGCGACCACGGGCTGGACCCCAGCGGCACCGTGGACGAGGCCACCCGCGACGCCCTGGGGCTCGTCCCCGCGGGCGGACTGGCGACCCTCGACGGACGCCCGATCGAGGGCCGGGGCCTCCCCGGAGTCCTGGACGTCGTGGCGGAGTCGGTCGCGCGCCAGGGCGAGCCCGAGCGCCTCGAGCTCAGCGGCCGCCTGCGCGACGGCGGTCGGACCCTCGAGACCCCCGAGGGCGAGCAGCTCACGCTGAGCGGGATCCACGACGGCTGGGAGCAGGCGCTGGCCATGCTGCCCAGCGCTCAGGTCGAGGTGCTGCGCTTCCCTGGCAGCGACGAAGCCGTGGTCGTGGGGATCACGGTCCAGTCCACGCGCAAGTCGCTCCCCCTGGGGGTGGTCCAGGATCGCCCGGTCAAGGTGATCGGGCTGGTGAACGTCCCGGAGCGCACGGTGGACGAGCTCATGGGCCCGCACCGGATCGGGGGCCGCGTGCTCCTGGTCGAGGACTACGCCGGTCGGCGCGGCCCGCTGCACGACCCCACCCGCGCCCGCGCCCCGCGTCCCGACGAGCTCGCCGCAGAGCCCCTCGGTCCGCGCCGCGGCATGACCGACGTGATCGGCGGGGAGTAGCCGTGCGCACGACGTCCCTCCTCGCGGCCCTCGT
Source organism: Planctomycetota bacterium (assembly GCA_041402045.1). Lineage (GTDB taxonomy): Bacteria > Planctomycetota > J058 > J058 > J058 > JAGQRJ01. The sequence continues at coordinate 3,799 of JAWKSZ010000067.1, read as the reverse complement.
CGCCGCCTCCTGCGCGTGGGCGCAGGACGTGCTCCCCGAGCCCGCGCGCACCTACGAGGCGCTGTACTCCTTCTCCCGGGAGCACCCGTTCTTCCGCTACGCCCCCGGCCGACCGTTCCGCGCCCGCGGGGATACGACCGACCCCGTGAACGTGGCCTACCTCGCCGAGCTCGAGCTCTTGACCTACTACGCGACCACGTTCCAGAAGGAGACCCTCGAGGCCCACGGCTTCCGCGACGTCGTGAACCTCACGACCTCCCTCGGGGAGTGCCTCGTCGCCGACCGCGACGGCGCGACCCTGGTCGCCTTCAAGGGCACGACCTTCGAGCGCCTGAGCTACGTCGCGCGCAACCTCAAGGGGTGGCGCTCCGAGGCCCGGGCTGGCGGGGGCGTGCACGCCGGGTTCAAGGAGTGCCTCGACAGCCTGTGGCCGAAGCTGCGCCAAACCCTCGCCGCGCGCAGCAAGCCGGTGTGGCTGACCGGGCACAGCCTGGGAGGCGCTCTGGCGGTGATCGCCGGCACGCGCCTCCCGCGGGTGCAAGGCGTGGTGACCTTCGGCACGCCGCGGGTGGGGAACCAGGCCTTCGCGGACGGGCTGCGGATCCCCTGCGCGCGCTACGTCAACGGCCGCGACGGGATCCCCCACATGCTGCCCGCGTGGCTGGGCTATCGACACGCCGGCAGGGTGCGCTACCTGAGCGCGAGCGGGGTCAGCCGCGACGCGCCCCGCGGCTCGTGGAGTCGGCGCCTGGCCTGGCTGGCCCCGCTCACGATTCCGGGGGCGCCGGGCGCCTCGCTGCCCTCTTGGTTCCTCGACCACGCCATGCTGGGTTACGCGATCCGCACCAGCAACGCGCTGCTGCGAGGCCGCGCCGGCGTGGCAGGGCGGCTCCCTTGAGCCCGGGCTACTTCCCAGGCTCGGCCTCGGGCGGGGGCGCCCCAGGCTCCTTCGCCCCGGGGACGCCAGGCGGGATCGCGTCGCGGGCCTGATCGACCAGGTCCTGGGGCGACTTGCCGAACACCCAGTAGGCCACGGCGAGGGCGGCCCCGGCGAGCAGGATCAGGAGCCCCAGCTTTCCCTTGGCCTGCGTGGGCCCGACCATGCCGCTCCCGCACTTGGGGCAGGTGCCCATGGACTTGGCGCGATAGCGGTGCTGACACGTGTGACAGATCAGAGCGAGCTTGGCCACGGTCCCTCCCCCTGGAGTGTGCGCGCTCGACGACGCTTCGTGCAACCCTGGCCCGCGGGCGGCGGGCTGGCCCAGCCGTCAGCGCCGTCGCGGCGGAGGGCCCGGGCGGCCCGGGCGCGGGCGGCGCGAGGTGGTCGAGCCCCGGCGCGCCGGGCCCAGGGCCCTGCCCTGCAGGCGCTGCAGCACCGTCGAGAAGCTCTCGCTGAGCCGACTCCCGGCCGTGCGGGTCGGGGTGCCGCTCACCAGGTTCACGCGACAGGGCCCCAGGCGCAGGATCGCCTCCAGGGCCACCGGCCCGCTGCGCCCGTCGAAGGACGCGTGCTGCGGCGCGCCGGCGCGGACGGTGACCCAGCCCCGGCCCTCGTTGGCCGCGACGTTGAGGGTCCCGAAGGCCTTGGCCTTCTCCAGCGCCTTGGCGATGTCCGCCGGGCGCTGGCCCGCGGGGGCAGCGGGGCGCGCGACGCCGCGCCGCGTAGGCTCGAGGGCGTCCCCGCTGCCGGAAGGGCTCGCCACCGCCTTGCCGAGCTCGCCCCGGGCGCGCAGCCCAGGCTCGAGGGCCGTGTTGGAGCGCGCGCGGCCCCGGGGTTTGGGCCCAGTCTCCACGCCACGGCGTGGATCCGGGCGCCGGTTCCCGACCTTGCGCGCGCTGATCGCGCCCTCGATCGCCGAGCCCTTCTTCGCGTAGCGCATGACCAGGCGCCCGATCTGGATCTCCTCGCCGCCCTTCAGCTTGCGGGTCTTGGGCACCAGCATGCCGTCGATCTTGACCCCCGCGCTCGCGCCGCCGGTCGGCTCGAGGGTCGCCTCGACGTTGCCGTCGGTCCAGAAGATCCGCGCCACCTCGGGCTGGGTCGCCGTCTTGAGCAGGAGGTCGCTGCGCGGATCGCGGCCCATGAGGAAGGCCTTGCCGGGCACGAGCTCCACGGTGCCGGCGCCCGGGATCTCGAGGTAGTGCCACCACGCGGCGGCGAGGGCCTTGTTGGAGAAGGCCTCCTCCGGCTCGGGGAGGATCGAGCCGCACTGGCGGCACTTCTCGGCGTGGTCGTCGCAGCGGTCGAAGCCGCACGCCTGGCACTGACGCATGACCCTGGGTCTCCTGGGGGGCCGGGGGGGAGCGGCCCTCGCTCCGAGGGCGCAGGGCCTCGGGGAGGCGCCCGGGGAATTGTGACCCAATGGACCCCGCTGCGGTAGGGCAGGCGTGGGCCTCAAGCTCGGGCGCGGAGCTGCCGAAGAGGGGGGAGGCGGCGAGACCGCAGGAGGCCCCGTGAGCAATTCTGGCAAGGGATCGGCGATCACCACGCCCAGCGAGGTCTACAAGCGCTGGGCGATCATGATTCACCGCCGCGAAGGCGACCGGCACGAGACGACGAAGTGGCTGAGCGCGCCGCCCAAGGCGAACCAGCGCACGGGCGCGGTGTGGGCAGCGCCGCCGCGCCGCACGCCGGCGCCGGAGCTGGCGATCACCGACTGCCTCTCGCGCAGCGCCTCGCCCCTGGACGTGGAGGCCCCTGCCGTCGTCGAGGAGACCCCCGTCGTCGAGGAGACCCCCGTCGTCGAGGAGACCCCCGTCGTCGTCGAGGAGCCGACCCGACTCCCGTCCCCCAGCGTGCCCTACGAGTCCTGGACCCGCGCCGCCCTCTACGCCAAGGCCAAGCAGCTCGAGCTTCCGGGCCGCTCGTCCATGACCAAGTCCATGCTCGTTCAGAAGCTCTGGGAGCGCACCGCCGCCTGAGCTCGACGCTCCGGCGGTTTCCTCACAGGACCTCGCTCGCTACCCTCGGTGGCCGCGAGGTCGTCGTGTTCACGCTCTACTCCTGGAACGTCAACGGAATCCGCAGCGCCGCCCAGCAGGGGTTCGAGGCGTGGTTCCGCGGAGCCGACCCCGACGTGGTGTGCGTGCAGGAGATCAAGGCCCGCCCGGAGCAGGTCGACGACGCCACCCGCGCCCCCGCCGGGTATCACGCGAGCTGGCACCCCGCCGAGCGCCCCGGCTACAGCGGCGTGGCCACCTTCTCCCGCGAGGCGCCGCGCTCGGTCGAGGTCGGGCTCGGGCGCAAGGACGTCGACCGCGAGGGTCGGGTGCTGATCAGCGAGTTCCCCGGGCTCTACGTCGTCAACGCCTACTTCCCCAACAGCCAGCGCGATCACGCGCGCCTGCCCTACAAGCTCAGCTTCTGCCGCTCCATGCTGCGCAAGCTGAACGCGCTCAAGCAGCGCAAGCCGGTGCTGCTCTGCGGCGACCTGAACATCGCCCACCGCGAGATCGACCTCGCCAACCCCAAGGCCAACCGCAAGAACGCGGGGTTCCTCCCCGAGGAGCGCGCCTGGCTCGACCGGCTCGAGGCGCGCCACGGCTACGTCGACACCTTCCGCCACCTGTGCGCGGAGCCCGGGCACTACTCGTGGTGGAGCCAGCGGATCGGCGTCCGCGAGCGGAACATTGGCTGGCGGCTGGACATGGTGTGGATCAGCGCCTGCCTGGCCCCGGCGCTGCGCGCGGCGGCGATCCACCCCGAGGTGCGGGGGTCGGACCACTGCCCGGTGTCCGCCAGCTTCGAGCTCTAAACCAGAGTTCACGATTCTGAGCGGGCGAGAGTGGCTCCCACGTC
>JAWKSZ010000066.1:0-48477 GCA_041402045.1 Planctomycetota bacterium | reverse complement strand
CGCCCCTACGGGTTGGTGGGGGTGGGAGGGCGGCAGGCTCCGCTGGGTCGGGTGCGGCGAGGGACGGAGGGGGAAGCTGCGCCGAGGAGGGAGCGGGGCGCGGGAGCCCTCCCCTCCGGAGAGGTGGAGGGACGCACGGGTTGGGGGTGGGAGAGCGGCAGGCTCCGCGGGCTCCGAGCCTCCCGGCGGGCTCTCGCGAGGGCCCGGGGGATACGGCATGCTGCGGGGAGGAGGACGTATGCCCAGCGCCGAGGAGGTGATCGAGGTCACCCGGCAGCTCCTGGTCGAGGTCGGCGGGCTCGATCCGGCGGAGATCGACCCGCGCTCCCAGTTCAACGACTTCGGCCTGGACTCGGTCGAGGTGCTCGAGGTCGTGGCCCGGGTCGAGGACCGCTACGGGCTCAAGATCCCCGAGGAGGAGCTGAGCAAGATCACGACCCTGCGCGAGCTCGGGCGCTACGTGGCGAGGCACGCCGCGTGAGCGCGCTGACCGCCGCCCTCGACGCCCCGCACCAGACCGCCGTGCGCGTGCGCGAGGGGGAGTGGATCCCCTGGGACGCGCTGATCGAGCGCTCGCGCCAGCGGGCGGCCGCCCTCGAGGCGCACGGCCTCGAGCCCGGGGACCGCCTGCTCCTGGCGCTCCCCACCTCCGAGGAGCTCCTGGAGCTGCTCCTGGCCTGCTTCCGCCTGGGGGTCGTGCCCGCCTGCGTGGGCTCGGCCGAGGGCGTCGGCGCGGAGGGGCCCTTCGCCGCGCGGCTGACCCACGTCGTGACCCTGCTCGAGCCCCGGGCGATCGTGTGCGAGCCGGTGCTGGTCGAGCCCCTCTCCGCCAGCGGCGTCCCGCGCTGGACCCCGGACCAGCTCACGTCGGGGGCCCGGGTCGAGGTCGCGCGCGCGCTCCCTGACGACGCGCTGCTCTACCTCCAGCTCACCTCGGGCAGCTCGGGCCCGCCGCGCGCGGTGAAGATCCCCCGCGGCGCGCTCTGCGCCAACGTGGACCAGATCGCGCGGGCCCACGGCGGCGTCCAGGGCGACGCCGGCGTGTTCTGGCTCCCGCTGTTCCACGACATGGGGCTCGTGGCCGGGTTCCTCACGCCCCTGCTCGAGGACGCCTACGTCCACCTCCTGCGCCCGCTGGACTTCCTCCGCCGCCCGGCGACGTGGCTGCGCGCGGTCGGCGACGCGCCTGGGCGGCACGTGCGCAGCGCGGTCCCGACCTTCGCTCTGGCCTACGCCGCGCGCCGGGTCAGCGACCAGGAGCTCGCGGAGCTCGACCTCTCGCGGCTCGCGAGCGTGCTCGTGGGGGCCGAGCCCGTGCCGGCGCCGGTGCTCGCCGCGTTCCAGGCGCGCTTCGCCGCGGCCGGCCTGCCGGCGACGGCGCTGCGCCAGCCCGAGCTACGGCCTGGCGGAGGCTACCGTCGGCGTCTCGATCCTGGGCGAGAGCCGTATCGCGCGCTGACCCTCAGCCGCAGCGCCCTCGCCGAAGGCGGGCGGGTCGAGCCGCCCGCCGACGAGGCCGACGCGCAGGTGCTCGTGGGCAACGGCCCGCCGCTGCCCGACGTCGAGGTGTGGATCGCCGACGGCGAGGGGCGCCGGCTGCCCGAGGGCGAGGTCGGCCAGGTCCTGGTCCAGGGCGAGAACCTGCACGCGGGCTACGTGGGCGAGCCGCCCCGGGAGGGCCCGCTCGAGACCGGGGACCTGGGCTTCCTCTACGAGGGCCAGCTCTACGTCACCGGGCGGATCAAGGACGTGATCATTCTGCGCGGGCACAACCACCACCCCGCAGAGGTCGAGTGGGCGGCCCAGGCGGTGCCCGGCGTGCGCCCGGGGCGGGTGGCCGCCTTCGGCGCCCCGGGGCCCGACGGCCTCGAGCGCCTGAGCGTGCTGCTCGAGCTCGAGCGCGGCGCGGAGCTGCCCACGGTCACCGTCGGCGTGCGGCGCGCGGTGCGCGCGGCGTGCGGACTGAGCGTGGACGGCCTGCGCGTCGTCGAGCGCGGCGAGTTCCCCGTGACCACCAGCGGCAAGGTCCGCCGCGGGGCGGCCCGGGCCATGTTCCTGCGGCTCGAGGCCGCTGAAGGCGCCTAGCCTAGGCTGCGCCTGCGTGGAGGCGGAGCCTGTTCCTATCCTGCTGAAGGCGCGAGCTGGAGTGCGCCGGAGGGTCGAAGCGATCCGACTCACGGCCAGCGAGCGCCCCTGCTCGCGCTCCTTTAGCAGGCGAAGTCGGGCTCGCCTTCGCCCAGGAGGCGGTCGCGCATGAAGTAGCCCAGGCGGTGGAGCTGCCAGCTCACGGTCATGAGTCCGGTCCAGGTCGTGGCCAGGAGGCCGAGCTGGAGCAGGGTGTCCGGGGACGAGACAGCGATCGAGGCCAGCCAGAGCGTGTTCATACCGGACTCTTCGACGCCGCCGTGACCTGTCTGAACCCGCCCTAAATTTTTTCGCTATGGCACCATGTCGGCCTCGCCCAGCCCCCACGAGGCCCCATGCACGACGCCGCCCCAGAGCCCGCCGACCTGTTCGTTCACGGGGGGACGCTCCTCACCCCCGACGGTCCCCAGCGCGGGGACCTCCTGATCCGCGGGGGCGCGATCGCGGCGATCGGACCCCAGCTCACTGCGCCGGTCTCCTCGCCCCAGCTCGACGCCCACGGCAAGCTGGTGTTCCCCGGGCTGATCGACCCCCAGGTCCACTTCCGCGAGCCGGGCTGGACCCACAAGGAGGACCTGGCCTCGGGCTCCCTGGCCGCGGTCGCTGGCGGCGTGACCTGCTTCATGGAAATGCCCAACACGGTGCCCACGACCACCGACCCCGCGGCGCTCGAGGACAAGCTCCGCCGGGCCCAGGGCCGCTCCTGGGCCGACCACGCGTTCTTCCTGGGGGCGACCAAGGACAACGCGGACCAGCTCGGCGAGTGGGAGCAGCTCCCGGGCTGCGCCGGGATCAAGGTGTTCATGGGCTCCTCGACCGGGAGCCTGCTCGTCCCCGACGACGCGACCCTCGAGCGCGTGCTGCGCTCGGGCTCGCGGCGGGTGGCCGTGCACTCGGAGCACGAGCCCCGGCTGCGCGAGCGCTACGCGGCCCTCGACGAGAGCGCCGTGGTCCGCGAGCACCACAACGTGCGCGACGTGGCCTGCGCGGTCATGGCCACCGAGCGCCTGCTGAAGCTCGCCGAGAAGACCGGGCGCAAGATCCACCTCCTGCACGTGAGCACCGCCGAGGAGGTGGCCATGCTCCGCGAGCGCGACCTGGGCGACCTGGTCACCGCGGAGGTCACCCCGAACCACCTCTTCCTCTCGGCCCCCGAGTGCTACGAGCGCTGGGGCTCCTTGGCGCAAATGAACCCGCCGGTGCGCGACCTGGAGCACCAGGAGGCGCTGCGCGCGGGGCTCCGCGACGGGGTCCTGACCTGCATTGGCTCGGACCACGCCCCGCACACCCTGGCCGAGAAGGCCCGGCCCTACCCCCAGTCGCCGTCAGGGATCCCCGGGGTGCAGACGATCCTGCCCCTGCTCCTGACCGCCGTCGAGAACGGCTGGCTGTCGCTGGCGGACGTGGTGCGGGTCACCGCGAGCGGGCCGGCCCAGGCCTACGGGATCGCGGGCAAGGGCGCGCTCGAGGTCGGCTACGACGGCGACGTGTGCCTGGTCGACCCCCGCGAGCGCGGGCCGCTGCCGCTCGAGTGGCTGCGCTCGCGCGCCGGGTTCAGCCCCTACGTGGGCATGCGGCTCTCGGGCTGGCCCGTGGCCACGGTGCTCCGCGGGCGGCTGGTCTACGCCAAGCACGCGACGGCGGGGGTGCCCCAGGGCGCGCCCCTGCGCTTCGAGGCCCCGTGACCCGCGGCCTCGCGCTCCTGGGGCTGGTCCTGCTCTGCGGCTGCGGCAGCGCCGTCAGCGTGCAGGTCCTGGCCTACTCCGAGCGGTTCAAGGTCGCCGAGCAAGAGAGCTACGTGGTCCTGAGCGCGGTGCTCGAGGACTCGGAGGTGTGGGCCTACGGGGAGCCTGCGCCGGTGATCTCGCGCCTCGCCCCGCGCTATCGCCCGGTGGGGACCCCCGACGGGGTGGGCGCCTCCGCGGCGGCGCCGGCGCCCTTGGACGCGCTCCTGGGCCGCGCCGACGGCACCCTCAGCGGGCGCGGCTACCGCCGGGCCGAGGCGCAGGAGGACCCCGCGCTCGTGGTCGCGGTGGCCCACTCCACCGCCGCGGGCAGCACCTCGCGGGTGAGCCTGCACCTGGGGGGCGAGGTCGACGGCGTGTTCCGCCCGGACTGGATCTCCTTCGCGCTGGAGGTGGAGTCGGGGGAGGAGGTCGACCCGGAGGAGCTCCTGGAGGCGCTGCTCGAGCAGGTGCCGCGGCGCGGCGGGGAGCCGCCGGCTGACTGAGTCCGCGGGGCCCGGGGTGCGGGCGGCGCTGATCGCGCTGCTCCTGGTGTTCCTGGCCGGGACCCTGCCCAAGGGGGTCCAGACCCCGAGCGGGCGCCCGCTGTTCGACGGGATCGGGCCTCGGATCGACGCCTGGTTCCCCGACGGCGGCCGGCTCCAGCAGCGCCGCGTGCTGCGGGAGGGGAGCGAGGAGCGCGCGGTCGTCGCCGAGGGGTGGTTCGGGCGCGAAGCGGTCTCGCTCTCGCTGCTCGTCCTGGGGCTGCCGCTGGGGCTCCTGGCCCTGGGGCCCGGGGTGCGCGTGCGCCCGTCCCGGCGCGACGGCGAGCTCCTGCTCCAGGTCCTGACCTGGATCGTGCCCGGGGTGTGCCTGGCCGGGACGCTGGGCGCTCTGGCCTGGGGCGCCCTCGACCCCGGCGGGCTGCGGCGGGCGGTCTACGGCTTCGCGCTCCCCGGGCTGTTCGTGGGCTGGGCCGCGCCCTGGGTCGTGCTCCGCTTCTGCGTGGTCGCGCCGCTGACCGAGGAGGTCGTGTGGCGCGGGGTGGTGTTCCGCGGGCTCTGTCAGCGCCTGCCCTGGGCCGGCGCGGCGCTCCTGACCGCCCTCGGCTTCGGGCTGTGGCACGTGCTCTCGGGCTGGGACGAGCCGCTGGCGATCGCCTGCCAGTATGGCTTCGCGCTCCTGGCCTGCTGGCTCGTGCGCGAGAGCGACGGGCTCGCGGCGCCGATCGCGCTGCACGCCCTGGGCAACGCCTGCGCGCTCGGGCTCTACGCGCTGTGCATGGGGGCGCCCGAGGCCCTGCTGCGCGCGCTGCAGGTGGAGTGAACCGCGAGCAAGGCGCCGGCCGGACGGCTGGGCTACACCGGAGGGACGTGGAGTTCGGCGGGTATCGGATCCTGGAACTGGTCGCCCAGGGCGGCATGGGCATGGTCTACCGCGCCTACGACCTGAGGCTGCACCGCGAGGTCGCGCTCAAGACCCTGCGCGTGCGCGACCCCGTCGTGCGCCAGCGCTTCCGCCGGGAGTGCGAGGCCCTGGCGCAGGCGCGCCACCCCCACGTCATGCCCTGCTACGCCGCCGGCGAGCACGAGGGCGAGCCCTACCTCGTGCTGCCGCTCCTGCGCGGGGAGACGCTGGCGGCGCGGCTCGTGCGCGGGCCGCTGTCGCTCGCGGAGGCGGTGCGGATCGGGGCGCGGCTGGCCGACGCCCTGGCCTTCCTCCACGCCCGCGGGATCCTGCACCGCGACCTCAAGCCCGACAACGTGCTGTTCGACGAGCAGGGCGAGCCGCTGATCGCGGACTTCGGCCTGGTGAAGCTGGAGTCGAGCGAGCAGCCCCTCGAGCGCCTGACCCTCAGCGGGGCCATGCTCGGCACCCCCCAGTTCTGGCCGCCGGAGCAGGCCACCGGGCAGGTCGCGCGGATCGGCCCCGCGAGCGACGTCTACGGGCTGGGGGCCACGCTCTACTGCGTGCTCAGCGGGCGCCCGCCCCAGCTCGCGGAGACCCTGGGCGAGCTGGTCGAGGCCCTCGACCGTCCGCCGCCGCCGTTGGGGTCCTTGCGCCCGGACGTCCCCGCCTCCCTCGCGCGGCTCGTGCACGACTGCTTGGCCAAGGACCCCGAGGCGCGCCCCCGCGCGGCAGAGGTCGCCTGCGCCCTGGGCTCGGGGAGGGCTCGGGGGGCTCGACTACGCCGGGGGGCTGCCGCGGCGCCGAGGCCTGGCGCTGTTCGCGCTGACGACCCTGCTCGTAGCCGGCGGCGTGGCGGCGGCGGCGTGGGGCCGCCGCGCCGAGCCCGCGCCCGGCCCCTGCGCCGCAGGAAGGACGCGGGAGGTCGAGGCCCCGAGCGCCCGCCGCCCCGGGCCGAGGCCCTGGCCGACGGGGACTGGGTCGGCTCGCGGCGCGCGCGCCGCGGCGCGTTCTCCGTCGACGAGCTGGTGAGCCTGCGCGAGGCGGCGCTCCGGGTCGCGCTGCGCCAGCCCTCGCTTCCGCGCTGCGCGCGCAGGTCGAGCTCCTGGGCGCGCTGCGCGTGAGGCCGGCGCCCCCGCCTACCCCTGGGGCCCGACGGTGAACGACGCCTGGGCCGCGGCGCGGCTCGTGGACCCGGCGTGGCGTGGCGCCGAGAGCGAGGGCCGGCTCCTGGCCGAGGCGTTCACGGCGGCGGTGATCGCCGACGTCAAGGACCGTGACCCTACGCGTTCCCGCAGCCGCCGCTGTTCCTCGACGCGATCCCCGACGCCGCGGGAGCTGCTCGAGGGCCTCGTCGCCGCAGGCTGCCGCTGGGCGACCGCGAGACCGCGCAGCTCACGATCCACTTCCTCGACCTGCGCATGCACCCGCTGACCCCGACCGACCGCTGGCGCGTGATCGCGGCCCTCGTGGCCCTCGGCGTCGACGTGCACACCGAGAAGTTCCAGCCCCTCGAGGCCCAGCCCGGCGGGTGGGATCAGGGCCCCGCCGAGCGCCTGCTCTACGCCATGAGCCGCGGGCAGCGCGGTCGAGGCCTGGGCCGGGGACGCCGAGGCGTCCCCGGGCTCCGGGCCTACGCCGCCTGGCGGCTGCTCGAGCACGAGGGCGACCCCGCGCGCTGGGGCCTGGTGATCGCCCTCGACCCGGGCTGGACCTTCGGCGCGATCGTGTTGGCGCGCGCGCTCCAGACCACCGACCTGGCGGACCCGCGGCTCGCAGGCCTCGTGCGCGGCGCGGTCGAGCAGGCGGAGGCGATCCACGGCCTCCGCTGCACATGGCCAACTCCCAGCTCAACCAGGGCTTCCTCACCTGGCCCCGCTGCGCGCTGTGGGCGGACGCCGCCGAGCTCGCCGCGCGCCATGGCTGGGGCGACGTCGAGCGCCGCGCCCTGGTCAATAACGTGCGCGCGATCACGTAGGCGCTACCTGGTGGCGGCCTGCGCGTGGTCCTCGCGCGGGAGGACGTCGCGTTCGCGCGGCGCCTGGTGCGCGAGGCCGAGGTCGAGCAAGCGCGCCAGGAGGCCCACCTTCGCCCAGGCCCGCAGCGACAAGGACCGCCTCAAGCGCGCGGGCGAGCTCGACGCCGCGCGCACCGCCCACGAGCAGCTCCGCCAGGCGCTCGCCCAGCTCGAACGCCGCTGAGCGCCGCCTCGGCGCGAGCGGGCGGAGCCACCCTTCCTACTCCTCCTTCGCCGCGCGCGTCTCCTGGCGAGCGTTCGCGAGCGGGCGGAGCCACCCTCCCTTCGCCGCGCGCGTCTCCTGGCGAGCGTTCGCGAGCGGGCGGAGCCACCCTTCCTTCGCCGCGCGCGTCTCCTGGCGAGCGTTCGCGAGCGGGCGGAGCCACCCTTCCTGCTCCTCCTTCGCCGCGCGTGTTGCCCCGCGAAGCGAACCGGTCGCGACCCCGCGGGCGACCCGCTCTGGGCACCCGTCGCCGCCCTCTGCGCGTCCTCGGCGTCCTCTGCGCCTCGGCGGTTCCTGTCTTCCTCTCTCTCCTGCTTCCTCTCTCTCCTGCTTCCTCTCTCTCCTGTCTTCCTCTCTCTCCTGTCTTCCTCTCTCTCCTGTCTTCCTCTCTCCCGTCTTCCTCTCTCCTGTCTTCCTCTCTCTCCTGTCTTCCTCTCTCCTGCCCCTCTCCTCCCCCCGAGGGGACGATCTCCGACCGGGGGTCGCGGCAGGTATCCTCGAAGCGTGCGGTTGCCACGGGTCGGGCTGTGGGTGGGAGGCGAGGACGCCGGGGCGTGGGCCGCGGCGCTGCGACGCGCGCTCCCCGACCGCGCCTGGGGCGCGTTGCTCGCGCCGGGGGCCCCGGCCAGCCTGGAAGCCTGCGCCCCCGAGGAGCTCCCCCGCGCCGAGGCGTCGCTGGTGGGGGTGTCCTGCAGCAATGCCGCGGAGGCGCGCGCGCTGCTCGACGCGGGCGCGCTGGCAGCGCTGGTCCACGTGGGCGCACCCGACGCAGGCTGCCTCTGGGAGCGCGGCGGCGCGCGGGGCGTCGAGCCGGGGCCCGACGACGCCGCGGGCGCTGCCCGCGCGGCCCTCGAGCTCCTGCGTCGGCGTGGACGCGCGCAGCCGCGGCTGGGGCTCCTGGCGAGCGGACCCAAGGACGCCGCCTTCGCCGCCGCCCTCGCCGGCGCGGGCGTCGCGGCGGGGGCGGCCCTCGACCCCTACGCCGCGGCGGAGGTGCGGGTCGACGCCTGGCTCTGCGCGGACCCGGCCGCCCTGCACACGCTCCTGGCCTTCGCGGCGGCGGGGCCGCGGGTCGCCTTCGGGCTCGCGGGGCGGCTCGAGGCCTGGGTCCCCGAGCGCGCAGCCCTCGCGCTGGCGCTGAGCGCGCTGGCGCCGCTCCTGCCCGAGCCGCAGCAAGCGCCGCGGGTGCAGGTCCACGCGCGGCAAGCGCCGGTCGAGGATCGCTGTCCCTTCTGCCACCGCCCCACCGAGTCCGACGCCGTCGACGGCCTGGCTGGGCCGCCGATCCTCTGCGCGCGCTGTCAGGCGCCGCACCACCGCGACTGCCTGGCCGAGCACGGCGGCTGCGCCGTCGGCGGCTGCGGGTCGGAGCGCGGCCGGCGCTGGGGGATCGAGCTGCCGCTGACTGGGCTGGCGGCGGAGGCTGCGCAGCGAGTGGCGTTCGAGGTGCGGCCGGGCTCGGGGGAGGGACCCCTGTGGGTGCGGGTCGAGGCGCCGATCGACGACCCCCAGGCTCCAACCCGCGGGCGGCGGGTGCGGCTCGTGCTCCCGGAGCAGGTGACCCGCGGGAGCTGGCTCCACGGCTACGTCGAGGTCGAGTGCGCGCGGGACTTCCCCGTGCGCGGCGCGGTGCTCGAGCTGGAGACGACCCTCAGCACCCGGCGCGAGGGCCGGCGCGAACAGCGCCCGATCGTGGCTCAGCGGGCGGCGATCGTGGGGGCCGGGGCCTCGGCCTGGGGTCGGCTGGGAGAGGGCGTGGCCTCGATCTTCGGCACCCAGCGCCTGGTGATCCCCCGGGGCGTCCGGCGCTACCCGATCGGGGTGCGGATCCCTGCGGCCCACCCGGCGACGGTCAGCAACCGCTTCAAGGACGTCGAGGAGTCCGTACAAACGACGTTCCGCGTGCAGGTTGGAGCCGAGCACGCGGAACGAACGGTAGAAGTAGTGTAGCGGTAAACGCTTACGTCTTGGGGAGCGCCGCGCGCTCTTCGCTGCGTGCGCGACGCAGCGCCTGACCCTCGCCGTGAGCCCGCTGGATCAAGACCTTGGGCTTGATCGCGTTGTAACGGGCAGCTACCAGCCGCTGAGCGGCGTATCGCGGACGGGGTTGCACCTGAGGCTCGAGAACGCCGACCGCGCTCTCCCCACTCGGATCCGATTGGAGCGACATGGATCCCCTCCCTTTCTGCGGGAAGTTTACTTGGCCCCGCCGAAAATCGCGAGTCCAATTCCAGCAACGGGTTACGACGCAGTGAGCCATGCCTTGCGCCGCCTGGACTTGACGCGCCGCACGACAAAAATGTCCCGTCGGGATTCAATGCGCCCCGGCCTCCGTCTTGACCTGTTCGGGGTCTGTAGGTGGCTCGCCAGGGCTGCTGGGAGGCAGTCCAGGCTCAGGTGGGTAGGGGAGGGAGAGGTCACGTCCAGGCCCAGAGGAGAGTCACAGCTAGCTCTGACTCCTGCCGCTCGGGGGCACACGAGCAGGGCCCTCCTCCTGCGGAAGCGTCCGGGCACCCGCGGGCGGGGATAAACCCCGCCCCTACCTCGGTTTCCGGCCAGTTCTTAGCCGGCCGAGATCCCGGCTTTCGGGCCCGGGCGGGGATCACCGGCCCGGCCTGCGACGTCGGAGCCGCACGGGTCCGGGCCGAGTCCCGTCGGAAGCCCCTCCGCTCGGTCAATAGCCGCGGCGCGGGCCCTCGTAGGCGCGGTCCGTGCCCACGCAGGTCAGGTCCTTGCCCGAGAACTCGCAGGTGTGGGGATCGACCTCGATCGGTTCGGGGGAGGTGATCGCCACGCCGCTCTGGTTCACGGCGAAGTAGCGGTCGCCGCTCGCGCCCGGATCTTCGGGGGACGCGGTCGCGTACCACAGGAACTCCGAGGTGAAGGGGCTGAACCGGCACTCGAACACGTAGCCCTGCTTGGCGCCCGAGCCCAGGCTCGGATCGATCAGGCCGGCCTCGGCGAGCTCGGTCAGGTCGCCGTAGTCGAAGTTCGTGTCCTCCTCCTTGTCGCCTTCACGGAACAAGGACTGCGCGGTGGTGATCGTCCTCAGCGCCCCGATCGCGGCAGACTCGTTGCCCAGCTTGCGGGCCTCCGCCATGCGGGGCAGCACGATCGCCGCGGACGCGCTGCCGGCGAGCACGAACACGCTCACGACGGCGCCGACGATCCAGGGCGTCGCGCTCTTGTGGAGGACCGCGCCGCAGTGCTTGCAGGTGCGGACGTCGCCGCGGACGCGCTTGGTGCAGGTGGGACAGTTCATGGGTCTCTCTCTGAGTTCCTTTCCGGTAGCGATCCCTGCGCACGGGACATGCCGCGACCGAACCCGAGGCGCCGCGGCGCGGGTGGGACGCAACGCGCGAGAGCCCGCGCGGCGCTGGATACGGCGTAGGCAGTCGGCCGGGGAGGGGGCGACCCTCGGGGCACCTCGGCGTATAACGGACCCCCGCTGAGCCGTTGGGGCGCAGCGTGTTAGGGGCGTCGATCGCCCGCGATCGAACCCCGGGGGCGAGGCCGGGTATCCATGCAGCACATGCAGGCGACCTCCGACGACGAACCACGCCTCGCCGCGGCCGGGTTGGTGGTGACCGCGCTCGCCGCCGTCGCGGCCACCGTCGCCGCGGCGGCGTATGGCTCGACCCTCGCCGCGGCAGCGGCGGCCCAGACCCTCGCCGGGTGCGGGGTGTGGCTGGCCCTGGGGACCCTGGCGCTCAAGCGCCGCCGCGCGGCCGAGGAGGCCCTCGAGCGCCGCCGGCTCGAGGACCTCGCCCGCGAGGGGCGCAAGGCGCTGTTCACCGGCGGCGGGGTGCTCGACGACGCCGAGCGCTCGCTGGACCGCTACACCCGCTACGGCCAGCTCGGCGTGGCCGCGGCCCTGGGCGCGGTCGAGCTGGGCGCGGCCGCGGCGATCTGGGCCCTGTTCCCGCGGGAGCTCGAGAGCAGCCTGGGGCTGGCCGCGCTCCTCGCCGGGGCCGCCTTCGGGCTGCTCCTGGTCGCGCGCTTCGGCTTCGCCCTCGAGCGCGGCGGCGCGGGGCTCGGCGGCGCCGGCGGGCGCCGCGCCAGCGCGGGCGCGCTGTGGTGCTTCCTCGCGGCGCTGGCCCTCGCGCTGCACCACAAGCTGGGGGTGACCGAGGTCGACACGATCGGGCTCGGGCTGGCCGGGGTCGAGGCGCTCCTCGGGCTCGAGGCCTGGGCGTTGATCCTGTTCGAGGCCTACCGCCCGCGGCGCGCGGGGGAGACCCCGCGCCCGCCCTACGACAGCCGGCTCCTGGGCTTGCTCTCGGCGCCCAGCGAGATCGCGCGCTCGGTGGCCCGCGCCGTCGACTACCAGTTCGGCTTCGGGCTCTCGCAGACCTGGGCCTACCAGTTCTTCCAGCGCTGGGTCTTGCCCCTGGTCGCCTTCACCGCGCTGAGCCTGTGGGCGCTCTCCTGCCTGGTCATGGTCGAGGCCCACGAGGAGGCGCTGGTGTGGCGCCTCGGCAAGCTGCGCGCCGAGTCCCTGGGTCCCGGGCTGCACGTCAAGCTGCCCTGGCCGCTCGAGCGCGCCGAGGCGGTGCCCGCGCGGCGCCTGCAGGTCCTCGTCGTCGGCGCCCACGGCGGCGAGCACGAGGGCGAGCACGCCGAGGAGGCCGAGGAGGCGGAGCACGACGACGGCCACGGGCACCACGCCCCGGAGCCCGAGCCGGAGCCCGAGGACGAGGCCCCGGGCGGCGACGTGGTGCGCACCTGGCGCGACGCGCACACCGAGGACGCCCGCGACCTGGTGCTCATGGCCCACGCCGGGGGCGGCAGCCCCGGCGCCGCGCCGGTGAACCTGCTCTCGGTCACGGCCCGGATCTACTACCTGCTCTCGGACCCGGTGGCCAACGCCCGCGCAGCTCGCGACGCGGGGGCGGCGCTCCAGCTCCTGGCCGACCGCGAGATCTCGTTCCTGTTCGCGAGCGTCGACGCCGACGGGCTGCTCCGCGCGCGGGCGGCGGCGGCGGAGGAGCTCGAGCGCCGGCTGCAGGCGGCGTGCGACGCCCACGGCCTGGGGATCGAGGTCCACAGCGTGCTGCTCGCCGAGCTGCACCCGCCCCTCGAGGTCGCCGACGCGTTCTCGGCGCGGACCCAGGCCGCCCAGGCCCGGCGCGCGGCGGTCGAGTCCGCCCGCGGCTACGCCGAGCGGGTGCGCACCGAGCTCGGCGCCGAGGTGGCGCGGATCGAGCTCGAGGCCGAGAGCGCGGCGGCCTCGCGGGTGCGCGCCGCGCGCGCTTACGCCGCGCGGTTCCAGGCCCAGCGCGCGCTGTTCCACGCCGCGCCCCGCGTGGTGCGCATGTTCCGTCTCCTGGACGACCTCGTGCTCGGCGCGCGCGACGCGCGCAAGATCGTGCTCGGCCGTGAGGACCTCGACGTCCTCACCGACCTCGACCTCGAGCCGCGGGCGGCCGACTTGAACCTCAGCGACCTGGCCGGGGGCGACGACGCCCCCGCCGAGGAGGAGCGCCGGTGAGCGCCACGCGAGCCAACAAACTGACCCTCGGGCTGGGGATCCTCCTGGCCTTGATCCTGCTGCTACGGCTCATGGTCTACGTGATCCCCGAGGGCCAGGTGGGGGTCGTCCTGACCTTCGGGCGCCCGTCGAGCGACGAGCCCGTCGCGCCCGGGGCCGGGATCAAGTGGCCCTGGCCGATCCAGCAGGTGCGCGCGGTCGACGCCCGGCTGCGCACGCTGCAGGCGCCGTTCTCCTCGGTCCTGACCCAGGACGGGACCTCGGTGCTCGTGGGCTCGTTCCTCCTGTGGCGGGTGACCTCGCCTCAGCGCTTCCTCGAGCTGGGGAGCGACGCCGCCGCGGAGGTCTTGCTGCAGGAGGCGCTGAGCTCGGTGCAGGTCGAGGCCGTGGGCCGGGTGGACTTCTCCGCGCTGGTGAACACCGACCCCACTCGGCTGCGCTACGCCCAGATCGAGGAGGACATGGGCCAGCTCCTGCGGCGCGCGCTGAGCAAGGACGGGCGCGACTACGGGATCGAGGTCGCCTTCGTGGGGATCCGCCGCCTGGGGCTCGCGGAGAAGGACACCGGCGCCGTGTTCCAGCGCATGCGCGCCGAGCGCAGCGCGAGCGCCGAGGCGATCCTGGCCGAGGGCCGCGCGCTGGCGAGCGACCTGCGCGCCCAGGCCGACGCCGAGCGCGAGACCGCGCTCTCCGCGGCCCGGGGCGAGGCCGAGGCGATCCTCAGCCGGGCCGAGACCGAGGCCCGCGAGGCCTACGCCGTGCTCGCCGAGGAGCCCGAGCTCGCGATCTACCTGAAGAAGTCCGAGGCGCTGAAGAAGCTGCTGCAGCAACGCACGCTGGTCGTGTTCGACACCACCCAGCCCCCCTTCGACCTGCTGCAGCCCGACGCCGCGGCGGTGGACTCGAGCAGCGAGGGCGGCAAGTGAGCGAGCCCGCGCTCCCCGCTCCCGACGGCGCCGCGGCGACCGCCCTCGACGAGGCGGTCGGGCTCGCGTTCCGCCTGCTGCAGGGCTCGATCGTGGTCCTGGTGCTGCTGTTCCTCGCGTCGGGGATCGCGACCGTCGCCCCCCACGAGGTGGCCTTCGTGCAGCGCCTGGGGAGCCTGGGCGCCGAGCCCCTCGAGCCCGGGGGGCACCCCACGATCCCGCTCCTGGACGAGGTGGTGCGGGTCGACCTCCGCGCGCGGCGCGTGCTCAGCGGGCGCTTCGACGTCAAGCGCCGGGCCGGAGAGCTGCTCGACGGGGCGCTGGCCGCCGACGAGGCCGCGGGGCTCGACCCCCGGCGCGAGGGCTACGTGCTCAGCGGCGACACCCACGCGGTGCACGTGACCCTCGCCGCGCGGGTGACCCCCGACGACCCGCGGCGGGCGCTGCTCGCGGCGGAGGACCCCGAGCAGGTCGTGCGCCTGCTCCTCGAGCGCGCGACCGTGCTCAGCGCCGCCGGCGAGCGCGCCGACGGGCTGCTCGGCGACGCCAAGGGCGACTTCAAGGCCGCGGTCGCCGAGCGCCTGCAGGAGGGGCTGCGCGCGGTGGACAGCGGGTTCGCGGTCGAGGGCGTGGAGTACCAGCGCGACCCCACGCCGCCCCGGCAGGTCAAGGCGGCCTTCGACGCCCTCGGCGCGGCGAAGCAGTCCAAGGAGCAGCTGCGGCTCGAGGCCGAGCGCTACGCCGCCGAGCGCAGCGGCGCGGCCAAGAGCGAGGCCGCGCGGATCCAGGCCCGGGCCCAGGCCGAGGCCAGCCGGATCAAGGACCGCGCCCGGGCCACCGCGGCGGTGTTCCAGAACTACCTCGCTGCCTGGCGCGCCAACCCGCGCGCGCTCAAGGACCGGCTCCTGGCCGAGGTCCTGACCGAGGCGCTGGACGACGTGGAGGAGGCGTTCGTCGTCTCCAAGGGCGAGCTGCGCCTGCGCCTGCGTCGCGACGACGCCGCCCGCACCAAGGAGCTCGAGGACGAGGTCCTGGGCGAGATCGGGGAGGGCCGGTGAGCGAGCTCGTGCTGCCCCCGTCCGCCGCGTCCCCGGGCCCCCTCGAGCCCGCCGCCGACGAGGCGGCCTCCACCCGCCAGGTCGCCAACCGCCTGGTGCTCACCTGCTGCGGCGGCGCGCTCCTGTTCAACGGCTTCGTCGCCGGCGAGACCGGGCTCTACGCCCCCGAGGTCGCCGCGCTCTCGAGCATGGCCGGGGCCCTGATCCTGGCCGCGCCGATCCTGGTCCGCGCCGCGCGCAACCTGTGGGACGGGCGCCTGCAGCTCGACGAGCTGATCGCGCTGGGCGTGGCCGCGGCGATCGCCTTCGCCGACTACCTCACCGCCGGGGCGGTGGCCTTCTTCGCGCTCCTGGGCGAGCTCGTCGAGAAGCGCACGGCCCTCGGCGCGCGGGCGGCGATCGAGGGCCTGGTGCGGCTCACGCCGACCACCGCTCAGCTCGTCGGGCCCGACGGGGTCGAGGTCGAGGTCACGGCGCAGGATCTGCGCCCGGGGCAGACGATCCGCGTGCGCCCGGGCGAGAGCGTGCCCGCCGACGGCGTGATCGCCCGCGGGCGCTCGACGCTGGAGGAGGCGAGCATTACCGGCGAGTCGCTCCCCGCCGAGAAGGGCCCGGGGGCCGAGGTCTTCGCCGGGACCCTGAACGTGACCGGCGCGATCGACGTCGAGGTGTCCCGCGCCGGCGCCGACACCACGCTGGGGCAGGTCAAGGACCTGATCCTCGCCGCCGAGGCCAGCCGCACCCCGGTCGCCCGGCTGATCGACCGCTACGTGGCCTACTACCTGCCGCTCGTGATCATGCTCGCGTTCGTGATCTTCTTCTTCAGCGGCGACCAGGGCAGCTTCGTGGCGGCGCTGGTCGTGGCCTGCCCCACGGCGCTCGTGCTCGCGACCCCGACCGCCATGGTCGCCGCGCTGAGCTGCGCCGCGCGGCTGGGGATCCTGATCAAGGACGCGCGGGATATCGAGGTCGCGAGCCGGCTCACGAGCGTCATGTTCGACAAGACCGGGACCCTGACCACCGGCGAGCTGAACGTGGTCTCGCTGGTCCCCGCCGACGAGCGCGACCCGGCCGACGTCCTGCGCCTGGCGGCGGCGGTCGCCTCGCGCTCGACGCACCCTGCCTCCAAGGCGGTGGTCCAGGTCGCGGCCAAGGCCGAGCTCCAGGTCCCCGAGCCCGGGGACACCGAGGAGCTCCCGGGCCTGGGCGTGGTGGGCAGCGTCGACGGCGTGGCGGTGGTCCTCGGGCGCCGCTCGCTCCTCGCCGAGCGCGGGGTGGCCCTGCCCGCCGACGACGCGGCGGAGGAGGAGGCGCTGAGCCGGCTCTACGTGGGCCTCGACGGGCGCCTGGCCGGGGTGCTGGGGCTCGAGGACGGCGTGCGCCCCGAGGCCAAGCAGGCGATCTCCAAGCTGCGGACCCTGGGCGTGAAGCAGGTCTCGCTCATGACCGGCGACCGCTGGGAGGTCGCGCGGCAGGTGGGGGTCGAGCTCGCCGTCGACGACGTGGCCGCCGAGTGCTTGCCGGGCGAGAAGCTGGACCTGGCCCGGGCCGCCCGCACCCGGGGCGAGCGGGTGGCGGTGGTGGGCGACGGCGTGAACGACGCGCCGGCGCTGGCCGCCGGCGACCTGGGGATCGCCATGGGCGCCGCCGGCGCCGACGTGGCGATCGGCTCGGCCCGGGTCGCGCTCATGAACAACGACCTGCGCCGGGTGCCGTTCCTGATCGAGCTCAGCCGCAGCAGCCGCGCGGTGGTCACCCAGAACCTGCTCGTGGCCGCCGGGCTCGTGGTCGGCGGCCTGGCCCTCGCCGGCGCCGGCGCCCTGCGTCCGGTGCACGCGATCCTGCTGCACAACCTGGGCTCCTTGTTCGTGGTGTTCAACTCGGCGCGCTTGATCCGACTGGGCGAGGACCTGGCGTGAGCCCGGTCGTCGACCTGGTCGGCGTCGAGAAGGTCTTCCGCGACTTCTGGGGGCGGGCGCGGGTGCGCGCGCTCTCGCCGTTGACCTTGAGCCTCGAGCGGGGCGAGGTGCTCGCGCTCCTGGGGCCCAACGGCGCCGGCAAGTCGACCACGATCAAGCTGATCCTGGGGCTCCTGTTCCCCACCCGCGGCGCGCTGACCGTGTTCGGGCGCAAGCCCGACCACGAGAGCGTGCGCGCCAAGATCGGCTACCTCCCCGAGGAGACCAAGCTCCACGCGTTCCTCACCGCGCGGGAGACGCTCCAGCTCTTCGGACGCCTGCACGGGGTCGGCCCCCGGGAGCGCGCGCGGCGGGTGAGCGAGCTGCTCGCCATGGTCGGGCTGGGGCGCAACGAGCACCGCCCCGTCGGCGAGTTCTCCAAGGGCATGGCGCGCCGGATCGGGCTCGCGGTCGCGCTCATGGGCGACCCGGACCTGTTGATCCTCGACGAGCCGACCTCGGGCCTCGACCCCCTCGGCACCCGCGAGATCAAGGACCTGATCGCCGAGCTCCGCGCCCGCGGGCGCACGATCCTGCTCTCGTCGCACCTGCTCGACGACGTCGAGGACGTGGCCGATCGGGTGGGCATTCTCTACGGCGGACGCCTGGTGCGGCTGGGCGCGACCCGCGAGCTCCTGACCCAGGGGGAGCGCGTGCGGATCGAGTTCGCCCGGCCCCCGGGCTTCGACCCCAAGGCCGCCGCGCGCGAGGTCCAGGCCCAGTTCCAGGTCCCCGGCGAGGTCTCGGTCGACAACCCCGCCGCGCGGCTCGAGGCCCTGTTCCGCGAGGTGGTCGAGGCGGCCGCCCGCGAGCGCACGGACATTTCCGGCGCCCAGCTCGGCGGCGAGCTGGCGAGCTTCCTCGGGGCGCAGGCGCGGGCGGGGCTGAACCCCGCCCCTCCCCTCGAAGGGGCGAGCGTGCCGCCGCGGGCGGGGCTGAACCCCGCCCCTATCCCCGAGGGGGCGAGCGTGCCGACGGGCCAGCCCCCGCGCGGCGCGGACCGGGAGGAGACCGCCGGTCGGGGCGCGTATGCGCGCGCGGCGCAGACGCGTGTCGGGACGCGGGCACGGGTCGAGACGCGGCCGCCGATCGGGGACGCGCGGACGCCGGGCGGGGCGGGCGCCGGGCGGGACGCGGGCGCCGGGCGGGGACGCGGACGATGGGCGGGACGCGGGCGCGGGCGGGACGCGGACGGCGGTCGGGACGCGGGCGCCGGACGGGACGCGGGCACGGGTCGAGACGCGGGCGCTGGGCGGGACGCGGACGCCGGGCGGGACGCGGGCGCGGGGCGGGGACGTGACCGCCGGGCGGGACGCGGACGCCGGGCGGGACGCGGATCGCGCGGGGTCCTTCTGCGGACGTTCGTCACCCCCACAGGGGCAGTAGGGGCGGGGTTCAACCCCGCCCGCGACGACCAGGCCGCGGACGAGCCGGCGGAGCCGGCGGGGCGCGCGGTCCTCGCGGGGCTGCTCGCGCCGCCGTCGACCCCGGCGCCCGTCGACGACGCCCCCGTCGAGGCCTCGCCCCGCGGGCGCGACGTGCTCACCGACCTGCTGAGCCCTCGCGCAGCGCCCGCCCCCGACGCGCCGGCGCCGCGGCTGACCCGGGGCCAGGGCCGCGCGGTGCTCGGCGCGCTGACCGAGCGCGCGGCCCCCGAGCCGCCGGCGCGTGAGGCCGCGCCGGCGCCGAAGCTCTCCGCCGCCGGGCGCGAGGTGCTCGACGGCCTCGTCGAGCGGAAGCCGCGGCCGTGAGGCTCGCCAGCGTGACCGCCCTCAGCGCGCGGCAGGCGCTGCGCTCGCGGCTGGTGGCCGCGGCGCTGGCGCTGCTCGTGTTCGGGTCCCTGGCGCTGGTGCGCGGCGCGACCGGCGACGGGAGCGCCGTCGGCGGGCTGAAGGTGTTCCTCGGCTGGAGCCAGGGGCTCGTGACCCTCGTGCTCTCCTTGACCGCGCTGGTGCTGCCGCTGTCCTTCGCCGGGACCCTCAAGCGCGGCGAGCTGACCGGGATCGCGTTGACCCCGACCCCGCGCTGGCAGGTGCTCGTGGGCTGGTGGGCGGGGGTCGCCCTCGTGCTCGCGGGTCTCGCGGGCTTCGGGCAGCTCCTGGTCTACGGCGGCGCGCGCTGGCGCGCGCTGCGCGCGCCGGAGGAGGCCCAGCCGGAGCTCGAGCTCGTGCTCCTGGCCCAGGGGATCGTGCGCTCGCCGCAACCGGACCGCGCGCTGATCGAGGCGCAAATGGCCCAGCGCCTGGTGAGCCTCGAGGCCCAAGGGCAGGTGCCGCGGGAGCTCGACCGCGGCGAGGCGCTGGAGGAGCTGGTGCGCCGCGAGCTGCGCGAGCGACGGAGCGCCGGGCCGGGGGGGCGCCTGCGCTGGAGCCTGGACGGGATCCGCCCCCTCGCCGCCTACCCCGAGCTCCCGCTGCAGCTCCGCTACCGCACCTACATTGACGCGCCCCCTGAGGTGCGGGTGCCCGACGCCGGGGTGCGCGGGCGCTTCGTCATGATCCCGCCGGGCTCGAGCGGCTTCGACGGGCCGCCGCAGCGGATCGTGGGGCGCGGCGAAATGCGCTCGCTCAAGTTCCCGCGGGAGGTGCTCGAGGGCGGCGAGGCGCTGGAGATCGAGTTCCAGAACCTCGAGAGCGCGCCGGCGACGGTGGTGTTCGCGACCACCGGGATCCAGGTGCTCTACCCCGCCGGAGGGTTCCTGGGGAACCTCTGCCGCGCCTGGGTCGTGCTCGTGGGGCGGCTCGTGTTCGTGGCCGGGCTGGGGCTGGCCCTGGCGGCGCTGCTCGAGGGCCGGCTGGCGGTGCTCGTGGCGGCGGGGGTGCTGGCGATCGGCTCGGCCCACGGGTTCTTGGAGGACGCGCTGCGGGTGAACGTCTACGGCGGGCTGGACGCGCCGCTCAAGGCCGTGGTCCACGCCGTGCTGTGGGTGCTCCCCGACCTCGGGCGCGACGACCTGGGCGGGCTGATCAGCCTCGGGGTCCAGATCGAGGGCGCGTCCCTCGGCTACGCGCTCCTGGACGGGCTCCTGCGCGGGGGGCTGTGCCTGGGCCTGGGCGCGCTCGTGCTCAGCCGCCGCGAGCTGGGGGCGATCCGGTGAAGCGCTGGGGGTGGCTCGCGCTGGGGCTCACGCTCCTCGGGCTGCAGAGCGCCTGGCGGCCCGGGATCCAGGCGCGCCAGGAGCAGGCCGAGCTCGTGCTGCCTACGACCGAGGGGGCGTCCGCCGACCTCAGCGTGCCGGTCCTCGCCCTGGGCGCGTTCCGCGGGCTGGTCGTCGACTACCTCTGGCTGCGGGCAGAGACCCTGCGCCGCGAGGAGCGCTACCTCGAGGCGCGCCAGCTCAACCGCCAGATCTGCCGGCTGCAGCCGCGGGTGTGGATCACCTGGAACCACCTCGCCCACGACCTGGCCTACAACGTCAGCCGCGAGCACGGGACCCCCGAGGCGCGCTGGCGCTGGATCCAGGCCGGGATCCGCGTGCTGCGCGACGACGGGCTGCGCTTCAACCCGACCCAGCCCCAGCTCTACCTGCGCCTGGCGAGCACCTTCGAGGACAAGATCGGCGGCTACGCCGACGACTTCCACCAGGCCTACAAGCGGATCTACGCCCTCGAGCTGCACCGGATCCTGGGGGACGCGACCCTGGCCGAGCTCGCCGCGGCGCCGGCCTGGGGCGAGGACCCTGGGACCCGGGACCTCGTCGCCGAGCTCGAAGGCGGCGAGCTCGCGCCCTGGGAGCTGCTCGTCGACGCCGCGGCCCTGGAGCCCGAGGCCGTGCGCGCGACCTGGGGCGAGGACCTCGGCCGGGCGCTGCTCCAGGCGCGGGAGCGGCCCGCCTACCCCGCGGCCCTGCTCGCCGCGCGCAAGCACGCGCTGTGGCAGCGCGAGCGCCTGGACCCCGCGCGCATGCTCGAGGTCGAGGCGCGCTGGGGTCGGCTCGACTGGCGCACCTGTCACGCGGCCTCGGTCTACTGGGCGGAGCTCGGGCGGCGGGTGGCCCGGGACCAGGGCGAGCTCTGGGACGCGGTCCAGCTCGAGCGCGTGGCGCTCATGGGCCTGCGCAACGCCATGCGCCGCGGGCGGGTGGTGATCCTGCCCAACGACGAGGTGTGGTTACGCTCGCTGCCCGAGCTGGCGCCGACCCTCGACCGCAACTACCGCGAGACGATCGCCGCGCTGGAGGTCCTGCAGCGCCAGCTCGAGGCCAAGCGCGACGGCCCCGGCGGCGAGGGCGCGCTGACCGAGCTCGAGCGCGAGCTGCAGGGGAACCTGGGCGGGCACCTCGAGAACATGCGCAGCACCCACCTCGACCAGCTCGTGGAGTCGATCTCCTTGCTCAGCGACTTCGGGCTCGACGCCGACGGCGAGCGGCTCTACGAGGGCGGGCGCGCGACCTACCCCGAGTGGAACGGCTGGCGCGAGGGCTACCGCGACTTCGTGACCCGGATCGAGGTCATGCGCTACGCCGACTCGTCGCAGATCTTCGAGAGCCACTCCAGCCTCTCGCAGTACGTCGAGGGCTGCTGGATCCAGGCCTACCGCGCGATCGCCTTCGGCGAGGACGAGCGCTTCGAGGCCCAGCGCCTGCGGGCGCAGCGGGCGCAGCGCCGCTGGGAGGCGCACGTCGCGCGGCAGGCGGCGGCGAGCCCGCGGGAGGCCGAGCGTCTGGCGGTGCCCTTCGAGGCGATCCGCCTGCGCGCGGCCTACACCGCGGCGCAGTCGCTGTCGCCCCAGCTCCGCCAGCGTCTGGCCGACCGCGCCGGGCTGGCGCGGGAGGTGCTCGAGACCCCGCCGCCGGACGTGGACCTGCCGCCGGCCAAGCGGGGCGCCCAGTGAGCGCGCTCTCCGCAGGCTGGGGCCTGGCCCTGACCCACTACCGCGAGCTGACCCGTCAGCCGGTGTTCGGGGTCGTGCTCCTCGGCGGCGCGGTCGTGGTCGGGCTCTCGCCGGCGCTGGCGGTGTTCGCGCTGGGGGAGGGCGACGCCCTGGTCCTGGACCTCGGGGCCTCGGCGCAGCTCTTCTGCCTGGCGTTCCTCGCCGCCGCCGCGGTGGCCCACGGCGCGGCGGAGCGCCTGCGCGACGGGACCACGCCCCTGGTCCTGACCCACACCTCCCCCGCGGTGGTCCTCGGCGGCCAGCTCCTGGGGGCGGCGCTGGCGCTCAGCCAAGCCGCGCTGATCCTGGGGGTCGTCCTGACCTACGGCGTGCGCCACGGCCCCGAGCGCCTGCACCTCGGGGTCCTGCTCAGCGGCGGGCTGGGGCTCGCGCTCGTCGCCGCGGCCGGCCTCCGCGCCAGCCTGCGCCGCACCCCGGTGGTCGCCGCCTGCGTGGGCGTCGCCAGCGTCGTCCTGCCCCTGGCTCTGCTCGCGAGCTTGTTCTTCGGGCGCGACCTGAGCCTGCTCGCGGTGCCCGAGCCGCTCAACGGCGTCGCCGTCGCGGCCACGGTCCTGGCGGCGCTCGCGGGGACGGCTTTCGCCGCCCTCGGGCTGGCGCTGGCGACGCGGCTCCCGGCGGAGGCCGCGGCGGTGTTCACGCTGCTGGGGTTCCTGCTCGCGAGCCTGGTCCAGGCCGGGCTCGGCGCCGACGCGTCGTTGGCCCAGAGCGTGGGCGGCGTCGGCGCCGTGGCCGCGCACCTGTGGCTGGTCGCGGCGCTGTTCCGCCGGCGCCCCTGGGTGGGCGCCCTCGCCCTCGGGCTGAGCGTGGCCTGGTTCCTGGGGGTGGGCGCGCTGGGCCTGGCGCCGACGGTCGGCTTCGCCCTGACCTGGGGCGGGCCCGCCCTGGCCTGGGGGGTCCACGTCGGGCTGCGCCGGCAGGGGGTCAGCGCGTATGCGGGCTACCTCCTGGGCGGGATCGGCGTGCTCCTGGGAGAGCAGATCCTGCGCGGCGGGCTCCTGACCTGGGTCGTGCCCGACCTCCAGCTCTACTGGGTGGCCGACGCCGCCTACGGCGACCAGAACGTGCCGCTCGACTACGTGCTGCGGGTCGCCGGCTACAGCGCGGTCTACGTGCTCGGGGTGCTCGGGGTGGGCACGTTCTTCCTCGCCGGCCGCGAGCTCGCGTCCTGAGCGGCGGACGTCACCGGGGCTCCTTCCGCGCCGCGCGTTGGGCCTCGCCGCGGTCCATGGCCCACACCCCGAGCGCGACCATGCCCAGGATCAAGAACGGGAGGCCCGCCCGCAGGGCCAGGGCGCTCGCCTGCGGGCGCTCGCGCGACAGGACCGCCTCGCGCGGGTCCTCGGGGTCGAAATAGGCCGTGTAGTGTTGGCCCCGCTCGTAGTAGAGCCCCTCGGGCGCCTCGCCCAGGTGGGAGAAGCGGCGCGAGCTGTAGGGCTGGCCGTCGACCTCGTAGGTGTAGGTGTAGATCACCCTGTCGCGGCCGGAGCGGCTCCCGCGTTTCCTCTCGACCTCCGCCACCGCGACGCTCACCGGCTGGTAGACCTCCGCCGCGCGGGCTTGAGCCCGGTAGCTCGGGACCCAGCGCGCCGCGTCCACCCCCGCGTAGAGCAGCGCGACGGCGGCGCAGGTCAGGAGCACGCGCGTGCGGCGGGTAGCGGGGTCGGAGCCGAGCATGGAGCACCTCGCGTTCGAGCGCGGGCTAGATCATGGGTCACTCGTGGACCAGGTGCCAGCGCCCGCCCTCGTGGGCCAGGCGGAAGGCGGCGGTGTTCGGGACCATGAAGGTCTTGGCGCCGAGGATCTCCTTGAGCACGACCTTGATCGCGCCGCCGTGGGTCACCGCCAGCGCCAGCCGCCCGTCGGCCATGCGGTGGATCCGGCGCAGCCCGGCGAGCACGCGCTTGCGGAACACCGCCACCGGCTCGCACTCGAGGTAGGCGTCCTTGTTGCGCCCCGAGCGGTGGGCGCGGGTCTCCTCGGGATACTTCGCGCGCAGCTCTTCCCAGGTGAAGCCCTCGGCCACGCCGAAGCAGCGCTCGCGGAGGTAGGGCGCCCCGATCGCGGTCGCGTTCAGGAGCGCGACCAACGGCGCCGCGGTCTGCCGCGCGCGCAGCAGGTCGCTGGTCACGACCAGCACCTCGCGGCGGCCGAGCTCCTTCTTCAGGCGCTGGGCCAGGTTCAGGGCCTGGGCGTGGCCGACCTCGCTCAGAGGCACGTCGCGGTGGCCCTGGAGGCGGCCCTCGCGGTTCCATTCGGTCTCGCCGTGGCGGATCAGGATCAACGAGGTGCGCACGGGTCAGAATCTAAGGGGCCAGGCTGGGTACGGCTACGCCACCGCGACTGCCCTGCCTTCTCGCCTCTGCCCTGCCCTGGCCGCCGACCGCGGTCCGGCGCGTGTTCGTTCCCGCTCCCCACCCCCGGGTAGGCAGCGACTGCTCCCGGTGTGGACGGCTCCACCTTCCGGAGGGGAGGCGAGCGGGCCCGAGGGCAAGGGAACCCTTGGCAGTGCGAAAAGCACGTGCGGCGAGGTCCCTCCCCTCCAAGAGGTGGAGGTACGTCCATACCGGGAGCAGCAAGCTGCTCCCCTACCCGCGGGTGGGGGGAGCGGGACGGTGCGCCTGGCTCCGCCCACGCGCACCCGCACCGGACCGCCGTCGGGCAGAGGCAGGGGCAGGGGCTAGAACAGGCCTGGGAGGAAGCGGGCCTTGGGGGCCATGGCGGCGACCCAGGCCGGATCCTGCGCCAGCGTGCGCTCCTCGGTGCGGATCCGCAGGGTGAGCACCAGCGCGTTCAGCGCGCTGAGGGACAGGGCCGAGATCCAGGCGGTGTGCAGGAGCGGGATCGCGGCGAGCTCGAGGATCACGACCAGGTAGTTGGGGTGGCGGATCCAGCGGTAGGGGCCGTGGGTCACGACCGCGCCGGGGGCCAGCACCCGCACGTTCCAGGCGCGGCCCAGGGTGCTGAGGGTCCACACCCGCAGCGCGGTGGCGAGCAGGAGCACCGCGCCGGCGCCCGCGGCGAGGGCCGGAAGGAACGGGCGCTCGAGGAGCACGACCTCCGCTAGCGGGCCCACGAGCAGGCCGGCGTGGAGGGCGACCATGAGCGGGAACACCACCGGCTCCGCCACCGGCGCGTGGGGCGCCTGGCGTCGGCGGCGGGCGGAGACGAGCAGCTCGCCCAGGCGCAGCAGGGCCACGACCCCGATCACCGCGGCGAAGGCATAGACGCTCCCCGGCACTCGCACACCTTCCCTGTGCGCCTAGGATACGACGAGAGCGGAGTCCCCCTGATCGCCACGCCTCACCCCTTCACCCACGACGCGATCGTGGTTGGCGCCGGCCCCGCCGGGGCGTCCTTGGCCCTGCGCCTGGCCCGGGCCGGGCGGCACGTGGCCCTCCTCGACGGCGCGAGCTTCCCCCGGGGGAAGGTGTGCGGCGAGGGCGTGTTGCCCCTGGGCGTGGCGGCGCTGGCGGAGCTCGAGGTCCTCGAGGCGGTCGCTCCCCGGGGGCAAGCCTTCGGCGGCGTGCGCTACTGGCTGCCCGACGGGACGTCGGCCGCCGGGAGCTTCCCCGACGGGCTCCGCGGGCTGGGGATCTCCCGCGCGATCCTCGACGCGGCGCTGGTGGCCGCGGCCGAGCGCGCGCGGGGGGTCGACCTGCGGCTGGGGGCCTGGGTCCAGGACCTCGAGCGCGACGCGCGCGGGGTCACGGTGCGGATCGGGGGCGAGGCGCTGCGCGCGCCGCTCGTGGTCGGCGCCGACGGCGGGCGCAGCCGCGTGCGCCGGGCGGCTGGGCTCGAGGCCCGCGCGCCGCGGCGCGAGCGGTTCGGGGTCGGGGTGCACGTGGACCACCCGCCGCGGACCGACGCGCTGCCCCGGGTGGAGGTGCTCCTGGCGCCGGGCGCCGAGCTCTACCTCACGCCCCTGGGGCCCACGACCACCGGGGTCGCCGTGCTCCTCGAGCGCGCGGCCCTGCTGCGGCTCCAGGGGCGCCTCGACGACGGAGTGCGCGACTTGCTGCGCGCGGCGGGCGGGCCCGCGGTGGCTCTGGCGGAGCGACCGTTCCTCGCCAAGGCGCGGGCCCTCGGCCCGTTGGGGCTCGGCGCCCGCGCGGCGCACACCGAGCGTGTGGCCCTGGTCGGCGACGCGGCGGGGGCGCTGGACCCGATCAGCGGCGAAGGGATCGCGCTGGGGCTCTGCAGCGCGCGGCTGCTCGCCGAGGAGCTCGACGGCTGCTTCCGGCGCGGCGACTTCTCGACGGAGGCCCTCGCGGGCTGGACGCGCCGGCGCCAGGCCCTGCTGCGCGCGCCGAAGGCCCTGACCGCGACCCTGCTCTACCTGGCCCGGCGCCCGCGGCGCGCGCGGCGCGCGATCCAGGCCCTGGCCAAGCGCCCCGAGCGCTTCGACCGCCTGCTGGGGGTGGCCGCGGGGGCGACCCCGGTGGGCGCCGGGGTCGTGGGCGACGGCCTGCGCCTGGCGCTGGGGTTCTGAGCGTGGCCTTCCTGCACGGGATCCAGCTCGCGCTCCCCGAGCACGCGATCTCTGCCGAGGACGCCCAGGCGCGGCTGGAGGCGGGCTTCGTCCAGGCCGGCGAGGACCCCGCGGTGGTCGCGGGGGTGTTCGCGCACGCCGGGATCCAAGAGCGGCACCTGGCCATGCCCCCCGAGTTCTACCTGCGCGAGCGCGGGCTCAGCGCGCGCAACGGAGCCTACGCCGAGGTCGCGCCGCGGCTGGCGATCGAGGCGGCGCGTCGCGCGCTCGACGCCGCCGGGCTCACGCCCCAGGACGTGGACGTGGTGATCGACACGAGCTGCACCGGGGTCCTGATCCCGGCGCTCGACGTCTACGTCGCCAACGCGCTCGGCCTGCGCAAGGACGTGCGCCGGATCCCGCTGACCGAGGTCGGCTGCGCCGCGGGCGCCGTGGCTCTGGGCCTCGCGCGGGAGCTCCTGCGCGCGCAGGCCGGGCGCACCGCGCTCGTGCTCGCGGTCGAGCTGCCCTCGCTCACGCTCCAGCTCGAGGACACCAGCCGCGCGAACCTGGTCAGCGCCGCGATCTTCGGCGACGGCGCGGCCGCGGCCCTCGTCAGCGCCGAGCCGCCCGCGGGCCCGAGCCTCGAGCTCCTCGCCCAGCGCAGCGTGCTGTTCCCGGACACCCAGGACGTCATGGGCTTCGACCTCAAGACCGAGGGCTTCCGGATCGTGCTCTCCTCGCGGATCCCGCTGCTCGTGCGCCGGCACCTGCGCGGCGAGGTCGCGGAGTTCCTCGACGGGGTGCGGCTCGCGGGGGAGCCCGTCGACGTCGGGCAGCTCGAGTTCTTCGCGCTGCACCCAGGGGGGACCAAGGTCCTCGACAACCTGCGCGACGTGTTCGAGCTGGAGGAGGCGGCGGTGCGCCACTCGCGGGAGGTGCTCCGCGACTACGGCAACCTCTCGTCGGCCTCGGTCCTGTTCGTGGCCGCCCGCGGCCTCGCCGCCGGGAGCTACCGCCCGGGCGCCCTCGGGCTCCTGCTCGCCATGGGCCCCGGCTTCACCGCCGAGCTGCTCCTCGTCCGCGCGCGCTAGCAGGCCCCCATGCGCGCGGGTGGCGGAGGATCTACGCAGCGGCGCGGGCGCATAGCCCTGCCCTCCGGAGGGTGGAGGACGCACATACCGGCTGCAAGCTGCTCCCTACGGGCATGGGGGGCGGAGGCGGATCGCTCCGCTAGGCCACGTCGCGCCTGACCGGCGCGCGGGGGCCCCGGCGCGCGGAGGCGGTTCACCCCGCGCCGCGGGTGATCGTCGCGCGGGGCGTGTGGCGAGCGGCGAAGCGGAGGCGGTTCACCCGCGCCGCGGGTGATCGTCGCGCGGGGCGTGTGGCGAGCGGCGAAGCGGAGGTGGTTCACCCGCGCCGCGGGTGATCGTCGCGCGGGCGTAGGCGAGCGGCGAAGCGGAGGCGGTTCACCCGCGCCGCGGGTGATCGTCGCGCGGGGCGCGTGGCGAGCGGCGAAGCGGAGGCGGTTCACCCCGCGCCGCGGGTGATCGTCGCGCGGGGCGCATGGTGATCGTCGAAGCGGGCGGTTCACCTCGCGCCGCGGGTGATCGTCGCGCGGGGCGCGTGGCGAGCGCGACCGAGGGCTTCCGGATCGTGCTCTCGTCGCGGATTCCGCTGCTCGTGCGCCGGCACCTGCGCGGCGAGGTCGCGGAGTTCCTCGACGGGGTGCGGCTCGCGGGGGAGCCCGTCGACGTCGGGCAGCTCGAGTTCTTCGCGCTGCACCCGGGGGGGACCAAGGTCCTCGACAACCTGCGCGACGTGTTCGAGCTGGAGGAGGCGGCGGTGCGCCACTCGCGGGAGGTGCTCCGCGACTACGGCAACCTCTCGTCGGCCTCGGTCCTGTTCGTGGCCGCCCGCGGGCTCGCCGCCGGGAGCTACCGCCCGGGCGCCCTCGGGCTATTGCTTGCCATGGGCCCCGGCTTCACCGCCGAGCTGCTCCTCGTCCGCGCGCGCTAGCTCCTGCGCTTCTCGCGGGCGTGGCGAATGTTCATGATCAGCGCGTCAGCGCGCAGGCCGTCGCCGCCGATCTCGCGGAAGGCCTGGGCGTGCTTGAGCGCGGCCTCGAACTGCTTGGTGTTGTGGTAGATCACCGCGAGCAGGTAGTGGGACTCGCGGTAGTGCTTGTTCAGCGAGGCCTTGCCCGGGTCCTCGGGCTGGGTCTCGAGGACCTTGCCCAGGAAGCCCACCGCGCGCTGGTTGTCCTTCATGAGCGCGAACACTCGACCGAGGTGGTAGTTGCCCGCGGTGAAGGACTGGTTCGGGTTCTGCTCCTCGATCAGCGTCTTCATGCGCTCGTAGGCCAACGCCGCCTCCTCGTAGCGGGCCTGGTTCTCGTAGAGGTCGCCCAGGAGGAACCACAGCTTGGCGTCCTCCTCGTCGTCCTCCACCGCCTCGAGCAGCTTCTCCTCGTCGGAGAGCCCCTCCTCCTCGGACTCGTTCCAGGTGTCGCCGGTGGTCGGCATGCGGGTCTCTTCGACCACGACGCAGCCGGCGAACACCCCGCCGGCGAGGGCGGTGAGGATCAGGCAGGCGATCAGGCGGCGGGCAGCGATCATGAGCGCTCTCCTTGGACGGTGGGCAGCAGGCGCTGAGCCTTGAGCACGTCGTTCTGTCGCCCGGAGCGGAAGCCCTCCAGGTCGAGCACGACGTAGTGGAAGCCCAGGTCGCGCAAGCCCTGCACGAGCTCGTCGCGGTGGGTCAGGGCGTGGGGCAAGTCGGCCACGGGCACCTCCAGCCGGGCCAGGGGCGCGCCGGCGGACTCGTGGTGGCGGACCCGGGCCTCGCGCAGGCCGACGCGGTGCAGCAGCGCCTCGGCGGCGTCGATCCGGCCGAGCTTGGCCGCCGTGACCTCCTCGCCGTAGGGGACCCGCGAGGCGAGGCAGGGCTGCGCCGGCTTGTTCCAGGTGGGGAGCCCCAGGGCCTGGCTCAGGGCGCGGATCTCGGCCTTGGTCAGCCCGGCGTCGGCCAGGGGCGCGAGCACCGCGTGCTCCCGGGCGGCGGCCATGCCCGGGCGGTGGTCGCCGAGGTCGTCAGCGGTCGCGCCGTAGGCGACCGCGCTCAGGCCATAGCGCTCCACGACCTCGTCGTCGACGCGCTCGAAGAGCTCGGTCTTGCAGTGGTAGCAGCGGTCGGGGCCGTTCTGGCGGTAGGCCGCGCGCTCGAGCTCGCGGGTCTCGAGGGCCACGAGCTCGACCCCGAGCTGGGCGGCCAGGCGCTGGCACGCCGCCCACTCGTCCTGGGCCAGGCTCGCCGAGCGCGCGGTGACCGCCAGGCAGCGCTCGGCGCCCAGGGCCTCGACGCACAGCGCGAGCAGGAGCGTGGAGTCGACGCCGCCGGAGAAGGCCACCCCCAGGCGGCCCGCGCCGATCCGCGCGCGCATGTCCGCCAGCAGCGCGGCGCGCTTGCGGCGGGCGCTGGGGGGCAGGCCGGGGCTGTCGGGGGCGAGCTCGATCACGGGGTCGCATGATACCTGCCCGTCGGGCGCCCTTCAGCAGGAAGTCCAAACCAGGCCAGAGGTTCGCGTCCGGGAGCGGGGTGCGCCGAGCGGGTATAGTACGCCCCATGGTGCGCACCCTCTGGTCCCTGACGCTGCTGCTCGTCGCGAGCGCCCTCGCCCAGGACGAGCCCCCGGTCGAGCCCGCGGTGCTCGCGGTGGAGCGCGTGGGCCCCTCGGTGGTCAACCTCAGCACCGAGCAGCTCGTCGAGCGCGAGCTCCCCGCCCACGCCCAGCGCCCGACGCCGCCGGCCAAGGGCCGCGCGGTGAACCTGGGCTCGGGGGTGGTCGTGGACCCCGGGGGCTACGTGCTCACCAACGCCCACGTGGTCGCCCGCGCCTCGCGGATCCTGGTCGGGGTCCCGGGGATCGAGGGGCGCCTCGAGGCCGAGCTGGTCGCCGTGCGCTACGCCGAGGACCTGGCCCTGCTCCAGCTCCACGCGCCGCGCGAGCTGACCGCGATCGAGCTCGCCGACCCCGCGTCCCTGCGGGTCGGGCAGACCTGCCTCGCCTTCGGCAACCCTTACGGGCTCGAGAGCTCGGTGAGCCGGGGCGTGATCTCCGCCCGCGGGCGGCGCCTGCGCCACGCCGGGCACGAGTTCCCCGAGCGCTTCCTGCAGACGGACGCCGCGATCAACCCGGGCAACTCCGGCGGACCCTTGGTCAACCTCCAGGGCGAGCTGATCGGGATCAACACCGCGATCCACGACCAGGGCCAGGGGATCGGGTTCGCGATCCCGGTGGGTCACCTGCGCGGGGCCTTGCGCGCGCTGAGCGAGCCCGGGCTGCTCCCCGGCGCCTACAGCGGGCTCGTGCTCGAGGACGCCAGCGAGGGCCCGCAGGTGATCGAGGTCGCCCCCGAGAGCCCGGCCGCGCGGGCGGGGATCCAGGTCGGCGACCGCGTGGTCGCCACCGGCGCGCGCCCCGTGCAGGCGGCGTATCAGGTCCAGCTCGCCCTGGCCCGGGCCAAGGTCGACGAGCCGCTGCGCCTCGCGCTCCTGAGCCCCGAGGGCGCGCGCCGCGGCGCGACCCTGACCCCGACCCCGGCTCCGGAGCGTTTGGCGATCCGCGCGCGCACCGGGCTCGCGACCCAGGTCCTGACCCCGAGCGCCGCCTGGCGCCTGGGGCTCAGCCGGGCCGAGGGCGTGCAGGTGATCGGCGTGCTCGCCGGCGGCCCCGGGGCCCAGATCGGGGTGCAGACCGGCGACGTGATCACCGAGCTCGGCTTCGCCTCGGGGACCCGCCGCCCCCTGGCGACCCCCGCCGACTTCGCCCGCGCCCTGGCCGAGGTCGAGCCCGGGGCCGAGGTCTCGATCACCGTGTCTCGCGCCGGGCGGCGCTTCCGCGGGCGGCTGAAGGTCCAATGAGCGACGACCCCGCCGAGCCTGCGAGCGAGCCCTCCGGTGAGCTGGTGACCCTCCCCAGCGACGCCGAGCGCGACGCGCTGGCGGTCGCGCGCTTCGCCTTCGAGAACCCTTTGCTCCCCAACCGCGGCAAGCGCTGCCCGCGCTGCGGGCTCCTGATCCCGGGGACCGAAGCCACGGGGGAGGTCCCCGCGAACCTCGCCCAGCAGACGTGCTCGCGCTGCGGCGTGGTCTACGTCTCCGCCGAGGCCGGGGCCCGGCTCGTCCCGGGCAAGGGCTGGCTGCGCGAGCTGTTCCGCGGCATGACCTACCTCCCCCGCGGCGCGGGGCGGATCGTGCGCAGCCCGTCCCTGTGGAAGTACTCGATCGTGCCCCTGATCCTGAACCTGGTCGCGGTGGGGCTGGCCTTCGCCCTGGCCTGGGTGCTCTCGGGGTGGCTCGTCGAGCTCACCGGCCCCGACCGGCTCGAGAGCTGGACCGGCTGGTTCTGGTATTCGCTCTCCTGGGTCGTCTATTTCCTGGGGTTGATCGCGCGGGCCGCGGTGTTCGTGGTCGTGCCCTTGCTCGCGCTGTGGCTGATCGTGGCCTTCCCCTTCAGCCTGCTCTACAAGCTCGTGTTCATGCCGTTCATGGAAATGCTGACCGAGGCCACGGACCGGGCGGTGCTCGAGATCCAGGACGAGGTCAGCTTCGAGTTCTCCGCGTTCTACGCGAACCTCGTGGTGGCCCTGATCGACGCGGTGTTCCTGACCCTGCTCCAGGGCCTCCTGTTCGTGATCCTGCTCCCGATCAACCTGATCCCGTTCCTGGGGAGCGTGGTGTGGCTGGTGCTGCCCCCGGCGATCTTCGCGGGCATGGACTACAGCGACATAAACCTCGTGCGCCGCACCTACTCCACCCGGGAGAAGTGGCGCCTGTGGTCGCTGCACCAGTGGCGCTTCCTGGGCTACGGGATCTCGTTCTGCTTCTTGATCGCGATCCCGGTGGTGAACGTGTTCGTGATCCCCGCCGCCTGCGCCGGCGGGGCGCTGTTGTTCCTCGAGCTCGACCGCAAGTAGCGATCCCCAGGAATCTCCGCGCCCAGGCTTGAGCCGGCCGCGGGCGCGACTACCGTGGACGGCAAGCCTCCCCTGGGGGGAGGTGCGCGGGCAAGGCAGGGTGTGTGAGCAAGGAGCGGCGGCGGTTCGATCGACTGCCGGTCAGCGTGGACGTCGAGATCACCGACCTCGACACCTTCGAGACCGAGGACGCCGTGCTGCTCAACGTTGGCCCGTCCGGCGCCTTCGTCACCAGCCGCGTGCTGTTCCCCAAGAACGGGCGCCTGGTCCTCGACTTCCAGCTCGAACAGGGGGGAGCCGCGATCAGCCTCGTGGCTCGGGTCCTCTGGCACCGCACGGGGCTCGACGGCGCGCCCCATGGCTTCGGCTGCCAGTTCGAGCAGGTCTCCAAGAAGGACCAGGCCGCGATCCACGAGTTCGCCCTGGGGCAGCGGACCCACGGCCGGGAGTTCGTGCTCTGAGCGCGCCCTGCCGAACCCCTGAGCCGGCCAGGGTCTTGGCCACCCCGGCGATCGGGGAGGAATTCACGGCTCAGCTCCTGTTGAGTCGGCCCGAAGCATCTGTCATAGTCTGCTCATCGCAAATCTGCCCTGCGTAAGGACGTGCGTTAGTGGGCAAGGAAAAACGTAGGTATCGGCGCCTAGACACCGATCTCGAAGCTCAGGTAAAGAACCTCTCCGAGCCCGAATCGGACGAGCTCCTCGTCCGGATCGTGAACTTGGGGCCGGAGGGCGCGTTCATTACCTGCGAGACGCTGCCCCCGGTGCAGAGCCAGATCGCCCTCGACTTCAAGATCGACTCCTACCCCAAGGAGATCAACGTCATAGCGAAGGTGCTCTGGCACAAGAAGAAGGAGAACGAGTTCGGCTTCGGCTGCCAGTTCGTCCACATTCCGCTCTTCGAGAAGAACATCATCATCGACTACATCCTGCGTCGCTACGCGGAGTACCAGGCGCGCTACTCGTAGCCCGCCCGCAGTCGCGCGCGCTCGGGGCCGGCGATCCGCCGGCCCTCGGCATGTACGGGCGGACGCCGCCTTCCCTCGTGCCCGTGAGGCCGTTCCAACCGCGCGGGCAAGAACGGGAGATAGAACCGCCAAGGACGCCAAGGACGCCAAGGCTCCGCCACGCTGTATCGCCTCGAGAGGCGGAGATTGAGCAAGGAGTGAGGGGGGTCTCAGTCATCTTCTCTTAACTGCGCAAGGTGACTGAATCAGCGGAGCCTTGGCGTCCTTGGCGTCCTTGGCGGTTCAGCCTTCTTCCGAGCCAGGGCAACGACGGGCTGGGGCAAGGGGCGCCGCTGAAGCGTTCTCGGCCCGGCTAACGCTCTCGCTCCCCACCGCCAATCGGTGGTTGGAGAGCGCACCATGCACGAGAGACCCGCCCCGGGCGAGACCCTGAGCCTGTTGACCTTCCTCGCCTGCCTCGCGCTGGGCTGCCTGATCGTGGGGGCCTACGCCGACCACCGCTTCGGGATCGACGTGTTCGGTCCGCCGCGGCTCCCGGTCCAGGGGCTGCTCGAGGGCGGCGCGGTCGCCCTGTTCGGGGCCGCGGCGACGGTCGTGGCGCGCTGCTGGGGCTGGCGCCCGCCCAGCGCGCTGACCTCGATCGGCCTGATCCCGGTGGCCCTGATCGGCGTCTGCGGGCACCGCGCGGGGGGCCTGGCGGGCGGCCTGGTCGGCGGCGCGATCGGCTTCATGGGGTTCCGCGCCTACGTCGCCCTCGAGTTCGCCAAGCACCGCCACGCCCGGGAGCTCGGCCGCGGCCTGGCCCGGGTCTTGATCGAGCCCCAGAGCGAACGCGCCCTGGAGCGCCGCCAGCGCGTGCGCCTGCGCGCGCCGGAGCCCGCCTTGGCCTCGGCCTCGGCCCGGCTCCCTCGCGCTGGCGACGGCCGCCGACCGAGGTAGGCTCGCGGTAGGAGGATCCCCACCATGAAGGTCCAGATCACCTACTGCAACGCTTGAAACTACTTGCCGCAGGCGACGGGTCTCGTCGCCGAACTCGAGGCGAAGTACGGCAAGGACGCTACCGAGATCACCCTCGTGCCCGGACGGGGCGGGGTGTTCGACGTCACGGTCGACGGTGAGCTCGTCTACAGCAAACACCAGGAGCAGGGGTTCCCGCGCTACGGCCAGGTGCCGCAGGCGATCGACCGCAAGCGCTTGAGCGGATAGCCGCTCCAGGTCCTGAGCTCGCGGGGGCATGCGCTACACTGCGCCCGTGGACCCCTCCCCCACCCTTCTGCTCGTGAGCTGCACGGCGTGCGGCATGCTCGCCGCCTTGCTCGGGCTGGGCGGGGGGCTGTTCGTGGTCCCGCTCCTGAACCTGGGGTTCGGGATCGACATGCCTCAGGCGATCGCGGTCAGCCTCCTGTGCTGCGTGGCGACCTCCGCCGCAGGCTCGGTGGCCCTCGACAAGGCGCGGCTCGCGGACCTGCGCACCGTGATCCTGGTCGAGGTCGCCGCGAGCCCGGTGGCCATGTTCGCCACCGGGTTGGCCATGCTCGCGCCGCAGGCCTTGCTCCGCGGCTGCTTCGCGCTGCTCGTCGCCTTCTCCGCCTGGCGGATCCTGCTGCGCGAGCTGCGCGCGCGGGCGGCGCAGGCTCCGGCGGAGCCGCCGACGTGGGACCCCCAGGGCGACGGCGACCCGCCCTGGCCTCGACGTCCGCGGCTGGGCCTGGTCCTGGGCGGGCTGACCGGGTTCTGCAGCGCGCTCGGAATCGGGGGCGGGCCGGTCAAGGTCCCGCTCATGACCGAGGTCCTGGGGGTGCCCATGCGCGTCGCGCTCGCCAGCTCGAACGTCATGGTCGGGCTCAGCACCGCCTGCGCGGCCACGGTGTCCTACGCCAGCGGGAGCCTGCGGGCCGACCTCGCCGCGCCCTGCGCTCTGGGCATGGCGGTCGGCGCCTACGCCGGCGGGCGAGTCGCCCCGCGGATCGACGCGCGCTGGCTGAGCCTGGCCTTCGTCGCGGTGCTGGTCTACATGGGAGGGAAGATGGCGTGGCTCGCGCTGCACGGCTGACGACCTGGGGCGTGGGCCTCGCGGTGGCCGTGTCCCTCGCCTGCTTCGCGCTCACCGTGGGGCTGGCCCCCCCCGGCGCGCTGGGGGTGGTCCCCCCGGCGTCCGCCCTGGGCGGGGCGCTGCGCCTCGACCCCGCGGCCCTGGCGTCGGTGGGGGTGCTCGCGCTCCTGCTCTCGCCGGTGGCGCGGCTGATCGGCGCCGGGGTGCAGCTCCGGGCCGAGGGTCACCCGCGGCTGGCCCTGGGGGCGGCGCTGATCCTGGCGCTGCTCGTGTTCAGCCTGGGCCGCCTGGCGCTGACCGAGGAGCTCGGCGCGCCGCGCTCGTCGACCGCGCCGGTCACGAGCGAGGCTCCGCGCTGAGGCAGTAGCCGGAGCCCGCCTTACGGGCCGCGCAGGCGTGGGAGTGAGGCGCGCGACGGTCGGGGACCCCTTGCGCTGGCGTTCGAGTCGCAGCGCACGGGGTGCTGGACCCTTCGCGCGGGGATCGAGTCACGCAACATGGGGACTTAGACCCCTTGCACGGCGTTCGAGTGGCGCGACGAGGGGTCGGGGACCCCTTGCGCTGGCGTTCGAGTCGCAGCGCACGGGGTGCTGGACCTTCGCGCGGGGATCGAGTCACGCAACATGGGGACTTAGACCCCTTCGCACGGCGTTCGAGTGGCGCGACGAGGGTCGGGGACCCTTGCGCTGGCGTTCGAGTCGCAGCGCACGGGGTGCTGGACCCTTCGCGCGGGGATCGAGTCACGCGACGAGGGGACTTGAACCCCGCGCAGGGATCGAGTCGCGGACGAGGGGTCGGGGAGCCTCCGCGCGACGACTCGAGCCCCCAGATCCCGGGCGGGGTTGTGTCGCCTCGGACCGAGCGCGTGCGCGGGGGGTGGCCGAGGCAGAGCCCGCCTACCCGAGCGGGTCGGGTCCGGCGTGGGGCGCCGTCGGCGCGGGGTCCGCTCAGCGGACCTCGCCCTCCATGACCTGCACCGGCTCGCTGCCGCCGACGCGCCACACCCGGGTCTTGGTGCCCTCGGCCATTTCGATCTTGCGGCGCTCGGCGTTGTAGGCGGTGACCGCGAGCATGTTGAAGATCTCGTCGGAGGTGCTGCCCCGGGCGAGCACGTTCGCCGGGCGCTTGAGCCCGAGGAGCATGGGCCCGATCGCGGTGCCGTCGCCGATCACCCGCGAGAGCCGCCAGGCGGCGTTGGCCGCGTGCAGGTTGGGGAAGATCAGCACGTTGGCCTCGGAGTCCGGGATCCGCTCGCCGAACAGGTCGCGGAAGCGCTCGGGCTCGACCGCCACGTCGACCTGCACCGGGGAACACCGTCTGCTCCGGGTGCAGCTGGCGCACGATCTTGTAGGCCCGGCGCAGCTTGGCCTGGTCGCTGTCGGCGCGGGAGGAGAAATTGGCGTAGCTCACGAAGGCCAGGCGCGGCGTAATGTCCAGGCGGCGGACCACCCGCGAGGCGCGCATGGCGATCTCCGCCAGCTCCTCCGCCGAGGGGTCGGGGATCAGCGCGGTGTCGGCGAAGAACAGCGCGCGGTCCTTGAGCTGCAGCAGGTGCAGCCCGGCGACCCGGCTCACGCCGGCCCGGCGGCTGGCGTAGCGCAGGATCGGGCTGACCATGTGCGCGTAGGGCCGGTCGCCGGCGGCGATCAGCCCGTCGCAGTTGCCGGCCTCGAGCAGGAGTGTGGCGTAGACGTAGGGGTTCTTCAGGTCCGCGCGGCAGCGCGCGGGGTCCGGGTCCTCGAGCTTGCGCCGCTCGCGCATGATCTCGACCAGGCGCTCGGGGTCGGCGATCCGCTCGGGGTCGGCGATCTCGTAGGCGTCCAGCGGCACGCCCTTCATGGCCTCGCGGATCTTGTCCGCGGGGCCCACGATCACCGGGCGCGCGATCCGCTCCTCGATCGCGCGGCGCGCGACCTCGGTCAGCTTGGGGGTGTAGCCCTCGGGCAGCGCGATCCGGCTGAGCACGCCGCGGGAGAGCTGCATGGGCAGCGCGACCAGGGTCCGACCTGCGTCGACCTGCCGCATGAGCTTCTCGCGGTACTCGTCCAGGTCGAGCTCGATCCGCGCCACGCCGCTCTCGATCGCGGCGCGGGCCACCGCGGTCGAGACCCAGGGCAGGACCCGCGGGTCGAAGGGCTTGGGGATCAGGTAGTCGCGGCCGAACTGGAACTGCTCGCCGCCGTAGGCGCGGGACACGGTCTGGGTCACCGGCTCTTGGCCAGCGCGCTCAGCGCGTGCACCGCGGCGACCATCATCTCCTGGTTGAAGGCCTTGGCCCCGCTGTCCAGCGCCCCGCGGAACACGAAGGGGAAGCCCAGGACGTTGTTGACCTGGTTCGGGTAGTCCGAGCGCCCGGTGGCCATGATCACGTCGCTGCGCGTGCCGACCGCCACGGGGTAGTCGATCTCGGGGACCGGGTTGGCCATGGCGAACACGATCGGGTCCGGCGCCATGCTCAGGAGCATCTCGGGGGTCACCGCGTCGGCCACCGAGCAGCCGATGAAGCAGTCGGCGTTGCGCATGGCCTCTTCCAGCGTGCGCAGCTCCGTCTTGGCCGCGAGCTCGGCCTTGTATTGGTTCATGCGCTCGGTGCGGCCCTCGTAGATCACGCCGGTCGAGTCGCAGAGGATCACGTTCTCGCGCTTGACGCCCAGGTGAAGGAACAGCTTGGCGCAGCTGATCCCGGCGGCGCCCGCGCCGTTGAACACGCACTTCACGTCCTGGGGGTCGCGCCCGGTGAGCTCGCAGGCGTTGAGGAACGCGGCGGCGCTGATGATCGCCGTGCCGTGCTGGTCGTCGTGGAACACCGGAATGTCCAGGCGCTCCTTGAGGGTGGCCTCGATCTCGAAGCACTCGGGGCCCTTGATGTCCTCGAGGTTGATCCCGCCGAAGGTGGGGGCGATCGCCTCGACCGCGGCGATGAACTTCTCGGGGTCCTTGGCGTCGACCTCGATGTCGTAGACGTCTATGTTCGCGAACTTCTTGAACAGGACCGCCTTGCCCTCCATGACCGGCTTCCCGGCGAGGGGGCCAATGTCGCCCAGCCCGAGCACCGCGGTGCCGTTGGTGATCACGGCCACGAGATTGCCCTTGTTGGTGTAGCGGTAGACGTCGGCGGGGGTCTCCGCGATCCGGCGACAAGGCTCGGCGACGCCCGGGCTGTAGGCCAGCGAGAGGTCGCGCTGCGTGTCGCAGGGCTTGGTCGGCAGGACCTCGAGCTTGCCTGGGCGGTCGTTGAGTTGGTGGTAGACCAGCGACTGCGCGTACAGGTCTTCGGCCATGGGGGGCTCCCTCCAGTGAACCCGGGATTCTAGCGGGTCTCGCGCGCGTCGGGTCGCGACGCACCGCGTCGCGGCGGGCTGTCAACCGCGGTGACGGCCTGGCCCTACCCGTTGCCTGCGGCACGGGCGGGACTTGGCAAGAACGCGTCAACCGCCGGACACCCCCTCGCGGGGGCTCGGGTTGGGCCGTCGGCCCGCGCCGTGCACCAACGGCTCCACAGAAGAGAGGAGGGGTGGCGTGCCTACCCAGTCGTCGGAGTCGATTCGCTTTCAGTGTCCGGGGT
This sequence comes from Planctomycetota bacterium, assembly GCA_041402045.1. Lineage (GTDB taxonomy): Bacteria > Planctomycetota > J058 > J058 > J058 > JAGQRJ01. The sequence goes on along the minus strand of JAWKSZ010000066.1, from coordinate 9,604 downwards.
GCCAGCGGACCTACCGCGGGCCCAGCCGCTTCCTGGGGAAGAAGCTGCGCTGCGCGGGGTGCCAGACCGAGATCTTCCTCAGCCCGGCGCCGCCGGCGGAGCCGGCCTACGGCGGGCTGGAGCTGGCGCCCCCGTCCCCACGCGGCCTGGACCTCGCGTCGGGCTCGGAGGAGCGGCCGAGCCCGTCGAGCCGACGGGCCCGGAGCGAGCAGGCGGGTGCGGGGCGCGCCAGTCGCAGGCAGCGGATCGTCGAGCGCGAGTCCCGGGACCCGCTGCTGCTCATGCAGCTGCAGAACGCGGCCAACATGGCGCTCGTGTGGGGCGTCCTCGGACTCATGTTCCTGATCCCCGCGTTCTTCGCTCTGCGCAACGCCGACGCCGCGCGCTACCTCGCCCGGCGCATGCGGCGGCCGGTGCCCGGCCAAGCGACCGCCGGGCGCCTCTTGGCGTGGTGGGTCCTGGGCTCCTTCTTTTGCTTCCTCCTGTTCCTGCTGTTCGGTTTCGCGGCGATCGTGCTCGGCGCGCCCGCCTAGGCCCCAACTACAAAGCGCTCAGCCCATTGGAATGGAGGTGCACCCGGGGCGGTTCCTAGGATTCCGGCACTGGAAGGAACGAGAGGAAGGACCCCACGCATTGAACACCAAGACGCCTCAGCGACGCAGCACCCCCTACGCCCCGCCCTCGAGCGAGCTCGGAGTGAGGAAGAAGCGCAGGCGCTCGAGGCCTAACCCGCAGCTCCGCGCCCGCGCGGAGGGCACGGCCAACGTCGCGCTCGTGCTGGGGGTGGTGTCTCTGTTCTGCGCGCTCGCCGCGCCCTTCGCGATCTGGCAGGGCAACCTGGCCACCGCTCAGGCGCACCAGGCCCGGATCCCCGTGCCCTCGGGCGCGACCGTGGGCAAGGTCCTGGGCTGGATCGTGCTGTGCCTGACCCTGGCGCTCTTGATCCTCTACGCGGGGATCGTCGTGGCGGTGGTCGCGTGAGCTCGACTCGGCTGACCCTGCAGGCAGTGTCCGACCTCGAGCCGAGCTACCCCTGGAGCTGGGCGGTGTGGGGCTGGCGACAGCTCGCCGCGCGGCGCGGGTGGTCGCCGCTCGCGCTGCCTTCGTTGCGCTACGACCCGCAGGTCGCCCGGCCGTGGCCGCCGGGGCACGCGGCGAGCGGCTCCCGCTGCGCCTGAGGCGTTGGCGCGCCCCGCGCCCCGGCTGTTACGGTCGGGGCGCGGAGGTGCGTCGTGGGCGAGGTGCTGATCGTGGGCGCAGGGCCGACCGGTCTGTTGCTCGCCTGTGAGCTCGCGCGCCACGGCTGTCCGGTGCGCCTGATCGAGCGCCGCGCCGAGCCGTCGTCCACGAGCAAGGCCCTCGCCGTCCAGGCCCGGACCCTCGAGGTGTGGGAGGACGTGGGGATCCTGGAGCCGGCGCTGGCCCGCGGGCGGCGCGTGCACGGCATGTCCCTCTACGTCCAGGGCGAGCGCCTGGCCCAGGTCAGCCTGGACGAGCTCGAGTCGCCCTACCCCTTCGTGCTCGTCCTGCCCCAGAGCTCGACCGAGGAGCTCCTGATCGAGCGCGCCCGCGCGCTGGGGGTCGAGGTCGAGCGCGAGGTCGAGCTCCTCGGGCTGACCCAGGACGCGGGCGGGGTCCGCGCGCGGCTGCGCCGGGGCGACGCCGAGGAGGAGCTCCAGGCGAGCTATGTCGTCGGGTGCGACGGCGCCCACAGCGCGGTGCGCGAGGCGGTCGGGCTGGGGTTCTCGGGGGTCGACGTCCCCGCCTCCTTCGTGTTCGCCGATGCGGCCCTCGGCTGGACCCTGCCCCCGGACGAGGCCCACGCCTTCTTCGCCCCTGACGGACCGGCGGTGTGTCTGCCCTTGCCCGAGCCCGGGCGCTGGCGGGTGATCGTGGGGCTGCCCCCGGGCCAGGCGCGTCCCGAGGAGCCGAGCCTGGAGCTGATCGCTGGGCTGCTGCGCGAGCGCACGCCGGCGAGCTTCACCCTCGGCGACGCGGCGTGGCTCGCGGGCTTCGACGTGCGCCAGCGCCAGGTCGAGCGCTACCGCGCCGGGCGGGTGCTGCTCGCCGGCGACGCCGCGCACTGCCACAGCCCGATCGGCGGGCAGGGCATGAACACCGGGCTCCAGGACGCCTACAACCTCGGCTGGCGCCTGGCGCTCGTGGTGCGGGGCGCGGGCCGCGCGGCGCTGCTCGACGCCTACGCCCAGGAGCGCGAGCCGGTGGCCCGGGACCTGCTGCGCAACACCGAGCGCGCGACCCGGGTCGTGACCCTGCGCAGCGCCGTGGCCCAGACGCTGCGCAACCAGGTCGGGAGCTTCCTCGTGGGGCTCGACGTGATCCAGGAGCGGCTCACCCGGCGGGTGGGCGAGCTGAACGTGGGCTACCGGCGCTCGCCGTGGGTCGCCGAGGACAAGGGCTCGGTGCTCGAGGCCGAGCTGCGTCGCAGCCCCGAGTCCGAGCTGCCCTCGATCTTCGACTGGGGGGAGTTCAGCCTGGGGCCGCGCCCGGGAGACCGCGTCGGCGACGCGATCTACGAGACCCCCGAGGGCGAGGCGCGGCTGTTCGACCTGCTGCGCGGGACCGAGCACGTGCTGCTCCTGTTCGACGGCCCGGCAGCGACCTCCGCGGGCTATCGCGGGCTCAAGGCGCTGGCCTCCCAGGTGCGGGGGAAGGCCGGGGACTGCGTGCGCTCCCTGTTCGTCGTGCCTCAGGCCGAGGCCCCGGCGGAGCTCGCCGACGAGCCGGTCGTGCTCGATCCCGCCGGGCTCTTGCACCGCGCGTTCCGCGCCGGGGCCGAGTGCCTCTATCTGATCCGCCCCGACGGCTACGTGGGCTACCGCGCGCTGCCGCCGCACCCCGAGCTGCTGCTCGCCTACCTCGACCGCCTGTTCGTGTGACCTCTCCGGAACGCCGACGCCCCGGCGCGGCGGCCGGGGCGTCGGAGCAGAGCGCTGAGGCCTCCTACCGCTGGGCGACCTCGGTCGGGCCTTTGGCCACCAGGTAGAACAGCCGGCCCTCGGCGTAGGTGTGGCCGGCGAGCTCGCCGGCCTGGTCGCCGACGCCCATGTAGACGTCGCAGCGGCCGGGGGCGCGGATCGCGCCGCCGGAGTCCTGGTCGAGGACCCAGCCGCGGTAGGGCACCTCAGGCGCCACGGGGAGCGTGGTCTCCATGAAGCACACCGCGCCGCGGGGGAAGATCGTCTTGTCGGTGGCGATCGAGGCCAGCGCGGTGACCTTCTCGTTGAGGCAGCCGAAGGGGCCGCCCTCGCCGGGCTGGAAGAACACGTAGCGCTCGTTCTTGGCGGCCAGCGGCTCGTAGTCCTCGGGGTGTTCTTCGAAGTAGCGGATCAGGTTGCGCAGGTTGAGGTCCTCGCGCTTCAGCTTGCCCGCCTCGATCAGGGCCTTGCCGATCGAGGCGTAGGGCAGGCCGTTGCTCCCGGCGTAGCCGACCTCGAGGATCTCGCCCGAGGGCAGGCGCAGGAAGGCCGAGCCCTGCACGCCCACGACGTAGGCGGCGAAGGCGCTGTCGAGGTAGACGAGCTCGAGACCGTCGAGCTCGCCGCTCTCGAGCAGCTCGCGCCGGGTGGGGTAGCGCGCGTCGATCGTGCCGTCGGCGCGGCGGCGCCCGAGGGTCTCGCCGGTGATCGGGTCCTTGACGTGGTTCGCCGGGAGCGCGTGCAGCGGGTATTTGAAGCGCTCGGTGCGGGTCTTGGACGCCGGGAACTGCGGGGTGTAGTAGCCGGTGAACAGCACCGTGCCCTGGTCGTCGCAGCCCACCGACTGGTAGAGGTCGAAGGAGCGCTCGAGCTCGGCCAGGACCTCGGCGTCGGTCTTCTGCGACTCGAGCAGCTCGCGGAAGGCGCGCACGCCCTCGACGACCTGGGCCTGGGGGATCCCGGCCATGGGGAAGAAGCCCTTGGCCGAGGGCTTGGCGAGGTAGGACAAGCTGCGCGAGCAGGCCTCGATCAGCGCCGGGCGCTCGCGGATCTGGGGGCCGAAGTCGGGCCAGTCCGCCAGCGGCAGCTTGCGCAGGGCGTGTTGGCCCGGCGGGAGCTGGCGGTAGTAGTCCTTCTTCTTCACGTAGGTGCCGGGAGCGGCGATCGGCTCGGTGGACAAGTGCGAGCACGCGGCGAGCAGGAGCGTGGCGGCGGCGCCGCCGAGGACGCGTAGGGACATGGTGGGACCTCCGGTTTTTCTGCGGCAGCGTGCGCGGCCGCGCCGCCTACGGCGGCGTTGAACAGCGGTCGGACGGGGCGAGAGGCGTTGCGCAGGCGTTGAGCCTCCGACCCGTCCCACCGATGTGCCTATCGGCATTGCAGGGTCAGGACTTGGGGTCGATCTGGGAGGGCCCGAGGCCGGAGACCGTGGCGTAAGGACTTACGCTGGGGCCGTCGGTGGGGATGGCTACCCTGGGCCCATGGCCAACAAGACCCTGACCCCGCCCAAGACCAAGCGCCCGCAGGCCTCCGAGGCCGTCGAGGTCGACGAGACCGACGCTCCGGCGCCCGACGCTGAGGCCGCCGATCCCGAGGCGCCGGACCCGAGCGACGCGACCCCCGTCGGCGACGACGAGCCCAACCTGTTCCAGCGCCCGCCCGCGGCCTCGGCGACCACGCCGCTCATGCAGCAGTACCTCGAGCTCAAGGAGCGCCACGCGCACGACGTGCTCCTGTTCCGCATGGGCGACTTCTACGAAATGTTCTACGAGGACGCGCGCACCACGGCGCGGGTGCTGGGGATCGTGCAGACGCGGCGCTCGCCGGGGCCGAACGCCTACGCCATGGCCGGCTTCCCGCACCACGCCCTCGACCGCTACCTCCCGCGCCTGATCGCCGCCGGGCTGAGCGTGGCGATCGCGGAGCAGGTCGAGGACCCGGCGCTGGCCAAGGGCCGGCGGATCGTGCGCCGCGAGGTGATCGAGGTGATCACCCCGGGGACGCTGGCCGACGCGAGCCTGCTCTCGGAGGAGCGCGCGAACTTCCTGCTCGCGCTGCACGTGCCCAAGGCGCGGACCAAGCCCTGCGGGCTGGCGTGGTTCGAGGTCTCGAGCGGGCGCTTCTTCGTGTGCGAGGTCGAGCGCGAGCGGCTCGAGGCCGAGGTCGAGCGGATCGAGCCGGCGGAGGTCGTCGTCGCCGACGGCTTCCTGCGCCGGGCCGAGCAGGACGACACGGGCCCCGAGGCCGAGCTCGTGCGCGGGCTCCAGGCCCGCGCCCCGGTGGCGAGCGTGCCCGATTACGTGCTCCGGCCCCAGGGGGCCCTCGAGGCGCTCAAGGGGCGCTACGGGATCGCGACCTTCGCGGGCATGGGCCTCGACGACCAGGGCGCCTACCTCGCCGCCGCCCACGCCGCGCTGCATTACGTGGGCGAGAAGAAGCCCGGGTTCCTCGAGACCCTCGGCAGCAGCCCGGGGATCCAGCTCTGGCGCCCGGAGCAGCACGTGTGCCTCGACCCGGCGACCGCGCGCTGCCTCGAGATCACGCGCCCGCTGCGCGAGGCGACCGGGGTCCAGGGCACGCTCTTCGGCGCGATCGACCGCACCCGCACCGCCATGGGGCGGCGGCTGCTGCGCGAGTGGCTCCAGGGTCCGCTCAAGGACGTGCCCGCGATCCGCGCGCGGCAGGACGCGGTCGAGGCCCTGGTCGCCTGCCCCAAGGGGCTCGAGGCGCTGCAGGGCGCGTTGAGCGAGGTCTACGACCTGGAGCGCCTGACCGGGCTCCTGGCCCGCGGGCGCGGGGGACCCCGCGACCTGGCCGCGCTGCGCGACTCGCTGCGCCGGCTGCCCCGGGTGCGCGAGGCGCTGGAGCTGGCCCTCGCGGGGCACCCGGGCGGGGTCCTGCGCGGGCTCCACCAGAGCCTGGACCCGCTGGGGCCGGTGTGCGACGAGCTCTCCCGGGCCCTGGTCGAGCGCCCGGCGGCGGCGCCCAAGGACGGCGAGGTGATCGCGCCGGGCTTCGATCCCGAGCTCGACGAGCTGCGCGGGGTCTCGGGGAACATGGCCGAAGCCCTGGCGCGGTTCCAGGCCCAGGAGGTCGAGCGCACCGGGATCCCGTCCTTGAAGGTCGGCTACAACAAGGTCTTCGGCTACTACCTGGAGGTGACCCAGGCCCACAAGGCCAAGGTCCCCGAGCGCTACGTGCGCAAGCAGACCCTCAAGCACTGCGAGCGCTTCCTCACCCCGGAGCTGAAGGAGCTCGAGGAGAAGGTGCTCTCCGCCGCGGAGCGCCGCGAGCAGCTCGAGGCCGAGCTGATCGCCAGCCTGCGCGACCGGGTGGCCGAGCGCAGCCTCGAGCTCCACGCCTCGGCCCGGGCGACCGCCGAGCTGGACGTGCTCGGCTCCCTGGCGCGGCTGGCCAAGGAGCGCGGCTACGTGCGCCCCGAGGTCGACGACACCGAAGAACTCGAGGTCGTGGACGGGCGGCACCCGGTGCTCGACCTGACCGTCAAGCGCTTCGTGCCCAACGGCGTGCGCTTCGGCGAGGAGCCCGGGCGGATCCACGTGATCACCGGCCCCAACATGGCGGGCAAGTCGACCTACATTCGCCAGGTCGCGCTGCTCGTGCTCCTGGCGCAGACCGGGTCCTTCGTGCCCGCCGCCCGCGCGCGGATCGGGGTCGCCGACCGGATCTTCGCGCGCCTGGGCTCGGGCGACGAGCTGGCCCAGGGCCTGAGCACGTTCATGGTCGAAATGACCGAGGCCGCGAACATTCTGCGCCACGCCTCGCCCAAGAGCCTGGTGATCCTGGACGAGGTCGGGCGCGGGACGAGCACCTACGACGGCGTGAGCCTGGCCTGGGCGATCGCGGAGTACCTCCACGACAAGGTGCGCGCGCGGACGCTGTTCGCCACCCACTACCACGAGCTCACCGGGCTGGCCGGCGTGCGCGCCGGCGCCAACAACCTGAGCATTGCGGTGGCGGAGGAGGACGGCGACGTGACCTTCCTGCACCGGGTGGTCGAGGGCTCCGCCGACCGCTCCTACGGGATCCACGTCGCGCGCCTGGCCGGCGTGCCCTCCCGGGTCCTGACCCGAGCGCAGGTGATCCTGCGCCAGCTCGAGTCCGGGACCTTCGACGCCGCCGGCGCCATGCACTCCGCCGAGGCGCCGCTGCCCGAGTCGCCCAAGAAGCAGCTCGGGCTGTTCCCGGTGGTCCCCGAGGACGAGCTCCGCGAGCGCCTGCGCGCGCTCGAGGTCGAGTCGACGACGCCGCTGGAGGCGCTGAACCTCCTGGCCGAGCTCAAGCAGCTCGCGGCGGAGTAGCGCGCGGCGAGTGCTGGCTCTCTAGCGAATTGGAACCGCCAAGGCCGCCAAGAGCGCCAAGGCTCCGCCCTCGCGCTGGCGCGCGGGCGAACCGATTTTTAACCACCGATCTCCGCTCACGCGTTGCCGCCAAGCCTTCCGCAGGCAAGAAACACCGAACACACCGAGCTTCGCCCACGCCTCACCCACCCGGCGACCGAGGTGGGAGTCATGGAGCTCCGCTGGGACGGGCGAGATCTCACCTCCGGGTCGGCGCGCGAGCGAACGGGCGGAGCTCGGTCTCCTCGGTGCTTCTTCCTTCCGCGCACCGGCTCGGTCACGATCCAGCGGAGTTCGGTGGTCAAACGTCCGATCGGCGCGGTGACGAGCGGGCGGAGCCTTGGCCTCTTGGCGCCCTTGGCGGGCTTGGCGGTTCAAGACTCGCTGCTCCCTCAACGCTCAGCCGCGGCAGGGGACGCCCCGGCAGCCCGCGGCTACTCCTTGGCGTCGGCCTTGGGCACGAACTTGAGCGACGCCGAGTTCATGCAGTAGCGCAGGCCGGTGGGCTGCGGGCCGTCGTCGAACACGTGGCCGAGGTGGGCGTCGCAGCGCGCGCACACGACCTCGACCCGGTTCCAGCCGTACTTGTTGTCGGCGATCTCGCCCACGTGCCCCTTGGCGACGGGGGCGTAGAAGCTGGGCCAGCCGGTGCCGCTCTTGTACTTCGTGTCCGAGCTGAACAGCTCGAGGTCGCAGCAGCGGCAGAGGTAGGTGCCCTCGTGCTTCTCGTCCCAGTACTCGCCGCTGAAGGCGCGCTCGGTGCCGGCCTGGCGGGTGATCTCGAACTGGAGGTCGGTGAGCTGCGCCTTCCACTCGGCCTCGGTCTTCACGACCTTCTCGCCGGGGAAGGTCTGGCTCCCGGTGGCGGCGGTGCTCGCGCCCTGGGCGGGGGCGTTCTTGTCCTTCTTGGGCTGCTCGGTGCAGGCGACCATGGCGAAGGCGGCCGTCAACGCGGCGACGAGAACGATGTACTTCATGACTCTCACTCCTCGAGGGGAGGTATCGCGGGCGGGGGCCGCGGTTACCTGCATTCCTGAACCTCGCAGAAGTTGCGGGGCAGGCAAGGCTTAGGCCGCGCCTACACCACGCCCGCGGCGACCAGCGCGTCGACCTCGGCCGGGGTGAACCCCGCGGCCGCGAGGATCTCGCGGCTGTGCTCGCCCAGGCGCGGCGGGGCGGCGTAGCCCGGGTCCATGCCCACGCTCTCGAGCTTGACCGCGTTCCCGACCATGGTCAGCGGGCCGGCGTCCGGGTGCTCGACGGTGCACACCATGCCCCGGGCGTCGGTGCGCGCGTCCTCGAGGGCCGCGGGCACGTCGCGGATCTCGCCCACCGGGATCCCGGCCTCGCGCAGGGCGGACACCCAGTGCGCGGTGGGGCGCCGCTCGAGGGAGGCCTGCAGGCGCGCGACCAGCTCGCCCCGGCGCTCGACGCGCTGGCGATTGGTGGCGAAGGTTGGGTCCGCGCCGAGGGCGGGCTCCTCGATCGCCTGGCAGAAGCGCTGCCAGAGCGAGTCGTTGGCCACGCCCACGTTGACCCAGCCGTCCGCGGTGGCGAAGGCCTGATACGGCACGATCGAGGGGTGGGCGTTGCCCAGGCGGCGCGGGGCCACGCCGCCGGTGAGCTGCATTTGCGCCTGGTAGGTCAGGAGCGCGAGCAGCCCGTCGCCGAGCGAGATATCGACGCGGTCGCCGGTCCCGGTCTGGGCCCGCCGCAGGAGCGCGAGCAGGATCCCCTCGACCGCGTGCTGGCCGGCGGTGAGGTCGGCGATCGAGAGCCCGAACTTCATGGGGCCGCCGTCGGCCTCACCGGTGACGTACTGCGCGCCCCACTCGCCCTGGGCGATCACGTCGTAGCTCGGCCGGGCGCGGTGCTTGCCCACGTGGCCGTAGCCCGAGATCGAGCAGTAGATCGCGCGCGGGTTGAGCCCGTGGATCCGCGCCCAGTCGAAGCCCAGGCGCTCGAGGGTCCCGGGGCGGAAGTTCTCGACGACCACGTCGGCGCGCTGGATCAGGCGCGCGAGCGCGGCCTTGCCCTCCTCGGCCTTGAAGTCGAGGGTCAGCGAGCGCTTCGAGCGGTTGACCGCCATGAAATAGGTGCTGATCCCCTCGTAGAACGGGGGCCCCCAGCCGCGGGTGTCGTCGCCCTTGCCCGGGCGCTCGACCTTCCACACCGTGGCGCCCATGTCGCCCAGCTTCTGGGTCGCGTAGGGGCCGGCCAGGATCCGGGTCAGGTCGAGGACGACCACCCCCTCGAGCGGGCGGGCGCTCACGGCGCGTCCCGGCGCGGGGGCGGGAGGTCCGC
>JAWKSZ010000065.1:0-48792 GCA_041402045.1 Planctomycetota bacterium | reverse complement strand
CACGGCGCGTCCCGGCGCGGGGGCGGGAGGTCCGCGGGGCCGAAACCCGAGGGGAGCAGCGAGTCCAGCGGGCGCAAGGACGGCCCGTTCTTCCCGGGGAGGACCACGGTCATGTCGGGCCCGAACTCGGCCAGCACCTGGCGGCAGGCGCCGCAGGGAGAGACCGGCTCGTCCTTGTCGGTGGCGATCGCGACCGCGAGGAACTCGCGCTCGCCGGCGGCGACCGCCGAGGTCAGCGCCACGCGCTCGGCGCAGAGCGTGAGCCCGAAGCTCGCGTTCTCCACGTTGCAGCCGACGAAGCGCTGGCCGCTCTTGGTGAGCACGGCGGCGCCGACCCGGAAGCGGGAGTAGGGCGCGTAGGCGTGCTCCTTGACCGCCTCGGCGGCGGCGAGGAGCGCGCGGAAGTCCTCGAGGGTGGGCTCTGTCACGCGCGCGATCCTACCAGCGCGGAGGGGCGAGGAGCACGCCCAGGCTCAGGCTGCGCCGCCGATCGGGATCAGCGCCGCGGCCGGGGTCGGGGGCAGCTCCCCAGCTCGCGCACGCAGGCGGCGTGCGGGGTGGCGCCGCGCACCTCGCAGGGCGCCGCCTCCTCGCGCCCGACCCCGCTCAGGCACAGCGGGCAGCGCGGGGCGCCGTCCCGAGGTCGCAGGCGCAGGTGGGCGGCCGGCGTCCCGCTCACAGCTGCACCTGCGCCAGCACCAGGATCGAGAGCACGGCGAGCCCGAGGCAGAACGAGAGCCCGCCCCACAGCGCGACGACGCGGAGGTGGTAGGTGCCGAAGTGTTCCTCTGCGGTGAGCGTGTGCTCGTCGGGCGTGCCGGGGTCGAGGGTGAGTCGCCCGGGGCGCCAGCCGCGGAGCAAGGTCGCGCCGGCCCACCCGCTGCCCCACACGCCGGCGAGCGCGAGCAACGGCGCGAAGGCCGCGGGGTGCTCCAGCAGGGTGAGCACGCACGAGGCGACGGCGGCCAGGACCCAGGGGAGCGCGGGGAGCCACAGCTCGCGGGCCGGGAGCCACGACGGCTGGAGCTCGGCGCCGAGCGCCTCCTCGATCTGCTCGTTCTGCGCCTCGTCGGTCCGCCGCCGGCGGTAGCGGCGCAGCGGGTGGCGCCGCGGGCGGCCTCGCAGGACGGGGGCGGTCGGGGCGAGGACCGGGTGGCAGGCGCCCAGCTCCCGGACGCAGCTCGCGTGCTGAGCGGCGCCGCACACCTCGCAGACCGTCAGCGCGCCGCGGTCGGCGTCGGCCAGGCAGAGCGGGCAGCGCGGGGCGTTGTGCTTGGCGTGGGTCTGGACGTCGATCACGCCAGGCTGCAGAGCACGTCCTGGGCCAGGCCGGAGGGCTCTAAGTCCTTGCTCGGGGAGCGGGAGTGGTCTGCGCGTGACACCCAACCAAGCCCGGCTACAGGAGCCGCACCCCGAAGGCCGTCGGGCCGAGGGTCGCCAGGGCCAGGAGCCCGGCGTAGACGAGGGCGATCACGTGGGCTCCTTCGGGGGTAGACGCGACTCAGGGTTCGTGTCGGCGGGCCGAGACGGGAGGGTGTCCAGGGTGGACGCCCGTCTGCCTCGAGCCCAGCGGAGCGCGACGACGGCCGCCAGGGCGAGCGCCGCAGAGGAAAGGAAGATCCAACCGATCGCCTTCCCCACCGCGATCGCCGTCAACGTCGCCGTCAGGTAGGCGCTGAACACGATCAGCGGCGCGCCGAGAGCGTCCAGGACGGCCTCCGCGCGCAGGTGCGCCTCGAGGGCGCGCAGGCGCGTCGGATCACCGAGGCGCGGACCGCGGCCCCGAGACCGGGGGCGCCTCGGCGTCGCGCCGTGACACCCCCCGAGCTCGCGCACGCACTCCAGGTGCTGGGGCGCGCTGCACACCTCGCACGACGTCACCTCACCGATCGCGGCGCTGAAGCACAGCGGGCAGCGCGGGGCGCTGAGCGGTCGGAGCTCGCCGTGGATCTCGAACATGCCCCAGCAAAAGCACGGGCCTTGCCGCGCCTAAGTCGTGGGGGCGGGTCGCGGGGCGTTACCGGCGTGACACCCTCTGGGACGCTACCTCTGACCGGCGGGCTGGAGCTGAGCGCCGGCCTCGACGGTCGCGCCGGGCTTGGGCAGCCCGAGCACCTCCGCGATCTTGAGCGGGATCTGGCGGTTCTCGTAGAGCCCGCCGAAGGCCGCGGCCCCGGGTCCGAAGGCGAACACGGGCACCGCGCCGCCGTCGTGACCGTGGGTCCCGGTGAGCTGGGTGTGGGCCTCGTGCAGGGGGTAGAAGAAGCAGCCCCGGCGCTGGCTGAGCACGTGGCCCAGGGCCATTTCCTGCCAGTAGGGGTCGCCGTCGCCGAACACCTCGAGCAGCTCCTCGTCGGTCAGCGCCAGGTCGTAGGCCTTGGCCACCCGGTCCTCGAAGCCCTTGAGCAGGTCCCCCGCGCGCAGCTCGCGCAGCTTGAGCGCGCGGGTGTCGGCGTCGGCCTCGAGCAGCTCGGGGACCAGGCGCTTGAGCGCGGCGGTCAGCTCCTTGGTGCCCTCGAGCAGCGACTCGCTGCTCGCCTTGCTCGCGAGCAGGGCGGCGACCTCGGAGCGCTCCGAGATCCCCAGCGCGCCGGTGGCGTGGTCGGCGGTGACCACCACCAGCACCTCAGGGTGGGCCTCGGCGTAGTCGAGGGCCCAGCCCACCGCCGCGTCGAGGTCGAGCTGCTCGTGGACCATGCTCGCGGCGTCGTGGCTGTGGCCGGCGTGGTCGATCCGCCCGCCCTCGACCATGACCGCGAAGGGCGCGGCGCCCTGGGCCAGGGTCGTGACCGCCTTCTCGGTGAGCTGGGCCAGGGTCGGCATGCCCTCGACCCGGTCGATCCGCCAGGGCACGTGGCTCGTGGAGATCACCCCGACCAGGCGCTCGCCCTCGGCGGCCATGAGCTCACCCGGCTCGGTGACCACCGCGTAGCCGACCTCGCGCACGGTGCTCAGCAGCTCGTCGGTCAGGTAGCGCTTGCCGCCGCCCAGGAGCACGTGGGGGAAGCCGCGCTCGACCATGCCGCGCACCTGCTGCGCCGCGATCTCCCGCTCCAGGTTGCGGTGCTTGACGTGGGCGGTGAAGCCCGCGGGGGTGGCGTGGGTCAGGCGGGTCGTGGTCACGACCCCGGTGCGATACCCGTGCACGTGGGCCAGCTCGAGCACGGTCTGGTGCCAGGCCTCGTCGGGGGTCATGCCCACCTTCCAGTTGTCGGTGCGCAGGCCCGTCGCGAGGGCGGTCGCCGCCGCCGCCGAGTCGGTGACCACCGAGTTCGCGGAGCGGGTGTCCGCGAGCCCGGTGACCTTGAACCGGTCGAGCTGGTAGGGCTGATCGAGCTCCTGCGCCGCGAGCCGGCCGAGGGTCACCTGGCTCACCCCCATGCCGTCGCCAATGAAGAAGATCACGCTCCGCTTCCGAGGGGCGGGGGCGTCCTGGGCCAGGAGCGGGGCAGCGAGCAGGGTCGAGAGCGCGAGCAGGGCGAGGGGGCGACGCATGGGTCCTCCTTGGGAGCGCGGATTGTAAGGGCCGACCCGTGAAGTCAGGGACAAGACCGCGGCTGCACACAACGCCTTCGCTTCTGAGCGGTTGCGGAGACGCTCCCAGACGAGCGGAGCTCTTCCTAGGGCCCAGAGTCACGATCCTGAGCGGGCGCGAGCGCCAGCGCGCCCCCGGCGCAGCCTGAACCTCGCCCGCTCAGGATCGTGAACTCTGGGCCGGAATGCTACCCTTGGCGCCCTCTAACCCGTTCCTCCACTCCCTGTTGCGCCTTGGCGCGAGGCCTCGCCGTGACCCCGAGCGACGCTCCCCTGCCGCCCCTCAGCGATCTCTACCGCGGCAAGAAGATCCTGCTCACCGGCGCCACCGGCTTCGTGGGCAAGGTCTACCTCTCGACCCTGCTCAAGCACTACCCCGAGGTCGGCGAGGTGGTGGTGCTCGTGCGCGGCGGCGACCAGCGCGCGGCGGAGGACCGCTTCACCCGCGAGGTGATCGCCTCTCCCGCCCTCGACCCCCTGCGCGAGGAGCACGGCATGCACCTCCGCGAGTGGATCCTGAGCAAGGTCTCGGTCTACGCCGGCGACCTGAGCAAGGAGCACGCCGGGCTCTCGGACGAGGACCTGGACACCGTGACCCGCGACCTGGACATGGTCATGCACTGCGCGGGCCTGGTCGAGTTCGTGCCGCCGCTGGACAAGGCGCTCTCGATCAACGTGGACGGGACCCTGACCGCCCTCGCCCTCTGCAAGCGCGCGGGGGAGGGCCGCGCGGCCTTCGTGCACGTCTCGACGTGCTTCGTGTGCGGGCTGCGGCCGGGCACGCACCAGGAGCGCCTGGTGCTCAGCGACTACCCCAGCCGCACCCACTCGGACTTCGAGGGCTTCGACGCGACCAACGAGCTGCGCTGGGCGCGGCGCATGGTGGCCCGGATCCGGCGCGAGGAGCTCGAGGACCCCTCGGTGCAGGCCGACCTGTGGGAGGAGGCCGGCGGCAACAAGCGCCGCGCCGACCGCCTGGGCGACGTGCGCGTGCGCCGGCGGCTGGTCGAGGCCGGGCTCGAGCGGGCCCGGCGCTGGGGCTGGCCCAACACCTACACCTACACCAAGGCCCTCGCCGAGCGGATCGTGGAGCAGAAGGCGGAGGGCCTCGGGCCCTCGGTGCTCGTGCGCCCGGCGGTGGTCGAGTCGTCCCTGCACTACCCCATGCCCGGCTGGAACCAGGGATCAACACCAGCGCGCCGCTGGTGTGGCTCACCTCCCAGGGGCAGCGCTACTGGCCGAGCACCGAGGACACCTACCTCGACGTGATCCCGGTGGACCTGGTGTGCAACGCCCTGGTCACGATCGGCGCCGCGGCGCTGGCGGGCACCGCCCGCGAGCTCTACCAGCTCGGGACCAGCGACTCGAACCCCCTGGCCATGCGCCGGGTGGTCGAGCTCGCGGCGTTGGCTTACCGCAAGCACGCCGAGCGCCCCGGGAGCGGGACGATCGAGCGGATCATGCGCAAGCACTTCGAGGCGATCAGCATTAGCCCCGAGCTCTACCAGCGGATCGGCGCGCCGGCCAAGCGCAAGCTGGCCCAGGGGCTGCACGACGCGCTGGAGCGGGTGCCGGTCCCCGACGAGCGCCCGCGGCTCGCGAACCTGCTCTCGCGGGTCAAGCAGAAGGTCAAGGGCGTGACCCGCGACCTCGAGCGGGTGGAGCAGCTGCTCGAGATCTACCTTCCGTTCATCGCCAAGTGTCCGGTGATCTTCCGCACCGACAACGCGCGCCGGCTGCACGACGCCCTGACCCCCGAGGATCAGGCGCGGGTGCCCTTCGTGCCCACCGAGATCCAGTGGCGCCACTACTGGCGCGAGGTCCACGTGCCCGGCCTCGAGCGCTGGGCCTTCCCCCAGCTGCGGCTGGCGGTGGGCAGCGGCCCGACCCAGTTCGAGCGCACCTTCACCACGCTCTCGCAGCTGCTCGAGGACCGCACCCGCTTCGGCCGCAGCGTGTGCTGGCGGCGCCTGGGCCCCGGCGGGCGCGTCGACATGCGGGTCAACTTCGAGGACGCGTTCTCGCGGGCCCGCGCTGCGGCCGGCCGCCTGATCCAGGCCGGAGTGCAGCCCGGCGACCGCGTGATCCTGCTCAGCGAGAACAGCCCCGAGTGGGCGCTGGGCTACTTCGGGATCCTCGCCGCCGGCGCGACCTGCGCGCCCCTCGAGGCCGAGATCGAGGGCGACCGCGCGGCGCACCTCGTCGCCGCCTCCGAGGCCAAGGTCGTGCTCGTCTCCGAGGCCTGCCGCGCCAAGCTCCCGGACCTCGCTCAGCAGTTGCCCCAGGGGGTCCAGCTCGTGGACCTGAGCGTGGCGGTCGCCGCCGCGGCCAAGGGCGAGGCCCTCCCTGAGCCGCCTCAGGAGCAGGAGCTGGTGCCCCGGGCGCCGGCGAGCCTGATCTACACCTCGGGCACCACCGGCGCCTCCAAGGGGGTCCTGATCTCCCACGCCGCGTTCTGCACCCAGGTCCGCGCCCTGGCCGCGCTCTACACCGTGGGCGGCGAGGACAAGGTGCTCTCGGTGCTGCCCCTGCACCACTGCTTCGAGTTCAGCGCCGGGTTCCTGCTCCCGCTCTACGGCGGGGCCACGGTGACCTACCTGCACGAGGTCAACGCCGAGACCGTGCGCGCCGGCCTCGACGAGGTGCGCCCGACCTGCATGATCGGCGTCCCCGCGCTGTTCGAGGCCTGGCACCGGCGCGTGGGGCGCCAGGTCCGCGCCCGCGGGCCCCAGGCCGAGCGGGCCTACAAGGGGCTGCTCGCCTTCCACCGCGAGTTCCGCGCGCGGACCGGGGTCAACCTCGGGCCGCGCCTGTTCAAGGAGATCCACGACGCCTTCGGCGGCGAGCTGCGCTTCGCGGTCTCGGGCGGGGCGGCGCTGCCCCGCGAGATCGCGCTCGAGTTCCAGGGGATCGGCCTCGACATTTACGAGGGCTACGGCCTGACCGAGGCAGCCCCCGTGCTCTGCGCGCACCGACCCGAGGAGGCCAGCAAGCCCGGCTCGGTGGGGCGCGCGATCCCCGGCGTGCAGGTCCAGATCAAGGACCCCGACGGCGAGGGCGTGGGCGAGATCGTCGCCAGCTCCCCCAGCCTGTGCCTGGGCTACGACAAGGACCCCGAGCGCACCGCGGCCACGATCGTGGACGGCTGGCTGCACACCGGCGACCTGGGGCGGCTGGACGAGAGGGCAACCTCTACGTGGTCGGGCGGCTCAAGGACGCGATCGTCGACGCCTCGGGGAACACCGTGCACCCCGACGAGGTCGAGGACCTCTACAGCGGCTGCGAGGACGTGGAGGAGCTCGCGGTCGCCGGGATCGCGCAGAAGGGCGACCAGCACGAGGTCGTGGCCGCGCTCGTGCGCGCCAAGCGCGACGCCGAGGGCGGCGTCGCCGACGCCGAGGAGCGGATCCGCGAGTTCTTCCAGCAGCGGGCCGAGGCCCTGCCCTACCCCAAGCGGGTCAAGGTCCTGCGCTTCACCCAGCGCGAGCTGCCGCGCACGGCGACCCGCAAGGTCAAGCGCGCCGAGGTCGCGAAGCTGCTCCAGGATCTGGCGCGCAAGACCGAGGCCCGGGCCAGCCGCAAGCAGCGCAAGGGCACCGGCGGCGAGCGCTTCGCCCAGATCTTCCAGGACGTGGCCGGGATCGACCCGACCCTCGTGACCCGCGAGGCGAACCTCACCGACGACCTGGGCCTGGACTCGATCGCGTTGGCGGAGGTAGCCCTGGCCCTGGCCGAGGCCTACGAGTGCCCGGCGCCCGAGAGCCTCGCCGGCGCGGCCACCGTAGGCGACCTCCTGGGCCTGATCGGGGTCGAGGGCGAGGGCAAGCGCTCGGTCGCGCCCCAGACGGCCCCCGCGCGCCCGATCGTCATGCCGAGCCTGGTCAAGCGCGGGGTGCGCACCTTCCTCGACACCCTGCACCAGGTGGGCTACGGCCAGGCCCTCGAGTGCACCGTGGTCGGGCGGGGGAACATTCCCCACCACACCAACACGATCGTGGTCGCCAACCACTCCAGCCACCTGGACGTGGGCCTCGTGCGCTACGCCCTGGGCGAGTATGGCGAGCACCTGGTCTCCGCTGGCGCCCGCGACTACTTCTTCGCGGACACCTTTCGCGCGACCTACTTCGAGAACTTCACGAACGTCATGCCCTTCGATCGGGTGGCCTCGGTGCGCGAGAGCCTGGGGCGCTTCGTGGATCAGCTCAACCAGGGCAAGACGATCTTGATCTTCCCCGAGGGCACGCGCTCGATCAGCGGGCGCATGGCGAGCTTCAAGCCGGGCTTGGGGCTCGTGGTCCAGGCGGCCAAGGTCGGCGTGCTCCCGATCTACCTCTCGGGGACCCACGTCTCCATGCCCAAGGGGAGCTGGCTCCCGCGGCGCACGCCCCTCGAGGCGCGGATCGGCAAGTTCCTCCCCGCCGAGCAGCTCCTGGCCAAGACCGCGCACCTCGGCCGCCGGCAACAAGCGACCCAGATCGTGGAGGTCGTGCGCCAAAACCTGGTCGCGCTGCGGGACAAGCAGCCCTTCGACCTGGCGCGCTGGGAGGTCCCCCAGGACGCCAAGGGCGCCCGCCGTCGTCGGCGCGGCGGCGAGGGCCAGGAGGCGGTCGGCGCCGCCAGCGAGGGCGAGGCCTAGGGCTCAGAAGGCCTCGAGCTCCTGATTCAGGTAGCCCGGGGCTTCGCCCAGACACAGGCGCAGGATCACGATCGCGAGCCCGCTGGCGTAGCGTGTGCCCACCGGGCCTTCGTCGCGGATCGAGGACCAGGAGCCGTCGGAGTTCTGGCGTCCCACGAGCTGGCGCAGGGTCAGGGTGCGCCAGGTGCGCCAGGCCGCGCCGCCGCGCAGGAAGTGCACGCGGGTCGCGTAGTACCAGGAGTAGAAGGGCGAGTCATGCCCCCAGCCTGACTGGGTCCCCGCGCACTGGTGCAGGTCGAGCTGCACCAGCGCGCGGTCGAGGGAGCCCGAGGGCTCGTCGAACAGGAGCCCCAGGAGCGCGCCGATTCCTTGTTGGATCAACGAGTTCGGCTTGCTGCGGGTGTCGTAGGCGAAGCCGTCGGCCCGGGAGCAGGCCTTGACGAAGCGCAGGGCGCGGACCACCCCGCGCTGGAGCCCGGGGACCTCGACCCCCGCCACGTCCGCGGCGAACAGCGCGATCAGGCACCAACCGCTCACCGAGAGGTCGCCGCTGCGGGCGCTGGGGACGTAGCGCCAGCCGCCGCACTCGGGGTCGTCCTCCGTGGAGGGCGAGTAGGCGGGGGGGCGATCGGGGGAGATCTGCGCCGCGAGCAGGAAGCGCACGCCCTCCGCGCACAGCGGGCGCGCCTCCTCGCGGCCGGCCAGCGCGCACTCGGCCAAGGCCAGGGTGATCATGGCCTGCTCGTAGAGGCCGTAGTTGCCGAAGCGCTTGACCGGCGTCCCCGCCCAGGGGAGGTCGGGGACCTCCTTCAGCCGCGCGCCCACGCTCTCGAGGATCGCCTGGACCTTCTGTGCGCGCCCGGCGCTCAGCTCCGGGGCCCCGCTGCCCTCGGCCAGGGCCAGGAGCTGGCAAGCCTCGGCCGCGAGGTCGTGGGAGGTTCGATCGGCCGAGGGCTCGAGCTCGAGCAGGTAGCGCAGGCCGTGGTCGATCGCCTGGCGCCCAGCTTCGAGCAGGTCCGCGTCCGGCGTCGGCGAGTCCAGCCGAGTGACCTCGAGGGAGTAGGCCGCGCCGACCTCCCCGCGGGTGGCCCCGAGGAGCAGGTCGTGGGCGCCCGGCTCCAGCACGGGGTAGAAGCGGAACCGGCGCGGCGCGCCGTCGCCGGACCGCGCGCCGTCGACGTCGTCGAGCCGGTAGGCGAAGGTCGGCTTCTCCCCCGCGGCGCCGAGGCTGACCGTCCAGTGCGCGGACGGGGGCTGCGGCTGGCCGTCGGGGAGCTCGAGGTCGGGGAGCTCGACCTCCAGGCGGTAGACCCCACGCTCGGGGATCTCGACGCGGTAGCGGTCCTTGTCGAAGTAGGTGTGCGAGACCCACCCGCGGCGTGGCGCGCCGAGCTCCAGGGTCGCGGGCGCCTGGGGCGGGTCATTGGGCTCGAGCTCGGCGTCGGGGGCCTCGGGGGCGGGGTCGAGGGTCAGGGTGTAGCTGAGCCCGGCCACGCGCCGCGCCTGGAGCCGGAGCGGGTAGCGCCCGGCGGGGAGGGTCAGCCCGAGGTAGCGCGCCTCGCCCCGGGCCAAGGGCAGGTCCCAGCGCGCGAAGCCCGGGGCGGCGAGCTCGAGGATCCCGGCCGCCCGCGCGCCGCCCTCGGGGGCGTAGCGCAGGTCGACGCGGGTGGCCTCGGTCAGCTCGATCCAGAGCCAGTCTTCGTCGTCGCCCAGCGCGCCGGGGGTCCCCAGGGTGCCCTGGAACGGCTGCCCCAAGGCCAGGGTCTGGCTGGCGATCTCGGCGGTGTCGTTCGGCTCCAGCTCTGCGAGCGGCGCGGGCTCCTGCCCGAGGACGGGCCCCAGCGCCAGGAGCAGCCAGGCGCCCCAGCGCCCGTGGGTGCGTCGCGTTAGCATTCCGCCTCCTTCCCCAACGAGCGCGCATTCTACGGGTCGCCCCGACCCGCGCGGAGCCGCCCCGAGAGGACCCCGTGAACGACCGCGACCCGATCCCGTCTCCCCAGGTCCCGCCCCAGGGCGCGGCGAACACCGAGGACGAGCGGGGCTCGACCCGCAAGCGCCTGCTGGGCGTCGCGCTCCTGCTCGCGCTCCTGGCGGCGCTCCTCATGTGCCTGTGGCCGACCCCTGGGCTGCCCTTCGACTACCTGCGGGTCAAGGCGGAGGAGCTCGGCCGCGATCGGGCGCGGGTCCTCGGCTTCGTGAGGGAGGAGGTCGTGGACCTTCCGTACCGCGGGGACGTGAAGGGTGCCCTCGGGACCTTGTGGGAGGGCGCGGGCTCCCCCGAGGAGAAGCTCGCCCTGGCGCAGGGGCTCCTCGCCCACTGCCCGGGCGCGGCGCCCACGAGCCTCGAGGAGCTCGGCGAGACGCCGGCCGGGGACGTGGCCCAGCCGGGGCTGACCGTACTCCACCGCGCGCTGCTCGCTCAGGGCGAGGTCCGCGAGACCGAGGTCTACCGCGGCAGCGCGGGGGCGTTGGTGGGGGCCGTGCACAGCGTGCGCGTGCTCGAGCCCGGGGTGAGCGTCGTCGAGGTCGCAGGCGCGGCGCCCAAGCAGGTCAAGGCGCCGGTGGCCGACGCCGTGGGCGAGGAGCTGGTGTTTCGGCTCGCGCTCCCAGGGAGGGGCGACGAGGTCGAGGTCGTGCGCGAGCTGTGGCGCGCCGAGAACCGCGTGGGCCTCGACGCTCAGGGGCGGGGCGACGTGCACGCGTTCACGGTGTGGCCCTGCCGGATCGGCGACTACGTGCGCGAGAAGGAAGACCTCAGGCTCCAGGAGTCCGGGCGCTTCGAGACGCAGCTGGGCGTCCTCTACCGGCACCTGCTCGACTTCGCCCACGCCTCCGATCAAACCCTGGGCAAGGTCGAGGCCGCCTACGGGGTGCGCGCGCGCTTCGACCAACCGCGGATCCTCATGCTCTCGCGGGTCGAGCACGAGGGCGCGGAGGGCTTCGCCCTGGACCTGCGCCACGACGACGTGACCTTCACCGGGAGCGCTGAGGACGCCTGGCAGGCCGCCAACGCGCGGGGGTGGCTCGAAGCCGAGTTCGAGGGGCGCTTCTTGCGCGAGGCGCTCGAGGCCCCGGTGACCACGGCCTGGACCGTGTTCCAGCGCCTGCAGGACACGCGACCCGACGCCCCAGGCCGCCGCCTGCGCCTGGCGGGGGAGGCCCTCGGGCGGCTCGCGCGTCGGCCTGGCTGGCGCGCGGTGCGCTTCCGCGCGGGCGGGGACGAGGGCCCCGTGGTGACCGCCGTGCGCGGCCAGCAGCAGGGAGTCGAGCTCAGCGGGCCCGCGCTCCCACCGAGGCCGACTCGGCTCGCCGCCGAGCTGGCGCGCTGTCTCTTCGACGCCGAGGGGCGGCTGGCGGGGACGTTCCCTCCGAACGTTCGGGCGACGCCGCGCTGGCGATCAGAGCGCTGCTGACGGCCGAGGGCAGCCTGGTCTGCGCCATGCTGCGGGTCGAGGTACGAGCGGGCCCCGGAGCGGTGGCCGAGGGCGCGCGCTTCGCCTTCGCTCAGGAGGGCGCGAGCACGCGGTCACCGTCGCGGGACTTCGGGCGGGGCCCCGAGCTGGGACTACACCGTGCGGCGAAGTGCAGGTGGTCCGCGGGACGCGCACCATCGCGGCCCAGGCCCTGGGCAGCGCCACGCGGCACAACCCGCACTACGGCCGGGGAGAGAGCGCGCAGGAGGACGCGACCTCTCGGGTTCTGTGTCTCGCGGGCCGGCGGCGAGCTCGCGTCGAGAGGGCGCGAGCCCGCCTCGCCCAGCTCCTGGCGCAGTAGAGCGATGAGCTCGGCGCCCCGCACGACCGCCCGCGAGGTGGCCTGGAGGGAGCGCTCGGTCCGAGGGCGGTCGAGGTCGAGGTGCGGGTCAACGGTCAGCCGGACGGCGTTGCCCGCGCTCAAGGCGGGCCCGGCGAGCGAGCTGCTCCTGCTCGACGACCCGGGCTACGCGGTAGGGCCTCTGGGCCAGTTTGACCCGAGGTCCAGACCGGATCTCAGCGCGGCTCGTGGACGAGGAGGGAATCGGCTTCTCAGGGTCGAGGTCGAGGTCGGCGACGCGCGCCTGACCACCGACGTCGATGGCTGATCCCGATCCCGCCGGGCGCCCCCGGGGTCGCCGACGCGGCACAGCGCGCGGCTGGTGGCCTCGGGCGCACGATCGACGTGGCGGCCAGCCGCGCCCGAGCCCCTGGGGGCGGTCGAGCGACCTCAGCGCGCCGGGGATCGCAGGGCTGGTGCTGACCCTGCCGCGTCTCAGCGGACGTGCGCTTGATCGAGCCTGCGGGCGCCGCGGAGGCCCGGGAGGAGCCCGGACCGAGCAGGTCAAGCGCCGCGCGGCGTACGCCCGCGCGCGGGCGCACCGTCGCGATCCCCGCGCGCATGCTCGACGCGGGCTGGGGCGGGGAGATCGCGTTCTCTTCGCCCACCACCCCACGAGCGGAACCTGATCGGCGTGAGCGAGGACGGCCCACGGGTCACGAGCAATGCGAGCTCGCACCAGATCCAGAGTGAACTCATGAACCGGGTGGGAGGCGCGGGAGACCCGCAGAAGGACGGCGTGCACCCGATCCACATGATCCGGGGGTGGTCGTGGCGTTCGGGGTCTACGCCACTTGCCGGCTCAAGGGCATGGAGCACAGACGAGATCGTGCGTCACATGCTGGACCAAATGGAGGCCTGGGAGCAGCAGACCAACGTGTTCGGCAACCTGCCGGACTCGGTGGGCGACACCGAGGCCGGGGGGCTGGTGAGCCAGGTGGGGAACGCCAACGGCGCGACCAGCTTGACCTTGGCTACCTGACCGCGCTCGCCTTCCTCCACGAGCAGTAACCGGTCGCTGAGTCTTCAGCCCACGCGGGCGCGCAGGCGGCCTGGTTGCGCGAGCACTCCACGGGGGAAAATCCGAGCTCGATCACGCGCTCGGCGTGTGGAGCACGGTGTGGCAGTCGCCGCATGGGAGCAGCGCCTCGCGCGGGACGCCAAGCCCAGGTCGTCCTTGCAGCAGAGCAGGTCGGTGCGCGCCTGTCGTTCCAGGCAGGTGTGATCCTGGCGTTCCTCCGCTGCGCGAGGTCGGGAGGCCCGCTGGGCCCAGGTCCGCAGCTCCGGGATCACGAAGCCCCCCCCGGCCGACATGAAGACCCTGACGACGAAGCGATCGCTCTGCTTGCCCGCAAAGGCTGTCGGATCCCTGCGCGCTTCGTCGCGCGCAACGCGACGCGGCGAAGGTCCGGCGCGTGCTGCAGAGCCTCCTCGACCTGGTCCCCTCGACCGCTGGACGAGCTGCGGATTCTGACCCCGCCTGCGGCGAGGGCGTCTACGCGACCGAGGCTGCCTGCCAGGGCGCGACGGTCGTCGGCCTGGACGCCCGCGAGGAGCGATGCGCAGGTGCGCGCAGCGCAACGCATGTCGAGGTGAGCCTCAGCAGGGTGACGCGACGTGACCTCGATGCCACAAAGCCGCCCGGATGCTGTTCCTGGGGATCCTCTACCACCTGGACACGCCGGACCTGTTCCACATCCTGCGCAACCTGGGACGCGCCGATGACCGGCTTCCTGTCGTCGACACACAGCCCTGTCCGGTGCCGGACCGCGTCGAGTTCGCCGGCGTGGAATACAAGGGCAAGCGCGGACGCGATACCTGGTGCGGGCGCCAGCGCGGGAGGACAAGCGCCGGGGCGCTGCTGCAGTCCTACGACAACGAGGGCCACTTCCCGTTCACCCGGGCGTCGCTGATCGAGCTGCCGAATAACACCGGGTTCTCGTCGGTTCACGAGTGCCACGTCGCTGGAGCCGAGCAAGCCCGGAGGTGGCGGGGCAGACGTTCGCGGCCTGCAAGGGGACCCCGTGCGCCCGGCCACCTCCATCCTGGATCAATGACCGCACGGAGCAGCAGATCGCGAGGACGTCCGCGCCGAGCCGCCCGAGCTCAAGCGCCGGTGCGCAGGGCACGGTCAACGCCGTGCTGCCCGAACGTTAGCACCGAGCTGCGGCGACCTGAACGAGCTCAGCGCCTGGGCGCGACCTGCTTCTGACCTGGAGCGCAGGGTCGCCGGTCATGCCGAAGCCCACGGCGTCGGTCATGAGCTCGCCTCTCGACCTCGCCAGGCTGGAGGCCCTTGCTGACCAGCGCGTAGCGCGCTTGCCGTCGTCGGTCACGAGGGTGTAGCCCCTGATGAGGTCCACCTTCTCGATCGTGCCGGTGAGCTTCACAGGGCCACGCCGCCTCGTCCTGCCGCGGCCGAGGCGGCGCAGGCCGCGAGCACGCCCACGAGCACCAGCGCGTTCCCGGCCAGCCATACGGCGTCGAGGAACCCGTGCCTGGGAATGAAGTAATGTTACGATAGGACGATCCCGGCGACGAGGCGCGCGGTCCAGCCGAGGCCGATCCCGGTCAGGGCGCGGGCGCAGGGCTTGGGGTGGAAGGTGAAGGCCAGGAAGCTCGGGATCAGGGCGCTGGCGAACAAGGGCGTCCAGTGCCAACGCGCGCCGAACAGGACCAGGTCCCAGTCCGCCATACCGTGGGCCAGGAACGGCCCGACCAGGGGCAGCTCGCCGATCCCGTAGGGGGTGAGGAAGAACAGGCCGCAGCCGCCCAGCAGGGCGCCCGCCGCGAGGAGGGGCGCCTTGAGGTGCTTCTTGTCGCTGAGCAGCACGGTCAGGCCCACGAGCAGCGCCGAGAGCCCAAGGGTCCACCAGCCAGGGGTGGCGACGGCGCCCTGGAGCGCCGCGCCGATGTCGAGGATCCCGTGGCCGTACTCCGGGGTCCAGTCAGCGCGCACGCCCGGGGGGGTCGCCGCGCTCGCGGCGAGGGCGTCCTCGATCGCGTCGGGGTCGGTGACGCCGGACGCGTAGAGCAGCGCCGCGGCTGCGGCCACGTGAGGCGTCGCCATGGAGGTGCCCTGGTAGTAGGCGTAGTGGGTCTTGCCGGGGCGGCTGAAGTCGAGGGTGTTCTGCAGCACGCCGTCGGTCGCGGCCTTGGACTTGTCGCCGCCGGGGCCGGCGATGAAGCACTGCTTGCCGTAGGAGGAGTAGAACGCGAGCTTGCCCGAGGGCCCGACCGACGAGACCGCGGTCGCGCCGGGGTAGGCGGCCGGATACTCGACTCGCCCGCGGGCGCCGTTGCCCGCGGCGCACACCACGAGGCAGCCCTTGTCGCGGGCGTACTTCACCGCGTTGGCGAGCACGCGGCTGTAGCCGCCGCCGCCGAGGGACAGGCTGAGCACGTTGGCGCCGTTGTCGGCGGCGAAGCGGATCGCGTCGGCGATGTCCGAGGTCGTGCCCCAACCCTGCGCGGTGAGCACCTTGAGCGGCATGATCTTGCACTCGGGGGCGAGGCCCACGACGCCGATCTCGTTGTTGGTCGACTGGGCGATCGTCCCCGCGCAGTGCGTGCCGTGGCCGTTGTCGTCGGCGGCGATCGCGTCGTCGTCGATGAAGTCCCAGCCCTTCACGAATTGGGTGCGCTTGAGGTCGGGCGCCCACAGGCCCTTGTCGTCCTCGTAGGCCACGCCGGTGTCGATCACGGCCACGATCACGTCTTCGCCCTTGGTGGTGCGCCAGGCCTCGCGGGCGTGGACCATGCGCATGTTCCACTGACGCTCGTAGAGCGCGTCGTTGGGGAAGCCGTCGAGGGCGGGGTGGTCCTCGTCGTCGGGAATGTCGGCGGCGTCGACGTCCGCGTTCAGCGCGCCTGGTTCGATCCGGTAGCGCAGGTTGGGCTCGGCGACCTCGACCCGCGGGTCCTGAGCGAGCTTCTCGATCAGGGCCGGCATGGCGTCGCGGGGGACCTCGGCCACGGCCATGGCCTCGTCCTCGGACTCGGGGCTGTTCCAGCGGGCCTGCGCCAGCTCGGGGTAGGTCTCCGTCAGCGCGCTGAGCTCAGTGCCGTCCACGAGGTCGATCAGGAGCTGGTCGACGTCGGCGGGGAGCTCGCCCAGGGCCTCGGGGGTGACGGGGGTGCGGGGGTCAGCGCCGCCGCAGGCGACCAGCAGGGCGCACAGCGCCACAGAGAGCATACGCAGCTTCATTAGAACCCCCTCCCGGTCGGAGCCGGAGGCAGCGGGTCGTCGGAGGGGGGGTCGTCGCGGGCGCTGCTGCCGTAGCGCAGGCGATCGGGGTCCCAGTCCAGGTAGACGTGGTGGCGCGAGGCGAAGGAGCCGGCGAGGGCGCCGGCGGCGACCGCGGCGAGGCGACCCAGGGGCGAGGCGCCGAGGAGCGCTGCCGCGAGCCAGGCGCCGCCGCCGCCGAGGGCAGCGGATTTGAAGATGTCGCTGCGGGTCGCGTCGGGGCAGGGCTCAGAGGTGTAGTTCAGGCCGGCGAAGGAGCACTCGCGGCGGGCCGGGTCGACGGCGGGGTCGTTCGAATCCATGAGGCCTCCCGTCCGAGCCTAGCACGCGTCATGCCACCGCGCCCGCAGCGCCCTCGGGGGCGCGGTAGCCAAGTCATGGCAGGACAATGCCTTGAGACGAGATTCCGCGAGCCGCTGGGGCTCCTCCCAGGCCATGCTGTAACATGCCCCGGTGGCGACCCCAGGTGCGGAAGAACCCAGCGGCCTGTCGGTGGAGCGCGCCCGCGAGGCGCTCGACCTCCTCGCGGAGCTGCGTCTGCGCACCGCGCCCCACACCGGTGAGGCGCGCCGACTCAACACCGAGCTCCGCACGCGCTACCGGATCAAGCGCCCGGTCGACGCCGTCGACGCCTGGCAGATCGCGGTCTCGGGCGAGCCCGGGGAGGAGGTCGTGCGTCGCGCGCTCCTCGACTGGTCCCTCGCCCTCGGGCTCCACGCCGCGATCAACCTCGCGAACCTCAAGGAGGTGCGGCGCCTGATCGAGCGATTGGTGCCCTCCTTGCCCCTGCTCGAGGGGCGGGTGGGCGCGATCTACGCCTGGTCGCGCCGCGGGCACGACGTGGCCGCCGCCCTGGCGGGGCTGGTGGGCCGCTCCCCGGTCATGGACCAGCTCCGCACCCAGACCTGGCGCGCCGTGTTCACCGACGACGTGCGCAAGGCCCTCGCGCTCAAGGCGCCGCACCGGCTCTCGGTGTTGATCACGGGCGAGCCGGGGACCGGGAAGGAGATCGTCGCGCGCACGATCGCCGCGGGGCGCGGCTCCTTGGACCCCGACGGCGCCGAGCCCGGTCCCTTGGTCACCGCGAACATCGCTGCCCTGACCCCGCACCTCGCGAGCTCCGACCTGTTCGGGCACGTGCGCGGCGCGTTCACCGGCTCGACCGCCGACCGCCGGGGGCTGTTCGCCGCGGCCAACCGCGGGGTGCTGTTCCTGGACGAGATCGGCGACGCCAGCCAGGACGTGCAGGTACGCCTCTTGCGCACGCTGCAGGAGGGCACGATCCGCCCGGTGGGCTCCGACGAGGAGCAGCAGGTCGAGGTCCGGGTCCTGGCCGCGACGAACCGCGACCTGACCCAGCCTCGGGAGGACGGGTCCGTGTTCCGGCGCGACCTGCTCGAGCGGCTCTCGGTGCTGCGGGTGGCGAACCCGCCGCTGCGCGAGCGGCTGGAGGATCTGCCGGAGCTGGTGCGGCACTTCGTGGCCATGGAGATCGACCTCACCGCCTGGCCCACGATCGCCGAGGACGTGCTGGAGAAGCTCCAGAGCCAGACCCAGGGCTACACCTGGGCGGGCAACGTGCGCGAGCTGCGGGCGGCCACCAACCGCGTGCTCGCGGGGCAGCCGGCCATGCTGCCGGGGCAACAGGCCAGCGCGCCGGGGCTCGACCTCGAAGCCCAGTGGGGGGTGCGCTCGCTGGAGGAGATCAAGCTGCTCTACACCCAGAGCGTGCTGGAGCGGGTCGGAGGCAACAAGAGCGAGGCGGCGCGGGTGCTGGGGATCGACCGCAACACCCTCGCCCGCTACGTGAAGCAGCTCGAGCAGGGCTGAAGCGAAAGGATTCGTCGTGTACAGGCTCGTAGCGCTGCTCACCCTGGGGATCGCCGGGGCGGGGCTGGCGGACACCGTAGTGCTCAAGAACGGGAGCCGCATGCAGGGCGAGGTGGTGGAGGACTCGCCGAAGCAGGTCGTGCTCAAGACGCGGAACGGGCGGGTGACCCTCCCTCGGCGGCTGGTGAAGGAGGTGATCGAAGAGGCGGCCCCCGAGCCGGCGCCCGAGGCTCCGCCCCCGGCGCCCGTGGTCCCCAAGCCTCGGCCGTCCGCCCCGGCGGCTCCCGTCGCGGACGAGGCGCCCTTCGGCGGAACCCGCAAGGACAACTTCTGGGCCCGGATCCAGGACCGGGTCCAGGACGGCGATCGGTTCGAGTTCACCTTGCGCTACCACACGCTGCCCCTCGAGGTGCGTCGGGAGCTCGACGTGCGCCGCGCCGCCGGCGGGTTCAAGCCGGTCTGGAAGGGCGAGACGGTGGAGCTCGAGCCCGCGCCCTACGCGACGAAGCTCACGACCACGGTGTGGGGGATCGGCCTCGAGGCCCAGGGGCACGAGGGGTTCCGCAGCACCGGCGAAGGCTACGACGAGCACGAGTCCCAGGAGTTTCGCGGGGACCGCTTCGGACGGCTGCAGGGGCCCGAGGACACGCTCACGGTCTCCGGGCGCAGCTTCCCCTGCCGGATCCAGAGCGAGACCTTGAAGAGCGGGATCGAGACCCGCACCTGGTGTCATGTGGACGACACCGGGCACTACGCGCTGCCGCGGGTGCTCAAGCGCGAGTGGAACGGGGTCGTGGTCCAGGAGCTGACCGCGGTGCGTCCGACCGACGAGCCCGAGCACTACGCGCCGCGGGACCCGGGGGTGCGCGTCGGCGACCGGGTGACCTGGCGCGAAAAAGCGGGCCCGGGCGCCGACGAGCTGGTCGAGCGCACCTACGTGGTCGAAGCGGTGTGCCCGAACCAGGTCAGGACGCGCACCACCGAAGGGCGCAGGTATTCCGGGTGGCTCTACAACCGTAACAACACCCGCGAGATCTACCGGCGCTACGTGAAGCATGAGGAGACGACCCTGCAGCTCGGCGGCGACGACTACCTGGTCATGTTCCACGAGGGCGGGGTGCAGCGTCAGTGGTATCGCATGTGGCCCGACGGGCGGGGTCGCTTCCCCGGGCTCGTGCGCGGCGAGCTCAACGGCGTCCCCTACCGGATCCTGGTGAAGATCGAGCGCGTGCCCCGGGATTGAGCGCGGCTACTCGAGCAGCGAGTCGCCGCTGTCGAAGAAGCGCTCGATCAGGTCTTCGACGTATTCGTCGCGGGCCCGGCGGGTGCAGCGCTCGTTCTGGTAGAAGCGGTTGATCTCCTCGAAGCGCTCGAGGGCCAGCTCCAGGCGCTTGCGGAACCACACCGGGTCGTGCTCGGCGATCTTCTTGCCGACCAGCGTCCCGATCGCGGTGCCGATCACCCCGCGCAGCAGGATCCCGTGGGCGAAGGGCACGAACAGCGCCAGGGCCGCCCCCGCCACCGCGCCGATCACCTCGGCCGCGCCCGTGCCCAGGCGGTCGTCGGCGCGGTCCATGATCTCGAGCAGGAAGACCTCGGGGTCTTCGAAGATCGATCCCCGGGGCCGGGCCTGGCTCGTCTCGCTGGAGGGCGGATCGCTCACCCGTCTATCGTGCCCGACGAGGGCACGCCCGTCGAGGGCCCCGGTCGGCGGCTCAGCTCAAGGGCTGGATCCGTCGCTCCTGGAGGTAGGCCAGCGCGGCCTCGCGATCCTGAGGCGTGGGCGTCGGGATCGCGTAGCGCGGGAGCTCCCGGTCGCCGATCCGGAGCTGGATCCAGCGCGGCGCGGCGGCGTAGCCCTGGACGTAGTCCCAGGGGATCCGCTTGCGGTCGCCGCCGGGCTTGGCGAAGCGGACCCCGCGCGGGGTGAGCTCGGCGCGCCCCGCGCCGCGGACGAGCCGCCTGCGCGCCGCGCGGAACCCGAGGAGCAGGGTCACGGCGACCGCTCCGATCGCTACGGCCGGCCCGGCCAGGGGGTAGCTGGGCACGACGTGCCGGGCTGCCAGCGCGCAGGCCGTGCCCAGAGCGGCCACGCTCAGGAACCCCAGGCAGCCGGCCACGTCGTGCCCGAACACGAGCTCGCTCACGGTGTTGGCCGCCGTCCACAGGGGTCCGAAGGAGGGGGAGCGCTCGTCGTCGGGCGCCGGGCGGTGCCCCACGATCAGGCGCTCGCCTGCAGGGGCCAGGGTGCTGGGTTGCTTCATGCCCCGGTGTCTGCGCGAGGCCGCCGCCGTGGGGAGTGGAATCCGGAAAATCCCTGAGCCGACCCTCGGCCTGTTCTGGAGCGCGCGAGCGTCCTGGGCGCCCAGCGCGAACCGACCGGCGAGCGGCGAGGCGGGCAGCGCCGAAGCCCACGAGGGGGCTCAGAGGAGTTTGGGGCGCGCCCTGCGAGCGGCGAGGCAGGCAGCGCCGAAGCCCACGAAGGGGCGGGCGAGGCGGGCAGCGCCGAAGCCCACGAAGGGGGGTTTGGGGCGCGCCTGCGAGCGGCGAGGCGGGCAGCGCCGAAGCCCACGAAGGGGTGTTTGCGCGCGCTGCGAGCGGCGAGGCGGGCAGCGCCGAAGCCCACGAAGGGGTGTTTGGGCGCCCTGCGAGCGGGCGAAGCCCGGAGGGCAGGGCCGGCGAAGCCGGCCGCGAGCCCTTGGGGTGAGCCCGAGGGGCTTTGCCCCGAGGAGCGAGGGGGTCTGGGACAGACCCCCTGGAAACCAGAGCGGGCGAAGCCCGCGAGCGCGGCAGCGCCGCCGGCGAAGCCGGCCGCGAGCCCCTTGGGTGAGCCCGAGGGCTTTGCCCCGAGGGCGAGGGGGTCTGGGACAGACCCCTTGGACCAGAGCGGGCGAAGCCCGCGAGGGCAGCGGGCCGGCGAAGCCGGCCGCGAGCCCTTGGGGTGAGCCCGAGGGGGCTTTGCCCCGAGGGCGAGGGGTCTGGGACAGACCCCCTGAAAAACCAGACCGCGGTGAGCTGAAGCGGACGCGAAGCGTCCGCTTCAGCTCACCGGGGTCCCCCTCATGAAGGTCATGCGGGCGTTGCGGACCTGGATCTGATCGTTGTCGCCCAGCCGCACGTCGTCGACGGGCTTGCCGTTCACGGTCACGCCCTCGGGCTTGGGGCTGACGTTAATCAGGCGGAAGCCGGAGTCGTCGCGGAAGATGATCGCGACCTTGCGCGGGCAGAACCATCCGCCGAGCTTCACGTCGGCGTCCTCGGCCTTGCCGAACAGGAACACCGACTTCTCGAGGAACAGGTTCTTCTTGCCCTCGGGGGTCTCCATCACCAGGTAGCCGCGGACGCGGGACGCCTTCTCGCGTTGGAGCGCGGCGAGGGTCGCCTGGTCCATTTGCATGGTCATGCCGCCGAAGTCGTCGCCCTCGCCTGCAGGCTTGGCGGCGTCGGCGGCGGGGGCGGCGACGGGGGCGGCGCCAGCGCCCGCGCTGTAGGCCAACGTGAACTTGCCGATCGAGACCTCGTCACCTTCGTTCAGGTTGTGGCTGTCGATCCGCCGCCCGTTGACGAAGGTGCCGTTGTTGGAGCGCAGGTCGCGCAGGATGTCGATCCCGTCCTTGCGCACGATCTCGGCGTGGTAGCGCGAGACGCCAAGGTTGTCGATCGTGATCTCGCAGTCTTCGCTGCGGCCTACTCGAACCCGTTCGAAGGTCTCGAAGTCGTAGCGTTCGAGGGTTCGTCCCGAGAGTGTCAGCGTCAACTTCACCGCGGTGATTCGCCCCCCGTGCCAAATGGTCCGTCGGCCGCGAGCTGCTGCTTGAGCAGGTCGGCCTCTGCTTGGCTCTCGAGCAGACGGTAGACGAGCAGCGCCGCCGTCGCCAGCCCAACTGGATCCTCGTTCTGAATCGCCAGGCGACTCACGAACTCGGCAACGCAGGGATTCTCCCCCTCCAGACGCGCAAGCATGTCGATTATGTAGTCGTTGTTGTCCGCGCGATCAAGCTCGCGGCAGACGGCGTAACCCGTTTCTTTGCTAACCCGAGGTAGCAACGTCACGCGTGCCGGCGGAAGGCGAGGCAGGCGTTGTGACCGCCGAAGCCGAAGGTGTTCGAGATCGCGGCCTCGATCGTGAGCTCACGGGCCTCGTTGGGCACGTAGTCCAGGTCGCACTCGGGGTCCGGGGTGTTGAGGTTGATCGTGGGGGGCGCGATCCCTTCGTGGATCGCCTTCGCGCACACCACGCTCTCGACGCCGCCCGAGGCCCCCAGGAGGTGGCCCACCATGGACTTGGTCGAGGAGATCGCGAGCTTCTGGGCGTGGTCGCCGAACACGCGCTTGATCGCCATGGTCTCGAGCTTGTCGTTGAGCTCGGTCGACGTCCCGTGGGCGTTTATGTAGGTCACGTCGCTCGGCTCGAGCTCGGCGTCACGCAGGGCCTCGGCCATGGAGCGCGCGGCGCCGTCGCCCTCGGCGTGGGGGGCGGTGATATGGAACGCGTCGTCGGTGTTGCCGAAGCCGCAGATCTCGGCGTAGATCCGCGCCCCGCGCGCGATCGCGCGCTCGCGCTCCTCGAGCACGAGCACCCCGGCGCCCTCGCCGAACACGAACCCGTCGCGGGTCGCGTCGAAGGGTCGCGAGGCCCCCTGCGGGTCGTCGTTGCGCTTGCTCAGCGCGCGGGCGGAGCAGAACCCGGCCAGCCCGATCGGGGTCAGCGCCGCCTCGGAGCCGCCGGCGAGCAGCACGTCGGCCTGGCCGTAGCGAATGCTGTGCAGCGCCAGGCCGATCGCGTGGTTGGCCGAGGCGCAGGCCGAAGAGACGCACATGTTCGGCCCGCGCAGCCCGAGGTCGATCGCGACCTGGCCGCCCGGCGCGTTGATCATCATCATCGGCACGAGGAACGGGGTGACCCGGCGCACACCGCGCTCGTGGAGGGTCAGCACCTGCTTCTCGGTGGTGTCGAGGCCGCCGATCCCGCTGCCGATGATCGCGCCGATCCGGGTCGTGTCCTCGCTCTCGAGGTCGAGGCCGGCGTCCTTGACCGCTTCGCGGCTGGCGACCATGGCGAACTGGGTCACACGGTCGAGGTGCCGGGCCTCCTTCTTGTCGAAGTGCTCTCCGACGTCGAAGCCCTTGACCTCACCCGCGAAGGTGACGGGGAAATCCTTGGTGTCGAACAGGGTGATCGGGCCGATCCCGCTCTGGCCGGCCTTGACGCCGTTCCAGAGCGCGTCCGCGCCGACCCCCATGGGGCTCACGGCCCCCACACCGGTGACTACTACCCTGCGCCTCATTGACAGCCTCTCGCGCCCACGGCGCGGCCTGGCGGCCCGTCGTCGAGCCCTGGTCCCAGGAGGCCGGCCGAGGCCGGTCTCCGCTTCCGCAGGGACGTGCCGGGGCCCCTACGGCTCGATCGCTCGTCGCCTGCCGTGCAGACTGCACCCTCCGTGGGCCTCGAGAGAGGCCCCGGCAACGAGCTGCGCAGCGTGCGCTAGGAGCCTTGCTTGTTCTCGATGTACGAGATCGCCTCGCCGACGGTGCGGATCTTCTCCGCGTCCTCGTCGGGGATGCTGATGTCGAACTCTTCCTCGAGCTCCATGACGAGCTCGACGGTGTCGAGGCTGTCTGCGCCCAGGTCGTTGATGAAGGAGGTCTCGGGGTTGACCTTGTCACGCGGGACGCCGAGCTGATCGCAGACGATGTCCGTTACCCTGTCCGCTACGGAAGCCACGTTCCCCTCCTAAGGGGTGAGAGCCATTGAAGTAGGTATTCGAGTGGGCCGGATTCTATAGTCCCGACCCCGGGGTTCCAACCCCATGGGAATTACATTGCCAATCCGCCGTCGATCTTCAGGACCTCGCCGGTGATGTAGGCGGCGCGGTCGCTGGCGAGGAACACCGCCGCGTGGGCGATCTCGAGCCCACTGGCCATGCGCCCCAGCGGGATCCCCTGCAGGATCTGGGCCTGCTGCTCCTCGGTGAGCGCAGCGGTCATGTCGGTCTCAATGAACCCTGGAGCGATCACGTTGACCGTGACCCCGCGGCTGGCGAGCTCCTTGGCGACGCTCTTGGAGAAGCCGATCAGTCCGGCCTTGCTCGCGGCGTAGCTCGACTGCCCCGCGTTGCCGGTGATCCCGACCACGCTCGAGACGTTGATCACGCGCCCGGCCTTGGACTTCATGAGGTAGCGCGCGGCGGCCTTGGTCACCCGGAACGCGCCGCCCAGGTTGACCTGCAGCACGCGGTCCCAGTCCTCGTCCTTGTGGCGCAGGAGCAGCTGGTCGGCGGTGATCCCGGCGTTGTTGACCACGATGTCCAGCCCGCCGAGCTCCTTCTTGGCCGTGTCCACCGCGTCCTTGATCGCGTTGGCGTCGGAGAGGTCGACCTTGAGCGCGAGCGCGCGGCGGCCCATGCCCTGGACCTCCTCCGCGGCGGAGGCCAGCAGCGCCTCGTTGGTGGCCACGAGGGCCACGTCGGCCCCTTCCTCGGCGAAGGCCAGGGCGATCGCGCGCCCGATCCCGCGCGAGGCGCCGGTGACGAGGGCGACGCGCCCCTCCAGCAGCCCAGCCACCTAGCGCGCCTCCTGGCGCAGGGCCTCGGCGGCCTCGCGCACCTGCTCTACGGTGGCCACCGCCACGCAGGACTTCTTGCGGTCCACGCGGCGCACGAGGCCCTTGAGCACGCCGCCGGGGCCGAACTCGAAGCAGCGGGTCACGCCGCCCTGGAACATGCGGTCCAGCGACTCCCGGAAGCGCACGGTGGAGCTCACCTGGCGCACGAGGGCCTGGCGGATCGCGTCGGGGTCCTGGGGGTGCGGCTGAGCGTCGACGTTGGCGATCACGGGGACCTGGGGACCCTGGAGCGCCGCCTGGGCCAGGTCAGCGGCGAGCTTCTCGCCGGCCGGGGCCATGAGCTGGGAGTGGTAGGCGCCGGCGACGTTCAGGGGCACCGCGCGCTTGGCGCCGAGCTCCTTGGCGACCTCCGCGGCCTTCTGCAGCGCGGCCTCGGCGCCCGAGAGCACGACCTGACCCGGGGCGTTGTCGTTGGCGATCCCGACCACGCCCAGCGCGCTCCCGGCCTCGATCGCGGGGCCGAGCTGGTCGACGTCGAGGCCGAGCAGGCTGACCATGCCGCTCGGCTCCGCCTCGCAGCAGGCCTGCATGTAGACGCCGCGGGCGATCACCAGGCGCAGGGTGTCCTCGAGGGAGAGCGCGCCGGCGAAGCACAGCGCGGAATACTCGCCCAGGGAGAGCCCGGCCGCCGAGGCGACCCCGGGCAGCTCGCCGCCGAGCTCGGTCTTGAGCGCCTCGAGGGCGGCCAGCGAGTGCACGACGATCGCCGGCTGGCTCACGTCGGTGCGGCGCAGCTCCTCCTCGGGCCCCTCGAAGGAGATCCGCTTGAGGTCGAAGGGCACCGCGGCGTCGGCGCGGTCGTAGAGCGCCTGGACCGCGGGATACTCCGCGTAGAGGTCCTGGCCCATGCCCACGGTCTGCGCGCCCTGGCCGGCGAAGAGGAAGGCGAGATCGGAAGTCATGTCTACCACCTGAGGAGGATTCCGGCCCAGCTCAGGCCGGCGCCGAAGGCGATCATGAGGACCAGGTCGCCGGACTCGATCCGCCCCGCGCGGACGGCCTCGTCCAGAGCGATCGGGACCGAGGCGCCCGAGGTGTTGCCCACGCGGTCGATGTTCACCGCGCAGCGATCCAGCGAGATCTTGCAGCGCTCGGCGGCCGCCTCGAAGATCCGCTGGTTGACCTGGTGCGGGACCACGATCTTGAGCTGATCGGTCGTGATCCCCGCGTCCTCGCAGGTGCCCGTGATCAGGTCCGCGAAGGTCCGCACCGCGAAGCGGAAGGTCTCGCGGCCCTTCATCTTGATGTAGTGGTCGCGGCGCTCGATCACCTCGGGGGTCACCGGCATGCGCGAGCCGCCGGCGGGGATCACGAGGGTCGTGTCGTCGCCGCGCATGCCCATGCGGGTCGCGAGCACGTCCGAGCCGCCGCTCGCGGGCTGGAGCAGCACCGCGCCCGAGCCGTCGGCGAAGATCACCGCGGTCTGGCGGTCGTCGGGGTCGACGTAGGTCGTCATGCGCTCGCTGGCGACCAGCAGCACGTTCTTGGCCAGGCCCGCGCGCACGTAGCTCGTGGCGCAGGTCATGCCGGTCACGAACCCGGTGCAGGCGGTGTTCAGGTCGAACCCGCCGGCGTTCTCGAGCTCGAGCCCGCGGGCGATCAGGGCCGCGGTGCTGGGGATGATGTGGTCCGGGGTCATGGTGCAGCAGATCACCAGGTCCACGTCGCTCGGGGCCACCCCGGCGGCCTCGATCGCGTTGCGGCAGGCCTCGATCGCCATGTCGCTCGCGGCCTCGTCGGGGGCCGCGAAGTGCCGCTGGCTGATCCCGGTGCGGCTGCGGATCCACTCGTCGCTCGTGTCGAGGACCTTGCTCAGGTCGTCGTTGGTGACGACTCGCTTGGGCAGGTAGGACCCGGTTCCGGCGACCCGCACTCCCAGCAACTGGCTCACGCTTCCTCCATTCATGGGGCGCAGCCCCTCGCCCGCGCGCCGAAGCCGCGCAAGCTCACCCCCACGGGCTGAGGGCTCTGAACGTCACTCTCGGCCGCCTCCGCCGGAGCGGATCCGTCGCCGTAAGCGCCGGATTATACGGACCTAACAGCCGAGGGGAAGCGCGCGTCGCGGTTTACGTGTCAAGCACCGGTTACGTAGGTTCGCCTGGCGAACGGGGTCGTTTGCGCCGACTCGTCGGGGGTTAGGACCTGGTCGATCGCTTGCAAGGGGTCGTGCGGAGGAACCCCGCATGCGACACCGCACCCTGACGCTCTTGACCCTGTTCGCGCTGAGCCCGCTCTGGGCTCAAGAGGGCGACCCCGCCCCCGAGACCCGCGAACGCAAGGCGGAGCGGGTGCTGTTCCTGATCGACGCCAGCAGCAGCATGCGGATCGGCACGCGCTGGGACGAGGCGCGGGCGCTGGTCGCAGAGCTCCAGGAGAAGCTCCTGCCCCAGGACACCTTCGACCTGGTCCTGTTCCACACGAGCAACGACGAGCTCTACGAGGCGAGCAAGCGCGCCACCGCGGCGCGGCTCGAGCGCTCCCGGGACTGGCTGAAGGACGCCGAGCCCGCCTCGACCTCGGCGACCCAGATCGACCAGGCCCTGAAGGAGGCGTTCAAGCGCCGCCCCGATCGGATCGTGCTGATCAGCGACGGCGTGCTGAACCCGGGGCTGACCGGCGAGGGCTACGCGGAGCTCGAAGAGGACGTGCGCCGGGCGGCGCGCAGGACCGTGATCGACACCTACGCCGTGCAGAGCGGGCGCTACGAGCCCTCCCCCGAGCTGGAGGACCTCGCCGGCGGCGCGGCGCTGCTCCAGCTCCTGGCCGAGTGGAGCAGCGGGCGGTTCGCCGTGGCCTCGAGCTCGACCGCAGCGCCCCGGCTCCCGGCGGCTCCGGGCGCTGCCCCGCGGGTCTCGCTCCTGGACTTCCGCCGCGACCGCGACCTCCCGCCGGAGGTCGACCTGGGGCAGAAGTTCCGGGTGGTGGTCGACGACGCGACCTTCGCCCAGCTCGGCTGGGTGGACGTGCCCGAGTACGGCACCCCGGTGTCCCTGACGATCTCGGTCGTCGACCCGACCTCGGGGATCGAGATCGACCGCACGCCCACGATCGGGCTGCGTCAGGACGGCGCGCGGCTCTACGCCCGCGCCGCGATCGAGCTCTGGGACGCCTCGCGCCAGCTGCCCAAGGGCGCCCGCCGCGCCTTGCCCTTGCGCGCGCGTCCGGGCGACCTCGTGCTCGCGACCTACGTGCGGGGGGAGGAGGTCGCGCGGGCCCAGGTGTGGATCGAGCGCCGCTCCGAGGTGGTGGTCGTGGGCGGGAGCGTCGCGCGCTGCACCTGCTGCCAAGGCGGCGCGACGGTCCCCCTCGCGCCCCCGGTCGCCCCGCGCCCCTCGGGCGGGGGCACCACGGCTCGGCCCGCCCAGCCGCTGCCTCCGGGCGTGGGGCAGAAGCCGGGCTACACCGACGGCACGGTCCCCGGGCAGAAGCTGCCTCCGGGGGTGGGCGAAGACAACTACTACCTCCCCGGGGGCAAGCCCCGCGACAACCACTACACCGACGGCACGATCCCCGGGCAGAAGCTGCCTCCGGGGGTGGGGGAGAAGCCCTACTACACCGACCCCTCGAACCAGCCGATCCCCGGCCGCGACGCGACCTCGAGCGGACGCCCGGTGCTCCCGACCGGCAACCGCGGGACCCCCACCGGGCGACCCGTGCTCCCCACGGGGAACCAGGGGCCGTCCACCGGGCGGCCGGGCCTGCCCACGGGCAACACCGGGCCCTCGAGCGGTCGGCCGCAGACCGGGAGCGCGCCCGCGCCGCAGCGCCCGGTGACCGGGAGCCCGCCGCTGCCCGTCACCCCGCGCCCGGTGACCGGGAGCGCCTCGTGCCCCTGCGGCTGCCACGGGCGGTAGTCGCGCCTGGGAGCCGCGTCGTCGGCAGGCGGTCCGTGAGGGCCGCCTGCGCGCGTGTGGGCGGCCTGGGGGTCAGGCGCCGGGGGCGAGCTTCTTGGCCAGCGCGGCCGACCACGGCGCGCGCGTCGCGAGCTCGTCGTCGGCGGTCCAGTCGACCCGCAGCGGGGTCACGGTCACGACGCCCTCGCGGAGGAGGGTCAGGTCGTCCTCGGGCTCGTCGCCGGTGAGCTCCGAGAGGTCCCCGCTCAGCCAGTAGTAGGGCCGCCCGCGGGGGTCGAGCCGGCGCTCGTAGCTGTCGTCGAGGCTGGCCTTGCTGAGGCGGCACCAGCTCAGCCCGCGCCACTCGGCGCGGGGGCCGCGGGGGAAGTTCACGTTCAGCACCACGTCGGTCCCCAGGGGCGACTCGAGCAGCCCGCGAGCGACCTCGGCGGTGACCTCCGCCGGCGGACCGAAGTCGGGCTCCTCGCGCCCGACGCCGAGGCTCACCGCAAGGGCCGGGATCCCGTTGAGGCAGGCTTCGACCGCGGCGCCGACGGTGCCCGAGTAATGCACCAGCATGCCCGCGTTGAGCCCGCGGTTGATCCCGCTGACCACCAGGTCGGGCGGCTCGGGGAGCAGCTCCTTGAGCGCGACCTTCACGCAGTCGACGGGGGTCACCTCGACCCGGTAGCCGGGGAGGTCGCGCAGGGGGTAGGCGCGCAGGGGGCGGTCCAGGGTCAGCTTGTGCGAGAACCCGCTGCACTGAGACGTCGGCGCGACCACCGTGACCTCGGCCACGGCGCTCAGCGCCTCGTAAGCAGCCAGGAGCCCGGGCGAGCTCACACCGTCGTCGTTGGTCAGGAGGATCCGCGGTCGCGTCATGCGCCGGAGCCTACCAGGTCGCGCGAGGGGCGGCGCTCGCTATAGTCAGAAGGTGGGCAGCGACGGAGAGGACGACGCGATCCTGGTGGCGCGCGCGCTCGGCGGCGACCGCGAGGCCTTCGGCGCCCTGGCCGACCGCTACTACCGCATGCTGTGGGTGCTGGCCTTCCAGAAGACCCACTCCAGCGCCGACGCCGACGACCTGGTCCAGGAGACCCTCGTCCGCGGCTACCGCTCGCTCGACTCCTTGCGCGACGCCAAGCGCTTCGGCGCCTGGATCTACAACATCGGCTTCAAGCTCTGCCTCGACTGGCTGCGCCGGCAGAAGCGCAGCAAGGACGTGGCGCTCAGCGAGCAGGTGCTGGCCCACGCCCACAGCGGGCGGATCAAGCGCCAGGACGTCGACGCGCGCCTCGAGGACTCCGAGCAGCGCGACCGGGTCATGGCCGCGGTCGGTGAGCTCAGCGACAAGTACCGCCTGGTGATCACCCTGCGCTACGTGCGGCGCATGAGCTACCAGGAGATCGCCGAGCACCTCGACGAGCCCATGGGCACCATCGCCAACCGCCTGCACCGGGCGACCCACATGCTGCGCGAGAAGCTCGCGCCGCAGGACGAGGCCGCCCCGAGGAGGGCCCCGTGAGCGAGTCGGGACGGCAGGACCCCGCCGAGTTCCCCGACCTCGGCGCCGACCTCGAGGGCCTCGACCCCGGGCTCGCCGCGGCGTTGGAGGAGGTGGACGAGGCCTTCACCCTGGCCATGGCCGGGGTCGAGGAGCGCATGGAGCGCGGGCGCGCCTTCGTGCTCGACCGCGTGCAGGTCGAGCTCCGCGCCCAGGACCTGAGCCAGGGCCGGCGCCTGCGCCGGCGGCACCTGCGCGCGCTGTTCTACGCCACGCTGCTCACCTGCCTGAGCCTGATCGTGGCCGCCTACGTGGGCACCGTGGCTGCGATCCGCCTCCAGCGCCGCCGCGCCCAGCAGGGGGCGGTCGAGACCGAGCTGCGCGGGGTGAGCAACGCGCTCCAGCGCTACGTCGCCGACCGCGGGGACGTGCCCCAGGACGCCGCCGCCCTGTGGGCGGCGCTGGCCACGCCCCAGCCCAGCGACGACGCCCGCCCCTACCTGAGCCTGGCCCCCAGCCGGTTCGAGGGCGCGCTCTACGTGGACGACTTCGGCCACGCCTACGCCTACCGCTTGCGGGAGGGGAGCGTGTTGATCTATTCGCTCGGCCCCAACGGCAAGGACGAGCGGGGCCTGGGCGACGACCTCGGGGTGCGGGTCGTGCTCCCGCGCTGAGCTACGCGTCCTCGCGCAGCCAGGCCGCGCCCCGGGTCTGGAGCGCGTCCCCCAGGCGGAAGGCGAGGGGGGTCAGGGCGCAGAGGGAGAGCGCCCCGAAGGCGATCACGGCGTCGGCCGCGTACGCGCGGGGCACGGCCCAGGCGGCGCCGACCCCCGCCGCAGCCAGCGACAGCTCCAGGCGCCGCCCTCGCGGGCGCAGGCGAGCGCCGAGCACAGCGCCCCACACGACCCCGATCCAGGCGAAGTGCCAGAAGGTCCAGACGGGGTCCTCGCCGAGCCAGCCCGCGGTCTCGAGCGCCTTGCGCGTCGCCCAGTCGAGGTCGCGCAGGAAGAGCTCGTTCACGTACTCGCGCTGGATCCAGGCCACGAGCAGGGCGAGCACCGCGCTCACGCCGGCCAGCGCCGACCAGCCTGCGCGCGCGCCCGGGGTCTCGGCGGGGCGGGTCTCGACCAGGGAGGTGAGCCCCAGCAGCGGGGCGACGAGCGCCGCCGTCCCCACCGAGGTGTAGTCGTAGGTGTACCACAGCCCGTAGCCGCCCAGGAGCAGGTAGGCCGTGAACGCCAGCGAGAGCACGCCGCACAGGGCGACCCCGCGCAGGGCTGCCCCGGGCCAGCCGCGGGGCACGGGGGGACGAGGGGCGACGGGCGCGGCGCGCAGGAGCCACAGCCCTGCGATCAGCGCGGGCAGGCTCCAGATCAGCGCCAGGAGGCTGGGGTGGGTCTCGATCCAGCCGTCGAGGTCGGTGCGCGCCGTCCAGCGCGTGGGGTCCGTGCGAAACGCGAGCCAGAGCACGCCGCCCCAGCCCAGGCCGAGGAGCCCGCGGGGGCCCCAGCGCAGGAGCGGGGACGGGCGCGCCGCGCTCACATGTGCAGCGCGCGCCCGTCGACGGCCAGCGCAGCCTCCTTGACCACCTCGGCCAGGGTCGGGTGGGCGTGGCAGGCGCGCGCGACGTCTTCGGCGCTGGCGCCGAACTCGATCGCCACGGCGAGCTCGGCCACCAGGTCACCGGCCCGGGGGCCGATCAGGTGCGCGCCCAGCAGGCGGTCGGTGTCCTTGTGCGCCAGGAGCTTGACGAAGCCCTCGGTGTCGCCGAGGGCGCGGGCCCGCCCGTTGGCGAGGAAGGGGAAGCTGCCCACGCGGTAGGGGACCCCCGCCTCCTCGAGCTCCTCCTGGGTCTTGCCGACCGAGGCGACCTCGGGGTGGGTGTAGACGATCCCCGGGATCGCGTCGTAGTTCACGTGGCCGTAGCCGGTCACGATCCGCTCGACGCAGGCGATCCCCTCCTCCTCGGCCTTGTGGGCGAGCATGGGGCCCTTGATCACGTCGCCGATCGCGTAGATCCCGCGCACGTTCGTGTGGAAGTGCTCGTCGACCTCGATCTGCCCGCGCTTGGACTGGGACACGCCGACCTTGTCCAGGCCCAGGCCCTCGGTGTTGGGCTTGCGGCCCACGGCGACGAGGACCTTGTCGCAGGCGATCGGCTCCATGCCCTCGGCCTCGACCACGCAGCCCTCGCCCTCGCGGCGGGCGCCGGTGACCCGCGCGCCGAGCTTGAACTCGAGGCCCTGGCGCGCGAGCACCTTGTGGGCGGCGGCGGCGAGCTCGTGGTCCATGCCCGGGAGGATCCGGTTCATGTACTCGAGCACGGTGACCTTGCTCCCCAGCCGCGCCCACACCGAGCCCAGCTCGAGGCCGATCACGCCCGCGCCGATCACGACCAGGTGCCCGGGGACGGGGTCGTAGCTCAGGGCCTCGGTCGAGCCCCCGATCCAGTCGCCGTCGAACTCGATCCCGGGCAGGGTGACCACGGAGCTCCCGGTGGCCACGATCACGTGGGTCGCGCGGTGGGTCTCCCCCGCGACCTCGACCTCGGTGCCCTCGGCGCCGGTGGAGACGAAGCTCGCGTGGCCCTCGTAGCGGGTCACGCCGTTCTTCTTGAGCAGCCCGGCCACGCCCTGGGTCAGGCCGCGCACGACCTTGTCCTTGCGGCGGTGCATGGCGGCGAGGTCGAGGCCGACCTCGCTCACGAGCACGCCGTGCTCCTTCAGGTGCGCGCGGGCCTCGACGTAGCGCTCGCTGGACTCGAGCAGCGCCTTCGACGGAATGCAGCCCACCCGCAGGCAGGTGCCGCCCAGGCGCGACTCCTTCTCGATGCAGGCCACCTCGAGCCCGAGCTGGGCGCCGCGCAGGGCGGCCACGTAGCCGCCGGGGCCGGCGCCGATCACGATCAGGTCGTAGTCGGCCACGGGCTCAGACCTCGAGCAGGATCCGCGTGGGGTTCTCCACGCAGTCCTTGATCTTGCGCAGGAAGGTCACCGACTCGCGGCCGTCGATGATCCGGTGGTCGTAGCTCAGGGCCACGTACATCATGGGCCGGATCTCGACCTTGCCGTCGATCGCGACCGGGCGCTCCTGAATGTTGTGCATGCCCAGGATCCCGACCTGCGGGGGGTTGATGATCGGGGTCGAGAGCAGGCTCCCGTAGACGCCGCCGTTACTGATCGTGAACGTGCCGCCCTGGAGCTCGTCGAGGCTGAGCTTGTTGGCCTTGGCGCGGTTCGCGAAGTCGGCGATCGCGAGCTCGACCTGGGCGAAGCTCAGGGTCTCGGCGTTGCGCAGCACGGGGACCACGAGCCCGCGGCCGCCGCCCACGGCCACACCGATGTCGAAGTAGTCCTTGTAGACGATCGTCTCGTCGCGGATCTCGGCGTTGACCTGGGGGAAGTCCTTGAGCGCCTCGATCGTGGCCTTCACGAAGAAGGACATGAACCCGAGCTTGACCCCGTAGCGCTGGAGGAAGCGGTCCTTGTATTCGTTGCGCAGCGCGATCACCTGGCTCAGGTCGATCTCGTTGAAGGTCGTGAGGGTCGCGCTCTGCTGCTGCGACTCGACCAGGCGCTGGGCGATCCGCTTGCGCAGGGGGGTCATGGGGACGACCCGCTCCTCGCGGGTCCCGCCGCCGCAGCTCAGCGCAGGCGCGGGGGCCGGGGTCGGCGCCTTGGCGTGGCGCAGCACGTCCTCCTTGAGCAGGCGGCCGCCGGGGCCGCTGGCCTGGACCTCGCTCGCGTCGATCCCGCGCTTGGCCAGCTCGCGCTGGGCGGCGGGCATGATCCGGGGGGCGTCGGCGGTGGTCGCCTGGGTCTTGGCTTGCTCCTGCTCGTCCCCTTCAGGCGGCGCGGTCTGCTCGGAGGGCTGCTTCTGCTGCTTCTGCTGCTTTGGCTGCGCTTCTTCGGTCTTGCCCTCGCTGTCGCCGTCTGCCTCGCCCTCCTCGATCAGGGCGATCACCTCGCCTACCTCGGCGGAGTCCCCGACCTTCTTGCGCAGGTCCTTGAGCTTGCCCGCGGCGGGGGCGGGGAGCTCGAGGCTCGCCTTGTCGGTCTCGAGCGCGACCAGGGCTTCGTCCTTGCTGACGTAGTCCCCTTCGCCCTTGAGCCACTCCCCAATGGTGACCTCGTAGATCGACTCCCCGACGCTGGGGACCT
Source organism: Planctomycetota bacterium (assembly GCA_041402045.1). GTDB lineage: Bacteria > Planctomycetota > J058 > J058 > J058 > JAGQRJ01. The sequence goes on along the minus strand of JAWKSZ010000065.1, from coordinate 14,611 downwards.
TGAGTTCGACGGTCATGGACGTCCTCTCCGGTTGCGGGCGCATTTCACCACAGCTCCCCGGAGCTGTGGTGGGGCGGGGCGAAGTTCCTCGGGGCTCCGGAACGCAGAACGGGCGGGGCTGCCGCCCCGCCCGTCCGCGCGCGTCGGCCTGGGCCGCGCTAGTGCATGTGCTCGTCTTCGGCGTGCTCGTCGGGCTTCTCGCGCTCGCCCACGATCGCGTCGGTGGTCAGGAGCAGGGTCGAGACGCTCACGGCGTTCTGGAAGGCCGAGCGCGGGACCCGGGTGGGGTCGATCACGCCCTGCTCGAGCATGTCGCCATACTCCAGGGTCAGGGCGTTGAACCCGAAGGTCGGGCTGTCGTTCTTCAGCACGGTCTGGATCACGACCGCCGGGTTCTCGCCGGCGTTGGTCGCGATCTGGCGCAGCGGGGCCTCGAGGGCCTGGCGCACGATCGTGGCGCCGACCTGCTCGTCCTCGTTGAGCTCGACCCCGTCGATCGCCTTGGCCGCGCGCAGGAGCGCGATCCCGCCGCCGGGGAGGATCCCCTCCTCGACCGCGGCGCGGGTGGCGTGCAGGGCGTCCTCGACCCGGGCCTTCTTCTGGCGCATTTCAGCCTCGGTGGCCGCGCCCACGAGCACGCGGGCCACGCCGCCGGAGAGCTTGGCGATCCGCTGCTCGAGCTTGCCGCGGTCGTAGTCGCTGGTCGCGGCCTCCATTTCGCGGCGGAGGAAGTCGATCCGGTCCTGGATCGCCGAGCGCTCGCCGGCGCCGTCCTCGATCGTGGTCTCCTCCTTGTGGGCCACCACGCGCTGGGCGCGGCCGAGGTCCTCGAGGGTCAGCCCCTCGAGGGTCACGCCCATGTCCTTGGAGACGACCGTCCCGCCGGTGAGCACACCCACGTCGCGCAGGAGCTCGACGCGCTTCTCGCCGTAGGCCGGGTTCTTGACGCAGCACACCTTCATGCCGCGCAGGGCGTTGACCGCGAGCAGGGCCAGGGCCTCGCCCTCGACGGCCTCCGCGATCACGAGCAGCGAGCCCTGGGCGCCGAGGAGCTCCTCGAGCAGGGGCAGGAGCTCGTGCACGTTGGTGAGCTTCCCGTCGTAGAGCAGGACGTAGGGGTTCTCCAGCTCGCAGGTCAGGTTCTGGCGGTTGTTGACGAAGTGCGGGCTGAGGTAGCCCTTGTCGAGGCTCATGCCGTCCACGAGCTCGATCGTGGTCTCGATCCCCTTGCCCTCGTCGACGGTGATCACGCCGTCCTTGCCGACCTTGTCCATGGCGTCGGCGAGCACCTGCCCGATCTCCTCGTCGTTGTTGGCGGCGATCGAGGCCACGTGGGCGATGTCCTTGCTCTCCTTGACCTCACGGCTGGCGGCGGCGAGGGCCTCGAGCACGGCGGCGGTGGCCTTCTCGATCCCGCGCTTGAGGTAGACGGGCTGGACGCCCGCGGTCAGGGCGGTGAGCCCGCGCTCGAAGATCGCCTCGGCGAGCACGGTGGCGGTGGTGGTCCCGTCGCCGGCGCCGTCGGCGGTCTTGGCGGCGACCTCCTTCACCAGCTGGGCGCCGATGTCCTCCCAGGGGAGCTCGAGCTCCATCTCCTTGGCGACGCTGACGCCGTCCTTGGTGACGAGGGGGGCGCCGTAGCCCCGCTCGATCATGACGTTGCGGCCCCGGGGGCCGAGGGTGACCTTGACCGCGCGGGCCAGGGTGGTGACGCCGGTGCGGATCGCTTCGCGGGCTTCCGCGTCGAAGGCGAGGTGCTTGGCAGCCATGGCGGATCTCCTCGTGCGTAGTACTGTGCAGGTGCTGCGAGATGGCCGGGATCTTAGCGCGGGGGGGCCCCGACGCAACGGGCGAGGAGGGGATCCATGCGGGGCGGCAAACGGGGCTTCAGCCTCCAGGAGCTCATGGTCGTGCTGGGGATCGTGCTGATCCTGGTGGCGATCTCGATCCCGGTCTTCGTCCAGTCCCGGATCCGGGCCAACGAGACCTCCGCCCTGGCCACCCTGCGCACGCTGCACCAGGCCCAGGAGTCCTACCGGCGCAAACACGACGAGTTCGGGCGGATCCAGGACCTGATCGACGAGGGCTTCGTAGACCCGTCCCTCGAGCGCCGCACCCGCGACAAGGACGGCTACGAGGTCTTCGTGCGCGCGCGGCAGAACCTGGAGGCCCGTCGGCCCCGGGACAACTGGGCCGCCCTGGCCTGGCCCACGGCGTGGGGGGTCTCCGGCGAGCGGATCTACCTCATGACCGCCAACGGCTTCGTCTACCAGACCACGACCCAGGTGGTCACCGACCGCGCCTCAGCGGGGGCCTACACCCGCACTGGCTTCTTCCGTGACTTCCGCCTGGAGGACCTGCCTCCGGAGTTCACCAAGGTCGAGTGACCCGGCCGGGCCGGCTATACTCGGCGACCGTTGGCCCCCTTAGCTCAGCTGGATAGAGCGTGGCTTTCCTAAAGCCGAGGCCGCAGGTTCGAACCCTGCAGGGGGTATCTCAGGCTGGCTCGGGGGGCGCGGGCGCCTCCCGGGGCAGCTCGAACACGAAGGTCGATCCGCCCCCTGGCGTCGGCTCGTGCCACACCCGCCCGCCCATGCGGCGCAGGGTGCGGCGGACGACCGCCAGGCCGAGGCCGCTGGTCTTCGAGCCTCCCGGAGTCCGGGTGCGGGAGAAGGGCTCGAAGATCGTCGGTTCGAGGGCGGGGTCGATCCCCGGTCCGTGGTCGCGGACCGAGAAGCGGTAGCCGTCCTCGACCGCCTCCCAGCCGATCTCGACCGAATCGCTCGTCTGGGCGTGGGCCAGCGCGTTCTTCAGCAGGTGGTCGAACACCTGATACAGCCCGGTGCGCCACAGGCGGAGCTGCGGCAGGTCGGGGGCGATCTCGACCCGGATCTCGGCTTCCCCCAGGGCCTCGTAGTGGCTGTCGCACACGTGCTCGACCAGCTCGCCCACCCGGGTCTCCTTGAGCCGCACCTCGACCCGGCCCGTGCGCGAGAACTCGAGCAGGTCGAGGATCATGCGGTCGGCGCGGGCGGCCAGGCGCTGGATCGTGCGCAGCTCCTCGGTCGCCTCCTGGGGCAGGTCCGGGAGGTCCTCGAGCAGGAACCCGGCGAGGTTGCCGACCCCGCGCAGGGGCGCGCGCAGGTCGTGGCCGGCGACGGTGGCGAAGCTCGCGAGGTCGTAGTTCGCGTCGGCGAGCTCCTCGTTGGCGCGGGTCAGCTCGGCCTGCACGCGGTCGAGGTCGGTCACGTCCCGGGAGAGCCCGATCACCCCCGCGGGCTGGCCCTCGGCGTCGCGGTAGAGGCTCTTGGTGATCAAGTAGGTCCGCGGCGCCTCGTCGGGGGCGGCGTGCACGAAGCGGTAGGTGGTGGGCACCCCGGTGCGCACGATCTCGTCCTCGAGGGCCTGGATCTCCTCCGCGACCTCGGGGCGGGGGAGCAGCTCCCCGACCGACTTGCCGCGGATCTGCTCGGCCCGGGCGCAGCCGACGGTGCGCGCGGTGGCGTCGTTGGCCACCACGAAGCGCCCGCCGACGTCCTTGAGGAAGATCGGGTCCTCGATCCCGTCGATCATGGCGCGCAGGTACGCGACCTCTCCGCGCACGAAGCGCCGGGTCGAGGCCTTGTCCAGCTCCGCCGCCGGAGACTCGGCGCGGAGCTGGCGCCGCAGGTCGGCGACGAACACGTCCTCGCTGTCGCTGGCCTGGCGGGGGTCGGGCAGGATCGCCAGACGCGCGGACGCGGCGCCCAGCGTGATCGCGGCGCAGGCCAGCTCGCCCTGGAGCCAGCGCGGGTCGGCGCCGAGCTGAAGCGTCTGGACCTCGCAGGTCGCGCCCGCGAGGGGCGCCAGGACGCGGAGACCCGCGCCCAGGAGGCCTCGGGCCGCGGCGTTCTGCGCGAGCGCCGCGCCGGCCGGGTCCAGGAGCAGCGCCGGGCGCTGACCGCCGCGAGCAGCGCCCGCAGCCCCGGGCCCGGGGCCGGCGCGGGCGCCTGCGCCGAGGTCAGGAGCGCGCGCAGCGCAGCCTCGTCGCTCAGGTCGCCCAGGACTGTGCAGGGGGGGCTGCGCGGGGTTCACGCGGACCAGCGCCGGCGTGACTCGGACCCCGTGAGCGGCCGCGAGCGCGGGCTCGGCCTCCACGTCCACCGCGCGCACGCTGAACGCCCCCGCAGGGAGAGCCTCCACCGCGCTCAGCGCGCGGAGGTCCGACGCGGATCGCGGCAGGTGGAACAGGAGCAGCTCGTTCATGGAGGGGCGTTAGCCTTCGCCGTGGAGCCTACTCCTGGGGCAGGGATACGCCAGAGGCGCGTCGGGAAGGCCACGAGCTGGGGAATGTGACCCAGTTCGCGCCAGGGCGCGTCCGCTCGGGGACCCTGCAGTGCAGTGCTTCACGACTGTGGGTTCAGATCGTGCGCGAGTATTGAGAGCCTTGCCCCGCCTGGAGGGTGGCGTCGAAGCGCATGGCGACGTTGCGGATCAAGAGCCGGCCGAGGTCGGTGAGCTGGAAGCCCCGCGCGTCGCGCACGAGCAGGCCGTCGCGCTCGAGGTCGTCGAGGGACGCGAGTTCGCGCTGGAAGTGCTCGCGGACGTCGACCCCCAGGGTGTGGGACAGGGCGTCGTAGTCGAGGCCCAGGTCGCACATGAGGCGCTCGATCGTGGTGTGGCGGAGTTCGTCCTCAGGGGTCTTGAGGTAGCCGCGCCAGCGGGGGAGCTCGCCGCGCTCGAGGGCGGCGTAGTAGCTGGGCAGGTCCTTCCAGTTCTGCCAGTAGGCGCCGCTGGCCTGGGAGATCGCGGACATGCCGAAGCCGTGGATCTCGACCCCGCTGAGCGTGCTGTAGCCCTGGAAGTTGCGGCGCAGGGTCCCCTCGCGCTGAGCGACCGCCAGGGCGTCGTCCTCCCGGGCGAAGTGGTCCATGCCGACGTAGACGTAGCCCCGCGCGGTGAGGGTCTCGATCGTGAGCGCGAGCAGCTGCAGCCTCGATTCGGCGCTCGGGAGCCCGACCTGCTCCAGCTTGCGCTGGGTCTTCACCAGCCGCGGCACGTGGGCGTAGCCGAACACCGCCAGGCGCGAGGGCGCGAGCTCGAGGGTCCGCTCCAGGGTCTCGCGGAAGGAGTCCACCGTCTGCAGCGGGAGCCCGTAGATCAGGTCGAGGTTGAAGGAGCGCACGCCCCGGGCCTGGAACCAGGCCACCGCCTGCTCCACCAGCTCGAAGGGCTGAACCCGGTTCACCGCGGCCTGCACGTCGGGGTTCACGTCCTGGACGCCGATCGAGACGCGGTTGAAGCCCGCCGCGGTCAGGGCCTCGACCTTGGCCTCGTCGAGCTGCCGCGGGTCGACCTCGACCCCGGCCTCGAGGTTCGCCGACAGCCGGAAGCGCTCCTGGAGCAGCGCGCCCAGCCGGGTCAGCTCGTCTGCCGAGAGGTAGGTCGGGGTCCCCCCGCCGAGGTGGACCTGCACCACCTTGCGCTCCGGGTCGAGCTCGGCGCAGCGCAGGTCGACCTCGCGCTCGAGGAAGTCGAGGTAGCCCGCGTTCTTCACGCCCTTGGGGTCGATCAGCTTGGTGCAGCCGCAGTAGTAGCAAGGCGAGGCGCAGTAGGGCAGGTGCACGTAGAGCGAGAGGTCGCGCCGCGCGCGGTTCGCCTCTGCGAGCCGCGCGTCGAGCTCCGCCCAGTCGACGGCGTCGGTGAAGTGGGTTGCCGGCGGGTAGGAGGTGTAGCGCGGCCCCGCGACGTTGAACCGGCGGATCAGCTCCAGGTCGACCTTCATGCGCTCAGGGTAGTCGATCCGTCCGTGCGGCCGCCACGCTGGGAGGGAGTCCCCGAGGTCGGGACTCGCGGGCGAGGACCGACCCCCACACCCCGCTCGCGAGGTCGAGGCGGACCGCGTCGTGGAGTCGCGGGCGGTGGGGGTCGAACATGCAGGAGCAGTGCTGCTTGTTGAGCTTCTGCAGCACGCCCCCGAGGCGGGCGAAGGCCTGGAGCGGCGCGGCCTCGCCGGGCTCGCCGGCGTAGCTCGGCACGGCGGGGATGTCGCCTCGAGCGCTGGGGCACCTGGTCCGCTCGAGGTCCGCATAGGCCTCCGGATCGGGCGCGCCTTGGGTCCAGAGGAACACCATGGGGATCGTCTCGGGTTGGAGGCCCGCAAGCGCAGGGCGGCGCACGCTGCTTCCAGGCTCGCGCGGTGGGCTTCTCGGCGCCAGGGAATGCGTCGCAGACGAGCAGCACCCCGTCGATCCCAGGCGGGAGCGGAACGCTCGCCGGAGCGCTCAGCAGATACTCGGTCTGCATGCCACCGACGGTGTTGGGGTCGTGGTCGAGCTCCTGCTCGAGGCTGCAGTCGGTGTCGAAGGCGAACCTCCGCGGGCGCAGGGTCGCGGCTTCTCCCAGCTCCGTGTTGGTGGGGCCGTCGTGATCGCCGGGACCTGAGCGGCCAGCGCACGGAGCACGGAGCTCGCGTCGGCGCCGACCAAGGCCAACTGCACGATGATCCGGCGCTGGGCGGGGTTGATCTGAACCATGGGGGAGACTCCTCGGGCGTGGGTTAGACCAAGAGCGGGCCGTCCAGGGCGCGGATCTCGAGGGTCTCGGCGGCCTGGTCGTAGATCCCGTAGCGGATCTTCTGGATCCCGTCGCGGGGGTAGCCCACGGCGCCCACGCCGATCACGTAGCGGTCGCTGGGGTCGAGGGCGAAGGGCTGGTTGAAGCGGAACGGGTGCGGGGTCGTGGCGCCGTAGCGGTCGCTGCGCTCGCCGAACACGTAGGACAGGTGCGCGTGCCCGACGAAGGTCAGGCGGAACGTGACCTCGCGGAAGATCCGCCAGGCGTCGTCGCCGGTGAGCACCTTGGTGGGGAACTCCGCAGCGACACATGGGTGTAGACGACGTCGCCCTCGACCAGGCGCTGGGGGAGCGCGTCGAGGTAGGCCTGCACGTCGTCGCTCAGGCTCGGGGGTGACGTCGTGGTTGCCCACGACGGCGGCGGCACCCCGCGCGCGCAGCGCGCGCCACCACGCCCTCTCGTTGTCCAGGCCCGTCGACCTGATCGCCCAGGCACACAGTCCGGGTGCAGCCGGCGCGCTCAGGTCCGCGAGCCTGACCTCGAGCGCGGCGAGGTTGCCGTGAATGTCGCTGACGACGGCGCTCCGATCTCTCGCGGGCCAGGGCGCTCCCGGGTCGAGGGTAGCGCCGGCGATCGCGCCGCGTGAGCCCGGGGACAACCCGGCGGGGATCCCCTACAATCGCGGCCGCAGCGCAGAGGAGCGTCTCTCCATGGCCGACGACACCCCCGCCGACGACAAGGCCGCCGTCGCGCGACTCAAGACCGCGCAGGACAAGCTCCGCGCCGAGCTCTCCAAGGTGATCGTGGGCCAGGAAGAGGTGATCGAGGAGCTCTTGCTCGCGATCTTCGCCCGCGGGCACTGCATTCTGGAGGGCGTGCCGGGGCTGGCGAAGACGCTCCTGATCTCGACCTTGGCCCGGGCCATGTCGCTGGACTTCAGCCGGATCCAGTTCACCCCGGACCTCATGCCCTCGGACATTACCGGCACCGAGGTGATCCAGGAGAACAAGAGCACCGGCGAGCGCGAGCTGAAGTTCCTCCCCGGGCCGATCTTCGCCAACTTCGTGTTGGCCGACGAGATCAACCGCACCCCGCCCAAGACCCAGGCCGCGCTGCTCGAGGCCATGCAGGAGCGGCAGGTCACCGCCGGCGGGCGCAAGCACACCCTCGAGGCGCCGTTCTTCGTGCTCGCGACGCAGAACCCGATCGAGCAGGAGGGGACCTACCCCCTGCCCGAGGCCCAGCAAGACCGGTTCATGTTCAAGATCCTGGTCAACTACCCCAAGCGCGACGAAGAGCGCGCGATCGTGTTGGCCACGACCACCGACACCAAGAGCTCGATCGAGCCCGTGCTCAACGCCGAGGAGATCCTCGAGCTGCAGGGGATCGTGCGCCGGGTGCCGGTGGCGCCGGCGATCGTGGACCACGCGCTGGACCTCGTGCGCCAGACCCGGGTCAAGGACCCCGACGGGATCCCCGACTTCGTCCGCAAGTACGTGGCCTGGGGCGCCGGACCTCGCGCGTCCCAGTACCTCGTGCTCGCGGCCAAGGCCCGGGCCGTGATCCAGGGCCGCTACCACGTGACCATGGAGGACGTGCGCGCCGCGGCGCTGCCCGTGCTGCGCCACCGGATCCTCTGCAACTTCGCCGCCGAGGCCGAGGGGATCACCCCCGACTCGGTGATCCAGAAGCTGCTCGAGAGCACCCCGCCCGAGGCCGGGGCGCTGGCGAAGGACCCCCAGGTCGCCGCCGCGCTGAGCAACGAGTAGCCCCCGCCGCGTGGCCAACCCCACCCGGACCGTCCTCCCCGACGACGTACGCGACCGGATCGCGCGCCTCGAGGTCCAGGCCGTCTCCCTCGTGGAGGGCCTGATCTCGGGCATGCACAAGAGCCCGTTCCACGGGTTCTCGGTCGAGTTCGCCCAGCACCGGGAGTACACCTGGGGCGACGAGCTCAAGCACGTCGACTGGAAGGTGTTCGGGCGCACCGACCGCTTCTACGTCAAGCAGTACGAGGAGGAGACGAACCTCCAGGCCATGTGCCTCGTCGACCAGAGCGAGTCCATGCTCTACCGGGGCGAGCGCGCGCAGGCCTCGAAGTACGAGTACGCGGCCACGATCGCGGCGGCGATCGCCTTCGTCTTGATCCGGCAGCAGGACTCGGTGGGGCTCACGCTCTTCGACGAGGAGGTCCAGGCGCGGATCGCGCCCACCGCCCACCCCCGGCAGCTCCGGACCATGGCCCACGCGCTGAGCCACGTGGAGCTCCACGGCGAGAGCAAGCGCGCGGGGGTGCTCCCCCGGCTGGCGGAGGAGCTCCGCCGGCGCGGGCTGGTGTTCGTGATCTCGGACCTGTTCGTGCCGCTGGACGACTTCGTGACCGCGCTGCGCCACCTGCGCCACCGCCGGCACGAGGTCGTGGTCCTGCACGTGCTCGACCCCGACGAGCTCGACTTCCCCTTCCAGGACAACACCCGCTTCGAGGGGCTGGAGAACCTCCCGCACCTCATGAGCGACCCGCGCTCTTTGCGTGACGCCTACCTGGAGGAGGTGCGCACCTTCCTGGGCGAGGTCGAGCGCGCCTGCACCGACGCCCGGGTCGACTACGTGCGCTTCGACACGAGCGTCGCGCCGGCGGTGAGCATTTCGCAGTACCTGCGCATGCGGCTCAAGCGCCGCAAGGGCGGCAGGTAGGCCATGCCCACCTTCCTCAACGGCGGGGTGCTCGGCGCGCTGGCCCTGGTGGGGCTCCCGATCGCGATCCACCTGCTCAACCGGCGGCGGTTCAAGGTCGTGCGCTGGGGCGCCATGGAGTTCCTGCTCGCGGCCAACAAGAAGAACCGCAAGCGGGTCCGACTCGAGCACTTCCTGGTCCTGCTCCTGCGCTGCCTGGCCATGGCCCTGATCGTGTTCCTCGTGGCGCGGCCCGTGGCCACGTCCGGGGCGCTCAACTACCTCCCCGGCGCCCGGGAGTCCGTCGAGCGCGTGATCCTGCTCGACGACTCGGGCTCCATGGGCTACGCCGCCGCGCGCAGCACCGCCTTCGCCCGGGCCAAGGGCCTGATCCGGCGGATCGCCCAGGACATGCGCTCGGCGCGCAGCTCGGACCTGCTCTCGGTCTACCGCGGGAGCAAGGAGCAGGCGGACCTCCCGCCCTCGCCCCCCAACGAGCGCATGGGGGAGTTCCTCACCCAGCTCGAGGACTGGGCGCCGAGCGAGGCGAGCTTCGACGCGGTGGGCGCCCTCAAGCGCGTCCTGGGTCGGGTGCTCGCCGGCGAGGACGCGCCGCAGCGCAAGGTGATCTACCTGCTCACCGACCTGCGCCAGCGCGACTGGATCGGCGACCAGGGGCTCCTGCCCAAGGCCCTGGCCCAGGTCATGCGCGCCGCGCCGAAGGACGACGTGGCGTTCCTGATCGTGGACGTGGGCTCGAGCGAGCGCCGCAACCTGGGGATCACCCAGTTCGCCCCGGGCGAGAAGCTGGCCATGGAGGGCGTGCCGCTGCAGCTCGTGGCCAAGGTCAAGAACCACGGGACGCAGACCGCCGTCGACGTGCAGCTCGTGCTCGAGACCGGCGAGAGCCGCGTGCCCTGGCCGCCGATCGCCTCGATCCCCCCCGGGGAGGAGGTCGAGGTCCGCCACCGCTACACCTTCACCTCGGCCGGGGTGCGCCAGCTCGTGCTGCGCCTGGCCGAGGACCCGCTGGCCCTCGACGACGCCCGGGCCCTGGCCCTCGACGTGCGCGAGCGGCTCAAGGTCCTGCTGGTCGACGGCGACCCGCGCCCGGGCCCGCTCCAGGCCGAGACCGCCATGCTCCAGCTCGCGCTGGCCCCGGCCGACGACAGCGCGTCGGGGGTCGAGCCCGACGTGGTCACCCCCACCGAGCTCCCGGGGGCCGAGCTGCGCAGCTACCAGGCGGTGTTCCTCTGCAACGTCGAGGCCGTCGACGCGAGCGCGCTCCGGACCTACGTCGAGCGCGGCGGCGGGCTCGCGGTGTTCCTCGGCGACGCGGTGGACCTCGAGGCCTACCGCCGCGACCTCTACCAGGGCGGGCAGGGCTCCTGCCCTGCGACCTGGGCGAGCGCCTCGAGGACCCGAGCTTCGACGACGCCCCGGGGCTCGAGGTCCCGACCGAGGCCCACCCCCTGGAGAAGACCTTCGGCGGCGAACACAACCCGTTCCTGCGCCACGTGCGGGGCAAGGTGCGCCTGAGCTGCCCCCTGGACGAGGCCCGCGACCCCACCACCAAGGTGTGGCTGCGCTACGCCGACGGGGCGCGCACGCCCTTCGTGCTCGAGAAGCCGGTGGGCAAGGGCCGGGTCGTGCTCCTGAACACCACCGCGGACCTGGCCTGGAGCACCTGGCCCCGGGACCCGAGCTTCCTCGTCAGCGCCCACGAGCTGGTCCAGGCCCTGGCCCCCGACGCGACCCTGGGGCGCAACCGCGCGGTGGGCGAGCCGCTGGCGATCCCGCTCAACCCCGCGCTCTACGACGCCGAGGCCGCGCTCCTGACTCCGGGGGCCGAGGAGCCGGCCAAGCTCTTCGCCGAGCCGCGGGAGGGCTCCGAGTCCCTGTGGCTGACGGTCCCCGACACCGGCCGCGCCGGGCTGTATCGCCTGCGGCTGACCCGCCGCCAGGGCGCGCAGGTCGACGAGGAGCTCTACGCGCTGAACCTCGACGCGGGCGAGGGCCAGACCGAGCCCGCCGATCGCCAGCGGCTCACGAGCGCCTTCGACGACGTGAAGGCCCAGGTCGTGAGCGCCGACGCCAACGCCGACCTGCTGACCCTCTCCGACGGGACCAAGAGCGAGCTCTGGCGGAGCTGCCTCTACGCGCTGCTGGTGGTGTTCCTCCTGGAGCAGGTCCTGGCGTGGCGCGCGGCGCACCACCCGCCGCCCGACGCCCCAGGAGGTGCCGCGTGAACGGCTTCGGCGGGCGGGTGCTGGACTGGCTGGGGGTGACCGAGGAGGTCCCCGCCGAGGCCGCCGTGCACTTCGAGTGGGGCCAGCGCCTCGAGGGCGACTCGGGGCTCCTGGTGGTGCTCCTGAGCGCGGCGGTGATCGCGCTCACGGTGTGGCTCTACCGGCGCGAGGGCAGCGCCAGCGCCTGGCGCAAGGGCCTGCTCGCGACGCTGCGCCTGGGCTGCTTCGCGACCCTGCTCCTGGTGTTCCTCGAGCCCCAGCTCGCGATCGACCTCGAGCGTCGGGTCCCGGGCAAGACGATCGTGCTCTGGGACACCTCGCTCTCCATGTCCTTGGCCGACCCCTACCAGGGCCTCGAGCTGCGCCAGGCCCTGGCCGACGCCGCCGGGCTGGAGAACCCCGAGCACGTCGCCGCCGAGACCCGGGCCGCCCTGGCCTGGCGGATCGTGCGCCGGGCCGAGCTCCTCTCCGAGCTGCGCGAGCAGAACGAGCTCGTGCTCTACGCCTTCGACCAGCGCCCGGTCCAGCTCCCGAGCGCCGCGGCGCTGGAGGAGAGCCCGCCGGAGCGCTTGCCCCAGGCCCTCGAGCCCACGGGCTCGGCCACCGACCTGGTCAACGCCCTGCGCAAGGCGCTGGAGGAGGTCGGCGCGGCGCGGGTCGCGGCGGTGGTCGCGATCACCGACGGCCGGCTGAACAAGGGCGAGGGCCGCGCGGGGCTGGAGGCCCTGCTCGAGGCGCGCAGCACCCGGCTGTTCGCGATCGGGATCGGCGACCCGACCCCGCCCAAGAACCTCGAGGTGACCAAGCTCGCCTGCGAGGAGACCGTCGTGCTCAACGACCCCATGCTGATCGAGGGGGAGGTCCGCGGGCAGGGCTACGAGGGCCAGACGGTCGAGGTCGAGCTGACCCGCAAGCCCGAGGGCGGCGCGGCGGAGGTGCTCGAGACCCAGAGCGTGACCCTCGGCGCCGACGGCTCGAGCCAGCGCGTGACCTTCCGCCACACCCCGGACGCGATCGGGACCTACACCTTCCAGCTGCGGATCCCGCCCCGGGACGAGGAGCTGGTGCAGAAGGACAACGCCCGCAGTCAGGTGGTCAAGGTCACCGACGAGGGGCTCAAGGTGCTCTTGATCGCCGGGAGCCCGAGCTTCGAGTACCACTTCCTGCGCACGCGGCTGATCCGCGAGAAGACCGCGGTCGTCTCCTGCTGGCTCCAGAGCGCGGACCCGCGCTTCCCCCAGGACGGCAACGAGCAGCTCCAGGAGCTGCCGCGCAACTTCGCCCAGCTCGAGCCCTTCGACGCGGTGATCCTGATCGACCCGAACCCGCGGGACTTCGACGCCGCCGCGGTCCAGGCGCTCAAGACCTTCGTCGCCGAGCACCAGGGCGGGCTGCTCCTGATCCCGGGGCCGAAGTACGCCGGCGACCTCTGGCGCCTGGCCGAAATGCAGCCGCTGCGCGACCTGCTTCCGGTGATCGGGCAGGCGGACCCCGGACCCCTGCCGGCGACCGAGCGCTTCCCGCTCAAGGCCACCGCCGACGGCTGGGACCACCCCGCCTCTCGCCTGGACGCGAACCCCGAGCGCTGCCGGCAAATGTGGGAGCAGCTCCCGGGCTTCTTCTACTCCTACCCGCTGGAGCGGGCCAAGAGCGGCGCCACCGTGCTCGTGCGGCACCAGGACCCGAGCGGCGCCGGGCCCCAGGGCGGGCGCCCGGTGCTCGTGGCGCACTTCTTCGACGGCGGCCCGGTGCTCTACCTGGGCGCGGGGGAGACCTGGCGCTGGCGCTCGGTGGCGCGCAAGGTCTACGACCGGTTCTGGGTCGGCGTCCTGCGCTTCCTGATCCAGGGGCGACTGGGCGGCGGGCGCAAGCGCCTCGAGCTCTTGCTCGACCGCGAGGACTACGCCCTGGGCGACCCGATCCTGCTCCGAGCCCGGGTCTACGACCGCGCCTTCCAGCCCCTGAGCCAGGACCAGGTCAGCGCCGAGGTCACGGTCGAGGGCGAGCGCGAAGCGGTGGTCTTGAAGCGCGCTCAGGGCCAGCAGCCGGGGTGGTACGAGGCGACCTACCTCCCGCAGCAGCAGGGCGAGGTCGTGTTCACCGCCCGCGCCCCTGACGCGGACCCCGGCGACCCCGACGAGCGGGTGGCGGTCATGGTGCGCTTCCCCGACCGAGAGTTCGCGGACCCGCGCCTCGACCGCGAGCTGCTGGTCGAGGTGTCCAAGACCGGCGGGGGCGCCTACGTCGAGCCCGGCGAGGTCGACGGCCTGGCGGCGCGGATCCCGAGCGTGGCCGAGACGGTGGTCGTGGCCGGCGCGCCGATCGCGCTCTGGGACCGGGGGATCACGATCTGGGTGCTCGCGATCCTGCTCGGGATCGAGTGGGTGATCCGCAAGCGGAGCCGCATGATATGAGCCTGCCCAGCGCGATCCGCGCCGGCCTCGACCAGCTGCGGCGCAAGCTGCGGACCGCGCTCCTCGTGCGCGGCCTGGCGCGCACCGTGCTCGTGGGCGTGGCGATCCTGCTCGTGGACTTCGCCCTCGACCGCACCCTGCGCCTGAGCTGGGAGGCGCGGGCGGTCGCGCTGCTCCTGATCCTGACCGCGCTGGCGATCGTGCTCTGGTCGCGGCTCCTGCGCCCGCTGCGGGTGCCGCTGGGCGACGTCGAGCTGGCGAAGCTCGTCGAGGGCGTGACCCCCAGCCTGCAGTGGCGGCTGCTGAGCGCGGTCCAGTTCGCGGACCCGGGCTGGGTCCCCGGCGAGCACACCAGCCGCGAGCTCGCGGAGCAGGTCGTGCGCGACGCCGGCGAGCTCGCGCCGGGGGTCGCCTTCGGCAAGCCGGTGCCCACGGGCCCCATGCTCAAGCGGGCGCTGCTCGGGGTGGCGGTGCTCGCGGCCGGGCTCGCGCTCGTGGGCAAGTTCCCGCACACCGCCGGGGTGTGGGCCCAGCGCAACCTGCTGCTCTCGGACACGGCCAAGTGGCCCCAGGACACCTTCCTCGCCCTGGAGGCGAGCTGGGGCCAGGGCGCGTTCACGGTCGCCCACCCGCCGAACGGCGGGACCCCCGAGCCCAGCGCGCCCTCGATCCGGATCGCGCGGGGCGAGACCCTGACCCTGGACGTGGTCGCCCGCGGGG
>JAWKSZ010000064.1:0-49117 GCA_041402045.1 Planctomycetota bacterium | reverse complement strand
GGATCGAGTTGATCCGGCTGTTGAACTTGAGGATCTCCTGCTTCATGGACTCGGTCGCCTCGTAGTCGACCCACCACTCGTCGGAGAACACGCCCGGGGGGCAGTCGGGGACGGCGTTGCGGTACATCACGATCACGTCGCAGGCGTAGGCGAAGGCCGGGTCGCCGTAGTAGCCCACGCTCTCGCCCTTCTCGGGGAAGTCGAGGTAGCCGCGGAGCGCGAACAGGATCCCCTTGCACATGATCTCGGCGCTGTCGGTTTGTCCCGACTTGCCCATGTCCTCCATGAGGTTCGCGTAGGGGCCGACGACCTCCCACAGGATCTCGGGGCCCACGTCCTGATACTGGTCGTAGTCGGCCAGGCCCGGGCCCTCCCGGATCAGGCGCCGGTCGTACTCGTGGGACGAGAGTTCCTTGCGGATCGCGTCGGCGACGACCTGCGGGTCGTCGGCGGAGATCTTGGCGACGGGACGGGCCTCCTTCGGCTTGGGGCAGCCGCAGAGGAAGACCGGGATCAGGAGCAGGGTCGAAAGACGGCGCACGAAACCCCCCAGGGAGTGGAACACCACGCACGGCTGGGGATTGTACGCGCGGACGGCACCGTGCGGCAACCCTGCTTCCGCGCGGTGACCGGGCCATGACACCGGGGCGGGCTTTCCTCGACCCCCCTACGCGCCTGCGCGGGATCCGCGCTATAACCGGCGGCTCGCGAGGAGAACGCCATGCGCACGCTGCTTCTGTGGTTGGGGTTGGCCGTCGGCCTCGGGTTCGCTCAGGACGCCTCGCCCCAGGCGACCCCCACGGAGCCCCGCCTGCGCCTGGGCACCTGGAACCTGGAGCACTTCGGTCGCCGCACCCCGCGCCGGACTCCGGAAGCGATCCGCATGATCGCGCAGCGGATCAAGGACCTCGGGATCGACGTGCTCGCGGTGCAAGAGGTCAACGGCAAGGAGCCGCTGATCGCCCTGACCCAGGCCCTGGGCGCGGACTACCAGTTCGTGATCGGGAGCACCGGCGGGCTGGGCGAGGGCGCCCAGATCGGCGTGGGCTTCGTGTGGAACAGCGCGCGGGTCGAGCTCCTGCACGCGGAGGAGCTGTTCCAGCTCCCGAGCGAGGTCGACGGGATCTCGATCTTCCACCGCGTCCCGGTCCTGGCGGCGTTCCGCTCCAAGCAAGGCGGCCTCGACTTCCGCGCGATCGCCGTGCACCTCAAGGCCAGCAACAAGCCCCGGGATATCGAGAAGCGCGTGCGCGAGGTCGGCGCGCTCAAGGCGCTCCTGACCCGCTTCCTCGGCGGCGACGTCGACCAGGACATGCTGATCCTCGGCGACTTCAACCACACCTACGGCGCCCCGGCGAACGAGGTCCTGGGGGAGCAGTTCACCTACCTCCAGCCCCCGACCCTCGCGCCCACGATCGTGCACTTCCCCGAGCCGATCGACCACTTCGCCCTCGCCCCCGGGCTCATGGAGGAGGTCCTCCCCGAGACCCACCGCGTGCACGGCGAGGACGCCGCGGCCGACAAGGAGGCCTGGCGGCTCACCTACTCGGACCACATCCCGGTGACCGTCGACTTCAAGGACGTCGACAACGACCCCGGCGTACGGATCCCCACCCCCTCGAAGCGCTACCTGCTGGGCCCCGGCGGCTTCCAGGCCATGGCCGGCCAGGAGCGGCCCGGCGCTCCGCAACAGGCCGCGCCACGCCAGCCCAAGACCTTGGGCCCCGGGTCCCAGGTCATGGTCGTGATGAGCGTGGACGGAACCCAGGTCCGCTTCCTGGGTGAGCTGGTCGCGGAGCTGGGGGACGAGTGGATCCAGCTCCGCGACGAGCAAGGCAAGCTCACGGCGCTGCCCGTCGCCCGGGTGATCTGGATCCAAGAACGCTAAACGCCTGACACCCCGGCGCGCGCTCTGCGGTCGACGGGGACACGACGAAGCACAGAGACCTCCATGAGCGAACGCGAAGACCACCGCTACGACCACCGCGCCGTCGAGGCCAAGTGGCAGACCTACTGGGAGGAGCACGACTCCTTCGCCACCCCCACCGACCGCACTCGCCCGAAGTACTACGTGCTGGACATGTTCCCCTACCCCTCGGGGGCCGGGCTCCACGTGGGGCACCCCAAGGGCTACGTGGCCACCGATATCGTGGCCCGCGCGCGGCGGATGATGGGCTTCAACGTGCTCCGGGTCATGGGCTGGGACAGCTTCGGGCTCCCCGCCGAGCGCCAGGCGGTCAAGGAGGGCAAGCACCCTCGCGAGATCACCGCCCGCAACGTGAAGACCTTCAAGGCCCAGCTCCGCCAGCTCGGCCTCAGCTACGACTGGTCCCGCGAGCTCGCGACGTCGGACCCCGACTATTACCGCTGGACCCAGTGGATCTTCCTCCAGCTCATGGACGCGGGCCTCGCCTACCGCAAGGTCGTCCCCGTCAACTGGTGCCCCGCGCAAGGGACCGTGCTCGCCAACGAGGAGGTCAAGGACGGGGTCTACGTCGAGACCGGCGACCCCGTCGAGAAGCGCGAGCTCGAGCAGTGGATGCTCAAGATCACCGACTACGCGGAGCCCTTGCTCCACGACCTCGAGGGCCTCGACTGGCCCGAGGGGATCAAGGAGATGCAGCGCAACTGGATCGGGCGCAGCGAGGGCGCCGAGGTCCAGTTCCAGGTCGCGGGCCACGACGCCGCGGTCGAGGTGTTCACCACCCGCCCCGACACCCTCTTCGGCTGCACCTACGTGGTCCTCGCCCCGGAGCACCCCCTCGTGGCCCAGATCACGACCCCGGCCCAGCGCGCCGCGGTCGAGGCCTACCAGGACGCGGCGAGCAAGCGCTCGGACCGCGACCGGACCACCGAGGCCAAGGACGCCCCCAAGACCGGGGCCGACACCGGCGCCAAGGCGATCAACCCGCTCACGGGCGAGGAGGTCCCGATCTGGGTCGCGGACTACGTGCTCGCGAGCTACGGCACCGGCGCCGTGTTCGCCTGTCCCGCCCACGACGAGCGCGACTACGCCTTCGCTACGACCTTCGGGCTCCCGATCAAGGAGGTCGTGCAGGGCGGCGACGTGAGCCAGGCCGCCTACACCGGCGACGGCCCCCACGTGAACTCGGACTTCCTCGACGGCATGGACATCGCCGCGGCCAAGCGCGCGGTGATCGCGCGCCTCGAGCAGGACGGGAACGGCCGGGGCACGATCCAGTATCGGCTCCGCGACTGGTTGTTCTCGCGCCAGCGCTACTGGGGCGAGCCCTTCCCCCTCGTGATCACCGAGGACGGCGACGTGACCCCGCTCCCCGAGAGCGCGTTGCCGGTGGTGCTCCCCGAGCTCGACGAGTATCGCCCCGCCGACGACGGCAGCCCGCCCTTGGCCCGGGCCGTGGACTGGGTCCAGACCCAGGACCCGGTCACCGGCAAGCCCGCGCGGCGGGAGACCAACACCATGCCCCAGTGGGCGGGGTCGTGCTGGTACTACCTCCGGTTCATCTCCCCCACCGACGCGACCCAGGCCTGGGACCGCGAGGAGGAGCAGTACTGGAAGCCCGTCGACCTCTACGTCGGCGGCGCCGAGCACGCGACCTTGCACCTCCTCTACGCCCGGTTCTGGCACAAGGTGCTCCACGACCGCGGGCTCGTGTCGACCCGCGAGCCGTTCCAGCGCTTGTTCAACCAGGGCATGATCCACGCGGTCAGCTACCAGGACGAGCGGGGCAAGTACTACTACCCCGAGCAGGTCGAGGAGCGCGAGGGCGCCTTCTTCGTCAAGGGCACGGACACCCCGGTCGTGACCAAGCACGAGAAGATGTCCAAGTCGAAGTGCAACGTCGCGAACCCCGACGACCTCTGCGCCAGCCACGGCGCCGACGCGCTCCGGCTCTACGAGCTCTTCATGGGCCCCCTCGAGGACGGCGCGACCTGGGAGACCAGCGGCGTGGCCGGCACGCGGCGCTTCCTCGAGCGCGTGTGGCGGCTCGTGATCGACGAGCGCAGCGGCCAGCTCTCCTCCAAGCTCGTGGACCACGTGGAGGGCGACCCCGACCTCGAGCGGACCTTGCACGAGGCGATCAAGCGCGTGACCGAGGGCGTGGACTCGCTCAAGTTCAACACCGCGATCAGCCAAATGATGATCTTCGCCAACGAGGCCTCGAAGGCCGAGGTGCTCCCCCGGAGCTGGATCGAGACCTTCGTGCTGATCTTGAGCCCCTTCGCCCCGCACCTGGGCGAGGAGCTCTGGCAGCGCCTCGGCAAGTCCGGCGACCTCTCGTCGGCCACCTGGCCCTCCTACGACGAGGAGAAGCTCAAGGTCGCCGAGGTCGAGATCGCGGTGCAGGTCAAGGGCAAGATCGCGGCGCGGATCCTGGTCCCCGCCGAGGCCACCCAGGCCGAGGCCCTCGCCCTCGCCAAGGCCGACCCCGCGGTCGCCGAGCGGATCGCCGGCAAGACGATCCGCAAGGAGATCTACGTCCCCGGCCGCTTGGTGAACATCGTCGCCACCTAGCGCTCGAGCGTCATGGCCGGGCGGACTCCCAGGAAGCAGGCCCGGTTCGCCGGCGTGTTCCAGTAGCGGGCCGCCGTGCCGCGGGCGGGGTCCACCTGGCCGGGCTCCGCGCCGCCGGCAGCGCGCTCAGCGGAGGTCATGGCCACGCTCGCTGGTTCCTCGACCACCAGAGATCGAGTGTCGCTTCAACGGGGTGCAGGTTCCCGACCCGTCCATCCGCTGCCGCGCTTCCTGCCGCGGCGTTGAAGGCGGAAGCTGACTACCGGGCTCAGCGCGGCGCGGCCTCGATCTCGTCCACGAGGGCCTGGAGCCAGGTCGCCTGGGGACGGCGCGCCAGGGCCGCGCGGGCGGCGAGGGCGGCCGCCGGCCCTCGCCGCAGGAGCTCGGCCCGCGCCGCGCTCGAGCCGCGGTCGCCGCGCTCGAAGCGGGCGAGCAAGACCTCGGTGGGCAGCTCGCTCGGCGGCGCGGCGTCGCCGGGATCCAGGACCTCGACGCGGACCCGCGCGCGCAGCTCGTGCAGCGCGGCCTGCGGCTCGGGGCGCTGGAGCGCGGGGCGAAAGCTGGCCGGGAGCGTCTGCGCTGCTCGCTGGCGCTCGAGCAGCGCGCCCCGCTCCTGGGCCAGGAGCGCCTGGTCCTCTTCACGGGGGAGCTGCTCCTCCGCGAGCTCGATCACGCGCAGGGCTTGGTCCAAGGCGCCGACCCGAGCCAGGCGAGCGGCCTCGTCCAGGGCCAGGCGCGCCCGCGGCTCGCTGCGCACGTCGGCGAAGGTGCCCTGGGCGATCGTGGCCTCGGGTCCGAGGGGCGCGAGCAGGAGCTGCGCCGCGAACACCAGGGCCGCGAGGAGCGCCACGGCCGCCAACCCCAGGAGCTGGGCCTCCTGCCGGGCGAAGGTCGAGACCCGCCCGCCGGGGACCACGACCACCAGGGGGTGCGGCCCCACCTGGAGCACGTCCCCCGCCCGCAGCCTGCGTCTGGCTCCGGCCGTCAGCCGCCGGTGGTTGAGGTAGACCCGAGGGCTCGGCTCGCGGACCTCGAGGGTCGCGCCGCCCCGGGTCAGAGGCCAGAGGGTGACCGCCCGGGCCTCCGCGTCCCCCACCGCCAGCTCGCCCTCCCGCACCCCCAGGTGCAGGGGGCGCGCGTCGAGCTGCACGCGCTCTTCGGGGGGCTTGCGGCACAGGGACCAGGGCTGGGACTTCCTCACGTGAGCTCCTCCGCTGGAGCTAGAGCACGCCGGAGTCCGGAGCACGGAGCGCCACAACTCGAGGCGAGGCGTCGCGGGGAGCGGCGGCCGTCGGCTCCCCCGACACGGGAGCGTCGGCGTGGCCGACACCTTCACTCCCCGCGCTCGCCGAGCCAGGCCCGCCAGGCCGCCGCGGCGTCCGCCGCGTCCTCTGCCGGGTCCTCCCCCGTGAGCAGGCGCAGCGCGGCGCAGAGCTCGCGCTGGGTGCCCGCGTCCTCGACCCTGCCCAGGGCGTCGACCAAGGCACCCAGGGCCTGCTCGGCTTGCCCGCGCACGCAGGCCACCGCCGCCGCGCGCAGCAACGGGCCGTCGGGTGCCTCGCGCAAGGTCGAGCGGATCGTGGCCAGGGTCTCCGGGGCGATCGGCGCCTGCACCCGGTCCAGGAGCTGGAAGCGCTGGGCCCAGGTCGCGTAGCCCTCGGCGTCGAGGCGCTCCTCGGTGATCTCCCGCAGCACCCGCGCGGCCCAGGTCCGGGTGGTGCGCGAGCTCGAGTCCAGGAGCGGGGTCAGGTCCCCCACCAGATGGGGACGGCTGGCGGGGGTCACCTCCTGCAGGGCGCGCTGCGCCTGGCGCCGCAGCTTGCCCGACGGCTCGCGGACCAGGGTCGCGAGGACCCCCGGGAGGTAGACGCGCTTTCGTCCAACCCGGACCAGGAGCGGATCGACCGCGACGCCGCCGCCGCCCCCGCCGCGCACTCGGGTCTCCTCGCCCAGCCCCAAGGTCGCCCGGTTGAGCACGAGCAGCGCGAAGGCGGTGTCCGTACCCTGGCCCCAGCCACCGGCCGGTTTCTGGCGCGCGACGAGGCCCGACGCGGCGACCCGCCACCAGTCCACGGCGTTCAGCGCCTGCACCCCGCACACGTCCATGGCCTTCTCCAGGCTGTAGACCGTGTAGTAGCCCCAGCCCTGGGAGAGCAGGCCGTCCTCGCTCAAGCGGCGCGGGACCTGGCGCAGGCCGGCCAGCACCAGCCGGCGAGCCTCCTCGGCGTCGCGCTCGCCCAGGGCGCCGCGCTCTTCGAGGGCGTGGGCGGCGATCGCCAGGCTGCTCAGCCCGGCGCAGGTCATGGACAAGCGCTCGCCCTGCCGCCCGCCGTAGCCCCAGCCGCGCCGCTCGCTCGTCTCGCTCCCCGGGCCTCTGCGAGAGCGCGTAGCCTCGGCGTCCTCCGGCGGCGCGAGGAACGGCGGCCGCTCGTCGGTCCAGCTCAGGGCGAGGGGCTCCCCGGCGCTCGGCGGGACCGCGTCCTCCACGAAGTGGCGCAGCACCCGCTCCCAGGCCTGACGCGGGACCTCGACCCCGCAGCGCTGCGCCGCGTGCAGCCCAAGGACCGCGAACTGGGTGTTGCTGTTGTCGCAGCGCTGGTAGCTCGGGGCCCTGCTGCGGCTGCCCGGGTGCGGGCAGTCGTAGCCCCAGCCATGCTCGCCCTGCCCCGCGAGCAGGCGCTGGGCCAGGGCCTGGATCCCGCGCCGGGCCTGACCGCCGAGCTGCTTGCGGGCGTAGCGCGGACGGGAGCCGCTGCCCCCCGCCGGCGCGAGGCGCTCGAGGGACGCCGCCTCGTAGGCCATGATCCCCAGCGCCAGGTCGTAGGTCTTCCCTACGTCCTGGGCTTCGAACAGGGCGAAGCGTTGGGTCACCGCCGGGTGCTGAGGGTGCGTCCCGCTGCGCAGCAAGGCGAAGGCCTCGAGGGCCGCGGCGCCCGCGCGGGTCGGGACCTCGGCGGCGAGGAGCACGGCGGTGCCTTGCTGGATCGCGCGCTCGACCTGGCCCTGGAGCGGATCGGGCGGCGGCGGCGGCTCCGGGAGCGGCGCCCGCGCGCCCAGCGCCTCGGGCTCGGCCGGCGGCTCGGGCTCGGGCTCGGGCAGCGGCTCCGGCTCGGGCTCGGGCAGCGGCTCCGGCTCGGAGGCGACCTCCCCCGGCGGCGCCGGGACCGGGACCTGCGCCGCCTCCGGCGCGGGGGCGAAGGGGACCGACGCCTCTTCCCTGGCCCGGTCGAGGGGCCCCTGCGGCTCGGGGCCCACAGCCGAGGACGCTCGCGCCCCGAGCCTCGCCAGGGCCTGGAGGATCGGGGCTCGCGCGTCGCTCTCGCGCTGCTCGCCGAGGGCCGCGAGGAGCACGCGTCGCGCCTCGTCCGCTGCGCCGATCCGCGCCAACCCCTCCGCCTCGGCCAGCGCCGCCTGAACCGGGTCGCGTCGGACGGGCTCGGGAGCGGGCTCGACAGGCAGCGTCGCGCCCGCGGTCGGGCTTGGCTCGACGGGCGCGTCGAGCGCAGGGGCCTCGTCGCCGGCGCCAGGCGAGCCGTCCCTGAAGCCCAGCACACCACCGACCGCGGCGCAGACCCCGAGGGCCAGGAGCCCGACCGCGAGGCCCCCCCAGCGGCGCGGGTCTCGCCCGTCGCTGCGGCGCACGTGGGCCACCGCGCGTCCGATCCGCACCCGCTCGCCACCCCGCAAGCGGACCGCGTTGCCCGCCCGCAGCCGACGACGATCGAGGAACACGTCGCCGCCCAGGGGCACGAGGACCGGGCGGCCGTCTCCCGGGATCAAGGTCGCTGCGGGGTGCGCCACCTCGCGCCCCAGCACCCAGCGCCCTCGCGGATCGGTCCCCAAGAACAGGCTCGCCCCCTGCAAGGGGTGCGCGCGGGGGTGGCCTTCCAGGGTCACTCGCAGGGGGGCTGAGTTCACGGGACGCTCGCGTCGCTCCTTCCCTCGGTCCACGGAGTGCAAAGCGAGGGCCAGCTCGCGGAGCGCTTCAACTCCCATGGCTGCCTGCGAAGGCGGCGTAAAGTGTCAACCCGACCCGGCGGGGGGCCTACCGCGGGCGCGCCTCCCAGGCCGCGGACCAGCCCGCCGGGGTGGGCTCCGCCTCGAGCCCGGTGAGCTCCAGCAGCAGCGGCGGGACCCAGGTCGCGTCCGGCGCGCCGGCGTAGGCCCGCAGCAGCTCCGGCACGACCTGCTCCGGGTCGAGGGCCGCCAGCCGCCCGCGGGCCTCCACGGCCCCGGGGGCGGCGGTCACGAAGGTGTGGACCCACACCCGGCGATCGAGGGCGGGTCGCTCGTCGCGCAGCCAGCCGCGCCAGGCCGCCGACTGCTCGGCCGTCGCGGCGATCCCGCTGGCGGGGTCCGCCCCACCCAGCGCGCGCAGGGCCGCGCACACCGCGGCGTGGTCCTCCCCCTCGACCCGCCACAGCGCGTCGACCAGGTCCGGAATCAACGCGAGGGCCTGGCAGCGGGTGGCCGCGGTCGTCGCGGCGCGGATCAAGGGCCCGCCGCCGTCGCGGGCCAAGGCTTCGCGCGCCGCGGCTGCGGTCGCCTCGTCCAGGGCCTGGGCGCCGGCGAGGGCGCCGTAGAGCCGGCCCCACGTGCGGTAGCCCTCGACGTCGAGCTCTTCCCCGGTGATCGCCTCGAGCTCGCGCTCGGCGAAGCGCCGCGTCGAGGCCTCCTCACAGGCGAGGAGCGCTGCCAGGGCCGCGACGAGCCGCGGGCGCTCCGCCTCGGGCAGCTTCCTCAGCGCGGCGCGCAGGGTCGTGTGCTCCTTCCGCGGGCGCTCCAGGGTCGACAGGGCCGCGAGCCGCGCCGGGAGGTCGACCTCGTCGCCCCCGACCTCGACCCGCAGCGGCGGGGCCGCGGGGGCGGCCCCGCCCCCGCGCACCCGGGTGCCCTCGTGCAGGCGGAGGGTCGCCCGGTTGAGCACGAGCAGCGCCAGGCTGCTCTGGATCTCGGGCCCCCAGGAGCCGTCCTGGCGCTGCATTTTCAGGACGTAGCCCGCCGCGGCGCGGTACCAGTCCCGCTCCGCCAGGCGCTCGATCCCGCTGACCTCCATGGCCTTCTCCAGGCCGTAGAGCCAATAGAACTGCCAGCTCTCCCGGGGCACGCCTCGGCGCGGGAAGCGGTCCGCGAGGAAGCGCGCGGCGGCCAGGGCCAGCGCGCCGGCGGCGGCCTGCTCTTCGGGGGTCAGGGCGCCGGCCTCGACCAGGGCGTCGGCCGCGATCACCAGCGAGCTCAGCCCGGCCGCGGTCATGGAGAGGGTCGGCTTGGCGCGCTCCACCGAGGCCTTGTAGGGCCAGCCGCGGCCCTGCGCCTCGCCGGGAGCCGCCTCGCGCAGGAACCCTGGGGCGTAGAGGTCGAGCTCGCAGGTCGCGGCCTCGGCGACCGGCGTGGGCGCCGTCGCCGTCTCCAGGTAGTGGGTCAGCACGCGGCGCCACACCGCGTCGGGGATCGCGACTCCGGCCCGCGCGGCGGCGTGCAGCGCGAGCACGGCGAACTGGGTGTTGGAGTCGTCGGTGCTCGGGGGGCTGCGCCGGGGCGCCTCCCCGGTCCCGGTCCCCGCGAGGGGCGGGCAAGGGTAGCCCCAGTCGCCGTGGGGCCCCTGCCCCGCGATCAGCTGCTGCGCCCAGCCAGCGATCCGGTCGCGGTCGGCCTGCCCCGGCGTCTGGCGTTGGAAGCGCGCGACCGTCGTCGCCCCCGGCAAGGGCGCCAGGCGCACCCGCACGATCGAGCGCGCCTCGAGGGCCATGATCGCGACCGCGAGGTCGTAGGTCGTGTCCATGACCCCGTCCAGGTGCGCGAGCATGGCGACCACGGTGGGGTCCGTGGGCGGGACCCCGCTGCGCAGGAGCGCGAAGGCGACGAGCGCGGCCTCGCCCGGGCGCGTGGGGCCGTAGGGCTCGGTGGTGAGGTGGCGCGCGCCGGCCTCGATCGCCGCGTCGACCTCGAGCAGGAACGGATCCGCCTCGACCTTGCGCACGACCCGCGGCGGCGGCGCGGGGTCCGGCGCCTCGACCTCGAGCGGGGTCGCGTCCTCCACGGCCGCCGCGGGCTCGGCGGGCGGCTCCGCCAGCGGGCCCGCCGGCGTGCGAGAGTCGACCGGGGCCGCGGTGGCGCGGGCCAGGAGCTCGCTCCGGCGTCGGGAGAGCTCGCTCTGGAGCTGCGGGTCTTCCACGCGCTCCGCCGCCTGCTGGAGCACCTGCGCCGCGCGGGCGAAGGCCTGCACGCGCTCCAGGCCGACCGCCTCCTCGATCGCTCGCCGAGCCAGGGTGCGCTCGCGCTCGAGGCGCGCGCCGGGGTCCTCCTGCGGAGCGACCGTAGGCGCCGGCGCGCTGGGCGCCGCCGGCGGGGGCTCGGGCGGCGGCGCCAGCGCGGCGCGGTAGGCGAACAGCGCCCAGGCCACCCCGCCGAACAGCCCGAACAGCGCCAGCCCGTGAAGCCAGGCCCGGGACGTGCGGCGCGGCCCGTCGCCGCCGATCCGGAGCTGCACCCCCTGGACCTCGAGCCGGTCCCCGGCGAACAGGTCGTAGGAGACCCCCGCGGTGAGCGCCTGGCGGTTGAGGTAGACCCGGCAACTGCGCTCGAGGGGGATCAGGGTAGCGCGCTCGCCGCTGGGGACGAAGCTGGCGACGGGCTGCAGGGCCTGATCGCTCAGGCGCCAGCCCCCCTCCACGTAGCACAGGTAGAGGGTGCGCCCCTCGAGGGCGTGGGTCTCAGAGATCGCGTCGTCGAAGCCGATCCGCAGCATGGCGTCAGGCTACCGCACGGCGCGAGCCGCTTGGAGGGTGTGCCCGAGGGGCGCTGTAGGGAGCGTCAGGGGCGTCCGCCGACCAAGCCTCGATCGCGCGTCCCTGGGGCAGGACGCCACGCTCCTCGGCGTCCCGTGGCGCCACGTTCGCCCCTGGCGCGCGACAGGTCTGTCGACCCAGGGAGACAGCCGTGACCGACCGCCTGCGATAAGGCCCACAGCCCTGCCCTGGCGGCGATTTTGCGGGCGGAGGCGTCTCCGGGGGGACCGAGCATGCAACTCTTCACGCCGGGAGCGGATCGCCGACTGAGGTTGGCCGTGGCCGGAGTGGGGGTGGGCGCGCTCGCGCTCGGGCTCTCCGCCTACGCCCGCACCCCAGGCCTCGGGAGGGTCGTGCAACAACCCGTTCCCTTCAGCCACGCCCACCACGTCGGCAGCCTCGGACTCGAGTGCCGATACTGCCACCCGCACGTGGAGCGCGCTCCTTCGGCCGGATACCCGAGCACGGAGACCTGCATGCATTGCCACCACGAGCTCTACACCGACGCTGCGGCGCTGGCGCCCGTCCGGGAGAGCTGGCGCGCGGGCACCCCGATCGCGTGGAGACGCGTCCACGTCCTCCCCGACCACGTGTTCTTCGACCACTCGGTCCACGTGCGCGCGGGCCTGGAGTGCTCGGAGTGCCACGGAGCGGTCGAGCGCATGCCCCGGATCACCCAGGTGGCGCCCCTCGACATGGGGTGGTGCCTGGACTGCCACCGCCAGCAGCCGCGCGCCGCTCGGCTCAGCGACTGTTCGGTGTGCCACCGATGAGCCGCGGTCGCCGCTTGCCCACCCTCGGCACCGGCGTCGGGCGAGAGGACGTGCGCGAGCCCCCGCTCTCGCGGCGCAGCTTCCTCAAGTCCCTGGGGGCGACCCTGGCAGCGGGGAGCCTCAGCGGCTGTCCTGGGGGAGAGCCCCCGGAGGCGTTGCCCTACGTGGTGGAGCCGGAGGCCGTGACCCCGGGGCGTCCCACGTTCTACGCGACGACCCTCGAGCTCGCGGGCTGGGGGCACGGGCTCGTGATCGAGACCCACCTCGGCCGCCCGACCAAGGTCGAGGGGAACCCGGAGCACCCTGCCAGCCTCGGCGCCACGAGCAGCCAGGCTCAGGCTCAGGTAGAGGCGCTCTACGACCCCGCCCGCTCCCACGCGGTGTTCGCCCAGGGTGCCCGCGCGAGCTGGACTGCGTGCGCCCAGGCCCTGGCCGAGGCCGGCGGCGCGAGGCCTGGGGAGGTGCGCGTGCTCAGCGAGCCCACCACGAGCCCGAGCCTGCGCCGGGAGCTCGCGCGGTTGGGCGAGGGCCTCGGCCTGGGGTGGCACGTCTACGACCCCAGCGGACGCGAGGCCGCCCTCGCTGGCGCCCGCCTGGCCTTTGGCCGCGCGCTGGATCCGGTGCTGCGCCTCGATCGCGCCCGGGTCGTGTTGACCCTCGACGCTGACCCGCTCCTCGGAGGCCCGGGCAGCGTGCGCTACGCCGGCGACCTCGCGCGCGCGCGCCGCGCGCCCTTCGCCGGCGGACCGCCCGCCCGGCTCTACGCGGTCGAGTCCAGCTGGACCCTCACCGGCGCCCACGCCGAGCACCGCCTGGCCCTGCGCCCCAGCCAGCTCTGGGCCGCGGCCTGGGCCCTCGCCCGCGGCGTGGGCCTCCCCGGACTGCCGGAGCGAGCGCTGCCCCTCGAGCCGGGGGCGCGCCGCTTCCTGGAGCTGGCTGCCCGGGACCTCGCCGCGCACCCCGGGGCGAGCCTCATCGTGGCCGGCGCTCACGCCCCCCCCGCGCTCCAGGCCCTGGTCCACGCGCTCAACGCGCGCCTGAACAACATCGGGCACACCCAGGAGTGGATCGACCCGGTGGCCGCGAGCCCCGAGGCTGACGCCGCGTGCCGCTCCCTGGCGCAGCTCCGCGCCGACGTCGAGGCGGGCCGGGTCGGGACGCTGCTCGTCCTGGGCTGCGACCCGCTCCAGGCCCTCCCCCCAGGCGAAGGGCTGGCCGAGCTCCTGGAGCGCGTCCCGCTCACGCTGCACGCTGGGCTCTACCGCGACACCACCGCGCGCCGCTGCGACTGGCACCTGCCGCTGCTCCACGGGCTCGAGGGCTGGGGGGACGCCCGCGGGTTCGAGGGCACCGCCGGCCTGCAGCAGCCGACGCTCGCGCCGGGTCTCGCGCGACGCAGCGCGCTGCAGATCCTGCGCCTGCTGGACGACGCGCCGCCGCGCCCCGACCTCGAGCTCGTGCGCGGGACCTGGCGTGAGCGGTTGGCGGACGAGCGCGCCTGGCACGAGGCGCTGGAGCGCGGCGTGGTCGCGGGCAGCGCAGGCGTGCACCAGGACGTCACCCCCGACCTCGCCCGCGTCCTGGGCGGGCTGCCCGCGGAGCTCACCCAGGCCGCGGGGCTCGAGCTCCACGTCCAGCTCGATCGCCGGCTGCACGACGGGCGCTTTGGCCGCTCGCGGCTCCTGCAAGAGCTCCCCGACCCGATCACGAAGCTCACCTGGGGCAGCGCGGCGCTCCTGGCGCCCGAGGACGCCGCGGACCGCGGGATCGAGGACGGACGCCTGCTCGAAGTGTCCCGCGGGGGCGCCCGAGTCGAGCTCCCGGCGCTGATCCAGCCCGGGCACCCGCCGGGCGTCGTCGGTGTCAGCCTCGCCCACTCCGGCCCGCCCACATTGCCCGCCGCGGAGACGCGGGACGTCCAGCCGCTGCGCCGTGACAGCGCAGACTGGGGCGGTCCCGGGCTGGGCCTGCGCGTGCTCTCGGACACCCTGGAGCTGGCTCGCACGCAGCGCCACGACCACGACGCCGGCCGCGAGCTCGTGCGCAGCGCCACGGCGGCGGCCCTGGCCCGCGGGCGCGGGCTGCCCTCGCGGGAGGACCCCCGCCCCGCACAGACGCTCCTGGGCGACGGCGCGCGCCCCAGGGCACGGCGGCAATGGGGTATGAGCGTCGACCTCACGGCGTGCACCGGGTGCGGGGTGTGCGTCGTGGCCTGCCAGACCGAGAACTCGATCCCCACCGTGGGCCCGGCGGAGGTCCGCGCCGGCCGGGAGCTGCACTGGATCCGGATCGACCGCTACCAGCGCCAGGGACCGGACGGGGGGGTCCAGCTCGAGCACCAGCCCGTGCCTTGCATGCACTGCGAGCACGCCCCCTGCGAGCTGGTGTGCCCGACCGGCGCGACCCAGCACAGCGAGGACGGGCTCAACGCCATGGTCTACAACCGCTGCATCGGCACCCGCTACTGCTCGAACAACTGCCCCTACAAGGTCCGGCGCTTCAACTTCTACTACTACGCCGCCGCGACCCCGACCCTGGCGAACAACCCCGACGTCTCGGTGCGCTCCCGGGGCGTCATGGAGAAGTGCAGCTACTGCGTGCAGCGAATCCGCGTCGCGGAGCGCGCCGCTCGCGCCCGCGGGCAGCGCCAGGTCGTCGTTCAAACCGCCTGCGAGCAAGCCTGCCCCAGTCGAGCGATCGTGTTCGGCGACGTGGGCGACCCCGACAGCGAGGTCTCCCGGCGCAAGGCGGGGCCCCTGGAATACGCGCTCTTGGCTGAGCTGAACACCCGCCCGCGCACGACCTACACCGCCCGGGTCCGACACCCGCACCCGGAGCTCGGCGCGTGAGCTCGTCGGGAGGGCTGCTAGAGGGTCGCCACGAGGCGGGGGCGCTGACCGCGCGACTCCTGGACGTGCCCCAGGCCAGCGCACGGCCCGGGTGGTGGCTCGCCGTGGGCGTGTGCCTGTTGCTCACGATCCTGCTCCTGGGCTCTGTAGCGACGCTGTTCGCCTTCGGTGTGGGGCTCTGGGGGATCAAGGTCCCCGTGGCCTGGGGCCTGGCGATCACCAACTTCGTGTGGTGGATCGGGATCGGCCACGCGGGGACCCTGATCTCGGCGGTGCTGCTCCTGTTCCGTCAGCGCTGGCGCAACTCGATCAATCGCTTCGCCGAAGCCATGACCCTGTTCGCCGTGCTCAACGCGGCGCTGTTCCCGCTCCTGCACCTGGGCCGCCCCAACGTCTTCTACTACATGCTCCCCTACCCCAATCGGCTCGGGCTGTGGCCGCAGTGGGGCAGCCCCCTGGTGTGGGACGCGTTCGCGGTCATGACCTACGGGCTGGTGTCGCTCCTGTTCTGGTACCTGGGGCTGATCCCCGACCTGGCCTCGGTCCGCGACCGCGCCGCGAGCCGCGGCTGGGTCCGCCGCCTGGCTGCCCTCGGCGCGCTAGGCTGGCGCGGCACCGGCGAGCACTGGCGCACGCACCAGACCCTCTACCTGCTCCTGGCCGGGCTGGCCACGCCGCTCGTGGTGTCGGTGCACAGCATCGTGGCCGTGGACTTCGCCCGCGCGCTGGTGCCCGGCTGGCACTCCACCGTGTTCCCCCCCTACTTCGTAGCCGGTGCCATCTACAGCGGACTGGCCATGCTGGTCACGATCCTCGTGCCCTTCCGCGCGATCTTCGGGCTGCGGGACCTGATCACCGCCCGGCACCTCGACGCCCTGGGCAAGCTCATGCTCGCCTCGGGGACGCTCGTGGCCTACGGCTACGGGATCGAGCTGTTCGCGGCCTGGAAGGGCGGCGAGGCGGTCGAGGTCACCCAGGCCGCGTATCGCCTGGGGGGCGAGATCGCGCCCCTCTACTGGGCGACGCTGATCTGCAACGTGCTCGTGGCCCAGGCGCTGTGGATCCCCGCGGTGCGCCGCCGCCCGCGCCGACTGTTCGCGGTGGCCTGCGCGGTGAACGTCGGCATGTGGCTGGAGCGCTACGTGATCGTGACCGGGAGCCTCTCCCGCGGCTTCCTCCCGGCGAGCTGGGACGGCTACCTGCCGACGGCCTGGGACTGGGCGCTGTTCGCGGGGACCCTCGGGCTGTTCGGGCTGCTGCTGCTCCTGTTCGTGCGCCTGCTCCCCAGCGTGTCGATCTACGAGCTCAAGGAGCTCGGGCGCGAGGAGGGGGCGCTGGAGCTCGAGCCTGCCGCGGGGGAGCGACCCCCGCCACCCGCGGCGGCGGGCTCGGGCCGGGTGCTCGCCGCCTTCAGCGAGCCTGCGCGTCTCTTGGAGGCGATCCGCGCGCTGCGCGCCGAGGGGCGCGCCCTGGTGAGCTTCACCCCCTGGCCCGTGCGCGGCCTGTCCCAGGCACTGGAGCTGGGCCCCTCGCGGCTGCCCTGGGTCATGCTCGCCGCCGCCGCTGGCGGCGCCCTGCTGGGCTACCTGGGGCTGCAGGTCGCCTCCTCGGTGTGGCTCTTCCCCCAGGACGTGGGAGGGCGCCCGCTGCACTCCTGGGCCCGCTTCCTGCCGGTGACCTTCGAGTGCGCCGTCCTCTGCGCCGCCCTCGCGGGCTGCCTCGGGTTCTTGCGCAGCGCAGGGCTGCCCCGCTTGCACCACCCGGACTTCGAGCTCCCCGCCGTCGAGCGCGCGACCCACGACCGGCTGCTGCTCCTGGTCGAGCCGGGGGAGCTCGCCCCTCTGGCTCCCGGACGGCTCGAGGACCTGGGGGCGCTGTGGGCGCGAGAGGTAGACGCGTGAAGCGCCTGGCCCCCGTCGCGCTCCTGGCGCTGGCCTTCGTGGGCTGCGACGCCGACGCCGAGCCGGGGCTGCTCCCGGGGCTCATGCGCGATCAGCCGCGCGTGGACGCCTACGAGCGCGGCCCCGACGGCCACCCCGCCGGCCGCGTCCCGCCTCCGGGCGCGGTCCCCCGCGCGCCTCGCCCGCCCCAGCCGTCGGCCCTGGAGCTGCTCGAGCTCGGGCGGCGCGTGTTCGGCTTCGCCTGCAGCCCGTGCCACGGCTACGACGGCCGCGGCCAGGGCGCGGTCGTGGTCCACGGCTTCCCCGCTCCCCCGTCGCTCCACACCCCGCGCCTGCGCGCGGCCAGCGACGCCGCGCTGCTGGAGGTGGTGCTCCACGGCAGGGGGAAGATGCCGAGCTACCGCGCCCTGCTCCGCGACCCAGAGCCCCGGGCCGTGGTCGCCTACGTCCGCGCGCTGCAGCTCAGCCAGCGCGCGCCCCTGAGCGCGCTGACCCCGGTCGAGCGCGCCCGCCTGGAGCGCGCTCGGTGAGCGGCGCGACGGAGGATCGCTGCGCCCGCGTCCTCGGGCCCCGCGGCTGCTGGGCCGGGGTCGCGCTGGGGGGAGCCGCCAGCGGCGGGCTCGCGGTCGCCGCCGCACTCGCCGGCTGGCGCTGGGGCACGGGTGTGGGGATCGGCTGCGCCGCCGCCCTGGTGTTCGCGCTGGGGCTCCCCGTGGGCGCGAGCTTGGTGTGCGCGACCCACGCCCTGACCGGCGGACGCTGGGGACGCGAGCTCCGCGCCGCTGGCCCGGCGGCGCGCAGCGCCTGGCTCTTGATCCCGCTGGCGGCGCCCGCGGTGCTCGCCGGTCCCGCCCCCTACCCGTGGGTCGCGGCCGAGGCGACCGGCTACTTCGACACGACCTGGGTCGCCTTGCGCGCCGCGGTGTTCCTCGGGCTGTGGGTCCTCGTGGGACAGGTCCTCACACGCTCGCCGCGGGCCGAGGCCTGGGCGGGGCCCGGGGTCGTCATCCTGCTGGTGAGCTTGACCGGCGCGGGCTACGACTGGGTCCTGAGCCTCCCCCCGGAGTTCGGCTCCACGGCCTTTGGCCTGGACCTGTTCGTGAGCGCCGCGCTCACGGGCTTCGCCGCGTTGGTCGGACTGGCGCTGCTCCAGGGCGAGAGCGACCCGGCGCTGCGCCGGGATTGGGGGACTCTGCTCCTGGCCTTGGTCGCGCTCCACGCCTACGTCGGCTACTTCCAGTGGCTGATCGTGCTCAGCGGCGACCTGCCCCGCCCCGGCGGCTGGTATCGCCTGCGCCTGGCCGACCCCTGGGGCACGCTGGCCGCCCTCTACGTGGGGTTGGGGCTGGCCCTGCCGCTGCTCCTGCTCCCGTTCCGGGCCCTGACCCAGCATCCCCGCGCCCTGGGCGCCGTGTGCGCGCTGGTGCTCCTGGGCCGAGCGCTCGAGTGCGCCTGGTGGATCCTGCCCGCGGGGGGCGGGAGCGCGTTGGCGCGCGGGGTCTCTGGGGCCCTGTGCATCCTGGGGAGCTGCGGCGCGTGGCTCGCCGTGCTCGGCTGGACCTGGCGCCGGAGGGCTCAATGAGCGGCGCCCACGCCCCCGATCGCTTTCCCTCCCGCCCGTTCTACGCGGGGGCCGGGCTGTTCCTCGTGGGGTTCGCGGCGCTCTTGCTCGCGCTCTACGGCGTCGGCGCCGGGGCCGGGGTATGGGAGCTCCCCCCGGCCGAGCTCGACCCCGAGCTCCTCCAGGACCGCGCCGCGGCCCAGCGGCGGGCCGCGGAGCAGCGCGCACGACTGGACGAGGTGCGCTGGGTCGATCGCGAGGCCGGCTGGGTCAGCCTGCCCATCGAGCGCGCCATGCGGCAGATCGCCGCGCAGGAGGAGCGCCGGTGAGGGGCCTGAGGTGGCTGCCGTTCTTGCCCCAGGAGGCCGGCCCGGTGGCGCGGGACGTCGACGCCGCGTTCCTGGCCCTCCTGGCCTTGACCGGCGGGATCGCGCTGGCGGTGCTCGGGGCCGTCGGCTGGTTCGCCTGGCGCTACCGAGCCGGCTCCGCGGTCGCGCGGCCCGCGGAGCTGCGGCACCCGCGGCGGATCGAGCTCGGCTGCCTGGCGCTCTTGATCCTGACCTCCTTCGCGACCTTCGCCGCCACGTCGCCGGTCTACACCGGGCTGTTCCACCCCCCACCCCCGACCCTCAAGCTGGAGGGCCTGGGCAAGCAGTGGATGTGGAAGTTCCGTCACCCCGACGGGCGGCGGGAGGTCAACGAGCTGCACGTGCCGGCGGGGGAGCCGGTGACCGTGGTCCTCAGCTCCCAGGACGTGATCCACAGCCTCTACCTGCCAGCGCTGCGGCTCAAGCAGGACGTGCTCCCCGGCCGGCGCACGCGCCTGAGCTTCGTCGCCACCCGCCCCGGGCGATACCCCCTGCTGTGCGCGGAGTACTGCGGGACCGAGCACGCGCTGATGCAAGGCGAGCTGGTCGTGCTCGAGCCCGAGGCCTTCGCGCGCTGGCAGGCCGCTGCCCCCGAAGAGCCACCGGGCGCGCGGGAGCCCGACCTCTACAGCGGCGACGGGCCGTTCGTGCGCCACGGTTGCGCGACGTGCCACCGCACCAACTCCGACCGCCTCGCGCCCCGCCTCGACGGGCTCTGGGGCCGGGAGGTGCGCCTCGCCGACGGACGCCGCCTGCGGGCCGACGAGGCCTACCTCAAGCGCGCGATCCTCGAGCCCGCCGCCGAGCTGGTGGCGGGCTACGAGGACGCGAGCCCCATGCCGCGCTACGCCGCGCGGCTCGACGCCGGCGAGGTCGCGGCCCTGCTGCGCTTCTTGCGCGCGGCTCGGGACGGCTGGCCGCCGACGGAGGAGCCGCGGTGAACGCCCCGCAGCCGAGCTACCTCGAGTCCCGCCGCGGTCGCCTGCGCGAGTGGTTCCTGAGCACCGACCACAAGCAGATCGCGCTGCTCTACCTGCTCTCGATCCTGGGGTTCTTCGCCCTGGGCGCCCTGGCCATGCTCGTGATCCGGCTCGAGCTCCTGACCCCCGCCCCCGACCTCGTGAGCCTCGACGGCTACGACCGCCTGTTCACCCTGCACGGGGTGCTCATGGTGTGGTTCTTCCTGATCCCCTCGATCCCCGCGGTCCTGGGCAACTTCGTGCTGCCCCTGGCCCTGGGCGCCGACGACCTGGCCTTCCCCCGGCTGAACCTCCTGAGCTGGTATCTGTTCGTGCTCGGGGGCCTCATGACCCTGAGCGCCGTGGTGCTGGGAGGGGTCGACACCGGCTGGACGTTCTACACCCCCTACAGCTCGGTCTACAGCAACACGGCGGTGGTCCCGGTGCTCGGCGGGATCTTCGTCTCGGGGCTGTCCACCATCCTGACCGGGATCAACTTCACGGTCACGGTCCACACCCTCCGCGCCGAGGGGCTGGCCTGGTCGCGCCTCCCGCTGTTCTGCTGGGCGCTCTACGCCACGAGCTTGATCATGCTCCTCGCCACGCCGGTGTTGGGGATCACCCTGGCCCTGGTGGCCGTGGAGCGGCTCTGGCAGGTGGGGATCTTCGACCCGGCCCTCGGCGGCGACCCCCTGCTCTACCAGCACCTGTCGGTTCTACTCGCACCCCGCGGTCTACATCATGATCCTCCCGGCCATGGGCGTGGTGTGAGCCAGGTGATCCTGCTCGCTCCGCCGCCCGATCTTCGGCTACCGCGCGATCAGGCCTCGACCCTGGCCATCGCTGGCCTGGGGTTCCTGGCGGGGGCACCACATGTTCGTCAGCACAGCCGTTCGCCCTCGCTGGCGTTCTCGCTGCCATTAGCTTCCTGGTCGCCGTCCCGTCGGCGACTGCGTTTCCAACTGACCCCGACGCGGGGGCTCGATCCGCTTCCAGACCCCCATGCTCTACGCCCTGGGCTTCGTGGGGATCTTCACCCTCGGGGGCCTCTCCGGGCTGTTCCTCGCGACCCCCGCCGTGGACGTGCACCTCCACGACACGGCGTTCGTCGTCGCCCACTTCCACTACATCATGGTCGGCGGCGCGGTCATGGGGTTCCTCGGCGGCCTGCACTTCTGGTGGCCCAAGCTCAGCGGGCGCCGCTACCCCGAGCGCCTGGGTCAGCTCTCCGCGCTCCTGGCCTTCTGCGCCTTCAACCTGACCTTCGCGCCGCAGTTCCTCATGGGCCTCCTGGGCCTGCCGCGGCGGCTGGGAGCCTACGACCCTGCGTTCCAGCCGCTGCAGGTCCTGAGCAGCGCTCGGGCCTCGATCCTGGGCATCGCCTACCTCCTGCCCCTGGTCTACCTGACCTGGTCCTTCTACCGGGGCCCCCGGGCCACGAGGAACCCGTGGGGCGCCGAAGGCCTGGAGTGGACCCTGCCCTCGCCGCCGCCCACCGAGAGCTCCCGCGAGGGCCCCACTCCGCAGGAGGTCCCGTGAGCCAGCCTCACGCCGCTCACTTCGCCTCCGCCGAGGAGCAGGCCCACGCCGTGGCGCTCGGGACGTGGCTGTTCCTCGCGGGGGAGGTCCTCGTCTTCGGCGCGCTGTTCCTCGCGGTGACCGTGGCACAGCCCGCCTGGACGACCCTGCGAGGGCCGGTCTCCGCCAGCGGACACTTTACCGCGGACCCTGCTGGGGCGCCACCGCCGTGCTGCTCACCAGCAGCCTGGCCCGTGGCCCTCGCGGCCCGGGCGGCCCGCGGCCCTCGCCCGGGAGCCGCGCGCCCGTGTGGCTGCCGCGGCCGCGGCCCCTCGGGGTGGTTTTCCTCGCGATCAAGGGGGTGGAATATGCGCGCCCGACGCCCAGGACGGCCTGTTGCCCGGGCCCGGGTTCGACGCCGAGGCCTTCGCTCGCCCCGCGCCGCCCAGTTCTTCTGGCTCTACCTCGTGCTCACCGGGGTCCACGCCGTGCACGTGCTCGTCGGCGTGGCGCTGCTCTCCCTCGCCGCCTGGGCTCCGGCGCCCCAGCGGGTGGAGGGGGTGGGCCTGTTCTGGCACTTCGTCGACCTCGTGTGGATCTACCTGCTCCCGGCGCTCTACCTCGCATGACCTCTCGCCCCTCGCCCGCGCGCCTGCTCCTGACCTGGCTCCTGCTGCTCGCGTTGTTGGCGGCGACCCTCGGGGCCTACGCGCTCGAGCTCGGGCTCGCGCTCTCCCTGGCGATCGCGACCCTCAAGGCCGCCGCGATCCTGCGGGAGTTCATGGAGCTGCGCCGGGCGCACCCGACCCTGCGCCTGGTGGCGGCGGGCAGCCTGCTGTTCCTCGCGGTCCTGTTCTGCCTGACCCTGGCCGACGTCCTCGGGCGCCCCGGCGGGACAGGGCTGTCCCAGGGTGGGTCCGCCGGCGCGGTCGGCGCGCCTAAGTCCAAGGCCGAAGGTGGGTGAGCCTGGCGCTGCATGTGCACTTCACAGAGCGCAGAAAGGAGCACCCAACCCATGGCCGCCATCCTCACGACCTTCGTCGTCGCCGGTGGCGTGGGGACGATCCTCGTCGTCTACCACGTCGCGATCCGCCGCACCTGGCGCAAGGAGCACGACGAGCCCGTCGCCATCCCTGGCCCCGAGACCACCGACGAGGTGATCGAAGAGACCGAGGACGAATACGCCGGGACGCACCGCCGCTGAATGGAAGGGCACGATTCCGCGACGTCGCCTGCACGGTGGCAGAGGTTCACGAACTGAATGTGCTGCGGCAGCTTCCGCTGCCGCGCCGCCTTCGGCGGCGTAAGAATTCGCCCAGACGGAGGATCGCCCCAACCGCAGGCGTTCGGTGGAACTCGCCCGTCCGAACGAATGGGTCGCGACGTCGCGAACTCCTGCCTTCCATGTACTCCTTCAATGGCTCCGCCTCGTGCCCAGCCGTCCTCTCCAGCCCGCCTGAGATCTCGGGTCCCGAGCAGCTCCGGCCCGCACTCGTGGGGCGGAGCGTCTGAGTAGTCCATGAAGAGCGCGAGTTCGAGTGCTCGCGATGCTGAGATCCGTCGCGTGAACGCGGAGCGCGAGCACTCGGACTCGCGCCTCTTCATGTAGGGCCCCACGCACGCGTCGGCGACGCGACCCGCAGCCACAGGGCTGCCGCCCAAGCCTCAGGACGCGAACAGGTCGAGCTGACCCTCGCGCTCGGACGGCGGCGCGAGCAGGGCGGTGTGCTCCTCGAAGCCCTCGCGGCGCCCGCGAGGCAGGCGTCGGCGGCACTCGCCGCAGAGCGCGAACAGGTTCCCGGGGCGATCGCTGCCGCCGTGGTCCGGGGGGAGCAGGTGCCCGACCTGGGTGCGCCCGGCCTGGCCGCAGTTGCCGCAGCGGCTGGGGTCGCGCCCGGCGCCCAGGAGCACCGCGCGCAGGCGGCGCTGCTGCACGGCCTTGCTCTCCGGGCGCAGGCAGGTCTGGGAGCTGTCGGGGGGGGTCTCCGCGTTCTCTTGCGTGATCCGCCGCCGGCGCTCCTGGCTCGAGCGCGCGCTCGAGCTCTTGCGCGCCGGCCACAGCGCGCGGTTGACGCCGGCGGAGAGCTCCTGCGGACGGGTGGCCTCGGGCAGGTCGTCGCGCTTGAGGCGATCGGTGATCACGTCCTGGTCGGTCGAGCCCACGATCGCGGCCACCGCGCGCGCCGCGGTCCGCGAGAGCGGGTAGACCTCGCGCGCGGCGAGGACCGCGAGCGCCGGGAGCGCCTCGGTCACCCCGCGCTCGCCGAGCTGCCGGATCATGGCGCGCTCGACGGGGTAGGTCCGGTCGGGCTGGATCGGCGAGCGCGCGAGCTGCTCCACCACCTCCAGGAAGGTCGAGATCGCCTTCTCCGGCGCCAGCCGCGTGAGCAGCTCGACCGAGAAGTACTTGGTCACGTCCGAGGGGCTGCCCACCGCCAGCAGGTGGTGGCGCAGGATCCCCACCGCGTTCGGGTCGCCGGGAGAGAGGTCGCCGACCTGCAGGCGCAGGGTCTCCACGGCGTCCTCGATCACGGCGAAGGCCGCGCCGGACTCCTCGATCAAGCGCAGCAAGGTCTCGGGGGTGCGGACGACGGGCATGGCAGATCCTCGGGCGCGGAGCGGGGGGTGCCCGCACAGGCGGGCGGGGAGCGGTCGCCGGGACCCCGGCGACCGCGGGGTCGACTACCAGTCGTCGAGGGTCGTCTCCTGGTCGTCGGTCAAGGCCATCAGCCGGTCCAGGCGCGAGCTGTCGGCGCGGGGCGCCGTCTCCTGGCGCACGGGTTCGGACGTCGGGGTCGACGCGTCGGTCACGGGAGCCTCCTCGAGGGCTGCGGCGAGGTCGTCCTCGCCGGGGTGATCGTCGTCCTCGCCAGCCGTCGGGGCCGCGAGGGGCTGGGGCGCTTCGCCGCCCGAGACGACGCAGTCGTCCAGGCGCGGGAGCGGGCCCAGGTCCGGGAGCTCGCGCGGCGTGGCGGGCAGGCTCGGGGCCGCGAAGGCCACGGCCCCGGTCGGCGCGGCCTCGCCCTCGGCGTCCCCCAGGATCGGGGCGAGCAGCTCCGGCGGCGGAGGACCGAGCTCCTCGGCCACGCGCTGCGCCTCCTGCACCAGCGCGTCGGGGGCGCCTTCGGCGTCGAAGTGCAGGCGCTGGCTCCCGATCATGGTCGGCTCACCCAGCGCGCCCGCGGCGCGGGCGAGGGCCTGGCGGATCAGGTCCGGGTCGTTGGGCAGCCCGAACTCGGCGGCGAAGGCGTCGGTGGTGCGCAGGGTGTAGCTCCGGCCCTGCTTGCCGCGCATGACCAGGCCGCGCTCGAGGAGCTCCTTCACGTGGTCGTAGACCGTCGAGCCGCGCTCGCGCACGAGCCGCGCCTGGGCGATCGGCTGGTTGATCGCGATCAGGGCCAGGGTCTCGGTGACCAGGGGCTTCAAGAGCGGCGGGGCCACGCTGGCCACGTCGGGGCGGTACGCGGCGCGCACGTCGACGACGTAGGCGCGCTTGCCGTCCTTCTCCCGCGGGAACAGCCCCAGGGCCCGGCCCTCGAGGTTCGTGCGCAGGCGGTCGAGGCCGGCCTGGACGTCGGCCTCGAGCAGGCCGAGCTTGGTCGCGATCTCCTCGGCGGTCAGCGGCACGCGGGTCGAGACCAGGAGCGCCTCGAGGCTCTGCTCGAGCTGGCGCTCGCTGCGCCGCAGGTCGCTGATCACCCCGTCCAGCAGCGAGCGCGAGCGAGCCGCGCTCTCGAGCAGCATGCCCAGCCCGGTGGGCGCGGCCTCCACCACCTCGGCGATCAGCTCACCCTCGTCGGCGTCCGCGTCGCCCTCGTCGGCCTCGGCGACCCCGACCTCGACGGTCGCCTCGGGGCTCACCTCAGTGGCCTCCAGCGCGTCCGGGGTCTCCGGGGTCTCGGGCGTGGGATCACTCACCGCTCACCTCCTCGGGCTCGACGTCGGCGTCCGCCGCGTCGTCCTCCAGGTCCTCGTCGTCCTCGTCGAAGCCGACCTCGGGGTCCTCTTCGCTGTCGAGGATCAGGTCCTCGGGGTCGTCGTCGAAGCGCACGCCGGCGCGCACCTCGCCGAAGTAGGGGCCGCGGACCACGCGCAGCTCGCCGTAGAAGTCGGTCTGCTTGAGCACGACCTCCTCGTCCTGCGCCAGGAACAGGAGCGCGAGGTAGGCCGCGCCGCGCGGGCGCTGCTCGCTGACCAACGCCTCGAGGGTCACGTGCCCGTCCTCGGGCAGCTCCTCCCACAGCTGCTGGCGCACCTCGACCAGGTCGCGGTCGAGGTCGTCCTGGTGGGCGCCGCCCACGCACTCCTCGAACGCCATGTCGCCGTCGAACAGCGGCTCGTCCTCGAGGGCCGCCTCGCGCTCGGCGATCCGGTCGTCGTAGCTGCGCAGGGCGAGGATCAGGTCGACCAGGGTCAGGCCGCGCTTGCGCGGGGTCCGCTCCCGGGGCGCGAGGGTGATCCCCTCGCGGCTGCCCTCGGTCATGAAGTCGGGGTAGACCAGCGGCAGGTCGTCGGGGCGCAGGCGCCCGCCGTCCCCCAGGAGGTCGAAGCCCTCGTCGAACAGCGCGTCCGCGAGCTCGGCCTGCTGCGCCAGGCGCTCGGCCTCGCGCTGAGCCTCGCGCTCCGCCAGGGCCTGGGCCTTGAGGTGGATCAGCGCCGCGGCGTAGAAGATCATGCGCCCGACCTGGCCCAGGTCCTGCGCGTCGAGCTGCTCGTCCATGGCCGCCAGGTAGCGGTCGGTGAGGGCCACGATGTCCACGTCCCAGGGGTCGTAGTCCCCGGTCTTGGCCATCTCCAGGAGCAGCCCCAGGCCCGGGTCGCTCTGCGGCGCGAAGACCTGCGCGTTGACCTCGGCGTCGAGCTGCTGGACCTCGCCCTCGGTGAGGGGCCGCGCCGGGGGGCCGACGGTGTGGTCGGCCGACTCGATCAGGGTGCTGTGGTCGCGATCGCTCATTGACCCGCCCCCGCCTCGGCGAACACCTCGTCCTCGGCCTCGGCCTCGTCCATGGTCACGCCGGTCACCTGGGTCCCGAAGCCCTTGCGCATGGTCACGCCGATCGTCTGACAGGACTTGTCGAGCATGACCCGGTGGTGGCTGATCACGAGGTATTGCCGGTCGCTGCCGCGGCGAGCGATCGCCTCGGAGAGCACGTCGGTGTTCACCCCGTCCAGCGCGGCGTCGACCTCGTCGAACACGAAGAACGGCGCCGGGTTGACCTCTTGCAGCGCGAAGATGAACGCCAGCGAGGTCAGGGTCTTCTCGCCTCCCGACATGATCTCGAGTTTGGAGAGCTTCTTGCCCCGGGGGCGCGCCTCGATGATCAGGCCGCCGGCGAAGGGGTCCTTGGGGTCCTCGAGCCGCAGCCGGCCCTCACCCCGCGCCAGCTCGGCGAAGGTCCGCGAGAAGGCCTCGGAGACCAGGGCGAAGGCGTGCAGGAAGGCCACCTTCTTCTTGCCCTCGAGGGCCACGATCCGCTGGCGGATCTGGGTCTTCTCCTCCTCGAGGCGGTTGATCTTGGTCTCGAGCTCCTCGTGCCGGCTCTCGGCCTCCTCGAACTGCTCGATCGCGAGCTGGTTCACAGGGCCCATGGAGTCGAGCTCGCGCACGATCTTGCCCAGGGTCTCCTCCAGGCGTCGGCGCTCCTTGCCCAGGTCCGGTGGCGCCTCCTCGGGGCCCGGGACCTCGATCTCGCGCTCCTCCGCGGCGGCCCGCAGGGCCTGAGCGCGCTCGGTGAGCTCGGTCAGCTCGACCGCCAGGCCCTCGAGGCTCTCGCGCAGGGTGCGCAGCTCGTGGTCGGCCTGGGTCACCGCGTCGCGGGCGGTCTGGGCCGCCTCGCGGGCGTCGTCTCGGCGCTGGGCCAGGGCCATGAGCTCGCCGCTCAGGGCCTTGAGCTCACCCTCGCGCTCGCCCAGCTCCTGGGTCAGGGTCTGGAGCTCGAGGGCCAGGCGCTCGCGCTCCTGGGCCAGCTCGCCGACCTCGCGCCGGGCTTGATCCAGGGCCTGCTGCGCGGCGGCCAGGCGCTCCTCGATCGCGCGCCGCTCGGCGCGGACCTCGGCGTGCTGCGCGCGCAGCGCGGAGAGCTCGGTCTCCAGCGCGCGCATCTCGATCTCGAGCTGCTTGGCCTCGCGGGTCAGGGCCTCGAACGCCGAGGAGGCGTCCTGGTCGTCCAGCGAGTCGAGCTGGGTGCTCTCGGCCTCGAGGGCCTGGCGCAGCTCGCGCAGCTCGCTGCCCACGGCCTCGGCCTCGGCGCGCTGGGCGGCGAGCTCCTCGGCCAGGGCGCTGAGCCGCTTGGCGGGGTTCCCGCCCTGGGCCTCGAGCCGGCCGAGCTCGGCGTTGAGCGCCGCGCTCTTGGCTTCGGCCGCCGCCAGCTTGGCGGTCAGGGTCTGGAACTCGGCGGTCCCGTTCTCGTAGGCCTGCTCGGCCTCGCGCAGCGCGCCGCGGGCGGCGCTCTGCTGGCGCTCGAGCTCGTAGAACGCCTGCTTCTTCTGCTCGAGCTCCTCGCCGGCGGGGGCCGCGGCCAGGAGCGAGCGGCTGGAGCGCGAGGCCGCGCCGCCGCTCATGATCCCGTGGCGCTCGAGGATGTCGCCCTCGAGGGTCACCATGCGGAAGCGGCCGATCAGCGGCAGCGCGTCCTGCAGGGTCTGCACCACGAGGGTGTTGCCGAACACCGAGCGCATGACCTGCTCGTAGCGCCGGTCGTACTCCACCAGGTCCAGGGCGAAGCCCAGGATCGCGTTGCCCCGGGGCGCGTTCTGCTCGAGGCGCGGGCCCTGGGTCTTGGTCAAGGGCGCGAAGCTCAGGCGGCCCACGCGGTTCTGGCGCAGGAGCTCGATCCCGCGCTTGGCGACGTGCTCGTCGTCGGTGACCACCCAGTTCAGGCGCCCGCCGGCGGCGGCCTCGATCGCCAGCGCCATGTCGGTGTCGAAGCGCACCAGGTCGCTGACCGGGCCGTGCAGCCCGTCGAGGTGCTTGGTCCGCAGGAACGCCAGGGCCTTGCCGCCGCTCATGAGGAGGGCCTGGGTCCGGCGCTCCTCGGCGACCGCCACCTCGCGCTCGGCCTTCTGCATCTTGGCGCTGGCGGTCTCGAGCCCGGCGCGCACGGCGTTCAGGTTCGAGAGCAGGTTGCGCCGCCGCT
Organism: Planctomycetota bacterium; assembly: GCA_041402045.1. Lineage (GTDB taxonomy): Bacteria > Planctomycetota > J058 > J058 > J058 > JAGQRJ01. The sequence goes on along the minus strand of JAWKSZ010000064.1, from coordinate 20,766 downwards.
CGCCGGCCTCCGCCGCCGCCTCGCGCTGCTCGCGGTAGACGGTCGCCGCGGCCTGGCTCTGCTCGCGCAGCTCGCCCAGGCGCTCCGAGACCTCGCTGTGGGTCGCCGACAGGTGCTGCTCCTCGGCAGCCAGGCGGCTGATCGACTCGGCCAGCGCGCGGTCGCGCTCGGTGAGGCTGCGCTCGCGGCCGCGCTTGCGCTCCTGCTCCTCGCGCAGCTTGCGGCTCTGCTGGGCCGCGTCGAGCTGGGCCGCGCTCTGCGAGCTCAGGGCCTCGCTGGCCTGCTCCATGCGCCCGGCGAGGACCTGGTGCGCGTCCTCCTTGGTCTGGATCTGCGCGCCGAGGGCCTCGGCCTTCTCGTCGAGCTCCTCGAGCAGCGCGCCGTGCTTGCCGAGCTGCTGCTCGAGTCCGGGGAGCGCGGCCTGGCGGGCCTCGCGGGTCGCGGCCAGCTCCTTGTCGCGGGCGCGCTGGCCCTCGATCTTGACCTTCAGCGTCTCGACCGCGCGCACGGCCTGCATCCGCTCGCCCTCGCCCTTGGACGCGAGCTCCTCCTCCACGGCCTTGAGCTCGGCCTGCTTCTCGTTGAGGGTCTGACCCAGGGTCTCGCGGCGCTTGCCCAGCGCGCGCTCGGCCTTCTGTCCGCTCTCGATCTCCTGCGCCTTGGCGCCGACCTTGACCTCGGCCTCGGTCACCTCGAGCACGGTCAGGTCCTCCTCGAGGGAGGCCTTGCGCGAGGTCAGGGTCTGGAAGGCCAGGGCCTGGTCGCGCTCCTTCTTGAGCTGACCCAGGCGCGAGGCGAGCTCCTTGAGGATCAGCTTGGTGTCCTCGGTGCAGCGGTCGCTGGCCTCGAGCTCGCCGTGAGCCTCGCCGATCCGGCGGTCGAACTCCTTGGTCCCCGCGAGCTCGTCGAGCACCTGGCGGCGCTTGACCGGGCCCATGGTCGCGAGCTGGATCACGTCGCCCTGCATCACGACGTTCTGGCCGCTGGTGGGGAAGCCCAGGGTGCGGAGCACGTCGTGGAGGTCGGTGAGGCGGATCGTCTCGCCGTCGAGCTCGTAGTGGGCGTTGGTCCCCGAGCGAGTGCGGCGCACGACGCGGGCGACCTCGATCTGGCGGTTGACCAGGCTCCCGTCGGCGCGGGGGAAGGTCCCCTCCATCTCGATCCACACCCGGGCCGAGTTCTTCCCGCCCTGGTTGCAGATCAGGTCGGTGAGGCGCTCGGCGCGCATCCCGCGGCTGGTCGCGGTCCCCAGCACGAACTGCAGGGCGTCTATGATGTTCGACTTGCCCGAGCCGTTGGGGCCCGAGATCGTGCTGAACCCGTCCCGCAGGGGGATCCGGGTCTTCTTACGGAACGACTTGAAGTTGTCGAGCCCGAGCGCGATCACCCGCAGGTTGATGGGCTTCCCCAGCCCCGCAAGCCGCTGCCCGACCGGACGTCCCTCTGTCATGTTCAGCTCCTCTGCGGCCACGCTGCTATCCGTGACCCGTTACATCGGGGCTGATCGGCAATACCTGACGAAATCTTGTGCTTCTCACCGAAAATTGTGGGGTGTGTGAGTTGGTAGGTCAGCCTACCGACCCCCTCTGACACCCAATCACTGGGGTTAACGTCTGGAGGCCGGGACGGCCGGGCGAATTCGCTCGCCCCTTAACGCATTTCATCCTAAAGCCTTGTGCACTGCGAGCAATCCACCCTCCGGGACCGCCGCCCATGTGGAGAACCTGTGGAGGGTCTTTGGGGAGGCGTTCAGGGCTCCGCCCGGGGTGAGCGGGGGGAGGGGTCGGCTCCGCCTCGGGCGAGCGCGCGGACGCGTCGGCTCCGCCTCGGGGTGAGCGCGCGGAGGGGTCGATGTTCAACCACCGAGCTCCGCCAGGGACACACCTCGTAGAAGTCCGAAAAGAAGAGACACCGAACACACCGAGCTCCGCTGACCCTGTACGAGCTGGCCCGTGGCTGGAGAAGAGGGAGGAATGGGATCGGGAGGTTCCTCCTCCGGGTTGAGTTGGGGAGTGGGCGATCCGGGCGGCAGCCTCGGTGTGTTCGGTGAGTTCGGTGTCTCTTCACCCTCGGGTGTCGACGAGGTGGGTCCTGGCAGAGCTCGGTGGTTGAACATCGCCCCCGCGAAGCAGCGAGCCCTGGCGGAGCTAGGGCTTGGCGAAGGCCTGGACCAGCGCGGCCGCGGAGCGCATGCCGTCGACGGCGGCGCTCATGATCCCCCCCGCGAAGCCGGCGCCTTCCCCTACGGGAAACAACCCCGGCGTGGACGTCGACTCGCGGGTGGCGGGGTCCCGCGGGATCCTGACCGGCGACGAACCCCGCGCCTCGACCCCGACCAGCAGCCCGTCGGCGCCGGCGTAGCCCGGGATCTTGCGCCCGAACACGCGCAGGCTCTCGCGCATGGCGAGCGCGCCGTCGGTGGGCAGGACCTGGGTCAGGTCCGCGGCGGTCAGCCCGCGGGGGTAGGTGCTCTCGAGCGTCCCGCGGCTGGGCTTGCCCCGGAGGAAGTCCTGCACGCGCTGCGCGGGCAAGCGGTAGTCGCCGCCGCCCAGGCGGAACGCAGCGGCCTCGAGCCGACGCTGGAGCGCGACGCCGCCCAGCGGGTCGCGGCCTCCGCCCTCGACGCCGTCGGGGCCCACGGTGAACACGAGCCCGCTGTTGGCCAGCCCCGAGTCGCGCTTCCGCCGGCTCATGCCGTTGCTGCACAGGTGCTCGGCCTCGCTGACCGAGGCCATGAGCGTCCCGCCGGGGCACATGCAGAACGAGAACACGCCCCGGCGCTTGTCGTTGAGCACGTACTCCGCGCTGGGGAGCTTCCCGTGCAGCGCCCCGAACTGCGCGCGGTCGATCAGCTCCTGGGGGTGCTCGATCCTCAGCCCGAGCTGGAACGGCTTGAACTCGAGGGCCACCCCCCGCTCCTGGAGCATGGCGTAGCTGTCGCGCGCCGAGTGCCCGATGCCCAGGACCACGGCCCCCGAATGCAGCTCCTCGCCACCGGCGAGCGCACGCCGCCGACCTCGCCCTCCGGCCCCAGGAGCAGGTCGTCGACCCGGGCGTCGAAGCGGAACTCGGTGCCCAGGCGCTCGAGCTCGCGGCGGAAGAACACGAGCACCGCGCGCAGGCGGTCGGTGCCCACTGGGGCTTGGCCGCGTAGCGGATCTCCTCGGGGCCTTGCTCTGGATCATGAGCTCGTGCACGAGCCCCACGAGCGGCGTGCGCCCGCGGAAGGTGAGCTTGCCGTCGGAGAACGTGCCCGCGCCGCCCTCGCCGAACAGAATGTTCCCCTCGGGGTCGTGGGGTCCGCCCTGATCGAAGGCGTTCACCTTGCGCACCCGGTGCTCGACCTTGGGCCCGCGCTCGATCACGATCGGGGCGTAGCCCTCCCGCGCCAGGAGCCATGCCGCGAACAGCCCCGCCGGTCCAGAGCCCACGACCAGCGGCCGCCCGCCCGGCGCCCGCGGCCCGGGGGTCAGCCCCTCGAGGATCCCGCGGTCGAGGGGGTCCTTGATCTTCTGCCCCGGCGCCTTGGCCAGCCCGCGCTCGATCAGCCGCGCCCCGGCCTCGGGCTCGAGGTCCAGGGCGACGTGGTAGACCCAGTGGATGTCGTGCTTGCGCCGCGCGTCGAGGGCCCGGCGCACGACCTCGAAGCCCGCTGGCGCTGGCTCCCGCGCGAGGTGCGCGCGCAGCCGCGCCTCGAGCAGCTCGGGGGGCTCCCCGACCTCGAGCCTCAAGTTCTCGACCACCACCCGCGTCGTCACAGCGCGATCCTACCTCGCGGTGGGACCACGATCCGCGCCCACCGAAGCGCGACGCACACCCCCACGTACGTTGCAGGTCGGGCGGGCCTGACTATGCTCTCTCGAGAGGAGTCGGACCATGCACAGGATCGCGAGCCTGATCGTCGCGGGAGCGCTGAGCGCGCTCATGGGCTGCGCCTGCCCCGGAGACCCCCAGGACGAGCCCAAGGACATGGGCTCCAAGGACGGGGACGGGAAGGAGAGCCCCGAGTGGGTCGCGAAGGCTGAGCAGTCCGACGACAAGCTCTGGCGCTTCACCTTCGACGACCTGCCCTCGAACCAAGCGACCGGGCAGCCGCTGGTCGCGGTCGAGGGCGAAGAGGCCGAGTTCGTCGACGCCCAGGGTCAGCCCGTGCGCCTGAGCCAGTTCCGCGGCAAGCCGCTGGTGCTGGTGTTCGCCCGCGGCTTCGTCGGCTTCGTGTGCCCCTACTGCTCGACCTACACCGCCCAGATCGCCCACGACTACGACAAGATCAAGGCCCTCGGCGCCGAGGTGCTCCTGGTCTACCCCGCCGAGGACGACGACCTCGAGGTGCTCGAGCAGTTCACGACCTCGGTCAACGACATCCTCGAGGCGGAGGGCGACCAGGCGGTCCCCTTCCCGGTGGCCCTCGACCCGGGCCTGCGCAGCACCCGGCGCTTCAACCTCCTGGGCGACCTCTCGCGGCCGTCGACCTTCGTGCTCGACCCCCAGGGCACGATCCGCTACGCCTTCGTCGGCGAGTCCCGCGACGAGCGCCCCGCCGTGAGCCGGATCCTGGAGGAGCTCGAGGCCCTCAAGCGCGGGGAGTGATCGTCCCCCGGTGAGCGGCCCCCGCGAGCGCAACGAATCGGAAGAGACCATCGACGTCGAGCCCATGCACGACGCCGAGGCCACGATCAACGTGCCCCCACCCGGCGCGGTGAGCCGCGAGGACCCTACGATCATCGAAGGCGCCCCGGCCCGGGTGCAGCTCGTGGCCCCCACCCCGGGGCTCAACCAGGACGCGGTCGAGGCCGCGGTGCGCAGGGGCCTGATCACCCGCGCCCAGGGCTCCACCATGCTCCAGCGCAGCGGGAGCGAGAGCGACGTGCTCCAGGTCATGGTCGACAACGGCCTGATCGAGGAGGGCGACGCCAACGCCCTGCGCGACGAGATCACCGAAGACTTCGTGCCCGGCTATCGCCTCGTGGGCGAGCTGGGGCGCGGCGGCATGGGCGTGGTCTACCGCGCGGTGCACCGCTCGTTGAACCGCCAGGTCGCGCTGAAGGTGATCACCCCGGAGCTGCGCCTCAGCCGGGACCACGCCGAGCGCTTCAAGCGCGAGGCCCAGACCTTGGCCGCGCTCAACCATCCGAACATCGTGCAGGTCTACGACTTCGGCGAGGTGGGCGACAAGCTGTTCATCTCCCTCGAGCTCGTGGACGGCGAGGACCTCGGCGACTACGTCGACCGCAAGGAGCGCCTCGAGTGGCGCGAGGCGACCGAGGTCGTGCTCGACGCCGCCCGCGGCCTGGGCCACGCCTTCGCCTCCGAGGCCAAGGTGATCCACCGCGACGTGAAGCCGGGGAACCTGCTGCGGGCGACCGTCGCCGGGAGCAACGTCCCGGTGACCAAGGTCACGGACCTCGGCCTGGCGCGCATGCGCGGCGACACCGCCGACGGGCGCACCACCAAGGCCGGCACGATCATGGGGTCGCCGAGCTACATGTCCCCCGAGCAGGCGGCGGGGGACCCCGTCGACCACCGCGCGGACATCTACAGCCTGGGCGCGACCTACTACCACTTCCTCACCGGGCGCCCGCCGTTCACCGGGCAGCTGATCAAGGTGCTCCAGCAGCGGCTCTCCGGCGAGCAGGTGCCCTCCCCCGGCGACCTGGTCGAGGGCGTGCCCGACCCGGTCCTGCGGGTGATCGACTGCATGCTCGCCCAGGAGGCGGAGCACCGCTATCAGACCTACGACGCCCTGATCGCCGACCTCGAGGCCGTGCTCGGCGCCCGCCCCACCGCCTGCCCCACCGTGCCGCGAGACGCGAGCAGCCTGCACTTCCAGGCCGGCGGGCCCCCGGCCCGCGCCGTGGTGGTCGAGGAAGCCAGCGGGGGCCGCGGCGGACTCCTGGTCCTGGGGGTGGTCCTCGTCGTCGGGCTCGTCGCCGCCGGGGTCCTCCTGCGCCCAGACCGCGGGTCACCCGGGCCCGGCGTCGGCGCCACCGGCTCGGGCAGCGTGACCCAACCCGCCGACCCCTACGCCGCGCTGCGCGGCGACGTCGAGGCCCTGCTCGAGACCCTGGCCGGGGTCGACCCTGCCGCGCGGCTCGAGCTCGCCCAGAGCGCGGCGGACACTCGAGCGCGGATCGACAAGCTCCCCGAAGACGAGCGCGCGGTCTACGAGACCCGGCTGCAGGTCCTGTGCAAGGAGACCTTGAGCGGGGCCCTGGCCGCGGCGGAGGCCCTGCACCAGGACGCCGACTACCAGGGGCTCAAGACCCGCTGCCAGAGCGCGCTGGAGTTCGCCGAGGCCGCGGGGCTACCCCCGGGGGAGCGCCTCGAGCTCCTGCGCCGCTTCGCCGCCGCAGGCTGCCAGACCGGCAGCGAGGAGCGCGCGCGCCTGCAGGAGATCGAGGCCGCCGCCGCGTCCAGCGCCTACCAGGACGTGCTCAGCCTGAGCGCGGACTTCGCCGAGCGCTTCGACTTCAGCCCCGACGTCGAGCGCGTCGCCGACCTGCGGCGCACCGCGGAGGGCGCGCTGCTCGCGGTGGAGCTCTCGTCCACGGTCGAGGGCGCGAGCCTGTTCCTCGACGGCGAGGAGCGGTCGCTGCCCTACCGCGCCCTCGCCAACCGCGGCGCGACCCTGACCGCCACCGTCACCGCACCTGAGCGCCTCACGCTGCGCCGCGCGCTGCTCGTCGACGCCGCCTTGAAGCTGGCCCTCGATCCGTCCCCCCCTCCCGCCAACCTGCGCTCGCTGGGCGCGGAGTTCCCCCTGCTCGGGAGCCAGGGCGACACCCTCGCCACCGGCCAACTGCGGGACCGCGGCTGGAACCTGCGCGGCGAGTGGTCGGTGACCCAGGAGCCCGACCCCGACGACGCCAACAAGCAGGTCCAATGGCTGGCCGCCTCGCCCACCGCGCGCGCGCGGACCTCGGCGAGCGTGTCCTTCGCCGAGCTCGAGAGCAACGTGCTCCGCGGGCTGAAGTTCAGCGCGAAGAAGGCCGAGGGCTACCACGTCGCGGTCGACCTCAGCCTGCCCGAGGGCCTCGGGTTCGAGATCCGCGGGCTGAGCGACGGCGCGGGCCGCGCCGTCGGCGTGCGGGTCCAGGGCACGCGGGTCGAGCTCGGCGTGTATCGGCCGGGGCTCGAGCGCTTCGACGTGCGCGGGACCTTCGACCTCAGCCAGGCGCCCTACATCCTCCAGCTCGGCTGGGACGGGACCCGCGCCTGCGCCTACGCGCGCCGGGACGGCATGGCCCAGGTCACCCCGCTGCTCACCCTCGAGCCCGGCTGGACCCCGACGCCGCTCCTCGAGTCAGGGGTCGAGTTCCACGTCCTGGGTCAGCCGCGCCCCGGCGCGCGAGTCGGGCTCAAGGACACCCGCCTCGAGCTCCTGCGCCGGTAACGCCTCGAGCGGCGCTGTGGCTCGCGCTGCTCGCGGGGCCCGCGACCTGCGACCTCCGCCTGCGCCGAGCGCGCTGATCCCGAGACCCGACCGTGCCCGAGACGTGGAGCGCTCGTTGCGCGCCCGTGACTCCGACAGGGGAGCCTGGGCAGCTCGGAGGTCCCCATGCGTCGCGTCGCCCTGCTGCTGTCCTGCCTGAGTCTCCTGGCCTGCGCCGCCCCCGAGCGCGTCGTCACCCGCGCCGAGGTCGCGAGCCCCTACGGCGACCCCGGACCCGTGACCTCGGCCCGCGACGACCCGGCCGAGCTGCTGACCGCCGAGGAGGCGCGCTCCCTCTTCGACGCGGACCGCCGGACCTTCGGCGACGCTCACCTCGAGGTGATCCTCGAGGTCGTCGAGCTGGAGCGAGACGCGCTCCCGGCCTTCACCCGCCTGCGCGGGACGTCCCTCGGCGCCGCCTGCGTCGCCTCGCTCGCCGCCCTGGAGCCGCTCGGGGCGACGGCGGCCGAGCCCCTGGGCCGAGTCCTGGTGGGCGACGCCCAGCGCGCCTCCTTGAGCGCCTGGACGGACCACGCCTACGTCGCCGGGTTCGTGTACACCGCCGCGGGGACCGTCGACCCCCAGATCGAGGTCGTGCGCGTGGGTGAGACCTGGGAGCTCTGCGGCGCGACGACCGCCGCGGGGACCCTGGCCCTCGCCGCCCGGCGCGACCGCACCGAGCTCCTCGGGTTCCCCTACGCCGTGGTCGACGACGGCGAGCGCGTGCTCCGCGTGCACGCGGAGGTCCCGCGCTGCTCCGCGCAGGAGAGCTCCTGGGAGCGCTTCTGTCTGCGCCCCGACGACGTGCTGGTGCTGCTGGAGCCCACCGCAGACGGCGCGGGTTGGCGCGTGAGCTTCCTGCGCTGGCGCGCGATCGGCTAGCGCCGAGCGCGGGGCCTTGCGAGGCGACGCCCTGCGTCGGGGGAGCGCGCGGGCTGGGGGCGACGGTGATACGATCGCGGGCCCTGGACCCCGTCCCTGACCGGGAGGCGACGTGGCCTTCAAAGGCGAGCTCTCCAAGTTGCCGATTGCAGACGTCATGCAATCGATCCACCAGAACGGCATGACCGGTGCGCTGGCGATCCGCGACGACCACGGCGAGCGCCTGATCGCGTTCAAGGACGGCATGGTCACCGGCTGCGCCGTGCCCGAGGGGCGCGAGCACGGGATCGCCGAGGAGCTGGTGCGCCGGCGGGTGGTCGACCAGAAGGAGGTCAAGTCCACGCGCTTCTTCCGCCGCAAGGGCGGCCTGAAGAACAGCCTCAAGCGCAAGAACATCCTCGACTCCGAGGCCTTCGTGTCCCTGGCGCGGACCCTGGTGCTGGAGCGGATCTACGACTGCTTCCTGCTCGAGACCGGCGGGTTCGAGTTCGTCGAGGACTACGACACGGCGCGCTTCGACCCCGACGAGGTCGCCGCCGAGCTCCGGATCCAGCCCTCGTCGATCCTCATGGAGGCCATGCGCCGCGTCGACGAGTGGAAGCGGATCAAGCGCGCGATCCCCTCCTTCCGCGAGGTCTACGTGGCCAGCCGCGAGCCCAGCGACGACGACGAGGAGCTCGACCAGGAGCTCCTGCGCTTGACCGGCCCTGGGCAGCTCACCCTGGAGGCGGTGTTCGACCGCCTCCCGCAGCCGCGCTTCCAGTGCACCGAGCGCGTGCTGGAGCTGGTCAATCAGGGCGCGCTGCGCGTCGCCACCGCGCCGGAATACCTCGAGCTGGGCAAGGCCGCCGCGGGCGGCGGGAACCTGGACCTGGCCATGAGCCACTACCGCCGGGGGCTGGCCTACGAGCGCGGCAACGCCGAGCTCAACCGGCTGCTGGTCGAGGTCCTCGAGCGCAAGGGCGACAAGCAGGCCGCCGCCGACGAGCGCAAGCGCTTCGCCGGGGTCCTGCTCGAGCAGGGGAACCGCAGCGGCGCCAAGGAGCAGTTCCTCAAGGTCGCCGAGCTCGTGCCCACCGACCCCCTGCCCCTCGAGCGGCTCCTGGACCTGCAGGTCGAGGCCAAGGAGGAGGACGCGGCAGAGGTCACGGCGCGCAAGCTGGTCGCGGTCTACGTGCAGCTCGGACTGGGCGAAAAGGCCAAGGGCGTGTGGCCCCGGCTGCTCATGCTCAAGCCCAAGGACCCCAAGCTGCGCCAGGCCCTGGCCGAGACCCACGCCACCCTCAACGAGAACGCGGTCGCGGCCACGATCTACAAGGAGCTGGCCCAGGCGGCCCTCGACGCCCGCGACGAGCACGAGGCCACCCGGCACCTGCGCCGGGCCAAGGAGCTGACCCCCGACGACCCCAAGCTCCGGGGCTGGCTCAAGGACCTCGAGACCGGGGCCCACGCCATGCGCAAGAAGCGCCGGCGGCGGCTCGCGGCGCTCGGGACCTTCGTGGCGGTGGTCGGCCTGGCCGCGGCCTGGGTCAGCTTCGAGGCCCAGGGCCTCATGAACCTGCAGCGCGCGTCGGTCGACGGGTTCGAGACCCTCGACCGCGGCCCCGAGGGCGTGCTGACCGCGATCCAGGGCCTCGAGGATCAACTGCAGAACCTGCCGCTGGGCGCGACCTTCGCCCGGGCTTGGGGCGAGGACCAGGTGCGCGCCTTGATCCGCCTCTACGCCCGCGAGGCCGAGCGCGCGGGCTACGACCTGTTGCTGCCGCCGGTGCCCTCGCCGCCCGCGCCGACCCTCGCCGTGGAGAAGGACTTCACCCGCGCCTTCAAGCCCTGGGACGACCGCCCCGCGCTCCACGACCTGATCGAGCAGGCCGAGGCTCGCTGGCGCGAGGCCTTGGCCAACCCCGACCGGGCCGAGGGGCTGGTGCAGGAGGCCCGCGCCCTCACGCAGGAGGCCCGCCAGCGCGTGGCCGACGCGCGCGGCGCCCTGGTCCGCGCCGGCGGCGCGACCGGCGCAAGTTCGGCGAGCAACTGAGCGAGCAGCTGCCCCGGCTCCCAGCGGTGGTCGGGCTGCTCGGTGCGCCCCCGCCGCCCGTGAGCCCTTCGCCCCTCGACGCCCCCGCCGGGAGCCCGCGCCGCCGCAGCAAGGCGAGACCGGCACCGAGGAGGGATCGGAGTGAGGGTCCTGATCACCGGGAGCTCGGGCCAGATCGGGACGAACCTCGGCCTGCGCCTCCTCGAGGCGGGGCACGAGGTGCTCGGGATCGATCGCCGGCCCAACGCCTGGACCGAGCGCTTGCCCTGGATCGAGCACGACCTGCTCCAGCCCCAGGGCCTCGACCAGGCGATCGGCGCGCGGGGCTTCGTCCCCGACGTGCTCGTGCACCTGGCGGCGAACGCCAAGGTCCACGAGCTGGTGGTGCACCCCGAGCGGGCCCTCGACAACGTGACCACGACCTTCAACGCCCTCGAGCTCGCCCGGGCCCGCAGGCTGCCCGTGGTCTTCGGCAGCTCGCGCGAGGCCTACGGCGATCAGAGCGAGGGGCTCACCAGCGAGGACCGCGCGGTCGTGGCCAAGAGCCCCTACAGCGCGTCGAAGATCGCGGGGGAGGCCCTCGTGCGCTCCTACGCCGAGTGCTACGGGCTGAGCACGGTCACCTACCGCTTCTCGAACGTCTACGGCCGCTTCGACAACGACCTCGAGCGCATGGAGCGGGTCATGCCCCTGTTCGTGCGCGAGATCGCGGCGGGGCGGCCGATCACGGTGTTCGGCGCCGAGAAGGTCCTCGACTTCACCTACGTCGACGACTGCGTGTCCGCGGTGTTCGCGGGGATCGAGCGCGTGTTCCGCGGCGAGCTCTCGGGGGAGACGATCAACGTCGCCTACGGCGAGGGCAACTCGCTCCTCGACCTCGTGCGGTTCATCGCCGAGACCCTCGACGTCGAGCCCGACGTGCACGTCGAGCCCACACGCGCGGGCGAGATCACCCGCTACGTCGCGGACATCTCCAAGGCCCAGCGCCTCCTCGACTACGCGCCTCAGGTGCCCCTGCGCGAAGGCGTGCGGCGCTCGATCGAGTGGTCCGGAGTGCGCCCCGGACCCGGCGCCCGACCGCGCAAGAATCGCTAAGCGCCCGCGCGGCAATGCGTTAGCCCGCCCCCCCAGGGGGCGCCGACGGCTTCGAGGAGAAACCCGGGCGGCGGCGCCCCGCTCCGTGAACGAAGTGCGCGGCGACCCGCACGCGAATCGCGATACGTCTCAGGCCTCCCTTCCAACCGTGGTTTACACCCCGGGCCCGGAGTTGCTCTCCGGACGCTCAGGAAGTCGAAGGAAGGATTCGGTCGGTATGAAGCTCCGCACGATAGGCGCGCTCGCGATCGCGCTAGGGATCGTCGGTTGCAAGGGCGGGACGGCGTCCAGCTCCAGCAACACCACCACCGCCCCCACGACGTCGGGCATGACCTCGTCGCCCACCTCGGGCACCACCGGTCCGACCCTGAGCACCGCGGCGCCCCCCGCGTTCGCCGTCTATTACACGGCGGCCCCGGCGGTCGTCGGCGAGGCGGTGGTCGCGATCGCCCCGCTGGCGGGCGGCGACCTGATCCTGGGTCAGAGCGGCGGCGGGCTGAACCGCGTCGATCAGAACGGCGTGGCCGTCCTCGAGGCCGCGGTGGGCACCGTCGGCGGGATCGTCGACAACCAGGGCACCCTGTTCGCGGCCGGCGAGCAGGGTCAGGTGCAGGAGCGCAGCGGCACCACCTGGTCCGTGGCCTTCACCCACAACACCCTGCCCCAGACCGTGGTCGCCACCCAGGGCGGCGACGTCTACGCCTTCAACAGCCTGCTCGGCACCGACCCGGTGACCGGCCAGGTGCTCCCCGCCCAGGTCAGCCAGTCGGCGGCGGGCGGCGCCTGGGTGGCCGACGTGGCGGCCCTGGGCAACGTGCAGATCACCGCCGCCGCGGCCTGGAACACCTCGGTGTGGGCCGGGGGCAGCGACAACAGCATTCAGACCGGCGGGCCGCGCCTGTTCCACGGCAGCGGCGCGGTGTGGAACGAGGTCACCCTCCCCAACACCGCGAACCAGACCGAGCTCGAGGTGGTGACGGACATCATGACCACCCCCACCAAGCTCTGGGTCTCGACCATGGTGATCGACACCCTGACCACCCCGGCGGTGGCGGTGGGCGGCAACGTCTACGAGACCACCGACGGCGCGACCTTCACCCCGGTCGCGTCCTTCAACGGCGACGCCCCGATCTGCATGGCCTGGCACGAGTCGACCCTGTTCGTGGGCACCCTCGCCGGGCGCTTGTTCCACGAGGAGCCCACGAACCTGGTCGAGGAGACCGCCCTCCCCGCGAACCTGGGCGTGTTCGCCCTCGAGAGCCTGGACGCCCAGACGCTCCTGATCGGCCTGCGCGGCAACGCTGGCGCCGAGCTGGTCACCCGCAGCACGACCCCCGTCCAGAACACCCCGCCGCCGGCCCCGAGCACGACCTACGTGGGCGACGTGCGCCCGGTGCTCATGAGCCGCTGCGCGGTCTGCCACTCGACGGCCACCAACCCGGCCTTCGTCAGCTACCCCCTGAGCACGGGGCTCACCGACACCACCGCGGACTACAACGAGACCCGCGCTCGCGTGAACCTCACCACCCCCGACGCCTCCTCCTTGCTGCGCAAGGCGGTGGGCCTCGACAACCACGGCGGCGGGGCCTCGATCACCCAAGGCTCCGCGGACTACACCACGCTCCAGCAGTGGGTCATCGACCAAGCCCCCCTGCAGTAGCCGTCGTCCGCCGAGCAGCGAACGGGGGGGCCGCTCTGGCCCCCCCGCGTCGTTTTGGGGATATCCCGCGCGCCCTCCGCTGCGCAGGGTCGACCACCGAGCTCCGCAGGCGTCGACCGCCGAGCTCCGCACGGGGGGGGGTCGCGCCGGCAAGGAAGTTTTTTTACCACCGAGCTCCGCTTGGACCCTCCCGCGCCGCGCTCCGTGGGCACAGAGACACCGAATTCACCGAGTCCCGCAGGGACAGGGCGTCACTCCTCCCCGTGGGCAAGAGACACCGAGCTCCGCCTGGACGTCGCGGCTCGGATGGCCGGAAGAGACATGGTTGAGCTCCGCTCGGCCTTCCCGTGCGGCGGTGAGCGCTGAGCTCGATCCAATCATCTCCCACTCGCTAGAAACGGAAGCCCTCGGGCAGAGCTCGGTGTCTCTTGCTCTCGGGTTTCGGAGACGGCTTGCCTCAGCGGGACTCGGTGGTTTCGGTGTCTCTTGGTGCCGTCTCAGGGAGGCGCTCTCCCAGCCGCGGAGCTCGGTGGTAAGAATCGGCCTTGCCGGCGCGATCACCCACCCCGCGGAGCCCGGCCGCCGACCCGCGGATCCGACCCCCGGCTTGCCCCCGGCGTGGTCTGAGGCCTGATCCGGTTTAGGATCGCGAGCGAGGGAGTTTCGCGCGTGGTCTCGGAAGGGCTGACCCTGGCCGATCGGTTCCAGGTCGTCTCGCAGGTCGACGCGTCGACCTACGTCGTCCAGCCCGTGGACGAACCCCAGCGCGAGCTCTTGCTGCGCGCGGTCGAGCCCCCCGCCGACAAGCGCTTCCCGGTGGCCGAGGAGCTGCGGCGCGCCCTCGACGTCACCCACCCCCACGTGGCCACGGTCCACGCCGTGGGCCAGCTCGACGACACCCGCATGTTCTTCGTGCAGGACCGGCTCTCGTCGCCCCAGCACCTGCACCTCTGGGCGCCGAGCGCCTCCACCCCGGCGCGGATCGAGGTGTGCCGCCAGGCGCTCTCGGCCCTCGAGGCCTACCACCGCCAGGGGCTCGTGCTCGGCGGTCAGCGGCGGATCCAGCTCCTGGTGGAGCCGCTCCCCGACGGCCCGCGGCTCTCGATCACCGACCCCGGCGGGCTCTCGAACGAGTTCTTCCGCAGCGACCTGCCCCTGACCCAGGCCGCGACCCTGGCCCCCGAGCGGCACCTCGGCGTGCGCGTCGACCGCCGCGCGAACCTCTACGAGTTCGGCGCGCTCTTCTATCAGGCCCTCGCCGGGGACGCGTCCTGGCGCGGCGGCGACCCGTGGCCGCACCTGGCCGAGGTGGGCCCCCCCGACCGCCCCCCCGAGGTCGCGGCCTGGGTCATGACGCTCCTCGCCGCGCGCCCGCGGGATCGGCCGTCGAGCGCCGCGGCGGCCCTGGCCCGGCTGGAGCGGATCCTCGACCCCAGCGTGGCCGCCGAGGAGCCCGCCGCCCCCGCGGGATCCGAGCCCCTGGTCGGGCGCGACGCGGAGCTGGCCTCGCTCCTGGTGTGGGCCAACGCCCTGCGCGGCGAGCGCGCCGACCCCAGCCCGCCCCACGTGACCCGCGGCGACCCCAGCCTGCTCGTGCTCCGCGGGCCCGCCGGGATCGGCAAGCGGCGGCTGGTGGACGAGCTCCTGACCGAGCTCGCCGCCGACGGCGTGCGGATCCTGCGCGGCGACTGCGCGCAGCAGGGCCAGGGCCTGGCCGGCCCGCTAGGCACGCTCCTGGACCGGGTCGTGGGCGAGGAGGCCTTCGGCTTCGACGCCGACGCCGCGACCAACGCCACCCGCTGGTACGTGCGCGAGCTCCTCGGCCGGCCGCTGGGGCGCAAGAGCGCGCAGCGTCCGCCCCAGCTCCCCGACCCCCAGCGCGAGGCCGAGCGCACGCTCCTGGCCCTGGGTGAGCCGCTGCTCCTCGCGGCGACCGCGCGCCCGCTGCTGCTCGTGCTCGACAACCTCGACCAGGCCGCGCCCATGGCCCGCGCGCTGTCCGAGGCGATCGCCCGCCGGGCCTGGGTCGCGCGACGCTGGGCCGACTCGCGCCGGGCCCTCGACCCCGCCGCGCCCCGGGAGCCGACGCTCCTGATCCTGGCGACCTCCGCCGACGGCGGACAGCTCCCCCGCGGACGCTTCGTGCGCACCCTGGACCTGAGCCCCCTCGAGCGCGAGGCCCTGCGCCAGCTCGCCCCCGCCAGCCAGGAGGTGACCCCCGCGGCGCTCCAGGCGGGGATCCCCGGTCCGGTGGTGGACCCGGGTGCCCTGCTGGCGATCGACGACCTCGCCGAGCGCACCGTCGCCGAGACCCTCGCGGTCCTCGGGCGCCCCGGCGAGTTCTCGCTCATGGCGGCGGTGATCGGGCTCGGCGACGCCGAGCTGCGCCGCGCGCTGAGCGCCCTCGTCGCCCGGGGCACCGTGGTGAGCTGCGCCGAGCAGCGCTACCTCCTGCGCGAGGACGTGGCCCGCCGCTGGCGCAGCGAGCTCGACGCCGACGCCGTCGCCGCCCGCGCGCGCCGGCTGTGCGTGGTCCTCGGCGAGCGCCACCCGCCGGTCCCGACCTCGGCCCAGCTCCTGGAGCGCGTGGGGTTCGCCGCCCTCGGTCCCCCGCCCGGCGCCCACGCCGAGCTCGTGCGCGAGCTCGGGCCCTCGGCGATCGCGCACCTCGAGGCGATCTCGGGCTACTCCCATGCCGCCGAGCTCTGCGGACGCTTGGCCGACGTGCAGCCGACCCTCGAGGCCCAGTGGCGCGCGCACCAGGCCCGCGCGCTCTACCGCGCCGGGCGCTGGCGCGAGGCGCTCAACGCCGTGGCCCAGGCCCGCGCCACCGACGAGTCCACCGCCGAGCTCGCGCTCCTGGCCGCGGGCTGCCACACCGCGCTCGGTGAGCCCGAGGCCGCCCTCGAGCAGCTCGAGCTCGCCCGGAACCAAAAGGACGAGCCGATCGCCGCCGCCCGCGCGTCCCTCGCCGCGGCGGGGATCCACGCGGCGGCCGGCGACCTGGGCCGGGTCGCCAGCGAGTGCGAGCTCGGGCTCGAGCTCGTGCGCGGCGCCGGGCACGCCAAGGACGTCGCCGCGCTGCGGGTGCGGCTCCTGGTGCGCCAGGCGGACGCCGCCCTCGCCGACCGCGACCTGGCAGAAGCGGAGCAGCTGATCCGCGCCGCGAGCGCGTTGGCGACGCGGGTCACCTCCGAGTCCGTGGCGGTGGACGTGTTCCTCGCCTCCGCCCGGGTCTCCCTCGCGGGGCTCGACGCCGGGCGCGCGGCCGCCGCCGCCGCCCAGGCCCGCGACGTCGCGCGCGAGGCCGGCGACCTGCGCGGGCAGGCCCTGTCCGCGATCGTGTTCGCCCGCGCGGCGTGGCGGGTCGGCCACGCGCCGGAGGCCCGCGAGGCGCTCCTGGGCGGGGTGCGGGTGGCGGAAGAGCTCGGCGACGCGCGGGCCCTGGCCGAGGCGCTGGACGCCCTGGGCGGGCTCTGCCACGCGGCGGGCGCGCTGCGCGAGGCCGCGCAGACCCTGCGCCGCGGGCTCCTGTCCTGGGTCGAGCTCCGCGAGCGCGAGCGCGCCGCGACCACGAGCTCCGCCCTGGGCGCGGTGCTCCTCGACCTCGGCGACTCCCGCGGCGCGCTGACCCACCTGGAGGAGGCCCTCGAGGTCCAGCGCGAGGTCGGCGCCCGCGAGGGCGAGCTCGGGACCCTGTGCTCGCTGATCGAGCTGCACCGGCGCCAAGGGCTGTATGCCAAGAGCCTGGCCCAGAGCGTGCGGGCCCGGGAGCTGGCAGAGGAGGTCGGGCGCCCCGCCGCGCGCAGCCGCGCGCTGATCGCCGAGGCCGCGGTCCTGCGCACCCTGGGCGACCTGCCCGCCGCCGAGCGCCTGGCCCAGCGCGCCCTGCGCTTCGCCGCTCGCGCCCGGGAGCAAGAGCTCGAGCTGCGCGCGCGGCTGCTCGTGGGCGAGGTCCTCGCGCGCAAGGGCGACGCCGACGGCGCCCGCCGCAACCTGCAGCGTGTGCGTCGCGGCGCGCAGTCCACCGGCGATCGCGGCACCGAGCGCGCGTCGCTGCTCGAGCTCGCCGCCCTCGAGCTCAACCAGGGCCGCGCCGGCCACGCCCGGGCGCTGCTCGACTCGCGCCCGGTCCCCCGCCCGGGGCGCATGCAGCCCTGGCTGGGCAAGGGCCCCGAGGGCGTGGGCGTGCTCCGCGCGCGGGAGCGCCTGCTGCGCTGCCGGATCGAGCTGGCCCGGGAGAAGGGGTCGCTCCACACCGCGATCCGCTGCGCGGAGGAGGCGCTGGCCGAGGCGCGCCAGGGCGACCTGCGCGACCTGGAGTGGCGCGCGTGCTACGCCCTCGCCGCGACCTACGAGCTGCGCCGCGAGCACGAGCGCGCCCTGACCCAGGTGGTCGAGGCCCAGGAGATCGTGGAGGACCTGCAGGCCGCGGTCCCCCCGCAGCGGGCCCAGGCGTTCCTGGCGACGGACCCCGTGCGCGCCGCCGCGCTGCGCGGCGACTCGCCGGTGGCGGTGCTCGGCGTGCAAATGGGCGACGTGAGCGACGAGGGCCTGAGCGAGCTGCGCGCCATGCTCTCGCTGCGTATGCCCACGATCGAGCCGGCGCGTGCTCGCGCCCCCCAGATCGTCGAGGCCAGCTCGGCCGCGGGCCGGGCGCTGCCCAAGAGCGCGCCCGCCGCCGAGCTCGGGCGCTTCGTCGGGCTGTGCCGCGACCTGATCGACGAGACCCACGTCGAGCGCGTGTTCGCGCGCCTGGTGCGGGTCGCGGTCGAGCTCTCCGACGCCGAGCGCGGGTTCCTGGCCGTGTTCGGGGCGGACCCCGAGACCTACACCGTGCACGCGACCCAGGGCTCGCCGACCTCGGTCGGCCCGCGAGCGCTTCGCGCGCAGCTGCGCCTTCCGCGCCGCGGAGCAGGGCCAGCTCGTGCTCTCGGCGGACGTGAAGGTGTCCCCCGAGGTCCGCGGGCGCGCCTGCCTCCTGGGCCTCGGCCTGCGCTCGGTGGTCGCCGCCCCGATCAAGCTCCCCGACGGGCAGCGCGGGGTCCTGTTCGTGGACCACGCCTTCCAGCCCGAGCGCTTCGGCGCCCGCGACGTGGAGCTGATCGAGGCCCTGGCCGCCCTGGGTGGGCTGGCCCTCGGCCGCTCCGCCCTGGAGCACGCCCTCGCGTCCCGCCGCGGCCTGGACCCGGGCGCGCTGCAGCGTCGCTTCCTCGAGGCGCGCTCCGCCGCCCCTGCGGCGAGCCTGCCCGAGTCCCTGCGCTTCCTCCCCGCGGAGTGGCCCCTCGTCGGGCGCTCCGAGGCCTTGGGCGTCGCGCGGGAGGCGCTCGAGCGCTTCGCCGCGACCTCCGCCGGGCTCCTGATCTCGGGTCCCCCTGGCGTGGGCAAGGGGACGTTGGCCCGCCACGCCGCGGCCCAGCTCCAGCCCCAGGGCGCGCCGCCGGTGGTGGTCGACCTGCGCCTGGTGGACCCCCTGGGTCGCGCGCTCCTCGGCCCCGAGCTCGACCCCACCCGGCCCTGCGCCGCGCGTCGCGCCCGGGGCGGGGTGTTGATCCTCGAGCGGCTCGACGCCGCGGCCCCGGCGCTGCAGGCCAAGCTCCTCGACGCCCTCGCCGAGCGCGCGCTCCCCGACGGCACCCCCCTCGAGGCCCGGGTCGTGGCCACCGCCCACGCCCCCGAGCTCGCCGTCGCGTCCGGGGCCCTGCGGGCCGACCTCCTGGCCCTCGCGGGCACGATCCGCGCGCACCTCCCCCCGCTCGACGCGCGCCCCGAGGACGTGGCGCCCCTGGCGCAGGCGATCCTCGCCGCCTGGGGCGAGGCCGCTCCGACCCTGGGCGAAGGCGCGCTCGAGGCCCTCGCCGCCCGCGGCTGGCCGGGCAACGCCCGCGAGCTCTACGGTGTGCTGCGCACCCTGGCCCTGCGCGCGGGGACCCCGCCCCTGGCGGCCGAGGACGTGCCGCCCCTCGGTCGCGAGAGCCTGACCGCCGCCCTCGAGGCCCAGGCCCGGCTCCTGATCCACGGCGCCCTGGCCCGAGCCGGCGGCGACCTGGAGGCCGCCCGCGCCCGCCTGGGCCTCACCGCCGAGGAGCTCGCCGCCTGGGTCGGCGCCCCGCGAGGGCCGGGTTCCGAGGACGCCCCCGAAGGGTAGTCCCTGTCGAGGCTTGCGCGGCGCATAGCGCTGCGTCGTCGGGACTTAGGCTCCGCTTCGAGATTCCGACCAAACTCTGCTTCCCAGGTACCGTAAGAAGGGCCCGCGCGGGTGACCGCGCCCGGAAGGAAGCTCGAATGTCCCTCACGCTGCGCCACGCCCTCCTGGCCCTGGCCCTCCTCGTCCCCGCCTTCGCCGCCGACACGACCCCCGAGGAGCGCAAGGTCCAGAAGGCGGTCGAGTCCGCGACCCTCGACGTGGTCCGCCACGCGACCCGGGGCAAGGACCTGCTGACCGCCGAGCGCGAGCTGAAGCTCGGCCTCGAGGCGGCCCCGGAGTCCTCGAAGCTCGCCCGCGAGCTGGAGCGGCTGGAGAAGAAGCTCGAGCGCGCGCGCAAGAAGGACACGACCCTCGCCGCCTCGTTCAAGCCCAGCTACGCCGACAAGCTGGCCGAGAAGCAGGCCGACGCCCGGCGCGAGGTCTCGCTGGCCCTCGCCGACGCCGCGCTCTCGGTCGAGTCCACGGACCCCGAGCGCTACGCCCACTACCTGGGCCTGATCCAGCGCAGCTTCCGCACCCAGGAGGCCCTCGACCGCCTGGACCTGGTCTACTTCGCGCCCTACTGTCGCTGGGTCAGCAAGACCGAGGCGGAGCTGCTCCAGGCCGGCGGCGAGGTCCACGAGGGCGAGCACCTCGACGCGGCGGCGGTCGCGGCCCTCGACGCCAAGCACGCGAGCTGGTCGAACCCCTGGGTGCTCTCGGACGAGGTGCACGAGGTGCGGACCACGGTCCCCCTGCGCCAGGCCAAGCGGATCCTGGCCTACGTCGGCGCCTACCGCGCCTACTTCCTCGCCCGCTTCGGCGACGTGTGGGAGCTCCAGGCGCCCAAGGGCAAGCTCCCGGTGATCGTGACCAAGACCCAGGCGGAGCTCAACGAGCAGCTCGCGAAGACCACCCACGGCATGGGCGGCGGCGCGGCGCAGCCCGGCGGGATCCAGGGCGCGGCGTTCTACCTGCAGTCGACCGGCGACCTGAACCCCTGCTTCGTGACCTACGAGCCCAAGGACGCCACCGGCGCGGTGTTCACGATCGACCCCGAGGACTTCGAGCAGCTCCAGATCCCGCTGGCCCACGAGGTCACCCACCAGATCGCCTTCGAGTATTCGAAGCACGTCGCCGACCGCACCCGCCAGATCCAGCACCAGTTCTGGGCCGTGGAGGCGATCGCGAACTTCATGGGCTACCACTCCTTCGACGGCACCGAGTGGAGCCTGACCCACCCGCGCACGATCCCCATGGGCCAGGGCATGATCGAGGGCCCCTTCGCCTACTGCGTGAACCACCTCGAGCGCCTGCCCAGCCTGCGCCGCTTCGTGGCCCAGTCGCACCAGGAGTTCATGAGCGTCGAGAACTACCACGTCGCCGCGACCCTGGCCTACTTCCTCCTGACCCACGAGGGCGGGAAGTACCGCGCCCAGTTCGCCGCGCTGCTGCAGACCGTGCACCGGGTGCAG
>JAWKSZ010000063.1:0-50011 GCA_041402045.1 Planctomycetota bacterium | reverse complement strand
CCACGTTCGTCGCGGCGATCACGCGCACGTCGATCTTGACCGTGGACTTGCCGCCGACGCGGCGGACCTCGCTCTCCTGGAGCACGCGGAGCAGCTTGCCTTGCATGGCCGGGCTCATCTCCTCGATCTCGTCGAGGAACAGGCTCCCCTTATCGGCCTGCTCGAACAGGCCCTTGTGGCCGCGCACGGCGCCGGTGAAGGCTCCCGCCTGGTAGCCGAAGAGCTCGCTGTCGAGGAGGGTCTCCGGGACCGCGGCGCAGTTCATGGCGATGAACGGCTGGTCCTTGCGCAGGCTCGAGTAGTGGATCGCCTTGGCCAACAGCTCCTTTCCCGTCCCGCTCTCGCCCTGCACGATCACGGGGAAGGGGGTCTCGGCCACCCGGGCGAGGAGGTCGAACACCCGCTTGAGCTTGGGGGAGTGGGTGACGAGGTTGCCGAAGCGGCGGACCTCGTCCTCGTCCCGCCGTCGAACCTCGGCCTCGACCCGGCGTAGGCGCAGACGCTGCGACTCCATGCGCGTCTTGAGCTCGTTCATCGCGCGAGCGTTGAGCAGCGCGATCGCGGCCTGATCGCAGAACGCCTCGACCGTGGCCACGTCCTCGTCCTGGAACACGCCGATGCGCTCGGGCTCGTCCAGGTAGATCGCCCCCATGACGCGACCCGCCTGGACCAGGGGGGAGACCATGACGCTCTTGAGGTCCAACCCCGTGGCGGACGCGTACTTATCGCGCTCCTCGGCGGCCTGGGCCGTGATCACCGTCTCGCGGCGATCGAGGGCCTCTTTGATCAGGTGTCGACTGATCGCCGCCTCGGGGCTCGAGATCGTGCCCTTGCCTATGTTGCGGGCGCGGGCGACCTGCATCTCGCCGCGGTCCCAGAGCACGAGGAACCCGCGGCGCGCGTTGCTGAGCTCGATCGCCGCGTCCATGATCCGGTCCAGGAGCGGCCCCAGGTCGTGCTCCCGGTTGATCGCCTTGTTGATCTCCAGGAGGCGCGCCAGGCGGCGGGTCTCCAGCTGGGAGCTCGCCGGGCGCATGCTGGTGACCGGCTGGTTGAGCTTGTCGCCGGCCCGGAGCGGCTTCTTCTGGAAGCCGCGGCGACGGGCGGCCTCAGCGTCGCGGGCCAGCAACTTCCGCTTGGCGTCCTGCGGGTCCCGGGCGAACGCCGCGAGGTCCTCGGGGCTGGGGAGCGGCTCGGTCTCCTCGGATTCGAGGAGTTTGCGCCGGTCCGAACGCAACCGACTGCTCTTCCTGCGCTCCGACTCCGGGCTGGACATGCGACCGCCTCCGCATCCGAACTCTAGCAGGGCTGCCGGAGCGATTGTCCGCGGAGTGTGAAATTATTTCCCATGCACCCTGGGCACAGTGAACGCTGTTCGCCGCGTGGCGCCTGCAGGGAACACTTCGTGCCTAGTCGCTCGCTGGTATGCGCTTAGCTCTACCAGTGAATCGTGAAGGGACGCCAAATGCTCTCGTCGCGGTAGGTGGTGTAGGCCTTTTCATACGTCACGTGGTCCAAGAACCACTCGACGTCGATGCCCACGCCCTTGCCGAACCCCGCGAAAGGCCCCGTCATGATCCCCAGAGGGACGAAGAGCAGGAGGTTGAAGACCCAGTATTCGGGGTGCCGATCGAACGCCCCGCGGTGGTAGCGGTAGACCTGAGCCGGCGCGTCCACGGCTCCGGTGAAGGCGCCCGTCACCAGGCCAGGCAGGGCGGTGCAGCCCGACTGAACCAGGACGAACAGGCAGAGCAGGAAGCTCAGGGCGCGAGGCGCCAGGCGACGGGCACGAATCACAGGAGTTGCTCCCCGAACGGTACTTGGCGTTACTCTACCAGACGTTCCGGTCGGGCGCGGGTTCATGACCGGTCAGGAGGGCGCGTGGGAACGGCGGCGAATCACAGGGACCGGATCGAGCAGGCGCTTCGCTCGAGCCCTGCTCCCTACACTGAGATCCGGATCGAGGAGACCTCGGGCACCCGCGTCGTGTTTCGCGGCGAGCGCCTCGAGGAAGCTCGCGGGGTCCTAGACCGCGGGGGCTTCGTGCGCTGCCTGGCCCCCGGGGGGGGGTGGGGCACGGCCACCTTCAACGACCTGCAGCAGCTCGAGCGCAAGGTCGAGGAGGCCTACGCCTGCGCGCAGGCGATCCCCGCGGAGGCGATCGCCCTCGCGGAGGTCGAGCCGGTCGTCTCGGAGCAGCGCGCGGCGCTCAGCGAGGACTTCCGCGAGGTGTCCCTGCGCGACAAGGTGGACCTGGCGCGGGGCTTGAACGCGATCATGCTCGAGACCGATCCCCTGGTGAAGTCGACCCGCGCGATCTACCAGGACCGCCTGCAGACCGTCTACTACGGCAACTCCCAGGGCACCTGGATCGTCGAGGAGCGCCCGCTGATCGACCTCTACGCCATCGCCGAGGCCGTGCGCGGCGACGACGTGCAGGTCGGGAGCGAGGCG
Organism: Planctomycetota bacterium; assembly: GCA_041402045.1. Lineage (GTDB taxonomy): Bacteria > Planctomycetota > J058 > J058 > J058 > JAGQRJ01. The sequence continues at coordinate 47,557 of JAWKSZ010000063.1, read as the reverse complement.
CGCACCAGCGCGAACCGCGGCTTCGAGGTGTGCCGGGGCCAGGAGGAGATGGCTCGGGTCGCCGCGCGCCGCGCCCGCGAGCAGCTCGACGCGGCGCCGGTCAAGGGCGGGTGCTACCCCGTGGTGATCAACCCCTCCCTCGCGGGGGTGTTCGTCCACGAAGCCTTCGGGCACCTGTCCGAGGCCGACTTCGTGGCGGAGAACGCCGACGCGCAGGCGGCCATGCGCATGGGACGCCGCTTCGGCCGGGACCTGCTGAACATCGCCGACAGCGGCGTCTCCGAGCCCCAGGGCGACCTCCCGGGGACCCACGCCTTCGACGACGAAGGCGTGCCCATGAAGCGCACCCAGCTCGTCAAGGACGGGGTCCTCGTCGGTCGGCTGCACTCCCGCGAGACGGCGGCGCGCCTGGGCGAGGAGCCCACCGGGAACGCTCGCGCTCAGGACTACAACCACAGCCCCTTGGTGCGCATGCGGAACACGTTCATCGAGCCCGGGGACACGTCCTTCTCCGACATGATCTCGGACATCGAGCTCGGGGTCTACGCGCTCAAGTCCCGGGGAGGCCAGACCTGCCTGGGGACCTTCTCCTTCTCCAGCGCCTACGCCTACATGATCCGCAAGGGCAAGATCGCGGAGCCCGTGCGGGACGTCGTGCTCGCGGGGAACCTGTTCGAGACCCTGCAGAACGTCTCGGCGGTCGGCGACGACTTCGCCTGGGACAACGCCGGGCGCTGCGGGAAGGAGGGGCAGTCCATGCCCGTCGGCATGGGGAGCCCGCACGTGCGGATCGAGAACGTGGTGATCGGGGGCAAGGCATGAACGCCGACGCGGTGCTCGCCGGGCTACAGGGGGTGGACCAGGCCGAGGTCTTCGCGTCCTCGGCGGACGCCTGCGAGGTGCGCTTCGTCGCGGGGCAGGTCAAGGGCGCGACCGTGCGGGAGACCTCGGGGGTCGGAGTGCGGGCGATCCGCGACGGGCGGCTCGGCTTCAGCGGCACCCGCGATCCCTCTCCTGCGGCTCAGGAGCAGCTCCAGCAGAACGTCGAAGATTCGCTCACGGTGGGGATCCGACCCCGATCGTGTTTCCGGCTCCTGCCCGCGCGGAGCCGTCGAGGGGCTGTTCGACGCGTCGACCCGCGGACTCGGCGTCGCGGAGCTGCGCGACGTGGGCGCGCAGGTCTTCGGCGAGCTCAGCCGCCTGCACCCGGACGTCGTGTTCGAGGGGAAGGTGCGCCGCAGCGCCGGGAGCCACGCGCTGACGAACTCCGCGGGGTGCTCGTTCGAGGAGCGCTACACGGGGTTCTCGATCTCGGTCGAGGCCAACCGCACCCGCGACGAGGACGTCCTGCTCGACTTCGTCTACACGGGAGCGCCGTCGGCCGGCGCCGTCGATCCGCAGGCGCTGGTCGCCAGGCTCTCGCAGCGGCTGCGCTGGGCGGAGCGCACGGTGGACTTCCGCCCGGGCGAGGTCCCGGTGGTGTTCAGCCCCGAGGGCAGCCTGCTCCTCTGGCGGCCGCTGCTGCAGGCGCTCAACGGGACGACGGTCATGCTCGGCACCTCACCGCTGCGGGAGCGGCTCGGGGATACGATCCTCGACCCCCGCGTGACCCTCGTCGACGACGGACGCCTGCCCGGAGCCCTGGGATCGGCCGCCTTCGACGACGAAGGGGTGCCTCGCCAGCGGACCCCCCTCGTCGAGTCGGGGGTGCTCGAGAGCTTCGTGCACGACCTGGACAGCGCCACGCGGACCGGCCAGCGGCCCACGGGCAACGCCCAGCGCGGCGGGGCGCTCAGCCAACCCTCCCCCGGGTTTACGAACGTCGTGGTCGCCGGCGGAGACCGCCCCCAGGCGGAGCTGATCCGCGAGATCGACTACGGTCTGCTGGTCCACTCCGTGATCGGCATGGGGCAAGGGAACACGCTGCCCGGGAACTTCAGCAACCCGATCGACATCGCGTTCCTGATCGAGGGCGGCGAGGTCGTGGGGCGGGTCAAGGACGTGAGCATCGCGGGCAACGTCTACGAGCTGCTCGGGCCCAAGCACCTCCTCGCCTTCAGCCGCGAGGTCGAGCCGGTCTACGGGACCTACCGTCTGCCGTGGGTGTTCGTCCAGGGCGTCAACGTGGTGGGCAAAGCCTCGACGTAGCCCGTCCCGCGTCCCTGGGGGCAGCGCAGCCCGGGTGGTCCTGGGGAGGACGTATCCCGAGATCCGCTGCGCCTCGGGAGCGTGGACCGGTCCGCTTATCGACCGGCGCCAACGTGTGGACAGAAACGTTGGAGAACTGGCGAAGGGGGCTGCCGTCTGGGCAGGAGGTCGGGCCCTGCCCGGGGTGTTGCCGGGAGCCAGTCGGGGGTTGGGGCGGGCGCTGGAGGCGCTCGGGCGCAGAGGGGCCAGGGTCGTGGGGGTCGCCCGGGAGCGGGGTCCTCTGGACCAGGCGGTCCGAGAGCTCAGGGAGTTTGGCGACGGGCTGCTGCTGTGGGCAGAGCGGGGGCGGCGAGCGGCGGGCTGATCAGTCCGCGGGCGGACGACGGAACAGGATCGAGCCGAAGGCCAGGATCCCCAGGAGCAGCAGCCCGACCGGGATCACGTAGAGCAGCACCGCTTGCCCCGCGTCGGAGATCCCGCCCGAGGTCGAGGCCCCCGTGACCTCGGCGCAGCCGCGCATCATGCTCGCGAGCACGATCACGATCAGCGCGAACACGAAGGCGGCGCCCGCCGAGATGAAGCTCACGATCCCGAGCACCACGCGAGCGACGACCCCCCACGTCCCCCGCGAGCGCGGGCGCTGGGGAACCTGCACCGCTCCTGTCGCGGGCGTCGCGCTGGGCAGCGCCCGCGGCGTGCGGCCCGCGGTCACGCGCCACAGGAGCCAACACCCCGCGGTCCAGCACGCGGCCAGGAACGCCATGCCCCCCGCGAACTCGACGAAGCCGTGCTCGGTCAGGTGCGGGAAGGCGTCGTTGAGCCGGGCCACGACCAGGCCCGTGGGGAAGAAGCACACCGGGAAGGCGGTGAGCAGCGCGAAGGCGCGGCCCGGGCGACCCGGGGTCCGACGCGCAGAGCGACGGAACCACAGGAGCGCCAGCGCGCAGGCCAAGGCTCCCCCCGCGAGCACGCCCAAGGGGTCCGTGTGGATCGCGGCGCGAGGGAGCAGCCGATAGGCGATCCCGACGCTCCAGGCCCCGAGGGCCAGCGCCTGGAGCACGAGCAACAGCGCCGCGGCGCCGAGCAAGCGTGTGGGGCGCGCGCCGTCGTCGACCAGGCTCCGCACGCGCTCGAGCGGTGTGGCGCCTTCGGGGGCGTCGGGGGTGCGCAGGGCGAGCTCGCGGCGCAGGGCCTGGCCCGGTCCCGCCGGCAGGCCTCCGCTCGCCGGGAGCGCGCCGAAGGCGGCGCGCACCTCGGCGGCGCTCCGCGGGCGACGCTCGCGGTCGTCCTCTACCAGGGAGAACACGAAGTCGTCCCAGGCCGCGTCGAGCTCGGGGCGCACGCGACTGACCGGCTTGATCGTGGTCGGTGAGACCCCGGTGAGCATGGCGTAGAGCAGCTTGCCGAAGGCGTAGAGGTCGGCGCGGGCGTCGAGGGGCTCGCCGTGGCGCAGCGCAGGGTTCGCTTGCTCCGGGGCCACGTAGCTCGGGGTGCCCAGCCCGCTGCCCCCGGTCAGCCCGGTGAGGTCGACGGAGTGGGCCAGGCCGCGCTCCTGCGCCGCGGCGTCGGCCCCCACGCCGAGGTCGCCCAGCTTCGGCAGGTTCTTGGCGTCGAACAGCACGTTGCTGGGCTTGATGTCCCGATGCAGGACCCGCAGGCCGTGGGCGTGATCCAGAGCGTCCAGGATCGCGTCCCCGACCCTGCGCACCTCGTCCAGGGGCAGCCCGCCGGGGGAGCCCTCGATCCGATCTTCGAGGGTGCCGCCGGGGAGCAGCTCCATGGCGATGTAGAACACGCCGTCGTCGGTCTGCCCGGCGGTGTGGATCCGGACCACGTGGGGGTGGTCGTCGATCCGGGCGGTGAGCTCGGCCTCCCGCATCAGGCGCCGGCCGACCTCGTCTCGCGGCACCTTGAGCGCCACGCGCCGCCCGGTCTCGTGGTGCAGCGCTTCGTAGACGAAGGCTTGCCCCCCGGCGCCGAGGACGCCCTGGATCTCGTAGGGGCCGAGCCGTTGCCCGATCCGCAGGGGGCCGCTGTGCTCCTGGAGGCGGAACACCTCGTGGGCGACGGTCCGGGCGCGGTCGAGGAGCTGCGCGGGCATGGCGACCGCGTCGTCCTCGAACAGGCTCGCGACGTCCCGGCGTCGCCTCAGCTCCAGGCTGCCCTCGTGCATACCGGAGTATCTGCCGCGGGCTGGACGGATGGGGAATGCAATCTCGCGAGCTGGCTAACTGTTTGTCAGAGCGTGCCTTGGGGCGGGCGCTCGAGCAACTCGTCGATCAGCGCGTGCACCGCGCGCAGGCGCTCGCGCACGGTCTTGCGGTCCCGGCCGAGGGTCGCGGCGACCTCGGCCTGGGTCAGGCCGCCCTCGTAGTAGAGCACGAAGGCCTCGTAGGCCTCGTCTCCCAGGCGGGCGCGCACCTGCTCCAGGACGTGGGCGGCGTCGCTGCGCCGGCCTGCGTCGCCCACGTCGTCTCGCGGGTCGCGCACGGCCTCCGGCAGCTCCTGAGGCCTTCGTTCCCGCGCCCGGCACCACTGCGCCCACACCGTGCGCGCCTTGAGCCACATCCAGGTGTTGAACGAGCGATCGGGGTCGTAGGTCTTGCGGGTCAGGCTCTCCTGCAACAGGAGCAGGGTCTGCTGCAGGCACTCGTCCGCCTCGTGCTCGTCGCGGGTCATGCGCCGGAAGTAGGCGTAGATCCGGCGCAGGATGCGCTGGAACAGCGCGGCGTGAGCCACCCGCGCGGCGGGGGCGCCGCGCTCCATGGCCTCCGCCGCGAGCTCGGTCGTGGTGTGCACCGGCTAGCTGGCGGGCGCCGGGGCGGGCCCCTCGTCGCGCGCGCCGGACGCGTCCGGCGGGGGCGACCCTTCCGGGGGGTCATCGGGCAAGGGTTCGGAGAGGTATCGGATGTGCGGCAGCGCGAACTCGATCCAGAGCGTGCGCGCCACGCAGGCGATGGGCACCGCGAGCAGCACCCCGAACAAGCCGAACAGCTTGGCGAACACGAAGAACGAGAGCAGGAGCGTCACCGGCGCCAGCCCGACCTCACGACCCATGATCACCGGCGCGAGCACCGCCTCCAGCCCCTCGGCGGCGGAGAAGGTCCCGACCACCCACAGGGTGAACCACAGCCAGTGGTCCGGGTCGAAGGACACCAGGAGCGCGATCGGCCCGCACACCGCCCAGGTGAGGAAGGGCACGAAGGACAGGATCAGCGACATGAACCCCAGGAGCGCGGCGAAGGGCACACCGGCGACTGCGAGGCCCACGCCGATCACCAGCCCCTTGAGCACGCACAGCACGAGCTTGCCGCGGAAGAAGGCGGAGAACTGGCCGTCGAGCTCGGCGGTCAGGCGCAGGATCCGCTCCTTCTGCCGGTAGGGCAGGTGACTGCGCAGGCGCTGCTTGAGCTGGGGCCAGGACTGGAGCAGGAAGAAGGTGTAGACCGGCACCAGGAGCAGGTAGGTCACGAGCACGTTCAGGTCGTGCAGGCTGCCCTCGGCCCAGTCGCTGAGGCTCTCCCCCAGGCGACTGACGAAGCTCGAGTTCCGCGCGAAGTAGCCCTTGAGCTGCTTCACCTGGTCGGGGCCGAGGGTGCCCTGGGCCCAGCTCATGACGCTCTCGGCGGCGCGGTCCACCGCGCCTGGCTGGCGCTTGCCGTCGCCGTTGAGGTCGAGGAAGGGCCGCCCGGTCTCGTCGTAGGCCAGGGTCTGCATGTAGTCGGGGGGCGCCTCGAGGGTCCGGATCAACGCCAGATCCTCGGGGTTCTTGCGCTCGAGGTAGCGCTCTCCGCCCAGGTTTCGCGAGAGGCCTTCGACGTAGCGCGAGACTTGCAGGCCGGTGAACGTGAGCGTCGCGCCGAACACGACCAGGATCGTGAGGAACAGGAGGCTGACCCCGACGTCGCGCCGGATCCCCCGACGCTCGCCCCAGGCCACGACCGGGTCGCACACGTAGGCCACGAGCACGCCCAGGAGGAAGGGGTTGAGCACGTCGCTGAGGTAGAACCCGAGCCACAGGAACGCGGCCACCCCCAGCGTCCAGCCGATCGCCCGGCGAGAAGGGACCTTCAGCACCACCCGCGCGTCCACGGCCCCCCGCGGTCGGTCCTCTGAATCAGCGTCGCTCACGTGACTCCCCCGCGCGTGGCGCTGCGCGCCCGCGCTCAGGCGATGGCCGAGTGCTCGCGCCCGCTCAGCTCGCGCTTGGTCGCGCGGGGCGGGGCGCTCAGGCAGCGGGCGTCCAGGCGCGCGAACAGGGTCCGCGGAGCGAACTCCTCCTCGAAGTCGTACACGTCCTGGAAGTCCTCCAGGCGGTCGTCCTCGGTCTTGCTCAGCAGCTCGCACTCGACGAGGTCGAACACCATTTCGCCGACGTCGCCGGTGGAGCTCACGCCCCAGTCCTTGAACACGACGTGGCACAGGGGGCCGAACTGCTCGATCGCGTGCTGGCGGAAGCCCTCCAGGAGCTCCGTGCCGGTCACGTGGCGCTTCTCGCCGACCAGGGTCTGGGCGTAGTCGAGCGCCTCGCGCAGGAACAGGTAGGCCTCGAGGGTGAAGCGGCGCTTGGTGCGCACGAGGGAGCGCAGGTGCTGCAGCGGAGCGTCGGTCGACTCGCCCATGGATCCTCCAAGGAGCGCAGAGTTTACGCTGCCTCTGCGAGGAATTGAAGGGAATTGCCGCGGGCGAGGGGGCGTAGACTGGCCCCGTGCCCTCCCCGTCCCCCGAACTGGACGCCCTCTACGCCGCCGTCGACGCCGCGGCGGGGGAGCTGCACCGTCATCACGCGGCGGCCCTCGCCTGCCGGCGTGGCTGCGCGGGGTGCTGCGTCGACGGGGTCACGGTGTTCGAGGTCGAGGCCGACGCGATCCGGGCGCGCCAGGCCGCGGTCCTGCGCCAGGCGCCGGCGCCCGAGGGGGCGTGCGCGTTCCTCGACGACGCGGGCGGCTGTCGGATCTACGCGGACCGCCCCTACGTGTGCCGGACTCAGGGCCTGCCCCTGCGCTGGCTCGACGAGCTCGACGGCCAGCCGGTGGAGTACCGCGACGTGTGCCCTCTGAACGAGGCGGTCGGGGTCGAGGCGCTCCCGCCCGAGGCCTGCTGGAGCCTGGGGCCGGTCGAAGGCCGGCTGCAGGAGCTCCAGCGGCGCGAGCACGGCGAGCTGCGCCGGGTCGCGCTCCGGGACCTGTTCACGGGCGTCGGGGGGCGGACGGATTCCCGGGGAGCGTCTCACTCCGAGTGACGCCTGCGTTGCCGGGCCGAACGGTCGTGGCGAGGGATAGCGCTGGCGCGCGGTGTGCACTGGGCGGGGCATGCAGCTTCGCTTCGAGCACCGATCGACCTCCCCTCGCTGCGCCCTCTGTCATGAGGGCGGGCGCGGGCTGACGGCCTGCCTCGGGTGCGGGGGGCTGGTCCACCGTGGCTGCCGGGCCGAGTTCGGCCTCGCCGGGTGTCCGACCCTGGGCTGCGCCTGGACGGGGCCGCAGGTCGACGCCCTCCCGCAGGAGGGGGTGCCGTGGCGGATCGTGGTCCCCTTGGCGGGCTTGACCCTGAGCCCGGGGGTGCTGGGCGCCTGGGCCTGGGGGACGTTCGCTGCAGGGCCCTCGGCTCGCTCGATCTGGTTGAGCGTGGGGCTGCCGGTGTACGTCCTGTGGGTCGTGCTGATGGCGCTGTGGATCGTCCGCGCGCTGTGGCTCGAACTGCGCGATCAGCTCGTGAGCGCGACGTAGACGTCGTCGCCCCGGACCTCGGTGGGATAGCTGCGCACGTGGGCTCCCTGGCGACAGCGCCCGCTGGCGAGGTCGAAGGCCCAGCCGTGCCACGGGCAGTAGACCGTCGCCCCCTCCACCTCGCCCTGGGACAGCGGGCCCTCGGCGTGGGGACAGGCCTCGTCCAGCGCGTAGACCCGATCGCCCTGGCGGAACAGCGCCAGGCGGTAGCCCGCGACCTCGACCGCGGTCCCCTGGCCCGGGGACAACGCGGAGAGCTTGGCGGCGGGGATCAGGGACGTCACGCCGAGACGATACGCGACCGCTCCACGCAGGCAAGCAGGCGCGTCAGACCTCGAGCTGGGCGCGCAGCGCCTGGAACGCGGCGGGGGCGTGCAGCAGGCGGCTCCCGTACCAGCTGAAGACTTCGCCGTCGACGAGGAGCGCGGGGCAACCCGCCCGGGCGAACTCGGCGCGGTGCGTGTCCTGGAAGGGGAAGGGCTCGGACGAGAGCAGGAGCGCGTCGAGCTCGCGCCGCGCGAGCTCTGGGAGGGTCGTCTCCGGATAGCGAGGACGGTGGGCGAAGGCGTTCTCGAGCCCCGCCGCTCGGAGCATGGCGTCTATGAACGTGCCGCCCCCCGCGACCATGGGCGGGTCGCGCCAGATCAGATAGGCGACCCGCGGCCGCGGCTCCGGGGGCGCGGGCAGCGCGGCGAAGGCGGCCTCGATCTCACGGGCGAGCTGGGCCCCACGCTCCGCCCGAGCGGTCAGCACCCCCAGGCCGCGGACCGCATCCAGGGCCTCGGGCAGGTCCGCGATCCGGGTCACGTAGACCGGGGCCAACGCGCTCAAGGCCTCCACGTCGGCCTGGGTGTTCTCCTCCTGGTTCGCGAGCACGAGGTCCGGAGCCAGGGCCCGCACCCGCTCCAGGTTCACGCGCTTGGTCCCGCCCACCCGGGTCTTGCGCTCGCGCCAGCCTGGCGGGCGCACGCAGAACGTCGTGAGGCCCACGACCTCCTCGTCGAGGCCGAGGTCCGCGAGGAGCTCGGTCAAGCTGGGGACGAGGGACACGATTCGCCGCGGGCGGGTCGGGACGACGAGGGCCCGGCCCAGCGCGTCCCGGACTTCGTGCGCGGCGGTCACCGGCTACAGGTTGCGCCGGTATTCGCCGCCGACCTCGTAGAGCGCGCCCGTGACCTGGCCCAGGCTGCAGTGCTCGACGGCGTCGAGCAGCGCGCCGAACAGGTTCTCCCCGGCCAGCGCGGTGCGCTTGAGCGCGTCGAGGCTCGCGGGGCTGTCCGCGGCGTGGGCCTCGTGGAACGCGCGCAGGCGCGCGATGCAGCCGCGCTTCTCCTCAGGGGTCGCGCGGCTGAGCTCGACGTCTCGGGGGATCTGGGCCTGGTCGCGGGAGAGGAAGGTGTTGACCCCCACGATCGGCAGCTCGCCCGAGTGCTTGAGGTGCTCGTACTTCAGCGAGTCGCCCTGGATCTCGCCGCGCTGATACATGAGCTCCATGGCGCCGAGTACGCCGCCGCGGGCGGTGAGCCGGTCGAACTCGGCGAGCACCGCCTCCTCGACCAGGTCCGTGAGCTCCTCGACGATGAAGCTGCCCTGGGTCGCGTTCTCGCAGTTCACCAGGCCGAACTCCTGGTTGATGATCAGCTGGATCGCCATGGCGCGCCGCACCGAGGCCTCGGTCGGGGTCGTGATCGCCTCGTCGTAGGCGTTGGTGTGCAGGCTCTGGGCGTTGTCGTAGGTCGCGAGCAGCGCCTGGAGCGTGGTGCGGATGTCGTTGAACTCGATCTCCATGGCGTGCAGGCTGCGGCCCGACGTCTGGATGTGATACTTCAGCATTTGGCTGCGGGCGTTGGCGCCGTAGCGGTCGCGCAGCGCCGTGGCCCAGATCCGCCGCGCCACTCGCCCGATCACGGTGTACTCGGGGTCCATGCCGTTCGAGAAGAAGTAGCTCAGGTTCGGCGCGAACTCGTCGATCTCGAGCCCCCGGGAGAGGTAGTACTCCACGTAGGTGAACCCGTTGGCCAGGGTGTAGGCCAGCTGGTGGATCGGGTTCGCCCCGCCTCGCTTGATATGACCACCCCGCTGATCGAGATCGCATGAAGTTGCGCACGCCGTTCTGCGCGAACCACTCCGCGACGTCGCCCAGGCACTTCAGCGCGAACTCGGTGCTGAAGATGCACGTGTTCTGACCCTGGTCCTCCTTGAGGATGTCCGCCTGCACCGTGCCTCGGACCTGGGTCACGGTCTGGGCCGGACCTGGGCGTCTCCTGGTCGGAGAGCAGCGCCCGGGTCTCGGCCCAGCTCGACCACGGGTGGCGTCGGGCTGCAGGCAGTCCTCCGCCGAGAGCTGCAGCCGGCCCTGCTCGACCAGGAAGCGCCGGCACTGCTGACTGAATCGCGGTGGCGAAGAAGAACCGCCAGCACCGTCGGCGCCGGGCCGGTGATCGTCATGGAGACCAAGGTCGTGGGCGCGCGAGAGGTCGAACCCAGCGTAGAACTGCTCGGCCTCCTCGGCGGTGAAGATCGAGACGCCGCTCTCGCCGATCTTGCCGTGAATGTCCGGGCGCTCGGCGGGGTCCTCGCCGTAGGCGTGATCGAGTCCCGAAGGCGGTCGAGCCGCGCCGCAGGCGGCCGTCAGCCGGGTAGTGGAAGCGCGCGTTGGTCCGCGCCGCGGGGCCTCGCCCGCGAACATGCGGGTCGGGTCCTCGCCCCGGCGAAGGGAAGGTCCCCGCCGTGTGGGGAACTCGCCGGGCACGTTCTCGGTCAGGCGCCAATGGAGTCCGGTCAGCCCAGCCGCGGTAGCGCGAGCGTGACCTTGCGCACCTGGGTCTCGCTCAGGCTCGCGGTAGTTCTCGACCTCGATGGTCTTGCCGCGGACCTCGTAGCGGAACACCGGGGCCTCGTAGCCCGCCTCCCAGGCCTCCAGCCCTGGAGCAGCTCCGCGGTGCGCAGGTGCAGGCGCGCTGGCACGGGCCCGGTCGAACTCGGCGCAGAGCTCGCCCGGGGCGCCGGCGGCGGCGGCGTCGCCGTAGGGCGCGAAGCCCGCGCTGTCCGGCCCGCCCAGGGCTTCACCGCCTGGCCACCGGTCGAGGTCGCCACGAGGTCGGCCTGCTCGCGGGCCCAGCCGCGGCCAGCCGCGCACGGCCTCGCTGATCTCGCTCAGGTAGCGCTCGCGCCCGGGGGGATCACGTAGCGCTCGAGGTCGGTGGCCCGGCGCGCGTCGCAGGCTGGCTGCGCTTCAACCCAGCCCGAGCTTCTGCTCGAAGCTGATCGACGAGGTGCGCGAACAGCGCGTTGACCCCCGGGTCGTTGAAGTGCGCCGCCGGTGCCGAACACCAGCAGGCTCTCGGGGCTCTGGTCGAACAGCTTGCGGTTGCGCTGGACCTGCTTGCGCACGTCGCGCAGCGCGTCATCGCTCCCGCGGCGGGTGAACTTGTTGATCACGACCAGGTCCGCGCAGTCAGGCTATCTCGATCTTCTCGAGCTGGCTCGGCGCGCCGTATTCGCTGGTCATGACGTAGAGCGAGAGGTCGACCAGGTCCACGATCTGGCTGTCGCCCTGGCCGATGCCCGCGGTCTCCACGAACACCAGGTCGAACCCAGCGCAGCGCGTGCTCGGTACGCCGCCGATCGACTCGGACAGCTCCGAGCCCGAGCCGCAGGTGGCCAGCGAGCGCATGTAGACCCGCCCGGGTTGCGCAGGGAGTTGAAGCGGATCCGGTCGCCGAGGCGCGCCGCCGGTGCGACGCTTGGTGGGGTCGACGCAGAGCACGGCGACCTGCTTGTCGGGGAACTCCCGGACCGCGCGGCGCACGAGCTCGTCGGTGAGGCCGCTCTTGCCGGCGCCGCCAGTCCCCGTGAGCCCCACGACCGGCGCTGGGGCGCCGCTGGGGCAGGCACGGCCTGGCCGCGCTTCGAGGCGGTGATCTCCGCCGCCAGGCGGCAAGCCCTCGGGGCGCTCGTGGGCCAAGGTGTCGAAGTCACAGCCCTCGACCACGAGGTTGATCTGCCCTGCGGCCCAGGTCCCGGCCGTCGGCGGGGCTGAAGATGCGGTCGATCCCCAGGGCGTGGAGCTCCTCGATCTCCGCCGGGACGATCACGCCGCCGCCGCCGCCGTAGATCCGCACGTGCTTGGCGCCGAGCTCGTCCAGGCGCTGGCGCATGTAGCCGAAGTACTCCATGTGGCCGCCCTGGTAGCTCGTGAGCGCGATGCCCTGGGCGTCCTCCTGGATCGCGGCGCGGACCACGTCCTCCACCGCGCGGTTGTGCGCGAGGTGGATCACCTCCACACCGGTGGCCTGCAGGATGCGGCGCATGATGTTGATGGCGGCGTCGTGGCCGTCGAACAGCGCGGCGGCGGTGACGATGCGGACCGTGTGCTCCGCGCGGTAGAGCTCGTCCACCGGCGGTGCGGGAGCCGTCTTCGTGTCTGTCGTCATGGGGGCCCCTCGGCCGTTTCGGCTGCACACTCTCCACTCGTGTCGTAGCGGCGCAGCGCCTCCAGGATCCGCGCGGCCGCGGCGCCGGGCCACAGCCGGCCGGCGGCGACCGCGTCCAGGGCCTCGCGGTGCACGCGGGCCAGCCGGGGATCGGACTGGAAGAGCTCTTGGAGCCGTTGTTCTAAGAGGCGGTCGGTCCAGCGCAGGGACTGCTCGCGGCGCTGCGCCTCCCACGCGCCCGAGGCGACGAAGGCCTCGCGATGCCGCTCGAGCTCCGCGATCAGCTCGCCGAGCCCGCTGCGCGTGAGCGCGCTGACCGCGAGCACCGGGGGCCGCCAGCCCCCGGCGTGGGGGCGCAGGAGCGAGAGCGCCGAGCGGTAGGTCGAGGCCGCCTGCAGCGCGCGCTCGGTGCCTTCCCCGTCGGCCTTGTTGATCGCGAGCACGTGGGCGGTCTCGAGGATCCCGCGCTTGATCCCCTGCAGCCCGTCGCCGGCGCCGGCGATCAAGAGCAGGAGCACGCTGTCGACCATGTCCGCCACCAGGGTCTCGGCCTGGCCCACGCCCACGGTCTCCACGAGCACGTGGTCGTAGCCCGCGGCCTCGCACAGGAGCATGACCTCGCGGGTGCGGGCCGCCACGCCGCCAGGGCTCCCGGCGTTGGGGCTGGGGCGAATGAACGCGCGGCGGTCCTTGCTCAGCGCGTGCATGCGGGTCTTGTCGCCGAGGATGCTCCCCCCGCTGACCTGGCTCGAGGGGTCGACCGCGAGCACCGCGACCTTCTTCCCGCGCTCGAGGAGCTCGAGGCCGAGGGCCTCGATCAGGGTCGACTTGCCCGCGCCCGGGATCCCGGTGACGCCGATCCGGTGCGCGCCCCCGGTGTGCGGGAGCAGCGCCTGCAGCAGCGCCTCCGCCTGCTGGCGGTGCGCCGGGAGCCGGCTCTCGACGAGGGTCATGGCCCGGGCCAGGAGCGCGCGGTCGCCCTGGCGCACGCCGTCGGCCAGGCGCTGGGTGTCGAGGGCGGGGGCCGCCACGCTCACGCCTGCCCCTCGAGCTGGTCGAGGAGCTGGGCGGCGGCGGCGGTGAGCACGGTCCCCGGGCCGAACACGGCGGCGGCGCCGGCGGCCTGGAGCTCGGGCACGTCCTGGGGCGGGACCACGCCGCCGACCACGATCCGGATGTCCGGGCGGCCGAGGTCTTCGAGGGCCTGGCGCAGCGCCGGGACCAGGGTCAGGTGCCCGCCGGCGAGGCTCGAGACCGCCGCCACGTGCACGTCGTTCTCCACGGCCTGGCGCGCGGTCTCCTCGGGGGTCTGGAACAGCGGGCCCAGGTCCACGTCGAAGCCGAAGTCCGCGAACGCGGTGGCCACGACCTTCTGCCCGCGGTCGTGGCCGTCCTGGCCGAGCTTGGCGATCAGGATCCGCGGCCGGCGGCCCTGGGTCTCGAGGAAGCGCGCGCTGCGCGCGCGCAGCGCGTTCAGCTCCGAGTCGTCTGCGAGTTCGCTGCGATACACGCCGGTGAACGTCTCCACGTTGGCCTCGTGGCGCCCGAACACGCGCTCGAGGGCCAGGCTCATCTCTCCCACCGTAGCGTGGGCGCGGGCCGCCTCCACCGCCAGGGCCAGCAGGTTCCCGCTGCCGTCCTCGGCGGCCTGCGTCAGCGCCGCGAGGGCGGCCTCGACCCGCGCCGCGTCGCGTCCGGCCTTCAGCTCCTCCAGGCGGCGGAGCTGCGCGGCGCGCACGGAGCTGGTGTCGACCTTGAGCACCTCGACCGGGTCCTCGTGCTCGAGCCGGAAGCGGTTGACGCCGATCACCGCCTGCTGCCCGCTGTCGATCCGGGCCTGGGTCCGCGCGGCGGCCTCCTCGATCCGGCGCTTGGGGAGCCCGGACTCGATCGCGCGGGTCATGCCGCCCGCGGCCTCGATCTCCCCGAGGTGGGTCCAGGCGCGCTGCGCGAGGTCCCAGGTCAGGCGCTCGAGGTAGTAGCTCCCGCCCCAGGGGTCGACGGTGTCGCACACCCCGCTCTCTTGCTGCAGGAGGAGCTGGGTGTTGCGCGCGATCCGCGCGCTGAAGTCCGTGGGCAGGGCCAGCGCCTCGTCGAGGCTGTTGGTGTGCAGGCTCTGCGTGTGGCCGTGGGCCGCGGCCAGGGCCTCGACGCAGGTGCGGACCACGTTGGTGTAGACGTCCTGCGCCGTGAGCGACCAGCCCGAGGTCTGGCAGTGGGTGCGCAGCGAGCGCGACTTGGGGTTCTGGGGCGAGAACCCGTCCATGAGCGTGGCCCACAGGAGCCGCGCGGCCCTGAGCTTGGCGACCTCCATGCAGAAGTTCATGCCGACGGCGAAGAAGAAGCTCAGGCGCGGGGCGAAGGCGTCGACGTCGAGCCCGCTCTCGAGCCCGCAGCGCACGTACTCCAGCCCGTCGGCCAGGGTGTAGGCCAGCTCCAGGTCGCAGGTCGCCCCCGCCTCCTGCATGTGATAGCCGGAGATCGAGATCGAGTTGAAGCGCGGCATGCGCTCAGCGGTGTAGCGGAAGATGTCCGCGATGATCCTGAGGCTCGGCTGAGGCGGGTAGATGTACGTGTTGCGGACCATGAACTCCTTGAGCACGTCGTTCTGGATCGTGCCCGTGAGCTGCTCCGGCGTGACCCCCTGCTCCTCGGCGGCGACCACGAACAGGGCCAGGATCGGCAGCACCGCGCCGTTCATGGTCATGCTCACGCTGGTGCGGTCCAGCGGGATCCCGTCGAACAGGATCCGCATGTCGAGGATCGAGTCGATCGCCACGCCGGCCATGCCTACGTCCGCGACCACCCGGGGTGGTCCGAGTCGTAGCCGCGGTGCGTGGCCAGGTCGAAGGCGACCGAGAGCCCCTGGCCAGCGGCGAGGTTCCGGCGGTAGAAGGCGTTGCTCTCCTCGGCGGTCGAGAACCCCGCGTACTGTCGCACCGTCCAGGGGCGCTGCACGTACATCGTGGCGTAGGGCCCGCGCAGGAAGGGCGCGAGGCCAGGGACGCTCTCGAGGTGGGGGAGTCCGGCCAGGGCCTCCGCGCCGTAGCGCGGCGCGATCGCGATCCCCTCGGGAGGCGTCCAGCGCGGCTGGTCGACCCCGCGGGCCGGCGGGAGCGCGCTCAGCGGGCGCTCGGCGAAGGACGGGACGCGGCTCACGAGAGTCCCTCCCACAGCAGGTTCAGGTCGGCCAGCGCGTCGCGGCCGAGGCCCACGAAGCCGTCGACCCCGGCGGCGCGGAAGCGCGCCTCGTCCTCGGCCCGGACCCCCGCCCACAGCACGCGGGTGCAGCCCGCGGCCCGCAGCTCGTGGGGCAGCCCCGCCTGGAGCAGGCCGTCCCACAGCGCGTCGGGGGCGCTGACCACCGCCAGCCGAACCTCCGCCGCGCGGCAGGCCGCGGCGGCCTCGCCCACGTCGGCGTAGCCGTCGGGGACCTCGGCCACGAAGCCCCCGGCGGCGAGCAGGTTCTGGACCCAGGTCGAGCGCCCGGTGTGCCCCGCCAAGGGGCCGAAGCTCGCGAGGAACACCGTCGGCGGCGCCTCCCCGGCGCGCTCCCACAGCGCCTCGAAGGGCGCGGCCAGGGGACGGGCAGGGAGCCACTCGACCTCCGTCGCGTCGCCGCGGGGCTCGCCCAGGCGTCGCCCGTTGGCGGCCGCGGCGAGGAGCTCGCCCCATTCGGCGGGGGGAGGCTCGTCGCCCGGGTCGGTGGGGATCGGGGCGGCGCGGACCAAGGGGGCCTCGCCGGCGAGGGGGAACGCGCTGACCCCGGTGAGCTCCACGCGCCGCGCGCGGACCTTGGCCGCCACGCCCTCGGCGTGCTCGGCGATCCGGCGCTGCACGCTGCCGGTCGCGAGGGCGCGGGCGAGGCCGCCCTCGCGCTCGAGCTCCTGGAAGGCGGTCCACGCGGCCTGGGCCAGGTCCCGGGTCAGGGCCTCGACCGCGTACGCGCCGGCGAAGGGGTCCTGGACCTGTCCGAGGTGCGCCTCCTCGCGGAGCACGAGCTGCGTGGTGCGCGCCACCCGCCGGGCCAAGGCGTCGCTGTCGGGGTAGCGCCGGTCGAAGGGGGCCACCGCGATCGCGTCGGCGCCGCCGACCGCGCCGACCCAGGCGGCGAGGGTCCCGCGCAGCATGTTGCCCCAGGGGTCGCGCCGGCTGAGGGAGCGCAGCGCGCTGACCGCGGTCAGGTGCAGGTCCGCGGGGTCGAGCCCGCAGGGCTCGGCCACCTGGGCGTAGAGCAGGCGCAGCGCGCGCAGCTTGGCCACCCCGCCCAGGAGGTCGGGGCCGAGGGAGACCGTGACCGCCGGGCGCAGGAGGTCGAGGGCGGGCTCCATGCCGCGGAACCCGTCGACCAGGGCGCCGAGCACGCAGGCCAGCTCTAGCGCTGCGCTGGCCCCTGCGTCGTGGTAGGGCGCGCTCTCGACGTCCAACACGCGCACCTCGGCCTGGGCGCAGGCTCGGGCGAGCTCGGCCCCGTGGGCGTAGGCCGTCTCCAGGCCCTGGGGCAGGCGCCCGCAGGCGGCGAGGGTCCCCAGGGGGTCCAACCCCAGGCTCCCGCGGAGCTCCGCCGGGGAGCGGCGCGCGAGCAGGAGCGCCGCCACCTCGCGCGCCCGAGTGCCCGCGCGCACGAACAGCGGCGCCGAGCCCAGGGCCGCGACCAGGGGCTCGACGGTCTCCAGGTCGCGGACCTGGACCCCCCCGATCCCCACCCGCAGCAGCAAGCCCTCGGCCCCGTCGCTCAGCGCTTCGCGGGCGCGGGTCGCGGCGAGGCTCGCCGAAGCGGCGCGCAGCTCTTGGAGGATCGTCCACCCGGGTCCCGCGGACCGCGGCGGCGCGCCCAGGGGCTCGGCCGTGGTGTAGAGCGCCCGCACTCGCAGGCCCTCGCGACCCTCCCGCGCGCGCTGGGCCCGGTCCCCCGCCAAGGGGGCCCAGTCCGCGAGGCCGCGGGGGGCGAACGGGTAGCTCAGGGGGGGCAGCTCGCTGCGGCTCAAGGGGTCCTCGGAGGGGGCTGGGGCGGTGGGCCGAAGCCTACCGCGATTGTCTGGGAGATGCCCCCCTCGCGCGACTGGAAATCTGCGCAGACACAGGGATTCCGCGGGTGTGCCCCCCGCGCGGGCGCCGCTCGGAGCGGGTCCCGGAGCGCTTCGCCGAAGGGACCCGGAATCCGGGCGTAACTGCTGTTATTCGTTGGCTCGGACGTCCGCGGCGGCTATCTTCGAGGGCTTCCACGTCGACGGGAGGTCCTTTGAAGGATTCCGGCTCTGGAGTCAACTACATCCGACTCACGTCCCACCCCCGAGAGGACGGCCCTCAGCCGCCGAAGGTCAAGTGGGGCGCCGAGGACCCGGTCGCGCGCGGTCCGGTGATCGCGAGCCTCACCACCCAGCACCACCGCAACGCGATCGGGACCCACGCGGGCTCCTACACCCTCTACCGCGCCCTGGCCGTCGCCGCGAAGCGCCTCGACCCGACGCATCGCCCGGACCTGACGAACACCGCGCCGACCTACCCCCTGGGCCCGCACCCGCAGTGGTTCGACCCGCGCAAGATCGTCTCGATCGACCCCTGGGGCGCGGTCACGAGCCAGGTGTTCTCCAAGTGGATCGGCGAGGGCCACGACGTGCGCCCGACCATCGCCATCTCCAGGCGCACATCGAGATCCCCGAGCCGCGCGACGCCATGGCCGAAGGGCGCCCCGGCGCCGGACGGCAAGGTCCTGATCCTGCGGACTGCTTCGTGACCAAGGCCGCGGTCGAGCCGAGTAGGGTTCCTGCCCGGGATCGCCGAGCGCCGCGGGACCTCCGAGAGCGACCTCCGGCGCTGCCTGTTCCAGCACACCGGCGGCATGTTCCCCGAGCTCGTGACCCGCGGCGACCTCGAGGTGTTCCTGACCCCGATCGGCGGTGGACGGTTCACATTCGGCGACCCCCGCCGCGATCACCGGACCCCAACCGCCCGCTCTCGGTGCGGGTGCACGACGAGCAGGCTTGCCCGACGTGTTCGGCTCGGATATCCGCACCTGCCGGCCTCTACCTCGCCCACGGGATCGAGCAGGTGGCCCGAGACCGCGTAGGCCGGCGGCGCCGGCGATCGCTCACAACCGCAAGGAAGGCCGCGCCCTGGGCGAGGTCACGAGCTACCTCGTCTACAACGCGCGCAAGCGCCAGGCGGGCGGCGACAGCGCCGGCGGGCTACTTCACGCGCACCGAGGCGTGGCCGGGGTGGCGGACGTGCGCTTCCAGGGAGCTGATGCCCGACGTGCTGCACTGGCTGGGATCACCCATCGACCGCTTCGTGTCCATGAGCAACATGAAGTACGACGCGGTGACCTCGAGCGGGATCGAGATCAAGGAGCGGCTCACGATCCCCGAGGACCGGATCCTGCCCGACGCCCACGTCGAGATCGACGCCAAGAAGGCCGCCGGCTACTACACCGACGGCGCGGTCCCCCCAGGAGGACCTCGAGCAGAGCAAGGGGCGCTCCTGGGGCGATCGCTATGGGCGTGAGTCGCGCCGAGCCCTCCGCGATCCGCACCCCCGCGGACATCCTCACCGCCGCCGCGGTGCGCGCGCGCTGCGAGGCGCTCTACGCGCTGGCGGCCGCCGGCGAGCTCTCGAGCACTTCGCCCTCGGACGAGGGCGGGCTCGACGCGCTGCGCGCATCAGGCGGACGCGCGCCTTACCCGACCTCGAGATCCCTACCACAGCCGCTGGCAGCACTTCGACGTGGGCGGCGTCGCGCGCACCGCGGAGCTCGACCGCGCCCTCGAGGCGGCGGGGCTCGACCCGCACGAGCAGGGCGGCGATCGACCTCGTGGTCCTGAGCGTGCTGCTCGACGCCGGCGCCGGTCCTGCCTGGGCCTACACCGAGGGCGGCACGCGCTACGGGCGCTGGAGGGGCCCGCGGTCGCGAGCCTGCGCCTGTTCCTCTCCGGCGCCGCCGGCAGCGCCGCCGACGGAGGACGCCTGGGGCTTGCGCGCCCTGGCCAGGTTGGCCTTCGCCTGGCGGGTTCCAGGTCGGGCCCCAGAACCCGCTGCCTGGGCTCGAGGGCCGCTGAGCCTGCTCGAGCGCCTGGCGGACCGCCTCGAGGCCGCGCCGGAGCTGTTCGGGACCGGGCGCCCCGGCGGGCTTCACGACGTCGCCTGAAGCGCGGACCCGCGGGGCTCCAGGCGGCGACCTCGCTCGAGGTCGTGCCTTCGAGGCCGGGGCCCGATCCGCCCGGCCGGGTCGAGCCGAGGGGGTGAACCTCGGCGACGTGTGGCCGCACCCCGCCCTCGAGGGCGCACCGACGCGCTGGTCCCCTTCCACAAGCTGGAGTCAGGGCTGAGCTACCCGCTGCTCGAGCCGCTCGAGTGGGCGGGGCCCGAGGTGCTCGAGCTCGATCGCCTGACCGCTCCCGAGCACGCGCACGGCGGGCTGCTCGCCTGACCTGGGCGCGCTGGTGCCCAAGCACCCCGGCGTCCTCGGTGAGCCCCACGCCCCGGGCGACCCGGTGATCGTCGAGTGGCGCGCGCTGACCGTGGCCTCCCTCGATCGGATCGCGGACAAGGTGCGCGCGGCCCTCGGCCTCGACGCGGCGTCCTTCCCCCTGGCCAAGGTGCTCCAGGGCGGGACCTGGGCCGCCGGGCGCGAGGTCGCCGCCGAGCTCCGCGACGGCACCCCGCCGATCCAGCTCCTGAGCGACGGGACGGTGTTCTGACCGGACCCCGCCCTCCCGTCTCACGGGTTAACGTTCCCCCACACCCCAGCCCCCTGCTCCGAGGAGTTCCATGCCCGAGCCGACGGTGATCGATCACCCCCTGGTCCAACACAAGCTGACCCTCATGCGCCGCAAGGACACCAGCACCAGCCAGTTCCGCGGGCTGCTGCGCGAGATCGCCATGCTCCTGGCCTACGAGGTGACCCGGGACCTGCCGCTGGTCTACGAGGACATAGAGACCCCGCTCTGCCCCATGCGCGCGCCGGTGCTCGAGGGCAAGAAGATCGTGGTCGTGTCGATCATGCGCGCGGGCAACGGGCTGCTGCAGGGGATCCTGGACATCCTGCCCTCGGCCCGCGTCGGCCACGTGGGCCTCTACCGCGACCCCAAGACGCTGGTGGCGGTGGAGTACTACTTCAAGGTCCCGCCGAACATGAGCGACCGCGACGTGCTCCTGGTCGACCCCATGCTCGCGACCGGGCACTCCGCCGTCGCCGCGGTCGAGCGGGTCAAGCAGGTGAACCCCAAGAGCATCAAGTTCCTGTGCCTGCTCGCGGCCCCCGAGGGCGTCGCGCACTTCAACGAGCACCACCCCGACGTCCCGATCTACACCGCGTCGGTCGACGAGCGCCTGAACGAGAAGAGCTACATCCTCCCGGGCCTCGGCGACGCCGGCGACCGCATGTTCGGGACCTAGGTCGGTCTCACCAGAGTCCGCGGTCGCGGGCCCAGCCCACGAAGTAGAGCAGCGCGGGGGTCACCGGCTCGCGCGCGACGAAGGCGTCGAACTCGGCGGGGGCGAGCTGGGTCAAGGCCTCGACCTCCTCGGGCTGCGGCGTGAACGGGCCGTCGCAGACCCCGCGGAACAGGCGGATCTGCTCGTAGTGGACCCCGGCCTCCGGCGGAAAGTGCCCGAGCTCCTCGAGGGCGGGCCGCACCCCGAGCTCCTCCTCGACCTCCCGGGCCGCGACCTCGGCGTAGACCCGGTCGAGCTCGTCGTCGGGACCGGCGGAGTAGTCCGACTCCTCCACGTGCCCGGCGCAGCTCAGGTCCCAGGTCGCGGGGTGCGTCTGCTTGAGCCGGTGCCGGCGCTGGAGCACGAGCCGGCCCTGGGAGTCGAACAGGAGCACCTGGATCGAGCGGTGGACCAGGCGCTGCTCGTGCACCTGGATCCGCTCCTCCCAGCGCAGGAACGCGTTGTGGGCGTCGACCACCGCGATCCGGCCCGCCACGCGCTACTCCTGCACGCCGATCACGCGCCAGTTGCCGGTCTTGCGGTCGCGCTCGGCCTCGAGCACCTTCGCGTCCACCGCCGCCTGGAGCATCTCGCCGAAGGTGGCGTAGCCGTAGCTCGACTCGGAGAACGAGGGGATCTTGCGCATGATCGTCTGCTTGATCATGGAGCTCCACACCGTGTCGTGTCGGCGGTTGAGCCCGCGCACCGTGCGCTTGAGCAGGTCGAAGGCCTCGCTCTTGCGGTCGCTGGCCTTGGGCTGCCGCCCGGAGCGGGAGCGGGCCGGCGTCGGCTTGGGGGCCGAGAGCCCCTCGAGCTCCTCGTAGAACACGTACTCGTCGCAGGAGTGCAGGAGCAGCTTGCTCGTGGCGGCCTTGACCCCCAGCCCCATCACCCACTTGTCGTGCTCGCGGAGCTTGCTGACCAGGGGCACGAAGTCGCTGTCGCCGGTGACCAGCGCGAAGGTGTCCACGTGGGGCTTGCTCAGGATCACGTCCATGGCGTCCACGACCATGCGAATGTCCGCGCTGTTCTTGCCGGTCATCGAGCGGTGCGGAATGTCGATCAGGTCGAACCCGAGCTGGTGCAGCTCGGGCTTGTGGCTCGCGTAGCGCGTCCAGTCCGCGTAGGCCCGCTTGATCACGATCTTGCCCAGCTCGAGCACGCGGTCGAGCACGGCCTGGGTGTTGAACGGCGACTTCCCCGGCAGCCCGAGCACGACGTTGTCGAAGTCGAGGAACACCGCGATCCGCTGGACACCGTTCGCTTCGCTCATTCACGCTCCTCGAGCAGGGGGGTGGAGCGCAGAGCGTAAACCAGCGCGGGGGATCGCGCACTCGCTGCGTGGGCACGCCGCCGCTCTGGATTCTGAGATACTCCCCGGGTGAGCGCGCCGAAGCTGATCGCCTACACCGACGGCGGCTGCCGGGGGAACCCCGGAGTCGGGGGCTGGGCCTTCGTGCTCGTGCACCGCTCGACGGGGCAGACCCTCGAGCAGCGCGGGGGCGAGGCCCACACCACCAACAACCGCATGGAGATCCTGGCCGCCCTCGAGCTCCTGCGCGCGCTCAAGCGCCCGGGGCAGCGGCTCGAGATTCGCTCCGACAGCCGCTACCTGATCGACCTGGCCACCAAGTGGGTGGCTGGCTGGAAGCGCCGCGGCTGGAAGCGCAAGGGCAAGGAGCCGCTCAAGAACCTGGACCTGATCCAGCCCCTCGACGAGCTCCTGGCCCAACACCACGTGAGCTGGACCTGGGTCGCCGGGCACTCGGGGGAGCCGGGCAACGACTACGTCGACGCCCTGGCCAACGAGGCCATGGACTGCCTGCAGGCCGGCGCCGACCCGGCGCGGGAGCGCCGGCTGGACGCCGCCCCGATCCCGCTCTGAGGGCTCACTCCGGCAGCGCGTAGACCAGGATCCGCCCGCCCCGGGTGCCCACCGCGAACAGCCCGCGCTCCGGGTCGACGCTGAGGTTCAGCGGATCCTCCGGGAAGGGTCGCAGCTCCCACAAGAGCTCCCCCGTCGCGGTGTTCCACAGGCGGAGTTGGTGCCCGTAGGGGTTCCCCGGCGAGACCCCCGCCGCCGAGAGCAGGCGCCCGTCGGGGAGCGCGACCAGCCCGCGCACCGCCCCCGCGTGGGCCCGCTCGCGGAGGAGGTCCGTGTCGCGCTCCGGCGGGGCCAGGTCCCGCAGCAGCGCCCCGTCAGCCGCGTCGAAGGCCTGGAGCACTCCCGCGGTGCTCCCCGCGAACACATGCCGCCCGTCGAGGGAGAAGCGCGCGCTGCGCACGCGGTGCACGAGGGGGGTGCGCACGAGCCGCGCGCGGGTGGGCAGGTCCCAGATCAGGAGCTCGCCCCGACCGAGCTCCGAGAGCGGGCTCGAGTCGTCGATGTCGGCGACGAAGGCGACCGCGCGGGACCCGTCGGGGCTGACCGCGTAGCCCAAGGGCTTGGCGTGGGGGCCCTCGAGCCGCCCCAGCCGCCGCCGGGACGCGACGTCGTAAACCTCGAGGGCGTCTGCGGCGTCGACCAGCACCGCGTGCGTGCCCGCGGCGTCCAGGCAGGCCGCGGAGAACCAGGTCCCCTGCGGCAGGGAGCGCGGCGCCCCCTGAGGGTCGAGCCAGCGCGGCACCCGCCCCTCGACCAGGAGCCCGCCGTCGGGCAGCGCGAGCACCCGGTCCCGGTAGGGCGGCGCCGCGCTCAGTCGCCCTCGCTCGCGGCCGTCGCGCAGGTCCCAGCGCACCAGCTCCCCGCCGACGGTGCCCCACAGCGCGCCCCCCGGCGCCAGGCAGGCGTAGCTCTCCTGCTCGGGTCCCGCGAAGCTGGCCAGCGGCTCCTGGGCCAGCCGCGCCGTGGCCAGGGCCTCGCGCACGGGGTCCAGCTCGGTCGCCTGGGGCCAGCGCGCGCTCAGCTCGCGTCCGAGGACGTAGCGCGCCAGCGGGCCCTCCGCGTCGCGCCAGGCGGAGAGTCCCTGTGCGCGCAGCGTGGCCTCGTCGGGCTCCGGGGGCGGCGGGTCCTCGGCAGGGGGACCCGCGGTGGAGGGGGGGGCGCTGGGGGTGGCCCGCGGCCAGAGCACGACGCCCGCGGCGGCGGTCAGCGCCGCGAGCCCCCCGGCCAGGACCCAGGGCCAGAGCGAGGGCTGGCCCTGGGGGGCGTCGCCGCGGAGCCAGGCGTCGAGGGCCGCCGCCAGGGCGGTCCCGTCGGGGAAGCGCTGCTCGGGGGCCGTCGCGAGGCAGCGCAGGCAGGCGCGCTCCAGGGAGGGCGGGACGCTGGGGTCGAGGGCGCGGGGCGACGCCGGGCGCGAGCGCGCGATCTCTCCGGCGAGGGCGCCGAGGTTCTCCGCGCGAAAGGGCAGGGTGTCGGTCAACGCCTCGTAGAGCACGACCCCCAGGGACCACACGTCCGCCGTGGGCCCCAGGTCGCGCGCCCCCATCACGTGCTCCGGGGCCATGTAGAAGGGCGTGCCCACCATGTGTCCAGAGCGGGTCAGGCGCTCCGCGCCCGCGATCGCGGCCGCGCCGAAGTCGGCGACCCGCAGCCGCCCGCGGTCGTCGAGCAGCAGGTTGTCGGGCTTCACGTCGCGGTGCACCACCCCCTGCGCGTGGGCTGCGCCCAGGGCCTGCGCCGCGTCGCGGATCAGGCGCACGCGCTCGCGCCGCTCGAGCTCGGGCCACAGCTCGCCCAGGCCGCGGGCGCCCTCGACCAGCTCGCACACCAGGAACGCGCGCCCCGCGTGCTCCCCTGCGTCGTGCACCCGCACGATCCCGGGGTGGTCGAGCCGGCCCAGGGCCTGACCCTCGCGGGCTAGCCGCGCGGCGAGCAGGTCCGCGCGCTCGCCGGTGTGCGCGAGCTTGACCGCGACCAGGCGGCCGAGCTGGCGGTCGAAGGCGCGCAGGACCACGCCCATGCCGCCCCGCCCCAGCTCGGCCTCGACCACGAAGCGCGGGCCGAGGATCCCTGGGAGCTCGGGGTGGGGCTGAGCGGCCATGGCCCCAAGCGTAGCCCCCGCGGCGAGGGACGGGTCTCGTGAGGGGAGGAATCTCGTGACTTCTCCCGGCCGCTGGGGGAGCATGCGCGCCGTGAACTCCGTCGTCCTCGCCGCCCTGGGGCTCGCCGCCTTCGCCTTGGCCTACCGCGTCTACTCGCGGTATCTGGCCCTGCGGATCTTCGGGGTCGACCCCCACCGGCGGACCCCCGCCCACGAGAAGCAGGACGGGGTCGACTACGTCCCCACCTCGCGGCACGTGCTGTTCGGCCACCACTTCACCTCGGTCGCCGGCGCGGCGCCGATCCTGGGGCCGGCGATCGCGGTGATCTGGGGCTGGCTCCCGGCGCTGCTGTGGATCGTGTTCGGCTCGATCTTCGTCGGCGCCGTGCACGACTTCGGCTGCCTGTTCCTCAGCACGCGCAACGGCGGCAGCAGCGTGGCCGACCTCACCGGGAGGATCGTGGGCCCGCGCGCGCGCCTGCTGTTCCTGCTGTTCGTGCTGTTCCTGACCTGGATCGTGCTCGCGGTGTTCGCGTTCGTGATCGGGACCCTGTTCGACGCCTACCCCGCCTCGGTGCTCCCGGTGAACATCGAGATCCTCGTGGCCGCGGCCGTGGGCTACGTCGTGCACAAGCGCGGGGCGAAGCTGCTGCTGCCCTCGCTCCTGGCCCTCGGCTTCCTCTACTTCATGGTGTGGGTCGGCGTGCACTACGCCGCCGACTGGCGCCTGCCCGGTCTGCTGGGGACCCCCGCCCAGACCTGGGTCGTGTTGCTCCTGGTCTACGCCTTCGTGGCCTCGGTGCTCCCGGTGTGGCTGTTGCTCCAGCCCCGGGACTTCGTGAACTCCCACCAGCTCTTCGTGGGGCTCGGGGCGCTCTACCTGGGGCTGGTGATCGTGCACCCCACGGTCCAGGCCCCGGCCTTCGACCCCCACCCCCAGGGCGCGGGTCCCTGGTTCCCGCTCCTGTTCATCACGGTGGCCTGCGGCGCGATCTCCGGCTTTCACGGGCTCGTCGGCTCGGGGACCACCAGCAAGCAGGTCGACAACGAGCGCGACACCCGCGCGATCGGCTACGGGGCCATGCTCGGCGAGGGGGCCCTGGCGCTGATGGCGCTCCTGGCCTGCAGCGCGGGCTTCGCCTCGGAGGAGGCCTGGCTCAGCCATTACCACGACTGGGGCTCGGCCAACTCCATGGGGCTCAAGCTCCAGGCCTTCGTGAACGGAGGCGCGACCTTCCTCCAGGGGCTGCCCGGGCTGAGCCTGCCCCTGTGCCAGGCCGTGCTGGCGGTGATCGTGATCAGCTTCGCCGCGACGACCCTCGACACCGCGACCCGGATCCAGCGCATGATCGTGCAGGAGCTCGCCGCGGGCTACGGGATCAAGCCGCTGCAGAACACCTACGTCGCCTCTGCGGTGGCTGCGTTCTCGCCGCTGGTGCTGGTGTTCGGGGGGACGACCCTCCCCGACGGGTCCACGCGCGCCTACTGGACCGAGCTCTGGCCGATCTTCGGGGCCAGCAACCAGCTCCTGGGCGCGCTCTCGCTCATGGTCCTGAGCTTCTACCTCGTGCGGCGCGGGCGGAACCCCTGGGTCGTGATCGTGCCCACCGCGCTGATCTCCGGCATGACCATCCTCGCGTTGCTGGTCAACCTGCGCGGGTTCGCGGCCAAGGAGCAGTGGCTGCTCGTGGGGCTGTCCGTGCTCCTCCTGAGCCTCGCGGTGTGGCTCCTGGCGGAGGGGATCTTGAAACTACGGACGTTACGTCGTGGAGGGGCCCCGGACGAGGCCCTGCAGTAGGGCTCAAGCCGCTCGGGTGTAGCGTTTTGGGCCTTCGTCCAGCGGAGGGTCTCACCTTTGGGCGGGCCGGTTTAGACTCGGGGAACTCACACCCCCTCGAGGTCGTCGTAAAAGTCGAGCCCGAAACCCCTGACCGCAGAGGACCCCCCATGCGCCTGCGAATCCTCCTGAGTTTCTGCGCCGTCGCCACGGCGTCGCTCCTGCTCGCGCCGTACGCTGCTTCCCAGGACGCCCCCTCCCCCGTCGCCAGGGCCAACGACATCCTCGCGCGCATGTCGACCTCCCAAGGCGACGCGCTGTGGGACCTGTCCCTCGAGCTGGAGGAGGTCGGACAACCAGCGGCCGGCCCCGTCGCGGAGGCCCTGAAGAAGGCCCGCGGCGGTCAGCGCCTGGCCCTGGGCAAGACGCTCCTGGCCATCGGCGACGACGGCATGCAGAGCCTGGCGATCCAGTCGCTGCGCGAGCTCGTGCGCAGCGACGAGTCCCGCGACCTGCGCGTGCTCGCCTGCGACCTGCTCATGAAGCACGCCCGGCGCAACGACGTGCTGGCCCTCAAGCGCGAAGTGGACACGATCCGCGACCCCTACGTCAAGATCGCCGTGCTCAAGCTGCTCAAGGCCAAGCGCGTCGACCGCGCCGCCGACGCCAGCCTGCGCGAGTACCTGCGCTCGGAGGACACGGGGGTGCGCTTCGCCGCGGCGCTGGCGCTGGCGGAGACGGGCAACGTGGACGTCGCCAAGGCCGTGCTCTACCAGCTCAAGGACGAGCCGACCGCCCGCGGGCGCCGGGCCGCGGCCTACCTCGAGCAGGAGAAGCTCCTGGCCCAGGTCGAGGAATACAGCGGCGTCGAGGGCGAGAGCGCGATCGTGCGCCAGCTCAAGCGCCAGGTCGAGGACCTCGAGGGCGAGAAGGAGGAGCTCCAGGCCAAGCTGCGCTCGGGGCTGACCGAGGGCCAGGGTCAGCCGCAGGGCGAGAGCTTCGAGGGCGCCGCGCTCATGCGCGAGCTGTTCCAGCGGATCCAGGGCGAGTACGTCGACGGCGAGAAGACCAACACGCGCGAGCTGCTGAACGCCGCCGCCAGCGGGCTCGTCGACTCCCTCGACCCCTTCTCGCAGTACATGAGCAAGGAGCTCCTGCAGAGCTTCAGCCAGGACATGAACCAGGAGTACGGCGGGATCGGCGCGGTCGTCCAGATCGACCCCAAGTCGCAGTACCTCACGATCCAGCGCCCGTTCCCCGGGGCGCCAGCCTACGAGAAGGGGCTCAGGACCCTGGACCAGATCCAGAAGATCGGCGAGACCGAGACCAAGGGCTTCACGGTCACGGACCTGGTGGAGAAGCTCAAGGGCAAGCCTGGGACCGAGGTCGAGATCACGGTCAAGGCCTTCCTCACCGGCGAGGTGAACACGTTCACGATCAAGCGTGAGCAGGTCACGATCAACAGTGTGCGCCACGACATGCTGCCCGGGAACATCGGCTACCTGCAGCTCACGACCTTCGGGCAGTACGCCTCCCAGGACGTGGAGCAGGCGCTGGCCGACCTCGAGCAGCGCGGCATGCAGGGCCTGATCTTCGACCTCCGCGGCAACGGCGGCGGCTACCTCAAGGAGGCCGTGCTGATCGCCGACAAGTTCCTCAACGACGACCAGCTCGTGGTGTATCAGGAGGGCCGCAAGGGCAGCCCCCACGAGCGGCGCAAGGAGGACGGCGGCCCGCGGATCGCGCCCCTGCGGCGGATCCAGCCCAAGCACCCGGACTACCCCCTGGTGTTCCTGGTGGACGAGAACACCGCCAGCGCCAGCGAGATCGTGTCCGGCGCCCTGCAGCACCACCAGCGCGCGGTGCTCGTCGGACAGCGCACGTTCGGCAAGGGCAGCGTGCAGAACGTCATGCCCCTGGACTCGGAGAACCAGGAGAGCGCGCTGCGCCTGACCATCGCCTACTACTACCTCCCGGACGGGCGCTGCATTCACCGCCCGCGGGACGTGGAGACCTGGCGCTTCAACACGCAGATGTCCTTCGAGATCGAGCGTTGGAAGCGAGACGGCAAGATCAACGAGACCCTGGCGAACGAGCTCCTCGAGCGCTACAAGCCCGCCGCCGGCGGCGTCGAGCCCGACTACGCCGTCGAGCTCCCCGAGTTCCCCCAGGACGTCTTGCGCGCGCTGAGCGTGGTCTACGACCTGCAACTGCTGGAGGGCTACGTCAAGGCCCAGTGGGCCCAGCACCGGGACCTGTTCCACAAGCTCGCCATGGGCGACGCCTTCGACGCCCACGCCTACCCTCACTTCGACGAGCTGTGGGAGAAGGTCACCTCCAAGCTCGACGACGAGGGCCGCGAGGCGCTGAAGCCCGAGCACCTGCGCCGCGCGCTGCGGGCCATGATCCGGCGCTTCGCCCAGGACGACTTCAAGCGCGAGCTGACCAGCGACTTCCAGGAGGACCGCCAGCTCCAAGCGGCGGTGAGCGTGCTCGCCCAGGAGCTGGGGATCGACCTCGCCGGGCAGCCGGAGCTGAGCTTCATCCCCGAGCGCTTCCCCGAGGGCGTCAAGCGCACCCGCGTCCCCGGGGTCGAGCAGGAGGACGGCGAGAAGCCCGAGGACGGTCGGAAGTTCAAGTAAGGATTCACCCGGGCCTGGCGAGCTTTTACAGCCGAGTTCGATCTGCCATGATCGCAGGGAAGGGATGGCCTCCTGTCCAGCGAGCGTGACGGGTCGACGACGGAAGCAGGCGCCGGGGCCACCCCGGGGCGTCTCCTGGAGCTCGCCGCGCAGGTGGTGCGCGGCCTGCGCGCGGCCCTGCAGGAGGGTGACGGGCTCCTGCACCAGGCCCACCTCGCCGAGCTGACCCAGGATCTGGGGGCGCTGTGCGTGGGCCTGACCCAGCTCGAGCGGGCGGCCGTCGGCGACGCCGACCCGGTCGAGGTCGAAGAGCTGCGAGCTCAGCTCCAGGTCGCCCACCGCGAACTCGGTCGGCTCGAGGAGCGCCAACGGGTCGAGGCCGAGCTCCGCACCCAGCTCCGGCGCGCCCGGGCGGACACCGCGCGCCTGCGCGCCGAGGAGCGCGGGCACCTCACCCGGACCCTGGAGCTCGAGCGAGCCCGGGCTCAACTGGAGGAGGCCCGAGACGAGCTGGACGCTCACCGGGGCGAGCTCGAGCGGCTGCGCGGGCGCCTGGAGGAGTCCGCGACCCAGGCGGGCTCGCGCAAGGAGGCCCTGCACCAACTGAACACCCTGCGCCTGTCCCACGAGGAGCAGGCGGCGCGGCTGCGCTGCGCCGAGTTCCTGAACTCCGAGCTGAGGCAGGAGCTGGAGTCCATGCGCGCGGAGCGAGATCGCCTGCTCAAGCGGGTGCAGGAGGGCGGCCCCGCCCGGGAGGAGCTCGCGGAGCTGCGCGCGACCCTCGAGCGGGAGCGCGACCAGCTGCGGACCGACCTCCACGTGCTCGAGGAGAGCCGGCGCTACCAGAGCCGGCGCCTGACCCGCTACCAGGAGCGGATCCAGGACCAGGAGCAGACCCTCAGCGAGCTCTACGCGGAGCTCCAGGATCTGCGGCGTCGCGACCCCGCGGCGGACTCGGGGACGAAGACCGACGCCTTGAGTCGGGCCCAGCTCCGCGCGGTGCTGGACAACCCCATCCATCGGCCCGCGCTCCGAGACGACCCCGACGAGGCCCCGGACCCCAACGCCCCGGACATGCCGCTCCGCGCCTCCCTGCCCTCGCTGGGCAAGGAGCCGCCCAAGAAGCGCAAGCGCGGCAAGAGCGCGAGTTTCTAGGGGGGCCTGTCCCAGGCCCCCTCGGCCTCCCCGCAAAGCTGCTCGGCCTCACCCCGCAGGGCGCGCTCGCGGCTTCGCCGCTCGCGCGGGGAGGCCCGCGGACGGGCCTCGTCCCGCGCTTCGCGCAGGACATTCGCGGGCTGCGCCCGCTCATGCTTCGCCCGCCCACGCGTGGCTGCGCCCGCGCCCACGCGTGGCTTCGCCCGCTCATGCTTCGCCCGCCCACGCTGGCTTTGGTTGCGCACCGCCGCGACTAAGCCCGCAGCCGTGCGAGCGGAGCTACCTCCGTCTCCTTCCTCCTCCTTCGAAGCGTCGAGGATCCGCGGCTCTGCGAACCCTCTGCGCTCTCGGCGCCTCGGCGGTTCAAAGAGCATCCACCCGCCCGCGCACCGCGGTCCGCTCGCAGGTGCGGCTCCGCATGCTGCCGGAGGAGCGCGGGCTACTGGAACAGGGACTCGAGGGGGCCCAGGTCGCCGAAGCGCTCGGCGTAGCGGCGGGCGTAGGCGGCAGGGAGCGGCAGGGCTGGGTCCACCTCCCGGGCCCGGGACCAGACGGCGAGGACGTCCTGCGCGCTCCCGCGGCCCAGGAGCTGCGCGCCCTGGAGCAGGAGCACCTGCGCGCGGTCGGGCTCGGTGCGCAGGGCCTCGGCCAGCCAACTTCCCGCGAGCACGTGGGCCGAGGAGCCCAGGGCCAGGCGGGAGGCCTCGACCCGGGCGAAGGCGCCATCGGCGCCGCGGAGCACCTCGTTCAGCCGGGGGGCGAGCAGGGCCAGGTCCTCGTCGAGGGCGCCCCCCGCGGCGCCGCGGGCGCCCGCGCTCACGACCGCCGCGGCGAGCAGGGAGTCCAGGTAGCCCTGCTGGCGGTGGACCTCGGCGCAGCTCGTGAGGGCCTGGAGGGGCTCCCCCTGGCCGGCCTGGACCAGGGCCAGCAGCAGGCGGCTGGGGGCGTCGCTCGGGCTGAGGCCGAGGGCCTCCTTGGCCTCCCGCTCGGCGCGGGCGAGGTCGCCCCGGAGGTAGGCCGTCAGGCTCCGGGCCCAGCGCGAGGCGACGCCGGAGTCACGCTCGGCGAGCTCCCCCAGAGCGCGCAGGGCTGCGACTTCGCGGCCCTGACGCCAGAGGAGCTCGGCCTCCAGGCGGTCCGCGTCGGAGCGCGGGGCGCCCAGGGTCCGCGCCGCGCCCAGGGCGCGCTGGGCGGCGGCGTAGGCGTCGCGGCCGGTCAGCAGCCGCGCAGCCTCCAGCGCGACGGCCCCGCTGCGCGGGGCCGCCTTCAGCGCCGCGGCGCAGGCGGCCTCCAGCGGCCCTCGGGCCTCCGCCCCAGCGGCCAGGAGCCGGGCGCGGAGCAACGGCTCCCGCGCGCGGTCGGGGAGCTCACCGAGCCCCGTCTGCAACGCGTCGCGGAGGGCGTCGGAGGGCCGCGCGGGGTCCAGGCTCGAGATCAGCCCCAGCTCCTTGTCCAGGAGGCGAAACACGGTGGGGTCGAGGTCGACGTCGGCCAGCTCGCTGAGGATCCGCGCGGTCGAGAGCTTGCGCGCCTTGGAGAGGTGCGGCTTGGCCGCGCGCTCGTCGTCGCCCAGGAGCAGCGCGGTGCCCCACCACAGGTGCAGGGTCGGGTCGTCGAGCCCCGCGGCGCGGGCTCGCGCGAAGTCGGCGGCCACGTCCAGGGGGTCGGCGCCGAAGCCCAGGGCGAGGGCCCCTTCGAGCAGGAGCGCGCGGGGGTCGAGGTGCGGCGAGGCCAGCGCGCGCGCGACCTCGAGGGCGGCCAGCGCCTCACGTCGGCGCGAGAGCCGGGTCAGGCAGCGGGCGTCCAGGGTCAGCGCCGGGACGTGGTCGGGGTGCGCGCTGAGCAGCGGGGCCAACACCTGTCGCGCCTCGCTGGCGCCGCTGCGCAGCGCGGCCTCGGCCAGGATCAGCTCCGCGGGCCACCAGCTCGGGTCCCGCCGCAGCGCGCACAGCGCCAAGAACCCCGCCTGCTGGCGGTCCGGCTCGACCAGCGCGCTGGCGAACACGCGCCCCTCGGGGTCCGCCGCCAGACGGGTGAGGGCGTCGGTCAGCTCGGCCTTGTCCCGGGCCTGCAGCGCGGCGAAGGCCTTCCACGCGAGCTGCTCACGGGTGCTGGCGTCCCTCAGCAGGCCGAGGGCCTGCTCCACCCGGTTCCGGCGCAGGGCGAGCTGGGCCAGCTCGAGGCGGAGCCCAGCGGCGGCCTCAGGGGTAGCCTCGGTCAGCGCGCGCTCGTAGAGCGGGTAGACCTCGTCGAAGCCGGCGCGCTGGGCCGCGGCTGCGCGGGCCGCCGCCGCGGGGGTCGCGGGGTCGGGTCGAACCGCGGCGGCGGTGGTCGCCGCGGGGGTCGGCGCCTCAGGGCTGGAGCCGCCGCCGAACA
Organism: Planctomycetota bacterium; assembly: GCA_041402045.1. Lineage (GTDB taxonomy): Bacteria > Planctomycetota > J058 > J058 > J058 > JAGQRJ01. Next base: position 14,878 of record JAWKSZ010000063.1, on the reverse strand, counting down.
GCAGGCCCAGGGCGAGGCCGAAGCAGAGGGAGGCGGCCAAGGCCAGCCCCAGCACGCGGGGCGTGTGGAGCGCGCCCCAGGCGCCAGGGAGCGGACGCGCGGCGGGGGCGTCTCCCTCCAGCCATGCCTCCAGGGCCTCGGCGAAGGCCTGGGCCGAGGGAAAGCGCTTGTCGGGGGAGGCCTGCAGACCCCGCAGCACCAGCGCGTCGAGGGCCGGGGCGACCCCTGGCGCGTGCGCGCTGGGAGGCTCGGGCTCGTTGAGCAGACAGTCCAGGAGCTGGTCGACGGAGTCGGCGACGTGGGGCGGACGGCCGGTGAGGAGGTAGTAGAAGGTCGCCGCGAGGCCGTAGACGTCGCTGCGCTCGCTGATCTGGTCGCTGCCGCGCGACTGCTCAGGGGCCATGAACAAGGGCGTGCCCAGGACCGCGCCCGTCTGGGTCAGGCGGCCGTGGGTGGTGTGGCGGGCGAGGCCAAAGTCCAGCACATAGGCGTGGCCAGAGGCGGTGATCAGGATGTTGGCGGGCTTGAGGTCCCGGTGCAGGACCCCGCGCTCGTGGGCGTGCTGGATCGCACGCGCCACCTGGGCCATGAGCCGCGCAGCCTCCTCGGGACCCGGCGCCTGGTCGCTCTGCCCCAGGTCCCAGGCCGACTCGCCCTCAACGAGCTCCATCACCAGGTACGGGCGACCGGCCGACGCGCCGCTGTCGTGAATGCCGACCACGTTGGGATGGTTCAGGCGGGCGGTGGTCGTGATCTCGCGGGCGAAGCGCAGGTAGGCCTTCTTGTCACGGCGCGAGAGCACCTTGATCGCGACGTGGCGCTCGAGCTGGGGATCCCAGGCCTTGTAGACCCGGCCGTAGCCTCCCTTGCCCAGGGGGCTCAGCAGCCGATAGCGCCCAAAGCTGGTGTTGAGCAGAGGATCGCTCGACTTCTCCGCTTGCCGAGCCAGGCGCTGGGTCGAGCGGCGGCGGGGCCGGGGCGTCTCCGGCGCGCTCGCCTCCGAATCCACGTCGATCGAGTAGTAGGCGACTTCCGTGTCCACGTCGGCTCCTTCCTCCCGAGCTGCGAAAGCGCACGCACCGGACCAGGGGCAAACGTCGACCTAACTCATGAAATGTGAAGGACTGGCGGACGAGGTTGGGACCGCATGCGACCCCCACTCGCGCCGTCCGGCCCAGGGTGAAAGAAAAGAAAGGCGCCGGCGCAGGGCTCAGGCGAGGGGGCGTGACAGCGAACCATACGACCCGGGTCGAGCAGCAAGGCGGGCTCCACGTCGCATGTCGTACGCGACGTCAGCCGAACCTCGGCACGATCTGCCATTTAGGTCTTGCGCCCCGGAGTCCAACTGGTATAAGAGCGCGTTCCAGACCGAACTGGTCTTTCACACCTTACGCTAGCGTAGCTCAATTGGCAGAGCAGTGGTTTTGTAAACCACCGGTTGCGGGTTCGAGTCCCACCGCTAGCTCATGAACGTCGTCGGGGTCGATACCGAAGTGGTCAACCGGGACAGACTGTAAATCTGTTGGCTTTCGCCTTCGGAGGTTCGAATCCTCCTCGGCCCAAAAACTCACGAACGCGCGCTCGACCGAGCGCAACACCCACTACCAGGTCCTCAAAAACAAAAAACACAAACAACATTCGCGGGCGTAACTCAGTGGTAGAGTGTCGGCCTTCCAAGCCGTTCGTCGTGGGTTCGAGTCCCATCGCCCGCTCTTGGAAAACTTGCTGCTGTGGCTCAGTTGGTAGAGCACGTCCTTGGTAAGGACGAGGTCATGGGTTCGAGTCCCATCAGCAGCTCTCACACGCAATGCGGTCCAAATTACGAGACCAACCGGGTTTAGAAAGCCGGAGGAGCAATGGCCAAGGCGAAATTCGAGCGGACGAAGCCGCACGTCAACATCGGGACGATCGGGCACATTTCGCACGGGAAGACCACTCTGACCTCCGCGATCACGACTGTGCTCGCTAAGGCGAACGACAAGATCACGGTCAAGTCGTACGACGAGGTCGCCAAGGGCGGCACCCGTCGTTCGGACTCGAAGATCATTACGATCGCCGTGTCGCACGTCGAGTACGAGACGGAGAACCGTCACTACGCGCACGTCGACTGCCCCGGGCACGCGGATTACATCAAGAACATGATCACCGGTGCCGCCCAGATGGACAGCGCGATCCTCGTGGTCGCCGGTGACGACGGCCCGATGCCGCAGACCCGCGAGCACATCCTGCTCGCCCGTCAGGTCGGCGTGCCCGCGATCGTCGTCGCGATCAACAAGGTCGACGCCGTCGACGACCCCGACCTGCTCGAGCTGGTCGAGGAAGAGGTCCGCGAGCTGCTCGCCAAGTACGAGTTCCCCGCCGACGAGATCCCCATGGTCCGCCTCTCGGCGTTCAAGGCCATGCAGGGCGACCCCGAGGCGGAGAAGCAGATCCACGAGCTCATGGCTGAGGTGGATCGCTACATTCCCACCCCCGAGCGCGACACCGACAAGCCGTTCCTGATGCCCGTCGAGGACGTGTTCTCGATCGAGGGTCGCGGCACCGTCGCGACCGGCCGCGTCGAGCGCGGGATCATCAACGTCAACGACAAGGTCGAGCTGGTCGGCATGGCCGACGAGAGCCGCGAGACCGTCTGCACCGGCGTCGAGATGTTCCGCAAGGAGCTCGAGCAGGGCCTGCCCGGCGACAACGTCGGTCTGCTCCTGCGCGGCTGGAAGCGCCACGAGGTGAAGCGCGGCCAGGTGCTCGCCAAGCCCGGCAGCATCACCCCGCACAAGAAGTTCACCGCTCAGGTCTACGTGCTGAAGAAGGACGAGGGCGGCCGCCACACCCCGTTCTTCAACGGCTACCGGCCCCAGTTCTACTTCCGCACCACCGACGTGACCGGCTCCACCAAGCTCATGGGTGACGTCGAGATGTGCATGCCCGGCGACCACGTCGAGGTCGAGGTCGAGCTGATCACCCCGATCGCCATGGAGGAGCAACTCCGCTTCGCCATCCGCGAGGGCGGCAAGACCGTCGGCGCGGGCTCGGTCGTCAAGATCATCGAGTAGCACGCACAAGGAAGGGGCGTAGCTCCAATTGGTAGAGCGACGGATTCCAAATCCGTAGGTTTAGGGTTCGAATCCCTACGCCCCTGTTTCGCTGGGGGCCTCCCCAGGCCCCCTCGCCCCTCGGGCTCACCCCCACAGGGCACAAGGCTGAGAGAACACGCCGGCGGCCGGAACTCCCGGCCGCTGCGTCCGTAGAGGAAACGCATGGCGCTAGAGCTATACAAGCCGGAAGAAGCCACCCGTTCGCGGGGCCTCTTGGCAGTGCTGATGGCTGCCTTGCTGGGCTACGGGGTCCTCTCGCTCTACGAGTTCCTCGCCTTCGACTGGTGGCAGAAGGACCTCGCGCGAGGCCTGCTGGGCGACGAGTTCCCCTTCAGCCCGCGGGTGATCCTGGCGGGGGTGCTGTTCGCGGTCCTCGGCCTGGGGATCTACCTGGTCGTGAACCACACCAAGGTCGTCGACTTCCTGATCGACACCGAGGCCGAGCTGCACAAGGTGAGCTGGGCTCCCAAGCACGAGGTCGTCTCGAGCTCGATCGTGGTGATCGTCACCACCATCGTGATCGGGGTCTACTTGTTCTTCGTGGACTACCTGCTCAACGGCCTCAGGACCTGGGTCCCCTGGGATTCCTTCTGGAACACGGTCTTCGGAGGCTAGCCATGGCGAAGCGCTGGTTCGTCCTCCGGGTGGGGACCAATCGAGAGAACAAGGTCAAGAAGCAGCTCTGGAGCCGCATCCAGAGCAACGACCTCCAGGAGAAGATCAGCGACATCCTGGTCGTCACCGAGCGCGTGACCGAGATCAAGAACGGCAAGCGCAAGACGGTGGAGCGCAAGGTCTACCCCGGCTACGTGATGGCCGAGATCGACGTCCAGGAGGACGGCACGGTGCCCCCCGAGGTGTGGCACCTGATCCGGGAGACCCCGGGCCAGATCAAGTTCGTGACCACCGATCGTCCCGACCGCCCCGTCCCGCTCACGGACGACGAGGTCGAGAAGATGCTCCAACAACAGAAGCGCCTCGCAGAAGAGGTGCCCGACACGGTGAACATCGACCTCGAGGTCGGGCAATACGTCCGCATCCGCGAGGGGTCGTTCCAGGACTTCAAGGGTACGGTCGAGGAGCTGCTCCCCGAGAAGAACATGGTCAAGGTTTCGATCATGGTCTTCGGGCGCCCCACGCCGATCGACTTCGAGTTCTGGAAGGTCGAGAAGTTCGAGGAATAGACCATGGCCAAGGAAGTCAAAGGCAAGATCAAGCTCCAGTGCCCCGCCGGGCAGGCGACCCCCGCCCCCCCGGTCGGCCCGGCGCTCGGTCAGCACGGCGTGAACATCGGTCAGTTCGTCAAGGCGTTCAACGACCGCACCCGTGACCAGCAGGGCCTGATCATCCCCGTAGAGATCACGGTCTACGCGGATCGCTCCTTCGAGTTCATCTGCAAGAGCCCGCCGGCGAGCGTCCTGCTCAAGCGCGCGGCCCAGGTGGCCAAGGGCAGCTCCGTGCCGCACACCGACAAGGTGGGCTCGGTGACCCCCGACCAGATTCGCGAGATCGCGAAGACCAAGATGGAAGACCTCAACGCGTTCGACGAGGAGGCGGCCTACAAGATCATCGCCGGGACGGCCCGGTCGATGGGGATCACGGTTTCGTAGGCAGCCGCCCGCACTCGTCACCTAGAGAGACTGATATGGCAGACGACGAACAGGCACGTCAGGAGGCCATGGAGCGCGCCGCGAAGGCGCGATCCATGGAGGAAGCCCTCGAGGCCGCCAAGGCGGAGACCGAGGAGAAGAAGCCCAAGAAGAAGAAGTTCAACCGCCGCTTCTCTACCTCCAAGCGCCACAAGAACAACCTCAAGGCCCGCGGCGACCGCAAGGAGCGCCGGAGCCTGGGCGATGCGATCAAGGCCGTCAAGGCCGGCAAGGCCGCCAAGTTCGACGAGAGCATGGAGCTGCACCTCAAGCTCGGCGTCGACGGCAAGAAGGCCGACCAGCAGGTCCGCGGGACCTTCGCCTTCCCCCACGGGGTGGGCCAGTCCAAGCGCGTGATCGCCTTCGCTGAGGGCCCCATGGCCGACGCCGCCCGCGAGGCGGGCGCGGTGGCCGTCGGCGGCGACGACCTCAAGGCGAGGATCGAGGAGGGCTGGTTCGAGTTCGACGTCGTGGTGGCCCACCCGGCCATGATGCGCGTCGTCGGTCAGCTCGGCCGCGTCCTCGGCCCCAAGAAGCTGATGCCGAACCCCAAGGAGGGTTCGGTGACACCCCACGTCGGCAAGGCCGTCGCGGAGTTCAAGGGCGGCAAGAGCAAGTACCGCCTGGATGACACCGGGAACCTGCACATCGTGTTCGGGAAGCGCAGCTTCGACGACCAAAAGTTGCAGGAGAACCTGGAAGCCTTCGTCAAGCACCTGCAGGCGAACAAGCCAACGGGCGCGAAGGGGACCTTCATCGAGGGCGGTTCGATTGCCTCCACCATGGGTGTGGGCGTCGCGATCGACCTCGGGTTCCTGAACGTCTAGGAGGGTCGAGCCGTGTCGAAAGAACTCAAGAGCCTGATGATGGACCAGCTCGCCGGCCGCTTCGACGGCATCGACGGCGGGCTCCTGGTCAGCACCACGGGGCTCAACAGCGAGCAGACCTACGCCTTCCGCAAGATGCTCCAGGGCAAGGGAATGCGGCTGACGATGCTCCGCAACGCCCTCGCGCGGAAGACCTTCGAGGAGCGCGGCTACCCGAGCGACGAGCTGAAGAGCACGCTCAAGGGTCAGCTGTGCATGGTCTACACCCACGACGAGGGGTCGGCCACCGCCGCCGCTCGCGTGGTGACCGACTGGAAGAAGGACACCCGCGACAAGATCGTCCAGCTCCAGGGCGCTCTGATGGACGGGTCGGTGATGGGCCCCGCCGAGGCGGAGCAGCTCAAGGACGCGCCCACGCGGTCCGACGCCTACGCCATGCTGGCGGGCGCGCTGCAGGCCCCGATCGCCAAGCTGATGGGCACCCTCAACGAGGTCCCGCGGCAGTGGATCGGCGTGTTCGACGCCTACAAGCGCAAGCAAGAGGAGGCCTAACCGGCCTCCACCCGCGGAAGGACTCGAGGTCAAGTTTTTCCGCGGGATTGCTAGCGACGAGAGTTTTTCCCCTTACACTGTGCCGCGTATTCGACGCGGTCACGTACGCGTTCACGAAGAATTGGTGGCGAGAGGCCACGGAGTATTGAAATGTCTGTTGCAGAGCTGCTCGAGAAGGTTAACGGGCTCAACGCGGATGAGCGCCAAGAGCTGTTCATCGGCGCCGCCGAGAACATGAAGCTCCTCGAGGTCGTGGGCCTGGTCAAGGCCATGGAGGAGAAGTGGGACGTCAAGGCGTCCGGCGGCGGCGGGATGATGATGATGGCCCCCGCGGCTGGCGGCGGCGCCGCTGACGCCGACGAGGAGAAGACCGACTTCGACGTGGTCCTCAAGGAGGCCGGCGGCAAGAAGATCGCCGTGATCAAGGCCGTCCGCGAGCTGACCGGGATGAACCTGAAGGACGCCAAGGCCCTCGTGGACGGCGCCCCGAAGACCGTCAAGGAAAAGATGCCGAAGGAAGAGGCCGAGAAGGCCAAGGCTGCTCTGGAAGAGGCCGGCGCGGTCGTCGAGCTCAAGTAGCTCCCCTGGCCCCGAGCCGCGCCTAACGGAGGCGCCGCAGCCACCGCGCCACGGTGACGAGCGCCTCCGGTCCGTGCGGCTCACGGGTCTCTCTACAATCCGACAGCTCTGCGAGCGGGTGCGGCGACTGCCGCCTGGCTCGGGCGAGCGCGACACGATGGAGCACGGCGCAGCTCCGCAGTGCGCGCAACCCGAGGCTGGGCGACGGACGTCTCCCCGCTCGTTTTCATTCTCGGCCCGCTGCCCGGGCCCCCGGCGATCAGGAGTGTTCCCATGACGCGTGAGATCAAGCGTTTCGGCAAGGTGACGGAGGTCATGCCTCCCCCGAACCTCATGGAGCTGCAGACGGCGACCTACGAGCGCTTCCTGCAGGTCGACGTCCCCCAGGACGAGCGCGAGCCCATCGGGCTCGAGGGCATCCTGCGCGAGATCTTCCCGATCGAGGGGCCCTACGACGACGGCAAGGTGCGCCTGGAGTACCTGGGCTACGAGCTCGGGCGTCCGCGCTACTCCGCCGACGAGTGCCGCATGCTGCGCCTGACCTACGGCATGCCCTTCAAGATCCGCGTGCGCCTGATCCGCGGTGAGGAGGAAGAGGAGGAGACCGTCTTCCTGGGCGAGATCCCCAAGATGATCGGCGGCGGCGAGTTCATCGTGAACGGCGCCGAGCGCGTGATCGTGAGCCAGCTCCACCGCTCGCCGGGCGTGGACTTCGACAAGGAGATCCACAGCTCCGACCGCGTGCTGCACAAGTGCCGGGTGATCCCCGAGCGCGGCTCCTGGATCGAGCTCCTGGTGTCCCGCAAGGACACCCTCAACGTGCGCATCGACCAGTCGGGCAAGTTCCCGATCACCACGCTCCTGCGCGCCATGTTCGAGCGCTACGACTCGGACGAGGAGATCATCCGCACCTTCTACCCGACCTCGGTCGTGAACCTGAAGGCCCGCGGCGCCGCGAAGAAGATCACCGGCAAGGTGGTCGTGCGCGACGTGGTGGACATGGAGACCGGTGAGGTCCTGCGCGCCTCGGGCGAGGAGATCCCCGAGGACCTGGCGGAGCGGCTCAAGGACGACCCGAACATCAGCGAGATCGAGATCATCGACGAGGTCCGGGACTACCTGATCCTCAACACGCTGAAGGAAGAGAACCCCACTCACAAGACCCACCAGGACGCGCTGATCAAGATCTACCTGCGCCTGCGCCCGGGCAACCCCCCGAGCCTGGACAAGGCCCGCGGCCTGTTCGAGGACAAGTTCGGCAACGAGAACAAGTACCGCCTGGGTCGGGTCGGTCGCTTCCGCATCAACCGCAAGTTCAACCTCGACCTGCCCCTCGAGCAGCAGACGCTGACCGAGCAGGACTTCATCGCCGCGATCCGCTACCTGATCGCGCTGCGCGACCCCAACTCCGGCGCCGAGCTCGACGACATCGACCACCTCGGCAACCGGCGCATCCGCACCGTGGACGAGCTGGCGGCCGAGGAGTTCCGCAAGGGCTTCCTCAAGCTCAAGCGCACCGTCCGGGACCGCATGGGCAGCTTCGAGGAGCAGAACCTCACCCCGCGCTCGATCATCAACTCCAAGACGGTCAGCTCGGCCATCGACTACTTCTTCGGGCGCGGTGAGCTCTCGCAGGTGGTCGACCAGACCAACCCGCTCTCGCAGCTGACCCACGAGCGCCGCCTCTCGGCCCTCGGCCCCGGCGGTCTGAACCGCAAGCGCGCCAGCTTCGAGGTGCGCGACGTGCACATCTCGCACTACGGCCGGATCTGCCCGATCGAGACCCCGGAAGGCACGAACATCGGCCTCATCGCCTCGCTCTCGATCTACAGCCGCCTCGACGAGTTCGGGTTCCTGGTGACCCCCTACCAGACGGTCACCAAGGGCAAGCTCACCGGCGAGATCCAGTGGCTGCGCGCCGACGAGGAGGACCAGGCCACCCTCGCGCCTGCGGACACCGAGGTCGACGGCAAGGGCAAGGTCACGGGCGACCACGTCATGGCGCGCTCGCGCGGTGAGTTCGAGCTCGCCGGCGCCGAGAAGCTGCAGTACATCGACATCTCCCCCCGGCAGTTGGTCGGCGTCTCGGCCTCGCTGATCCCGTTCCTGGAGCACAACGACGCGAACCGCGCGCTCATGGGCGCGAACATGCAGCGTCAGGCCGTGCCCCTGATCAAGACCGACCCGCCGCTCATCGCCACAGGCATGGAGCGCGTGGTCGCCGCCAACAGCGGCATGGTGATCACCGCTCAGCGCGGCGGCACGATCACCCGCGCCACCGCGGACCTGATCGAGATCGACAACGACGACCTCTACCACCTGCGCAAGTTCGTAGGGCTGAACGAGCGCACCTGCCTCAACCAGCGCCCGATCGTGCAGGTCGGGCAGAAGGTCAAGAAGGGCCAGGTGATCGCCGACGGCGCCGCGACCAAGGACGCGGAGCTGGCCCTCGGCAAGAACATCCTCGTCGGGTTCATGACCTACGAGGGCTACAACTTCGAGGACGCGATCGTGGTCTCGGAGGAGCTGGTCCACGAGGACACCTTCACCTCGATCCACATCGACGAGTTCGAGATCGAGATCCGCGAGACCCGCCTGGGCAAGGAGGAGTTCACCCGGGATATCCCGAACGTCTCCGAGAAGGCCCTGCGCAACCTCGAGGAGGACGGCGTGATCCGCGTCGGCACCCGCGTCGCCCCCGGGGACGTGCTGGTCGGCAAGGTCGTGCCGAAGTCCAAGAGCGAGCTCAGCCCCGAGGAGAAGCTCCTGCAGGCGATCTTCGGCCGAGCCGGCGAGGACGTGAAGAACGACTCGCTCGAGGTTCCGTCGGGCGTGGCCGGGATCGTGATCGGGACCGAGCGCTTCCAGCGCAAGACGCACCTCAAGGAAGAGGACCGCGTGCGCATCAAGCGTGAGATCCGCGCGATCGAGGACCACTACGAGGAGCAGATCAACACCCAGATCGAGCGCATGGTCGTGGCCCTGCAGGAGGTCGCCGGCGGCGACGTCCGTCGCAAGGACACCGGGGAGTACGTCGAGGGTCAGCTCCTGGCCCAGCTGCCCCCGCGGGAGCTGCGCAACTTCCTCAACTTCCGCGACCTGGAGTTCGACGGCCGCCCGAGCAAGAAGAACTTCCGCGCCGCGGTGAACCGCTACGCCGACCGGATCGAGGACCTCGATCAGGAGCGCGAGCGCAAGAAGAACCGCCTGCAGCGCGGCGACGACCTGCCGACCGGTGTGCTGGAGATGGTCAAGGTCTACGTCGCCACCCGCCGCACCCTCTCGGTGGGCGACAAGATGGCCGGCCGCCACGGCAACAAGGGTGTGATCGCCAAGATCACCCCCAAGGAAGACATGCCGTATCTGGAAGACGGGACCCCGATCCAGATCCTGCTCAACCCCCTCGGCGTGCCGTCGCGCATGAACGTGGGACAGATCTTCGAGACCCACCTCAGCTGGGCTGCCCAGGCTCTGGGCTTCCAGGCGGTGACCCCCGTGTTCGACGGCGCCAAGGAGGCGCAGATCCGCAAGATCTGCCTCGTCGCCGACGACTACCGCGACGGGAAGTACACCAAGGAGGAGGCGATCGAGCTGGTCGATCAGGTCGTGGCCAACAAGGACTCGATCCCCGAGGCCGAGTGGTCGGCGAAGACCTGCAAGATGCAGCTCTTCGACGGGCGCACCGGCGAGCCGTTCGACCAGACGACGACCGTGGGCTACATGTACATGCTCAAGCTGCACCACCTCGTCGACGACAAGGTGCACGCGCGCGCGACCGGCCCCTACTCGCTGATCACCCAGCAGCCGCTGGGCGGTAAGGCTCGCTTCGGCGGCCAGCGCTTCGGTGAGATGGAGGTGTGGGCGCTGGAGGCCTACGGCGCGGCGAACATCCTCCAGGAGCTGCTCACGGTGAAGTCCGACGACGTCGACGGACGCACCAAGATCTACGAGTCCATGGTCAAGGGCGAGAACGTGCTGGAGCCGGGCATGCCGGTCTCCTTCGACGTGCTCTGCAACGAGATCAAGGGCCTCGCGATCAACATGGAACTCAACAAGCGGCAGACCACCCCGGTCTGACGAAGGGCTTTGCTACCTCTAACTTTTTATCGATAAGCATTAGGAGTTAACAAATGATCCCTTCCCGACCCATGAGCCGCTTCGACCGAGAGTTCGGCATTCGGCAAAACGAGATCGACGCCGTCACGATCAAGCTCGCTGGCCCGGAGGACATCCGGCGCTGGAGCTACGGCGAGGTCAAGAAGCCCGAGACCATCAACTACCGCACCTATCGCTCCGAGAAGGAGGGTCTGTTCTGCGAGCGGATCTTCGGCCCCGAGCGCGACTGGGAGTGCAGCTGCGGCAGAAATGCAAGGGCATCAAGCACAAGGGCATCAAGTGCGACCGCTGCGGCGTCGAGGTGACCCATAGCCGCGTGCGCCGCAAGCGGATGGGGCACATCAGCCTCGCCGCGCCGGTGGCCCATATCTGGTTCTTCAAGGCCATGCCCAGCCGGCTGGGGTCCTTGCTGAACCTCAAGACCTCGCAGCTCGAGCGGGTGATCTACTTCCAGGACTGCATCGTCACCAAGCCCGGTGACACGCCCCTGGCCTTCAAGCAGCTCCTGACCGACGAGGAGTACGCCAGTACCTCGCCGAGTTCGGCGACGCCTTCGAGGCGGGCATGGGCGCCGAGGCGATCAAGAAGGTGCTGGAGGAGCTCGACCTGGAGACGACCCTCGAGGACCTCTACGTCGAGCTGCGCGAGACCCGCTCCAAGCAGAAGCAGAAGGACATCATCAAGCGCCTGAAGACCGTCAAGGCGCTCAAGGACTCGGGCAACCGCCCCGAGTGGATGATCCTGGACGTGATCCCCGTGATCCCCCCGGACCTGCGCCCGCTGGTCCTGCTGGAGAGCGGCAGCTTCGCGACCTCGGACCTCAACGACCTCTATCGGCGGCTGATCAACCGCAACAACCGCCTGAAGAAGCTGCTCGACCTCAACGCCCCCGAGGTCATCATTCGCAACGAGAAGCGCATGCTGCAGCAGTCGGTGGACGCGTTGTTCGACAACAACCGCTGCCGGCGCCCGGTGCTCGGCTCCAACAGCCGCCCGCTCAAGTCGATCACCGACATGATCAAGGGCAAGCAGGGCCGCTTCCGCGAGAACCTGCTCGGTAAGCGCGTCGACTACTCGGCCCGCTCGGTGATCGTGGTCGGGCCGGAGCTCAAGCTGCACCAGTGCGGTCTGCCCAAGAAGATCGCGCTCGAGCTGTTCCAGCCGTTCATCATTCGCCGCCTGAAGGAGATGGGCCACGCAGACACCATCAAGTCGGCGAAGAAGATGCTGGAGCGCAAGGACGAGGAGGTGTGGGACATCCTCGAGGAGGTGATCTTCGAGCACCCCGTGCTGCTCAACCGCGCCCCGACCCTGCACCGCATGGGTATCCAGGCCTTCGAGCCGATCCTCATCGAGGGTAACGCGATCCGGCTGCACCCCCTGGTGTGCGCGGGCTTCAACGCGGACTTCGACGGCGACCAAATGGCCGTGCACCTGCCCCTGAGCCTCGAGGCTCAGGTCGAGGCCTGCACCCTGATGCTGGCGACGAACAACATCTTCTCGCCCGCCAACGGGAGCCCGATCATCGCGCCCTCGCAGGACATCGTGCTCGGGATCTTCTACCTCTCCGAGAGTGTCGACGGTGAGGTCGGCGAGAACCTGGATGAGGTCTACGCCAACCTGAACGAGGTCTTCATGGCCTACGAGCAGGGTCAGCTCCGCCTGCAGACCCGGGTCCGGGTGCGCCTCCCCGAGGGCACCAAGATCATGGAGCTGATCAAGGGCGAGCGGGAGCTGGAGAAGCTGCCCAAGAACCGGATCGCCCAGACCACGGTCGGCCGGCTCTACTTCTGGGACATGCTCCCGGAGGGCATGCCGCTCTACAACTATCCGCTGAAGAAGGGCAAGATCAACGAGATCATCGCCGACTGCTACAAGCTGCTCGGCCGCGATCAGACCCTGCGCCTGCTCGACGACCTCAAGACCACCGGCTTCCGCCACTCGACCCTGGGCGGGATCAGCTTCTCGACCTTCGACCTGCGCCTGCCGACCAAGAAGCAGGGGATCCTCGACGCGACCCAGAAGTCCGTGGACAAGATCCAGAAGGAGTACGAGAAGGGCACGATCACCGAGCTCGAGCGCTACAACGCGATCATCGACAAGTGGACCGAGGCCACCGACCAGGTGGGCGAGGCGATGTTCGAGGAGCTGCGCAACGACAACCGCGAGGGCAAGCGCTACCTGAACCCGATCATGATGATGACCGGGTCGGGCGCGCGCGGCTCGGCGCAGCAGGTGCGCCAGCTCGCCGGCATGCGCGGGCTCATGGCCAAGCCGTCGGGCGACATCATCGAGACCCCGATCCGCGCGAACTTCCGCGAGGGTCTGCACGTGCTCGAGTACTTCTCCTCGACCCACGGCGCGCGCAAGGGTCTGGCCGACACCGCGCTCAAGACCGCGGACTCGGGCTACCTCACCCGCAAGCTCGCCGACGTTGCCCAGAACGTGGTGATCAACGAGCACGACTGCGGCACGCTCAACGGCGTGACCAAGGGCCCCGTGATGCAGGGCGACCGCACCGTGGTCGCGCTGTGGAAGCAGATCCGCGGGCGCTACGCCTGCGACCAGATCGCCGACCTCGTGACCGGCGAGACGATCATCCAGGCCAACGAGTTCATCTCGGAGGACAAGGCCCGGCGGATCGAGGAGGTCGTGGGCAAGAAGGGCAAGATCCGCGTGCGCTCGAGCCTGACCTGCGAGACGCCGATCGGCGTGTGCGTCACCTGCTACGGCGCGGACCTCTCCACCGGCCGTCCGGTGGAGATGGGCATGGCGGTCGGGATCATCGGCGCCCAGTCGATCGGTGAGCCGGGCACCCAGCTCACCATGCGCACCTTCCACATCGGCGGTGTCGCCTCGGGTCTGCGCCAGGACAAGGACATTCGGGCCACGAACCTGGGCACGATCCGCTACGACCGCATGTCGGTGGTCAGCGTCGACGACGACCTCGTCGAGCTCGAGGGCAAGGGCCGGATCCACATCCTCGATGCCAAGGGCCGTCCGCTGGAGACCCACGACGTGCCCCTGGGCGCGGTCGTCAAGGTCGCCGACGGCGAGGAGCTGAAGAAGAAGGGCAAGAAGATGCCCGTGCTCTTCGAGTGGGACCCCCACATGGAGCCGATCCTCGCGCTCAAGGGCGGCACGATCGCCTACGAGGGCATCATCGAGGGCGCGACCTTCAAGAAGGAGATGGACCCCAAGACCGGTATCGAGCGCAAGGTCATCATCGAGCACAAGGGTGCGCACCACCCGATGATCCTGGTGCAGGACACCGGCAGCGGGACCACGATCTCCAGCTACCCGATCCCCGAGAAGGCCCACATCGAGGTCTCGGAGGGGCAGAAGATCGTCCCCGGCACCCTGCTCGCCAAGACCCCGCGCGAGATGGGCGGCACCCAGGACATCACCGGCGGTCTGCCCCGGGTCAGCGAGATCTTCGAGGTCCGCAAGCCCAAGCAGACGGCGGTGATCGCCGAGATCGACGGCGAGGTCGAGATCGGTCCCAAGAAGCGCGGCAAGGGCACGATCATCATTCGCAGCGAGACCGGCGAAGAGCGCGAGCACTTCTACCAGCACGGCAAGCACCTCAAGGTGCACACCGGCGACGTGGTGCGCGCGGGCCAGCCGCTGACCAAGGGCTCGTTCATTCCGCACGACCTGCTGCGGGTCCTCGGGCCCGAGGCGCTGCAGGGCTACCTCCTGAACGAGGTGCAGGGCGTCTACCGGTCGCAGAACGTGACCATCGACGACAAGCACATCGAGGTGATCATCATGCAAATGCTGCGCAAGGTGCAGGTGATCGACCCCGGCGACGTGGAGTTCCTCCCCGGCCAGATCGTGGACAAGTTCCAGTTCAAGCACGCCAACCAGGAGATCCAGGACCGCGGCGGTAAGCCGGCCACCGCCGAGCCGCTGCTCCTGGGCATCACCAAGGCGTCTTTGTTCTCGGAGTCGTTCATCTCGGCCGCGTCCTTCCAGGAGACGACCAAGGTCCTCACCGAGGCGGCCCTGGCGGGCAAGCAAGACCGCCTGCTCGGCCTCAAGGAGAACGTGATCCTGG
>JAWKSZ010000062.1:0-50175 GCA_041402045.1 Planctomycetota bacterium | reverse complement strand
CACGAGCAGCGCGGCCTGGGCGTCGCGGGCGATCAGGCGCCCCGCGAGGAGCGGATGCCCCAGCGCCAGCTCGCGAGCCTCGTCCAGGGCGGGCTGGTCCGCCTCGGGCGGGACGAGCAGCGAAGGCAGGAAGCTCCCCGGGCGCACCACCGGCGCGGCGGTGAAGTCGCGCACGGCGCGCACGCCCTCGACCCGGCCCAGCGCGGCGTGCAGCGAGCGCAGGTAGTCGACTCGCTCGCGCTGGAACACGTCGCCGGTCTCGACGCTGGCCACGATCACGAGCAGGGTGTCGTCGCGGCCGAAGGTCTCGGTGACCTGGCGCAGCTCGGCGTAGTCCGCGTCGTCGGACTCGAAGATCCGCTGCGGGGTGAAGTCGAAGCGCAGGCTCAGCCCGCCCCACGCCGCGAGCGCGAGCCCGCTCATGAATCCCAATGCGAGCGCCAGCCGCCAGCGATAGAACGCCGCGCCGACCGGACTGCCCTGAACCGGGTGGACGCAGGAGGAGTCGCTTGAGATATTCACGGGGTGGCTACCTCACCGATTACATGCCCCAATTGCGGCTACAAGAACTACCACCCCGAGGCGACGGCGTGCGAGCAGTGCTACGCGCCGCTCAAGCCTACCGCGGGTCCTGAGGAAACGGCAGCGGCGGCGCCAGCCGAGGCGCTGGCTGCGGCCCAGGTCAAGCCGGGCGCCAAGCCCGCCAAGCGCGCGGCTCCGCAGCTCCCTCGTGGAGCGGGCGACGAGGGGACTTCCCCCGTCGACGCCGTGCTCTATGGGCTGAGCCTGCCGTTGACCTTCCCCCTCGCGATCGGCGCCAGCCTGAACGGTCAGCGCCAGCGCGAGGTCGCGCCCGGGCCCTGGCTGGCCTGCGGCGCCCTGACCCTCTGCGCCTGGATCCTGGCCTGGTATTCCCAGACCGGCGAGGGCGCCCCAGGCTGGATGCTCTGGCCGCCGGTGGTGCTGTTCGCGCTGCCGCTGTTCGGCGGCATGCTGCTCGTGCGCCGGAGCGAGCCGACCTCGGGGCTCGTGGCCATGGCCGCCGGGCTCACCGGGTTGGCGGTCTACCTCGGACTCCAGGTCCTCGAGCCCACGCCGCAGACCCTCGCCGGACACAACTCGTCGGTGACGGCGATCGCGGTCTCGCGCGACGGCGAGCGCCTGCTGAGCGGCGGCGAAGACGGCGACCTGCGCTTGTGGACGCTCTCCGACGGCCGCAGCCAGTCCCTGGCCAAACAAGCCAGCGGCGTCGTGAGCCTGGCCTGGCCCCAGAGCGGTCCGATCTCGGTCGACTTCGGCGGGCGGGTGCAGACCTGGTCGAGCCTGGGGCAGCCCAGCAAGACCTGGGAGGCCGGCGCGGGGATCAACTGCGCCGTCGTGTCCCCCAACGGGGGGAAGCTCGCGCTGGGGACGCTGACCGGCACGGTCACCACCCGCAAGCCCGCCGACGGGGAGAACTCCGAGACCGTCGTCTCCGGCGGCGCGCCGATCGAGGCCCTGGCCTTCAGCCCGGACTCGAAGAGCCTGGCCGTGGGGCTGCTCGACGGCTCGGTCTCCGTCCACGGCACCTCGACCGAGGCCTTCGAGGCGCCCGGGCAGGTCAGCGTGGGGGCGCTGGCCTTCGTCAACGACGGCGAGCTCGTGGTCGGCTACTCCGACGGCTCGGTGCGCCTCCTGAACGTGAAGTCCGGCAGCGAGACCGCGGCCCTCGTGGGCGGCTCCTCGGCCCCGGTCCTGGACCTGGCAATCCACGGTAAGTCCTTGGTGTCGTTGCACAACGACCGCAGTGTGGTCCGCTGGGACCTGGGCACCCGCAAGGCCGTCGGCCGCTACACGCTCCCCACGCGCTCGGGGGTCGGCGGGTCGCCGAGCCAGGTCGAGGTCCTGCCCTCCGGTGACCTCCTGGTCGCCAACGGTCGGGCGGTGAGCCGGATCGCTCCAGGCTCCTTCAAGAAGCCCTGACCTCGTAAGGGTTCACCCTTCCGGCTGACTCGCGTAACGCCACCGCCGCAGTTACCTTTAGGGGCGGAGGCAGCCCCTGTGGGTGAAAGCGCCAACACGGCCTTCTACGCGATCGTGTACGCCAAGCGGCTCGTGCCCCCCGATCGTCTGCAGAAGGCGCTGAACAAGGCCATGCTTGAGGGGTTGCCCCTGGAGAAGGTCGTGGTGAGCACGGGCCTCCTGAGTCCGCAGGAGTGCCAGTCGATCCTGCGCATGCGCGGCCAGCTCGGCCGTGTGTGCCGCGACTGCGGCGAGACGACCTACCTGCTCCCGGATCAGGACGAGGCCACCACGCCCTGCGAGTTCTGCGGGGGACGCTTCCTGCAGCAGGCGCAACGGCGCGGCGCTCAACCACAACAACAGCGCCCGCCGACCAACCCCAAGGCCAGCCAGCGCCACGTCGCGGCGACGGCGCGTCCCCCGTCCACCAAGCTCGCGCGTCCCCCGAGCCAGCCCGTAGCCCACCAGGGCGTGGGTCCCGACCAGCTCGCCGTGTTCCGCGATCAGGTCGTGGGCGAGGCGCTGCGCGCGGTGGAGACCAAGCTCGCCCAGGAGGACCTGCAGGGCACGCTCAATCGCCTGGTGCAGGAGGCCGTGACGCGGGTCTCGCTCCAGGTCGGCCAGCAGCTCGGTCAGCAGGTCAACTCCCAGCTCGCCCAGCTCCTCGGGCCCCAGCTGGAACAGCACGTCAACAAGCTGAATCAGAAGCTCACCGACCAGGTGGGCGAGCTGGTGCGGCGCGAGCTCGAGGGGCTGCAACTCGACTCGCTGGAGACGCGGGTGACGAGCCAGGCGCTGCGCGCGATCCAGGAGCAGGCCTCCGAGGGCCCTGGGGGCGCGGACCCGGCGGCGATCGAGGCCGCCGTGCGCCAAGCCGTGGGCGAGCTCCAGCCGCAGGGCAACGAGGACGTGCGCGAGCTCCAGGCGCAGGTCGACGCCATGGCGAACCGCCTGACCCAGGCGCAGCAAGCCATGCTCAAGGACGACCTCGAGCAGCGCGTGGCGGACCTCGAGGAGCGCCTGGGCCGCGCGCAGGAGGCCATGCAGCAAGGCGACCTCGGCGCCCTCGCCGAGCGCCTGGGCCTGCTGGAGGCCAGCCAGGACCAGAGCACGGCGCCGACGATCGACCCCACGGAGGTCGGGCTGATCGTGCAGGAGCAGCTCGCGGCGTGCGACGTGGCGGGGCTGGTGCAGCGCGCGGTCGACGCGGCGAGCGCGGGGAGCCAGGGACGCGGGGGCCTGGACGCGGAGGAGGTCTCCGAGCTGGCGGCGCGCCAGGCGCGGCACGCGGCGCAGGAGGTCGTGGGCGAGGTGGTGAGCCAGCAGCTCGCCCAGCTCGACACCGGCCACGACACCCAGCAGTTGCGCGAGGAGGTCGCCGCGCTGCGCCAGGAGATCGCCGCCGCGGCCGCGGCCGCAGGCAGCGGCAGCGGAGACGCCACGCGGCAGGTGGAGCTCCTGCGCCAGGAGGTCGCCGAGCAGCTCGCCGGCCTGCAGGTCGACCTCGAGAATCAGGTCCACGCTGGCGTGGACTCCCAGGTCGAGCGGATCGCCGAGGAGGCCGCGCTCCGGGCAGCCCAGCCGATTCGCAAGAGCGTGGAGATCCAGCTCGCGGACCTGGACCTGCAGAACCTCCCCGAGCGGATCCGGGCCCAGGTCCAGGCCGACCTGGCCAGCTCCAGCGCCGGCGTCAGCGGGAGCGGCTCGATCGACGTCGAGCACGTCGTGAAGCGCGTCATGAACCAGGTCGAGACTCGCCTGGCCGAGTTCGACATGGCGGCCGAGATGGCGATCAGCGACGCCTCGCGCCAGGCCCTGGAGGCGGTCGAGGAGCGGCTCAGCCGGCTGGAGGAGCACAGCAACGAGGGCACGGCCCTGGGCGAGGGCACCCGCGCGACCCTCGAGCGCCTGGAGCACGAGCAGCGCGCCTTGACCAAGGCCCTGCGCGGGCTGCAGGAGAAGGGCGGCAAGGGCGGCAAGGGCGGCCTCGACAAGGAGCAGGTCCAGGCCCTCGTCGCCCGCGGGGTCGAGCAGGCCATGGCCCTCCACGGCGCCGGCACCAGCGACAGCAGCGACAAGCTCGATCGCCGCGCGGTCCGCGCGGCCGAGGAGGTCCGCGAGGACATGCAGACCCTGCGCGCCGAGCTCAGCGCGTCCCTCGAAGAGTTCACCGCCTGGGCGGAGGAGCGCTTCAACGCGCTGGACACGGCGGGCGGCGGCGGGAGCGGCTCGGTCTCCCACGATCAGCTCGAGGACATTCTGGGCGCGGCGCGGGCGGCGGCCGAGGCCATGGTCGAGGAGCGGGTCGGCTCCGGCGACGCGCTCCCTCCCCAGGGCCAGACCGGGTCCTACAACAAGAAGTTCGTGGCCCTGGCCCGCGAGGTCAAGGCGCTCAAGGAGCGCGTCGAGGCCAGCTACCAGACGCCGAGCGAGGAGCGCCGCAGCGAGCTCGAGCAGGGGCGCTCGGTGGTCAACTCCCCCGAGTTCAAGAGCCTGCTCGAGGTGCGGCTGAAGGCTGCCCTCGACAAGAAGCTCGGCGACACGGGCACCTTCCGCACGACCACCACCCTCGCCGCCGCTCCCACCGCCGGCCAAACCGACGAGGCCGCCGCGGTGAACCTGCTCAACAGCGTCGCGTTCAAGTCCATGTTCGACACCAAGATCAACGAGGTCCTGCGCTACCTGAAGATGGACCTCGTGCCGAGCATCGTGAAGCGGACCCTGCGCGAGGTCGAGTCCAAGTAGGGTGCCGCGCCCCGCACAGCTCCTGCCGCCGCTCCTGCTCGCGGTGCTGGCGGTGTTCGTGCACCTCAGGGCGCTGCACGGGACCGAGTTCACCCTCGACGACGTCCCCCTGATCGCGCACAACACGCGGCTGGACGTGCAGGACGCCGACGACGCCTGGGCCCTGGTCACCAGCCGCTACTGGGGCGACTCGGCGAGCGGCGAGCGGCTGTGGCGCCCCGTCCCGCTCGCCACCTACGCCCTCGAGCGGCGGCTGCACGGGAACGACCCCGACCTCTCCCGGGCGACCAACGTGGCCCTGCACACCGGCTGCGCCTGGCTGGTGTTCGTGCTCCTCGCGAGCTGGCTGCCCCGGCGCGCGGCGCTGCTCGCCGCCGCGGTGTTCCTCTGCCACCCGGTGCACGCCGAGGTCACGGCCGGGGTCGTGGGCCGGGCCGAGATCCTGGCCCTGGGCGGCGTACTCCTCGCGCTGTGGCTACACAGCAAGCTGCGTGGGGCGCGCTCGGGGCTGACCCGCCTCGGCTGCGGGCTGCTGGCGGCGCTGTGCCTCGCGCTGGCGTTCGGCTCCAAGGAGATCGCCCTGGCCGGACCGGCGCTGATCGCGGCGGCCGAGTTCGCCCGCTGTCGGCGCTCTCGGCGCCGGCGACTGCGGGCCGCGCTCGGCGTGGTCAGCGGCGTCGCCCTGGTTCTCGGCGCCCGGCGCGGCATTGGCCGGCTGCGGGGGCGCGGTCGGGGCGACCTCCGGGCCCGGGCCCAGCTCCGCCGCGGGCTACGGGTCGCCTGGCCCTACCTGCTCTACGCCGCGACCGTCGCGGGCTACCTGGTGGCGCGGCAGGCCGTGCTCGTCGACCTCGTGGCCACGAGCAGCGGCCGCACCCTCGGGCAGGCGGGGATCGCCGAGCGGTTCCTGATCTCGACCTTGATCTACCTCGACTCCTGGCTCTCGCTGCTCGTCCCCCACGGAACCAGCGCGCACTACCCCTTCGGCGGGGTCTACCTGGAGCGACTGGCCGAGGCGCTGGATCCGGTGCCCGGGCGGCTGGCCCACCGGCCCGCCTGGGGCTCACTGGCCAGCGTGCTGCCCCTCGCGCTCCACGCGACCCTCCTCGCCGGCGGCGCCTGGCTGCTGCGCTGGCGCGCTCCCGCGGCGCGTGCCACGGGCCTGGGGATCTGGGGCTTCTACCTGGCCCTCGGCCCGGCGAGCAACCTGCTGGTGCCGATCGGCGTGCTGCGCGCGGACCGCCTGCTCTACACCCCCTCGGCCTGGGCCACGCTGGCGCTGGTCGCGGGGCCCGTGGCCGCCTGCACCCGCACGCGCCACCGCCGCGCGCTGCGCTACGGGCTCTGCGTCGTCGCGGCGCTCCTCGTCGGCGGCCTCACCTGGCGCCTGCAGGGCAACCTCCTGGCCTGGAGCAACAACTACACGCTGTGGTACCGCTCCTACGAGCGCTACCCGCAGCAGCCGAGGATCCAGCTCGCGCTGGGGCTCGAGCTCCTGCGGCGCCGCGGCTCGGATGCCGCGGAGAGCCTCGGCTACGCGGAGCTCCTGTTTCGTCAGGCGGTGGCTGGCAGTCCGCCGGGGACCTCGCTCGCGGCCAAGTCCCGCGCCGCGCTGGGCGGCGTGCTCCTGCGACGCGGGAGCGTGGACCAGGCGATCGCGCTCTACCTCGAGGCCACCCAGCTCGACGAGCACTCGGTCGAAGCCAGCGAGGGCCTCGCGCGGGCGTTCCTCTCCCGCGCGCAGTCCTGCGCCGATCCCCAGCAGCGGCTGGGGTGGCTGCTGCGAGCAGAGCGCACCGCGCGGCAGGCCACGCGCTTCGCGCTCAAGGACTACCCGCTGTGGCTCACCTACGGCACGATCCTCAGCGGACTGGACGGCCGCGAGGCCGACGCCCTCCTGGCCTACGACCGCGCGGTGGCCCTGCGCGCGCTGCCCTGGGAGGCGTGGTTCAACCGCGCGCGGCTGCGGGCCCACCAGGGCGACCTCGCGGGCGCCCTGGCGGACTACCGCGCCGTAGGCGAGTACGGCCTGGCGGGAGGCGACCTCCCCGTCCCGGGCTTGCTGGAGGAAGCCCTGAACCAGGTGGCGCGGCTGGCCGAGGCCACCGGCGACGCCGAGGCCCAGGCCTGGGCACGGCGCTCGATCCCCGCCGTCCCGGCCCTGACCCCGCGCTGAGTCCCGCGAACCGCGATCGCGAGCCGCGCTGGGCAGAGGCCCTCGCGAACCTCGAGCGCGCGATCCATCTTGGCGCGCAGGGGCACCGGCTCCTCACGTTCCCGGCCCACCCCCTGCACCTCGCACGGGGTGTCGCGTCGTTCGAACTCGAGCAGGACGACGAGGCCGCGAAGGAGCTGGAGCGCTTCCTCGAGCCGGCGGCGCCCACAGAGCCGGACCGCGAGGACGCGCGGACCTTGCTCAGAACCCTCGAGCTTCGCCGGAGGGTGGAGGGCCGCTGAGCGCGATCCCGGTTCGCGCCAAGAGCGGTGCCATGCAGTGCACGGGCGATCGCTTGCACCGCCTTGTCAAGGTGCTCCGCGGCAGACCCTTACGTCACGGGGGCGGGGTCCGGTTGCGCCGTCCTGGGGCAAGGGGGTAGGGTCAGGCGACCCCCAGCAGCGAGGAGTTCCTGCATGAGCCAGTCGGATTCGGGCCCCGGGGCCCCGGCCAGCGCCAGCGTCGGCGCGCCCAAGCCTTCGAGCGGCGGCGCCCCCCGTCCCACGGGCGCGGTGAAGCCCGCGCCGGCGAAGGTGCCCCGGCCAACCACCGGATCGCACTCGAAGCCCAGCGACGACGACGGAGACCCCCAGCCCGCCAGCAAGCGCGAGCGGAGCGAGCTGCCCCCGCGGCCGCCGTCGGTCGACGCCGACGGGCGCGACCTCTCCGCCGCCGTGAGCCAGGCGCGTAAGCGCCTGGGTGAAATGGCCGGCGAGGGCAACCGCAAGATCGTCGAGCTCAAGCACGCCAGCGAGGGCCTGGAGGACGCGGTCGAGCGCCTCGAAAAGGAGGTCGAGCGCACCCAGGCGTTGCTGGAGCGCAACGAGGACCTGGCGCGTCAGGCCGAGCGCCTGCTCGGCGAGGGCCAGAACCTCGACCAGCTCCAGGACGACCTCGAGGAGCAGATCCGCGAGTCGGAGGAGCGGATCCAGGCCGCCGAGGTGCGCCTGGCGGAGCTCAAGCAGGAGAACACCCGGCTCAAGGGCGAGTGCGAAGAGCTCGACAAGAAGATCGCCGAGGAGCAGGAGCAGGTCGCCTCTCAGAAGAAGGAGGCCGAGAAGCTCGACACCCGCGCCGACGAGCTCCAGGACGAGAACCGCGAGCTCGAGCAGAACGTGACCCGCCTCAAGGAGAAGGTGTCGCGCCTGGAGCAAATGAAGGCCATGTTCATGGACGAGCTCAAGGACACCCAGGGCGTCCTGACCGAGGCCATGACGATCCAGACCAAGGCGCTCGATCCGCCCAAGCAGCCCGAGCCCAAGAAGCCGGAGCCCACCAAGCCCGACGACTCCAAGTAGTCCGTCTTCGGTCCCGGTCGACGCGAGCCCGCCCCTCGGGGCGGGCTCGAGCGTGTACACACGCCTCGGACCAGCGGCGCCGAGGCGCGGGACCGAGCGTACCGCAGCGCCGCGTCCTGGAGGTTCGCCGCCAGCGTGGTCGTCGCGGCGTCGGTCGAGCGAAGCAGCCGCGGCGCGAGCGGGTCGCTAAGGCGCGACGGCCTCGCCCGCCTCGATCGCCGCGTGCATGGCCTGGAGGCCCTCGCGCACGCCGCGCACCTGGAGCCCCGCGGCCCGCAGCTTGTCGGTCTTGAGCCCCGCGAGCAGGGGGCGCTCCGCGCGCTGCCCCAGCTCAGCGGTGGTCTTGACCTCGATCGCGTCGTAGTCGAGGTCGAACACGTCGCACGCCACGAGGGCGAAGGCTGCGCGATCGAGCACGTCGGGACCCGCTACGTGCCAGACGCCGCGAGCCCCTCGCTCGAGCAGGCCGAGGGTCGCCGCGGCGACGTCTGGTCCGTAGCTCGGGGTCGCGACCTGATCCGAGGGGATCTTGAAGGGCTGCCCGGCGCGCAGGCGCCGCACGAGCTGGTAGACGAAGTTCTTGCCCTGGGTCTCGGGACCGTAGACGGTGGTCGTGCGCAGCACGAGGCACTCGGCGCCGGTCGCCTGGAGCTCGCGCTCAGCCTGGAGCTTGGCCTCCCCGTAGACGTTCAGCGGGTGCACGGGGTCGTCCTCGGCGTAGGGGCCCGCGGCGCCGTCGAACACGTAGTCGGTGGAGTAGGTCACGAACACCGCGCCGACGTCGCGGCAGGCTTCGGCGATTCGGCGCGGGACCTCGCAGTTGAGCAGGAACGAGCGCGCGCGGTCGTCCTCGTTGCCGTCGACCCAGGTCCAGCCCGCGGGGAGGAGCACCACGTCCGGCCGGACCTCCGCCACCAGCGCGCAGGCGGCGTCTGGGTCCTCGAGGTCGAGGGCGCGCAGCCCTGGCTGGGCGACCGAGCCGTAGGTGCCCACGACCTCGTCGCCCCGCGCCAGGAGCTGACTGCGGAGGTGGCCCCCGATCTGGCCCGAGGCTCCGATCACCAGCGCGCGCACGGGCTACTCCGCCAGGGCGACGTTGAGCAGACGCGCCAGGCGCACGCCGGCCTGGTGCAGGCGCTGATCGACGAGGTCGATCTTCTGGTCGCGATAGGTGTAGTGCCCGTAGCGGTCGTTGCGCGGCGGCTCGTAGGCCTGCGGGCGCAGCTCGATGGACTCCGCGGTCCAGGCCAGGATCGCGTCCCGCGCGCCGTCCAGCTCGAAGCCAGCCCACCCGGCCTCTTCCTTGGTCCCCCGCTTGGCCAGCAGGAACCGCGCGTAGTCGCGGTAGGCGAGCTGCTTCATTTCGATCAGGTGCGTGTCCCAGATCGAGTGCAGGTTCGAGCCGCTCTCGACCTCGCGCCGCGCGATCGCCTCGAGCACCTCGAGGGCCTGCGCCAGGGTCTCCGCGGTCGCCTGCGGGGTCGGGTCCTCCTCCAGGGCCTTGGCGCGCTCCAGGATCTTCTCGACCTTCTTCTGCACACGCTCCCCGTGCAGCTCCGGCTCGCCGCCGTACTCCGCTGCCCAGGTGCAGTGGATCGAGTTCCCGCCGCGGTCCTTGGCGCGCCCCACGTGTAGGGGCTGGTGCAGGTCGCCCACGAGGTGGCAGATCCAGCGCAAGGCGATCCCACGCTCCTCGGCGCTACGCTCCGTGTCGCGCAGGATCCCGAGGTTCAGCATGAGGGCCTCGACGATATCCTCCTTGCCCTCGCCGCCGCTGCGCTCTGCGTCGCTGTAGGCCTCACCGTCCGGGACGGAGGTGTAGTGCCAAGAGCCATGGTGGTAGCGCGGGTCGCTGCGCACCTCGTCAGCCCAGGTGCTGACCATGGCGAGGTCTTCGCCCTTGAGCAGCTCCTTGACCTTGGCCGCCACGGCGGGGTCCAGGCGCTCGTCAGCCAGATGTCCCACGACCCGGTGGCCGTTCTGCCCCCAGGCCAGGGCCGACGAGGGCAGGGTAAACGCGAGGGTGCAAGCGAAGGCGAGGGCGCGAGTCATTGGGGCCTCCTCAAGGGCCGGATCAGGGTAGCAAGCCCCAGGAGAAGCGCAGCCCCCGAGGGCAGGTCTCGGACGCGCGCCGCCGCCGCCGCTTCACAAGGAGCAACCAACGACGCGAGCCGGCGCGCTGCGCCGGCTCGTGCGGGGTGCCACTGCCCAGAAGGCGGCCTAGCTGGAGGCTTCGCTCGTCGCAGGCTTGGCCGGGCCCTCTTCGCCGCCGACGAAGCCGAGCAGGCTCCGGGGCGAGCCGTCGCCCAGGGCGACCTTGGTCGTCTTGAGCACGCGCAGGTAGCCACCCGGGCGCTGCAGGTAGCGCTCAGCGATCGAGTCGAAGAGCTGCCGCACGGCCTCGGGGTCGCGCAGACGCTTGGTCGCCTCGCGGCGGTAGTGGATCGACTTGCTCAGGTGCTCGCGGACCTTGGGGCCGAAGTCCTTGAACTTCTTCTTCTCCTCGGTCTGCTGCTTCTTGAGGTCAGCGATCGAGCCGCCGTTGGCGTCCGCAGCCTTCTGCAGCTCGCGGTAGCCCTTGACCCCGAGGGTGATGCAGCGCTCGGCGAAGGGCTTGACCCACTTGGCCTTGGTGCTCGTGGTCAGAATGAACTCACGCTCGGTGCCGAACTGCAAGAACAGGGAGCGGGTGAGGTTGCGCGCGAGCGCGATCCGCTCTTCCTTGCGGCGACCAAGGCGCTTGCCAGCTTTGCGGTGTCTCATGGCGAGTTACGTCCTTACGAGCCTCGGCTCGTGGGTGGCGGCGGGCCTCGGCGAGGCCCCCGTGGATTGCGTGCCCCGCGGCGCCGCCGCGGGGCGAGGGGGCCAGCCCGGCCCCCCGGAAAACTAGCGTCCGGCCAGAATGCTGTCGACCTCTTCGGTCATGCCCAGGCTCATGCCGCGCTCGGCGAGCTTCTTCTCGATCTCCTTGAGGGTCACGCGACCGAAGTTGCGCACCTTGGAGAGGTCCTCCTCGCGCCGACGGCAGAGGTCGCCGATCGTGCGAATGTTCTCGGACTCGAGGCAGTTCGCCGCGCGCACCGAGAGGTCGAGCTCGGAGACCGGCAGAATGAACTGCTGGTAGAGCACCTCGCGCTGCACGTCGTCGGACGCGCCCGAGCCGACGGGGGTCACGTCGCCCTCGGTGAGGCCCTCACCGAACTCCGCCTTGAGCTCCTTGCCCAGCTCGAAGTAGTGAATGAACGGGTTCAGGTGCTTGCGCAGGATCTTGGAGGCCTCGACCAGCGCGTTCTCGGGGGTCACGCGACCGTCGGTCCAGATCTCGAGCACCAGCTTGTCGTAGTCGGTCAACTGGCCGACGCGGGTGTCCTCGGTGTGCCAGCGCACGCGCTTGACAGGGCTGAAGAACGAGGCGATCGGGATCACCCCGACCTCCTGCTCGATCCCAGGGAGGTTCTCCTCCTCGCTGCGGTAGCGACGCCCCCGCGACACGTGGATCTCGGCCTTGAGCTTGCCGCCGTCCTCGGTGATCCGGGCCAGGTGGTGCCCCGGGTTCACGATCTCGACGTTGTGGTCGTGCTCGAGGTCGCCCGCGGTGACTTCACCCACCTCGGTGGAGTTCAGCTTCAGCACGCCCGAGTTGGCCCCGGGGGCCAGGCGCACGAGCAGCTCCTTGAGGTTGAGCTTGATGTCCGTAACGTCCTCGTAGACGCCAGGGATCGTGTCGTACTCGTGATCCACACCCTCGAACTTGACGTGGGTGACCGCCGCCCCCTCGATCGAGGAGACCAGCACGCGCCGCAGGCTGTTGCCGACCGTCGTGCCGTACCCGCGCTGGAAGGGCTCCACGGAGAACTTCGCGTAGGTGTCGGTGCGCGTCTCTTCGTCGACCACGATACGGGTGGGGAGCTCGAACCCACGCCAGCGAACTCGCATTGCCATAGCTGGAGACCTCTCGTCCGACTGCAGCAAGGTGTTGGGGCTCGGCTCGCGCCTGGAGTCCCAACACCTCGGTTTTGGATTGGTGTATGTCTGTGCCCTAGGGATCGGTAGTCACCCGCCACAGGCAGGTGCTCCCGGGGTCCTCGCCGCGATCCAACGGTCGAGGGGGAGCGTCTCGAGGGGCGAGGCCTCCTCTAGACTCGACGCTTCTTCTTCGGCCGGCAGCCGTTGTGCGGGAGCGGGGTCACGTCCTCGATCGAACGGATCTCGAGCCCGGCGGCCTTGAGCGCGCGGACGGCGCTCTCGCGACCGCTGCCGGGACCGCTCACGCGGACCTCGACCTCGCGCACGCCCATCTTCTTGGCCTTGATCGCCAGCTCCTCGGCCGCGCGCTGCGCGGCGAAGGGGGTCGACTTGCGCGAGCCCTTGTAGCCGATGGTTCCCGCCGAGGTCCAGCAGACCGCGCCGCCGGTCTTGTCGGTGATCGTGATGATCGTGTTGTTGAAGGTCGACTTGATGTGCGCCACGCCACGGGAGACGTTGCGCTTGCCCTTCTTGCCGCGGATCGCGCCCTCGGCGTCGGGGGTCGGGGTCGGGGTAGTGGTTTGCTCTTCGCTCATAGCCGTTACCGCATGCTCTTGATGCTCTTCTTGCCCGCCACGGTCTTCGCCTTACCCTTGCGGGTCCGCGCATTCGTCTTGGTGCGCTGACCCCGCAGGGGCAAGCCCTTGCGGTGACGAAGGCCACGCCAGCAGCCGATATCCTTCAGCCGCTGCACGTTTCCTTGCACCTGACGGCGCAAGGCGCCCTCGACGGTGTGGTTTTGCTCGATCTCCATCGCGATCTTCTTGAGCTCGTCCTCGGTCAAGTCCTTCGCGCGGACGTCAGGGTTCACGTTGGTGGCGGCCAGGATGCGCTGGGCCGCGTCGCGCCCGATTCCGTAGATGTAGGTCAGCGAGATGCAGACGCGCTTTTCGTTGGGGATGTCGACACCGACGAGACGAGGCATAGCTCAGCCCTGCCTTTGCTTGTGCTTCGGGTTCGTGCAGATCACGCGCACGACGCCGCGCCGGCGCACGATCTTGCAGTGCTCACAGATGCGCTTTACCGACGACCTGACCTTCATGGCGATTCCTTTGCTCACGCCACGCGAGACGTTCGCGTGGGCGACTGGCATACCGATTCCACTGGTGGAAAGTCACAGAGTTTAACGCTGGGTTCCGGGAACGGAAGCCTAAAAGGAAAACCTTTTGCTTTCCCGGGCGAGGACCCTGCAAGTCCAGGGATGGTATTAGCTTGGAGCGACGTCGAGGCGCACCTCTGCCCCGCGGACCACGCCGAGAACGCCCGCCGCGTCTCCCATCGAGATCGACACCTCGAGCCACCCGCTGGAGCCCGCGACGACCATCGCGCTGCCGGCCTCACGCTCGGCGTAGCTCCGCGCCACCGGACCCGACACCGTGTGGCCTCCCACGCTGAGGGAGCGCACGCCGCCCAGGGCGCTGGGCAGATTCGTGATCAGGTTCCCGAAGCGATCCACGTGGACGACGGTCCCGCACCAGACCCCGGGGCTGACCTGCCGCGCCTGGGCGCGCTCGAGCGGGACGAGGGAGCTCGCCGGCACGACGCGCCCCAGATCCTCGGGGGCCTCACCCCGCGCCAGGCGCGCGGCGAGCGGCGAGAACACGTCCCGTCCATGAAAGGTCGTGCTGCAGCCGGCGAGGGCAACGTGGGCGGTCAGTTCGAACACCTCCGCCTCGCCCACGAAGGGGGTGAGCAGCCCGTTGTCCGGGGCCACCAGCAGGTCCGTCGCGCGCCGCGCGAACACGATCCGTCGCGCCGTCCCCACCCCGGGATCGACCACCGCCAGGTGCACGCTCCCCACGGGAAAGTAGGGGAGCGCCTGCTCCCAATAGAACGCGGCGCCCGCCACGTCCTGGGGAGCAACCTCGTGGGAGAGGTCGACGATGCGCGTCCGTGGAGGCGCGATCCCGGCGATCACCCCGTGCATGACCCCGACGTAGGTGTCCTGCACCCCAAAGTCGGTCAGCAGGCTTATGCATGGCGCGCTCAACGGCTCACTCCGCGGTCATGCTAAGCCCTGCCCCTCCGCGCCGCCATCCTTTCTTCGGGTTTTGTCAGTCCCATGCGTTAGTCTCTTGTTAGGACAGGAGCTCTCGTGACCTGGACCGACATCCTGGAACGCGCCGAGGCCGAGGCGGACTCGCGCAACGACGTACGCTACGGCCACGTGCCCTGCAAGCACACGCTGAACCCCACCCGGGGCGAGCACCTGCCGTTCGCGCACTCGATCAACCCCTACCTGAACTGCGAGTTCGCCTGCACGTTCTGCTTCGCCCGCGAGTTCAGCCGCCGGCGTGAGCACGGGCTCCAGACCTCGGAGGACGACCGATTCTCGCGCCGGATCCAGGCCAAGCGCGACGCCGCCGAGGTCCTGCGCCAGGACCTCTCCCGCCTCGCGGAGCAGGGTCGCCTGCACGAGCCGATCGCCCTGGGCACGGCGACCGATCCGTACCAACCCTTCGAGCGCCGACACCAACTGACCCGTGCCCTCCTGGCGGTGCTCCTGGAGTCGGCTCGCGCCCACCCGGGTCACCTGAGGTTGATCGTCGCCACCCGCTCGGACCTGATCCTGCGCGATCTCGACCTCCTCCGACCCCTGAGCGAGGTGGCTCAACTGCGTGTGACCCTGGGCCTCCCCAGCGTGGATCGGGACCTGCTGCGGACCCTCGAGCGCCGGGCTCCCACGCCGGCTCTGCGCCTGAAGGCGGTCGAACGTCTGCGTCGCGCGCACCTCGACGTCGGCGTCGCCTGCGCCCCGATCCTGCCCGGCCTGACCGAAGGGCCGCGGGAGCTGCGGCGGGTGTTCTGCGCAGCTCAGGGAGCGGGCGCCCGCTACCTGGAGGCGCAGGTGCTCACGCTCCGGGGCGCGAGCCGTGACGCGTTCTTGGCGTGGGCCGAGGCTCATGCCCCCAGCTACGCGGCCATGTTTCGCGGTCTGTACCGCGGGCCCCTGCCCCCCTGGCCCGTCCGGGATCGAATCGCTCGGGTCGTGCACGTTCTACGCCGACAGTACGGGCTACCGGCGGGTCTGCCCTGGTCGGCCCAGCCCAACGCCCTGCAGGGTCTGGCCGCCGACGCGTCCAGCGATCTCGGCCCCGCCACGCCCGCGGGGCGCAGGCTCCCGATCGCGGCGCCCTGGTCGAACGCGGGCCCTCTGTTTCGTGGCCTCGGCGACGGCCGCTCGGTGGGCTGAGCCCCTCCTCCGACGGTCGTCCTGCCCTCGCCCAAGCAGCTTCGTGAGCGCACTCGCGCGCTCGCCGTCGAGCGCCCCTTCGTGACCCGTCGGGCCGCAGGCCGCCCCGCAGGGCCGCACATAAGCCCATTGTGAAGTCAAACTTACGGCATTGGCTCCGATCGAGGCCGAGCAGCCCGTGGAACTGCGCTCCAGCAAGGCGCGAGGAGCGACGCGATGTCCGCGTCGTGAGCGACGACGCCCTCCAGTCCAGTCCCACCTATTTCCCCGTCCGTCAAAATCGCTCCCGGAGCCCGCCGAACCGGATAGGCTGACGGCGTGAACCTCTCGAACCTCAAGAATCTGGAGCGCGAACACCTGCGGCAGGCCATGGCCGAGCTGGGCGAGAAGCCGTTCCGCGGGGACCAAGTGTTCCGCTGGGTGTGGCGGCGAAGGGTGGAGTCGGTCGGGGACATGACCGACCTCAGCGCAGGGCTCCGGGAGCGGCTGAAGGAGTCGCGGGTTCCCCGGCTGGAGCCGGCGGACGTCCGGGTCGCGGAGGACGGAACGACGAAGCTCTTGATCGCGCTGGAGGACGGCAAGCGCGTCGAGGCGGTGATCATTCCCGATCGAGAGCGACGGACCCTGTGCGTCTCGACCCAGGTGGGGTGCGCCATGGGCTGCACCTTCTGCAGGACCGCCACCATGGGACTCGTGCGGCACCTCGAGCCTTGGGAGATCGTGGAGCAGGTGCTCGTAGCGGAGCGAGTGCTCGAGGCGAGGGGCGAGGGCCGAACCGTCCAGGTGAAGGGTCGGGGGCAGGCTGGGAAGGTGGAGCGCAGGCTCACCAACCTGGTGTTCATGGGCATGGGCGAGCCGCTCCACAACCAGGAGGGCACCGCAGCGGCGTGTCGGATCTTGACCGACGAACAGGGGATCGCGTTCCCGCCGCGCAGGATCACCGTGAGCACCGTGGGCCTGGCGGACCGGATCGAGGCCTTCTTGGCAGCGACGGGGGTCAACCTGGCGATCTCGCTGAACGCGCCGGACGACGCGATCCGGAGCGAGATCATGCCCGTCAACCGGAAGTTCGACATGGACGCCCTGCTCGGCACCGTGGCGGGGCTCGAGCTGTCACGGCGGCAACGGGTGACCTTCGAGTACGTCCTGCTGAAGGGCCTGAACGACGGGATCGCGCAGGCGCATACGCTGGCGTCGCGCCTGGTAGAGGTCGCCGATCGGATCAAGATCAACCTGATCCCCTTCAACCCCCACGAGGGCGCCGACTATGGGCGCCCGAGCATGGACGACGTGGAGGCGTTCCGAGAGACGCTGCTCGCGCGGGGCGTGGAGAAGGTGCACGTGCGCCGGCCACGGGGTGACCGAATCCTCGCTGCGTGCGGGCAACTGGCGCTGGAGAAGAAGCCAGGCAAGAGCTGAACCGGCTCTCACGATCCTGAGCGGTCGAGGGGGGTGGATGGTGCTCGGCGCTCTGGCCTCGCTCGCCCTCCGATCGGGAAGCCGCTACACGGAATCCACGAGGCGTCGGCAGCCGGGGGTGATCGTGGTGTTCGACCACCCAGCGTCGTGCGATCCCGTTTAGTTGGGGTAGGGCAGAGGGTTGGCGCGAGGCACCACCGTCCCCAGATCGCGATAGACCTTGAGCCGCGAGTGCTGCTTGGCGTCGAGCCAGAGCTCGGTCGTGCCGCCGAACCTGCCGTATTCGGACTTGAGCTTGGGCCCCGAGGGCGAGGCAGCGATCTGGATCCCGACCAAGGGAATCCGGTAGTCGTCGGGCCCCCAGGCCCCGGTGTATTGAGTCCAGTCCGTGAGCGTCACGGCCGCGCTCTGGAGGGCGAAGAACTCGGCGGAGGCGAACTCGTCCGGCGCGCGGGCCGGCTCCTCGAGGTCGAACAGGGGCACCGACCAGCCGTCGATCCACACTCCGTTGCCGCGGAAGAAGTCCGTGTAGTCGGCGACCCAGGCCGGGTAGTTGGCGTCCTTCCACTCCCCCGCTTGAGGAAACGCGGCGTGCTTGCCGTTGGAGACGTAGACCACCGTATGGGTGCCCTGGGGATCTTCCTGGCCCTGGGCGTTCACGGTCTCGAGCTCGGGCCGCTCGGCGAGGAAGAGCTTCCCGTGCCCGCTGAAGAAGCCCTGGAGCACCTCGCCGCCCAGGTAGGCGCCTCCAGGACCGAAGGCCACGCGGGCTCGGACGTGAACCCGCTCCCAGTCGCCGCGGTGCCCGAAGCGGTCGTTGTTGCCCCCGGTAGGAATGATCCCGAGCACCGTCGCCTCGGCGCGGTCGTGGGCATAGAACACGAAGAACTCGCAGAACACCTCGAGGGTGCCCGCCAGCTGCACGTCGAGCTGGCGCGTGGCGTCGTCCGGGTAGACGTGGGTGTAGAGCGGCGCCGTGCCCGGCTGAGCCCCGGCCATGAACTTCGGATACGGCTCGAGGGCCTGGGCCCCGAACTGCGCCTGATCCGTCGTGGGCTCGAGGGAGACCAGCGCCGGAGTCAGGCCCGTGGACTGGTCGACCACGACCCGCACCTGCTGCGCGTGGAGCTCGGCGAGGAACGCGCGGACCCCGATCGGGAAGAAGTCCTCGTTGCGGTTCTGGCGCGAGCCGTTCCCGTCGTCGTAGTAGGCGTTGTAGCGGAGCTGAGGCGCGAAGTCGCGGGCGATCGCGGCGCGGAGTTCGAAGCCCAGCGACCCGTTGGGCTCGAGGGTCGGCGTGCTCGAACCGGGCGCGGAGCTCGAGCCCGAGGTCGTGCCCCCGCCCGAACCGGAGCTGATCGGGGCCTGAGTCGCGGAGCTCGACCCCCCGCCCCCTCCGCCCCCGCAGCCGGCGATCGCGAATCCGAACGCCAGCGCGGCGATCCAAGGGCACAGGTGACGCATGAGGTCCTCCTGAACGGACGCCTACGAAGCGCATGCCGCAGGTGGTTGCGCCGTAACCCTCAAGGGCGCGGGTCGGTTACCGCCATGCTTCCTTTCTTACCCCCATCCGGGAAACGCATGCCGGGAAGGCGCAAGCGTGCGAGGGCCGCACACCGCCTCAGTCGGCCGCGCCACGGCGGAGGAGCCTCCAGGCCAAGACCAGGAGGAATCCCGCCCCGAGCGCATGGATCCCCTCGGCGACACCTGGGCCGGTGTCGCGCAGCGCTCCCAGGCGCAAAGTCTGCAAGAACACGGCGAGCTCGACGCTCCGATCCGCGGGCTGGAGCTGGAGCCAGCGGAGCACCTAGCAGCCCGTTGAAATGCGCTCCGGCAAGGCGCGAGGAGCGACGCGATGTTCGCATCGTGAGCGACGAGCAACGTAGTCGCCAGGAGTTGCGCAGCAACTCCTGACGATCGAGGGGGTCGGCGAAGCCGACCCCCGAAGACCGGGGCGGATTTCAACGGGCTGCCAGGCCAGGCTCAGCGCCGGCGCGCTGGCGAGGGCCAGGGACCGCAGCACCTCCTGCCCCAAGGGCCCGCGCGGTCGGCGCCAGGTCGGGACCCGGGTCCAGGCGAGGAGCAACGCTGCGAGGACCAGGAACGTGGGCGTCCCGGCGATGAGGCAGTGCCACTCCTGCTGGAGCGCGGGGAGGTCGTCGCCCGTGAGCTGCTCGTCGACCCCGTTGGGGCCGACCGAGTAGAGCAAGGAGCTCCTCGGGCCCACGAACCGCTCGGCGTAGGGACGACCCCAGGGGTCGTCGATCTCGTCGCCCGCCAACCACACCGACACCGCCACCTCGGGCGCAAAGGCGCGCAGGGTCGGCCTCACGAGGGCCGCCGCGAGCAGGCACAGCAGCGCGGCCAGCCACACCGGGTGGGGCGTCGCGCGCGGAGCGTCCGCAGGGCTCGCGTCCGACTTCAGGGAAGCGTGCGCCGTCATGGCTTCGCGCGGGCTGCGAGGGTCAGCTCGGTGGTCTGGGCGTAGAGCACCCGACCCTCGCTGGCGTGGTCGTCGAAGGCGGCGCGGAGCTCACGCAGGAGGCCCTCGCGCTCGGGGCCCTCCCGCGGGACGTAGCTCGCGCTGTTGAGTCGGCCGTAGACGCCCTCCCACGTCAGGAGCTCGTGGTTGTCGAAGGCGCGGAGCTCGCCGTCCACGAACCAGGGGCTCTCGGCGGGGGACGCGCAGCGGATCCGGCTCACCCGCCGCCCGCGTGCCTCGGTGGCGGCCTGGGCGCGACGGACGACGTCGGCGTAGACGGCCATGAACGGCGTGTCCGTGCGACGCACGTTCCAGAGCAGGGCCAGGCGCCCGCCGGGGCGCAGCACCCGCTGGAACTCCTGGAGGGCAGCGTCGCGCTGGAACCAGTGGAAGGCCTGCGCCACGACCACCAGGTCGCACGACGCGTCGGCGAGGGGCAAGCGCTCCGCGCGGCCTACGGCGTAGCGCGGACCGCCCCCCGCGGCCTGGGCGTGAGCGAGCATGGCAGGGTCGGGCTCCACCCCCAGGACGTGGGCGCCGGCGTCGGCCAAGGCCCGGGTCGAGATCCCGGTGCCGCAGCCGACGTCCACGACCGTGGCCGGCGCGGGCAGCCCCGCCAGGGCGGCGTCGATCGCGGCGCGCGGATAGCCCGGGCGCCAGCGCGCGTAGTCCTCGGCTCGATCGGCGAAGTAGCCGATCGGATCCTCTACAGGGTCGGGTTCCACACCGCGGCCTGGCGCCGGTTGAGCTCCTCGGTCGCCCGCTCCTTGCCCTTGAGCAGGCAGTTGCGGTGGTAGTCGCGCACGAACTCGCGCAGCGCGGGGTCCTCGTAGCGCTCGACGCCCTGCAGCGCGCTGCGCACGTAGCCCCACCACATGGCGGCGCCGCCCACGATCCGGGGCGAACGCGTCATGCGGTAGAGCGCGCTGGCGGTCATGTAGCCGATCCCGGTGCCCATGAAGTATTGCCCGAAGCCGTGGCGCAGGCGCCCGGTAATGATCCCCTTGTGGCTCGAGCCCATGGGCCGCAGGTGCAGGAAGCGCAGCTCGGGGTCGTCCCAGCTGATCGCGATCCAGCCCTTCATGCGGCAGCGGTGCCCGTCGATCCCGTCCCACATGACCTGGCGCACGAACCCGCCGATCTGGCGGAAGCAGGCGGCGCGATAGAACTTCGAGGCGCCGATCGCGTTCTCGTCGCCGCAGCCCTCGGAGATCAGCTCGCCGTCGAAGGTCTTCTGGGTGTTCGACGGCCCGGGGAAGTAGGGCTTCCCGCTGCAGTTGCCGAGCCGCGGGTTCTCCTCCATGCGATTCATGAGCTCGGCGAAGTAGCCCCGAGGCAGCTCGAGGTCCAGGTCGAGCTTGCAGAGGTAGTCGAACGCCTCGGGGTCGATCGTGTCGTAGCCCGCGTAGAAGGCCTGGATCACGCCGGGCCCCACGGCGCGCTCGCCGCGGTCGGTGCGGGTCACGATCCGGATCCAGTCGTGCTTCGCGGCGTACTCCGCCAGGATCTGGGGGGTCTGGTCCGTCGAGCCGTCGTCGACGATCACCCACAGCGCCGGCGGCTCCGACTGCTCCACGACGGAGTCGAGGGTCCTGCGGCAGAACTCCTCTTCGTTGCGGCAGGGAGTGATCACGCAATAGCGTCTACCCACGTCGTCGCTCCTCGGGCGGGCCAGCGGGGCGAAGAGGCCGCCGGCGCGCGTTCGAGATTGCACCATGCCGGCGCGGTCTGCGCCCGCGTCGCGCACGCCCCTCGCTCAGCGCGCGGCCCGGGCCCAGCGCAACCCCTTGCGCGCGACGGCCACGCCGCGGGCGAAGCCCTTGCGCAAGCGCGCGAGGTTGGTGTTCGTCGAGAACTCACGGCGCACGTGCTCTTGCCCGGCCCGCGCCAGGCGCCGACGCAGCTCGGGGTCCTCGAGCACGCGGCCCAGGGCCTCGGTCAGGGAGTCCACGTCCCCGGGCTCCACCATGAGCCCGGTCACGTCGTGCTCGACGAGCTCGCGGATCGTCTCGATATCCCCCGAGATCACGCAGCGCGCCTTGGCCATGGCCTCCATCAGCACGACCGGGATCCCGTCGCGGTCGCCGTCGCTGCTGACCCGACAGGGGAGCACGAACACCGCGCACTCGCGCATGAGCCGCTGGACCTCGGTGTTGGGCTGCGCCCCGAGGAGCTCCACTCGCCCCTCGAGCCCGAGCTCATGCACCAGGGCCTCGAGCGCCTCGCGCTCCGGGCCGTCGCCCACGAGCCGCAGCGGCGGCGCCTCGGGCAGCCGCGCCAGCGCGCGCAGCAGCACGTCGAAGCCCTTCTTGCGCACCAGGCGCCCGACCGCCAGGAGCCCGGCGCCCTCGTCGACGTCCTCGTCGCCCACGTCGACGCCGCAGCGCACCACCGGCAGCCGCTCCTCGGTCAGGGGCACGAGCTGCCGGTAGAACCCACGGTGCCACTCGCTGATACACGCCACGAAGGACGCGCGGTCGAGCTTGGTGGTGAGCAGCGAGCGGTCGCGGAACAGGTCCGCCGCGTGCCCGGTGAAGCTGAAGGGCACGCCCAGCGCCTGGGCGGCGTACATCGCGACCCCCGCCGGAGCGTGGGCCATGTGGGCGTGGACGTGGGTGATCCCGCGCGCGCCGACGTCCCCGGCCAGCGCGAGCCCTCCCAGGCACTGCGCGAGCACGTGGGGCCGCTTCTTGAGCGGCACGTCCGGGGCGGTCAGCGCGTCGAGGGCCCCGCGCAGGAGCACCTGGGGCGCGGTCAGCCCGCGCACCAACCCGCGGCGCAGGGAGCCGGGGCGGTAGACGACCTCAGCCTCGTCGGCGAGGGCCTCGAGCCGCGCCTCGCCGAGCCCGCGCTCGGGCTCGCGCAGGGAGGCCACCGAGACCTCGTCGCCGGTCTCGCGCAGCCCGAACACCTCTCGGTAGACGAAGGTCTCCGAGCGGGCCGGGAGCACGGCTCCCACGTAGAGAATGTGGCGGGGGGCATTCAGCGCGGGCCTCCTCGGGGACGAGTATCCCCCAGCCTGGAGCGCAAGGAACCCCTGTGGCCTGCTCGCAGGCGGTCGATCGGCGTCGCCGCGGGCGGCGACGTGCGGGATCAGGCCGGCGAGTCGCCGTCTCCGCGGGCGGCCACGGCCAGGCCCACGATCCGCTCCATGTGCTCCACCGAGCCGTCCTGGAGGAAGACGACGTTCTCCGCGCGGCCGGCGATCCGGTGCCGGGGCGGACGGTTCTTGGGCTCCATGACCACGGCGATGATCGGCTCCTGCTTGCTGCCAGCGGCGCACAGCTCGGCCACGAACTCGCGGGTGTCGTAGAGCTCGCTCTCGCCGTCGAGGACGGCCAGGTCGAACTCGTGGATCTTGAGCGCGTCGATCGCCTCACGCCGGCCCGGGACGGTGATCACCTCGTGCCCGGAGTTGAGGATCGCGTAAGAGAACTCCTGGCGACGGTCCCGGTGGGGGGCAATGTCCAACACCTTCATCGACGTACCATCTCTTCTACTCGCTGATGGATGACTCGCGGGAGTATACCTCGCCCGTCACACCGGCGTCAGGCTGTGAATCTTGACCTCGACCCAGCGATTGTTGATGAACGGACGGAACACGACCTTGTAGCGCTTGCCCGGCCGCAGATCGACCTGGGTGAACTCCTTGAGCTGCCCCTCGTAGAGGTGCAGGATCTGCTCGTCGTCGCTGACCAGGCTCAGCTCCCAGAAGGGGCGCCCGGCGAAGTTCTGGGCCTCCCCCAGGACCTCGACCTCGCCCTCCAAGCGCGTGTCCATGAGCATTCGCTGTCCTCCTGCGCTCGGCCCGACCCCTAGTAGGTGTCGGTGCCGAACAGGTCCTTCTCGTAGCGGTCCGCGTAGGCGGCGAGGTTGCCGATCGAGGCCCCGACCTCCATGGGGTCGGCGTCGGACACGAGCTGGGTGTCCATGATCACGAGCTGCTCGTCGTGGATCGCGATCGCGCCGTAGGCCAGGGTCGCGTTCTCCTCCAGGCAGCGCCGGAAGTCGACGTCTTCGACCCCGCCGATCACGCTCCAGTAGCGCACGATCTGCTGCTCGGCCACGTCGGTGTCGGGGGTGATCAGGACCACCTGGCTGCGGCCCTCCCCGGTGGGGACGTCGATCGAGAGGATCCCGCCCTCCTCGACCACGTGCCACCCGCACGCGCGCGCAATGCTGTCCACGATCTTGCGAAAGCTCATGCTGCCCTCCCCGCGGGGAACCGCGGCGGAGTATAGCCGACGAGCCCGTGCCTGGGTTCCAGCGCGACCTGCCGTATAGTTCGCGGCATGCCCGAGCTGCCGGAAGTCGAGACCATGCGCCGCGGGATCCTCCCGGTGGTCGGGGCCACGATCGAGGCCGCCGAGCGCCCGCGCTGCGCCAAGAGGCCGATCGCGTTCACCCCCGGCTGGCGCACGCTGCGCCGCAAGCTCGAGGGACGCGCGATCGCGGGCGCCGGCCGCCTGGGCAAGCGGGTGGTGCTGGCCCTGGACGACGGCGGGCGCCTGGTGATCGAGCCGCGCATGACCGGGCTCCTGCTCCTCGCCGACCCGCCCACCCCCGACCACCTGCGGCTCCGCCTGCGCTTGCGGGGGCGCGCCCCCGAGGAGCTCCTGTTCTGGGACCGGCGCGGGCTGGGGACCGTGACCTGGTTCGACGAGGCGGGCTACGCCGAGCTCACCGCGCGCCTGGGGCCGGACGCCCTGACCGTCGAGCGCGACGCCCTCCGCGCGCGCCTCGGCCAGCGCCAGCGCCCGATCAAGGTCGCGCTCCTGGACCAGGCCCTGCTCGCGGGGGTGGGGAACATTTACGCCGCCGAGGTGCTCAACCGGGCCAAGGTGCACCCCGAGCGCGGCTGCCACACCCTCGGCCCGCGGGAATGGACCCGCCTGGCCCGCGTCCTGCGCGAGGTCCTGGAGGAGGCCGTGCGCTACGAGGGCTCGACCCTCGGCGACGGCACCTACCGCACCGCGCTGAACCAGGACGGGAGCTACCAGAACCAGCACCGCGTCTACGGGCGCGAGGGCGAGCCCTGCCGCTCCTGCCGCAAGGGCACGGTGGTTCGGATCGTCCAGGCCCAGCGGGCCACCTTCTTCTGCCCGCGCTGCCAGCCTCCCACGGGGGCGTAGGGCAGCGGGCCGCGACGCCCGTGCTTCTGCGCCCCGTCGACAGCGGACACCTGGACCCTCATGTGGCACCCACGCCCTGAATCCGCGAGACCGACGAAACCGCAGTGCAACGCACCCCGCTAACCCTCGACGGCTCGGTGCCCCGTCGCGGCACCGAGTTCGCTTCTCGCCCCCGCACCGCGGCAGTCCCGGCCGCAGCGAGGCAACCCCATGAACCGAATCGCCACCTTGGTGGCGCTGAGCGTCCTGTTGAGCTTCAGCGCCTACGCCGCGTGGTCCGAGGCCCCCGCCGTGCTCACCCCTCCCCGGGTGGAGGCCAGCGACCCCTAGTCGCTCCTGGCGGCCGTCGCGCAGCGTCCCTGGCTCCTGGGCAGCAGCCCGTTGAGCTCCGCTCCGGGCTTCCCCGACCCCCGAAGACTGGAGCGGGGCCGCTCGGCGTGCGGAGGGAGCAACGCGGGCCCGTGTGGCCGGCGAACGACGGGTCGACGGCCCCGACGGTCCCCCGTCCTGGGCTCTCGGTGTAGGGTGTCCCCCCCTGCAGGGGAGGCCCCATGACCGAGCACAACGCCCTGACCCAGCGGCTCACCACCGCGAGCTCCCTCACCGAGGATCTGCGCACGCACCTGCGGGCCGACCACGGGCGGCGCATGACCACCGCCGCGCCCGACGAGCTCTACGAGTCGCTGGTGGCCGCGCTGCGCGGCGAGATCATGCAGCGCTGGGTCGAGACCGAGGAGCGCTACGCGAAGCCGGACGTGCGCCGCGTGTGCTACCTCTCCATGGAGTTCCTCCTCGGGCGGCTGCTGCGCTCGTCGGTGCAGGCCCTCGACCTGGAGGACGAGGTCCGCACCGCGCTGGACGAGGCCGGGGCGCAGCTCGAGACCATGGAGGAGCAGGAGAACGCCTCCGCCTTGGGCTCCGGGGGCCTGGGCCGCCTCGCGGCTTGCTTCCTCGACTCCATGGCGACCCACGACTACCCCGCCTACGGCTACGGGCTGCGCTACGAGTTCGGCCTGTTCCGCCAGCGGATCGTCGACGGCTGGCAGACCGAGCAGCCCGACGACTGGCTGCGCTGGGGCAACCCCTGGGAGGTGCGCCGCGCCGACGAGGCGGTCGAGGTCCAGTTCTTCGGCAACGTCGACGCCAGCCAGGACGAGCAGGGCCAGCTGCAGTTCGCCTGGAACGGCAGCGAGCGCGTGCTCGCGGTGCCCCACGACATGCCGGTGTGCGGCTTCCACACCCGCACCGTGAACACCCTGCGCCTGTGGGAGGCGCGCCCCCTCGACAGCGGGGTGAACCTCGACGTGTTCCACAGCGGCGACTTCCTGGGCGCCGCGGCCGGGCTGGTCCAGGCGGAGACGATCACCAAGGTGCTCTACCCCGCCGAGCGCACCGAGGCCGGGCAGCTCCTGCGCCTCAAGCAGCAGTATTTCCTCGCCTCGGCCACGCTCCAGGACCTCCTGCGCCGGCACCTCAAGGCCTGCTCCAGCCTCGACACCCTCCACGAGCGGCTGGTGATCCAGCTCAACGACACCCACCCCGCGATCTCGATCCCCGAGCTCATGCGGCTGCTCCTCGACCGCTACAGGCTGCCCTGGGACCAGGCCTGGGACATTACCAGCCGCACCTTCTGCTACACGAACCACACCCTCCTGCCGGAGGCGCTCGAGACCTGGGGCTACCACCAGATCGCAACGCTGCTCCCGCGGCACATGCAGATCCTGCAGGAGATCGACCGGCGCTTCGGCGACTTCGTGCGCTTCAAGCTGCCCCACGACGAGGGCGCCGTCGGGCGCATGTCGATCATCAGCCACGACGCCGAGCGCCGCGTGCGCATGGCCCACCTCTCGGTGGTCGCCAGCAGCTCGATCAACGGCGTGGCCGCGCTGCACACCGAGCTGCTGCGCAAGGGTGTGCTCAAGGACTTCGCCGACCTCTGGCCCGAGCGCTTCAACAACAAGACCAACGGGATCACCCCCCGGCGCTGGATCCACCAGGCCAACCCCGAGCTCAGCGCCCTGATCCAGGAGCACCTCGGCAACCAGGACTGGATCAAGGACCTGGACCAGCTGCGTCAGCTCGAGCCCCTGGCCGAGGACGACGGGTTCCTCGAGCGCTACCGCGCGATCAAGCGCGCGAACAAGGTCAAGCTCTGCGCCTACGCCCAGCGCACCCAGGGCCTGGTCCTCGACCCCGACAGCCTGTTCGACGCCCAGATCAAGCGGATCCACGAGTACAAGCGCCAGCTGCTCCTGGCGCTGTTCACCGTCGACCAGTACCTGCGGATCCGCGCCGACCCCAACGGGGACTTCGTGCCGCGCACGGTGATCGTGGCCGGCAAGGCCGCCGCGGACTACGACGTGGCCAAGCTCGTGATCCGGCTGTTCACGAGCCTGCAGGAGACGATCAACCAGGACAACCTCGTGCGCGGGCGGCTGAAGGTCGCGTTCCTCGAGAACTACCGCGTGAGCCTGGCCCAGCCGATCGTGACCGCCGCCGACCTCTCGGAGCAGATCTCGACCGCCGGCTACGAGGCCTCGGGCACCGGGAACATGAAGTTCGCGCTCAACGGCGCGCTCACGATCGGGACCCTCGACGGGGCCAACGTCGAGATCCGCGAGGAGGTCGGGGACGACAACTTCTTCCTGTTCGGGCTGACCGCGGACCAGGTCGCCGCGCTGCGCCAGGAGGGCTACCGTCCGCGCGGGATCTACGAGCACAACGAGCGCGTGCGCGAGGTGCTCGACGCGCTGTGCGGGCCCTTGTTCTCGCGGCAGCCTGGGTTGTTCCACCCCCTGGTGGACGCGCTCCTCGAGCGCGATCACTACCTCGTGCTCGCCGACTTCAACTCCTACTGCCAGGCCCAGCGACAGGTCGAGGACCTCTGGCGCGACACCCGGGGCTGGACCCGGAGCGCGGTGCTGAACACGGCGCGGGTCGGGCGCTTCTCCAGCGACCGCACGATCCACGAGTACGCCCGCGAGGTGTGGCGCCTCCCCCAGCGCCCGGCCGAGTAGCCGGGAGCGACCGCCGCCCGGCGCCAGCGAGGGCGCTGGGCCTGCGGCCCGGCTGTCGCCCGTCCGGCCTGCGTTGTCCCCGCTGAAGTTAGCCGCGGGCTCAGGAAGGGCGAAACCGTCCCGCGCGGGAGGGGTTGAAAGCAGGCGGAGGCCCGCCCAAGCTGAACGCAGTGACCCCACGAGCCCGCGTCGAATCCCTGGTCTTGAGCTCCGCCGAGTCCCGGGGCCTGGTGAGCCGTGCCCAGGTGCAGGCCGCCCGCGCCGAGCACGAGGGGGCCGTGGCCCGGGGTGAGCCCTCGGACCTCCTGGCCCAGCTCTCGCGACGCCTCGACCCGGGGACCCGCTCCTCGGTGCGCGAGCTCTACCACCAGATCCTGCGCGCGGAGTCGTCCTCCGGAAGCGACCACGGCGCGACCCGCTGGGACCAGCCGTCCGAGACCCCCACGGTGGCCGACCCCAACATGACCTACATGGAGCCGCCGCTCGCCGACGCCGCCGGGCTCGCCTCCACCCGGGCCGCCGCGCCGGATCCCGACCGCACCGTGGCCAGCGCGCCGCCGACGCCGCTGGGGCTCACGACCGTCCCGCCCCCCGGACAGGCCGCGGACGCGAGCAGCGGGCCCACGGCCCTCCTGCTCGAGCCGGGCAGCGACGTCACCGCGCCCCCGCCGGGCCCGCGACCCAGCAACCGCCAGCGCTCGGCGGCCCCCGAGATCCCGGGCTACACGATCCAGGGCGAGCTCGGCCGCGGCGGCATGGGCGTGGTCTACCGCGCCGCCGCCCCGGACGGGAGCCTGGTGGCGATCAAGGTCCTGCTCTCGGGGGTCGCGCACCCGGCGGAGCTGCAGCGCTTCCGGATCGAGGCCACCACGGCTTCGCGCCTGGAGCACCCCCACGTGGTCGCCGTCCTCGAGCACGGCGAGGCCGCCGGCAGCCCGTACATGGTGCTCGAGTTCGTGGCCGGGGAGGACCTCGATCAGCGGATCGACCGCGAAGGACGCCTCCCGGCGGAGGAAGCCGTCGAGATCGCGATCGGGATCGCGGACGCCCTGGCCTACGCCCACGAGCAAGGCGTGCTGCACCGCGACCTCAAGCCGCAGAACGTGCTCCTCGACCAGGACGGGCACCCGCTGCTCACCGACTTCGGGCTGGCGAAGCTCCGGGGCGAGGCCGCGCCGACGCTCTCGCTGACCCAGTCCGGGGCCATGCTCGGCACCCCGGCCTACATGTCGCCGGAGCAGGCCGACGCCGAC
Source organism: Planctomycetota bacterium (assembly GCA_041402045.1). GTDB lineage: Bacteria > Planctomycetota > J058 > J058 > J058 > JAGQRJ01. Next base: position 21,394 of record JAWKSZ010000062.1, on the reverse strand, counting down.
CGCCACAAGATCGACGAGCGCACCGACGTCTACGGCCTGGGCGCGACCCTGTATCACATGCTCAGCGGGCAGCGCCCGTTCGCGGGCCAGACGCTGGCGGCCCTGGTCATGGAGATCATGACCAAGCCCGCGCCGCCGCTGCGCTCGATCGTCCCGGACCTGGACCCCGACCTCGAGACGATCGTGCTCAAGTGCCTGGAGAAGGAGCGCGAGGACCGCTACGCCTCGGCCGGGCAGCTGCTGCGCGACCTCACCCGCTGGCAGAAGAACCTGGCGATCGTCGGGGCGCGCCCGAGCCTCGTGACCCGCGCCCAGCGCGCGGCGCGCAAGAACCCGCTGGGGACCGGAGCGCTGGCCGCGGCGGGGCTGGTCGTGCTCCTGGCCGGGGTCCTGGCCTGGCGCAGCTCGCAGGCCCAGGCGCAGCTCGAGGCGCGCCTCGCCGCCATGGAGGGCGGTCCCTCCCCGGCCGCGAGCGCGCTCCTCGACGACCCCGAGCCCGCCCCCGCGGAGCCCGCGCCGGACCCCGAACCCGCCCCCGCGGACCCGGAGCCCGAGCCCGCTCCCGGCCTGCCGCTCCCCGCCGACGAGACCCCGACCGCCACGCTCGTGGAGCAACCCGCCGACGAGCACCCCGCAGACGAGCAACCCATCGACGAGCAGCCCGACGAGCAGCCCGCCGGCGAGCAACCCGCCGACGAGCAGCCGGTCGACGAGCCCGCCGACGAGCAGCCGGTCGACGAGCCGGTGCTCGACCCCGCCCCAGAGACCTCCGAGCCGGAGGACCCGCCGCACGACCCCGGCCCGCCGCCGCGGCGTGAGCCGCCGCCGCCCCCGCGCGACGCCCCGCCGCCCACGCCGCGGGAGCTGCCCCAGGAGGCCCACGCCGCGCCGCCGCCGCGTTGGCTGCTCGAGCGGCTCGAGCGGCTCGAGGCCAGCAAGCGCGCGCCGGCCTACGCCCAGGACTGGGGCCGCGCCGTCGAGGAGGCCCGCGCGCTCAACGTGCCGCTGGTGGCGGTGGTGGTCGGGCCCGACGCCCGCCGCCCGACGAACACCGCGCTCAAGCTGATCGACGACCGCGCCGTCGCCGTGCTCGCCCGGGGCCCGCACCCCCCCGAGGCTCCGCGCCGGCCGGAGCCCCGCCCGCGCCCCGGCCCCGGCGGCCGACCGGGCCCCGGGGGGCCGCCTCCGGGCGGACAACCGCCGCCGCCGCCGCCGCCGCCGCGAGATCATGGACCGTGCCCCGACTTCACCGGCCTCCAGTGCCAGGACCACGTCCAGGCCCAGCACCGCACCAGCAGCTTGGGGGTCCCCTACGACGAGACCTCCCTGCGCCTGGCCGTGTTCGTCGGGGAGTCCCTACGCGCGGTCGGCGCGCGCCGGGGCGGCGACTTCGGGCTCTCCCGCGGCGCGCTGGGCAAGGCCCTCGACGCGGCGCAGGAGGAGCTCGGCGAGCCGGCGGTCCCCCTGGACGCCCTCGAGGAGCTCGGCCCCAAGCTGCTCGACCTCGAGCGCGAGGACCCTGCCCGGCGCGGCCCGCGTTACGTGGCCTACGTGGACGCCCCCGGGGTCCTCGGGGAGTGGGCGCGGTTCCGCGCCCGCGAGGCCTTGAGCGCGACCCTGCGCGGCGCCCGGGGCGACGGGAGCCTGGAGCGGGTGCTGCCCGAGCTGCGGGCCGACTACGGCGCGGAGCCTGGCTGCGCGCGGCTCCTGGACGAGGCGGCCCGCGGGCGCTGAGCCTGCGATCCAGGCGCAGCCCCGGCGGTCGCACCCGCCCGGGTTTCGCTATACCCTCGGGCTCCGGAGGACCACATGAGCGAGCGAGCGATCGTCGTGGGCGGGGGCCCCGTGGGCTGTGTGCTGGGCGTGCTCCTCGCGCGCCGCGGCTGGAGCGTGGACCTCTACGAGCGGCGCTCCGACCTGCGCCTGATCGAGGGCGCCGCCGGGCGCTCGATCAACCTCGTGCTCACCGCGCGTGGGCTGCGCGCGCTGGAGCTGCTCGGGCTCAAGGACCAGGTGCTCGAGATCACCGTGCCCGTGTACGGGCGCATGATGCACACCGAGGACGGCGAGCTCGCGTATCAGCCCTACGGCAAGGACGACCGCGAGTGCAACTACTCGGTCTCCCGCGGGGACCTGAACCGCTACCTGCTCGACATTGCCGAGCGGGACGGGGTCCGGGTGCACTTCGAGCACGCCGTCTCCGACGTCGACGTGCACGCGGGGAGCCTGACCGTGACCACCCCCGACGGGGCGTCGCGGCGGCTCACGACGCCGCACCTGTTCGGCGCCGACGGCGCGCCCTCGGCGGTGCGCGGGGGCATGCACGCGGTCGACGGCTTCCGCGAGTCCATGGACATGCTCCCCGACGGCTACAAGGAGCTCTTGTTCCCCGAGACCCCCGAGGGGAACTACTGCATGGAGGTCCGGGCGCTGCACATTTGGCCCCGGGGCCGGCACTTCCTCATGGGGCTCCCGAACCAGGGCGGGAGCTTCACCGGGACCCTCTACCTGCCCCACGAGGGGGGAGGAGAGCTTCGCGAACCTGACCACCCCCGCTGCCGTGCGGTCTTCGAGCGACACTACGCCGAGGCGGTGCCGCCTCGGCGACTACGTGGACGCGGTTCCTCGCAGGAGCCTCCACGGGGGCACCTGGGCACCGTGCGCTGCGCGCCCTGGCACGTGGGGGAGACCACGCTGCTCGTAGGGGACGCGGCCCACGCGATCGTGCCCTTCTTCGGGACAGGGGCTGAACGCGGGGTTCGAGGACTGCGCGGTCCTGCTCAGCTCCTCAGCGACACGCCGCTGGACCAGCTCTTCGCGCGCTACAGCGCCCGGCGCAAGCCCAACGGCGACGCGATCGCGGACATGGCCCTCGAGAACTACGTGGAGATGCGCGACAAGGTCGGCGACCCTGCGTTCCGCCTGCGCAAGGCCGTGGAGTCGCGGCTGGAGAAGGCCTACCCCCAGCAGTTCCGCTCGCGCTACGCCATGGTGGTCTACAGCTCGATCCCCTACGCCCTGGCGCAGGAGGCGGGTCGAATCCACGACGGGATCCTGGACACGCTCTGCGCCGGGATCGAGGACCCCGACGCCGCCGACCTCGAGCGTGGGCGCGCGCTGATCGAGGAGCGGCTCAGCCCCTGGCTGCAGCAGCAGGGGATCTCGCTCCAGTTCTGAGCTGGCGGCTCGCGGCCTCGCGGTGCGAGGGCGGCAGTTGCTCGAGGTCGGCGGTCGGTGCGGACGCGTCGAGCCCGGCGGTCCAAGGCGGCAGACGCGCTCGAGCCCGGCGGTCGCAGGCGGGCAGACGTCCTCGAGCCCGGCGGTCAGTGGCAGACGTCCTCGAGCCCGGCGGTCGCAGGCGGGCAGACGCGCCTCGAGCCCTGGCGGCCTGCGGCGGCAGATGCGCTGAACCGCCGAGGCGCAGAGGCCGCAGAGGCTACGCCGAGGCTCCGCCTGCGCGAGACCGCTCTCGAGGTGGGGTGAGGAGGGTAGCTCCGCCTTCGGCCCCCTTCGCGTCGGCTGTCCCTGTCCGGGTACTACGCGGAGCGCGCGGGCGGTCTCACCTGGCCAGCCAGGCCGCGTTCAGGCGGAGCGACGCGCGCTGTCCAGGCGGAGCGCGCGCTCCCGCGTTCGCGGTCGACGCGCTCGCGGGCGGAGCGACGCCCTTCGCGCGACCTCGGCGCTCTCGGCGCCTGGCGGCTTCGCCTTTCTGCCTTCGCCTCTCGCTCTTCCTGCCTTCCTGAGCCTCCTGCCTTCCTGCCTTTTACCTTCTGCCTTCCTGCCTTCCTGCCTTCCTGCCCTCCTGCCTTCCTGCCATTTACCTTCTGCTTGCCGGGCTTCGATCGGGGCGAGCAGCTCGACCTCGAACACGAGGGTCGCGTTGGCCGGGATCGGGCCGCGGGCCTGCTCGCCGTAGGCAGGGCCAGCGGATTCACGACAGCTTGCCGCCGACCTTCATGCTCGCGAGGCCCTCCTCCCAGCCGGCGATCACCCGCCGCAGCCCGATCGGGAAGCGCAGCGGCTCGCGCTCGAGGCTGCTGTCGAACTGCGTGCCGTCGAGGAGCCAGCCGCGGTAGTGCACGACCACGACCTGCCCCTGCTGCGGGGTCGGCCCCTCGCCGAGCTTCAGGTCCTTGATGGAGCCCGCTCTCGGTGGTGGTCAGCCCTCGCTCTCCTTCGAGCTCGAGGGCCAGCCTCGTTCTTGTGCAGCGTCCTTGGTCTCGCGCAGCTGGCGCAGGACCTGTCCAGCTCGGCGCAAGGTCTGAGGTGCTCCTCACGCAGGCGGTCGTAGTTCTGCTGCAGCCACTGGAGCTGCCGCTCGCGCCGGTGAGCTTGGCCTTCAGCGCGGGGTAGCCGTCCTGCGCGAGGGCCGCAGCAGGCGAAGCAGGGTCAGGCTGGCGACACGGAGCATCGTGCACCTCCTGGGGTTGTCCACAGCAGCCAGGCGCTGGGGAGCGCCTTCGCCCGGCCGGTCTCGGGTGAGCTGACCGCGCAGGACCCGGCCGAGGCGAGCGCTCCCCGCGCGCGGATAGGGCTCCGCTCGGAGCTCGCGCAACCCCCGCTCAGCTAGCGAGAGCGTGCACAGCGCCCAATACCAGGCTGCTCGGGCTCGGTGTCCTGCCAGGCCAGCGGCGCGGCGGTGCGCTCTTGGCGGCGCGGAGCTTGGCGCCATGTGGGCGCGGTTTTCAGGTCGACCCGGCGTCACTGGTCGCCAGGGCAGCCAGTGAGTACCTCCAGCCCGCCGCCGCGCTTCGCCGGCTCGAAGGCGCGCTTCGGCGATCCGGTCCTCGAGGAGCGGAAGGAGATCACGCACAGTTGGCCCCCGGGGCGAGGAGCTCATGGATCCCGCGCACGCCGGACTCGGCCTGTTCCAGCTCGCGGGGTTCGGGACGCCAGGCGCAGCGCCTGAAGCTGCGGGTCGGGTGGATCCGTCGCGCTTGCCGGGCTTGCCGCGCGGGGACCTCGGCGGCGATCAGCTCCGCCAGCTCGCGGGGCCCTGGGGCAGGCCGCCGCGAGGCGGGCGGCCACGAGCGCCCGGGCCACGCGGCGCGCGTGCCGCTCTTCGCCGAGCTCACGCAGGATCGCGGCGAGCTCGCCCTCGTCGATCCGCTCCAGCAGCTCGCGCGCGGTCTCGCCCCGGGTCGGGTCCATGCGCATGTCGAGGGGGCCGTCGTGCGGAAGGCGAAGCCGCGCTCGGGGCGGTCGAGCTGCATGGAGCTCACCCCCAGGTCGAGCATGCGCCTCCGGCCAGGAGGCCGACCCTCGGCGGCGACGACCGCAGGAGCCCGGCGAAGGCGGCGGACCAGGCGCACCCGCTCGCCGAACTCGGCCAGGCGCTCCCGCGCGAGGGCCACCGCGTCGGGGTCCCGGTCGAGGCCCAGGACCCGCACCGCGGGGTCCGCCTCCAGGAGCAGGCGGGTGTGGCCGCCGGCGCCGAGGGTCCCGTCGAGGAACCAGCCTCCGCCCCGGCCGACGGCGGGGAGCAGGAGGTCCAGGACCTCGGCCGGGAGGATGGAGACGTGGGGCGAGTCGGTCGTGCGCTACTCGGCGGCGACGGCCCGGCGCGGCGCCACGTCGAACTCACCGCCAGGGAGGGTCTTGGTCTCCTTGAGCGCGATGATCCAGCCGTTGCGGAAGCCGAGCACCAGGATCCCGCCCAGGAGCTTCTCCTCGGGGAACGCGGCCCGAGGGCTGTTGGGGTTGGTGACCAGGTAGTCGACCCCGGTGAGCTCCATGCTGTCGCGCTGGTTGCCCTCCAGCGCGTCCACGCGAGTGATCTTGACCGTGTCCAGGTCGTCGGTGGGCTCCATGAGGTAGGCGTCCTCGAGCCCCCGCGCCAGGAAGCGCGTGGCGGTGGGGTGGTTCCACTTGACCTCGTGGGGGTCGCGCCGCGCGCCCTCGGGGCGCGCCCCGCGGCGCATGGCGTAGAGGCCCTTGCCCTCGGCGGGGAAGTAGATCGAGTAGTCGATCCCGGCGGGGGAGTTGGCGGCCACCACCGGGGCCCCGCTGATCGGGGCCTCGGCGCCGAAGCGCGCGTCGAGGCGCCCCGAGATCGCGTCGACCACGTAGAGGTTGAAGTCCTCGGCGGGCACGTAGACCTTGTTCTGGTGCATGACCGGGTCGTGCACGATCCGGCGCTCGGTCTTGAACGGCGCGCGCGGCGTGGCCTGGTTCTGCGGGAAGGTGTAGAGGCTGCCGTCGGTCGAGGCCACGTAGACGTTGGGGTTGCGCGGCTGGGTCGCCGGGCGATTGCTCACGTCACCCTCGGTGCGCCAGCTCCAGGCCGGGAACTCGGGCTCCTCCTTGTCGAAGGCGTAGATCCGGTCGTCGTGGCTGCCCAGGAACACGTAGTTGCGGGTGGCCTCGGGCGGGCTCGCGGTGGCGAAGTCGAGGTCGGTGATCCAGAGCGCGGTGCCGCTGATCTTGTCCAAGGCGTAGAGGTGGTCCTCGGCGACGAAGTAGACCTCGTCGTAGGTCTTGAAGCGCGTGGCGCGGCTGGGGCGGAACACGAACTCGGTGATCGGACGCCCGCTCTCGGTGTGGGAGAGTTCGCGGCCCACGTCGTAGACCCAGTTCACGTTGCCGCTGTTGAGGTCGATCTGGTAGAGCCGCTGCGACTTGGTGAAGGCGTAGAGGCAGGGGTTACCGGCGCCGTAGGTGCGCTTGCGGCGATCGACCGCGGGCAGGACCTGCCCCTCGAGGTAGACCCCGGTGATGATCTCGCCGCGCAGGGGGCTGGTCCAGTAGACCGAGAGCCCGAAGTCGTTGAGCCGCTCCTCGGGGAGCGCGGGGGCGTCCTGGGCGACGACCGGGTCGGCCGGACGCCGGGTGCGGATCGCCTCTTCGTGCTCGCCCACGCAGCCCAGGAGGGTCAGGGCGCTGGCGCAGGCCAGGGCTCGGATCGGGAAGGTCATGCAAGTCGCTCCTCGCGTGCTCGCGGTTCGGCCTCGCGCTGGCCGGGTGTGTCGTCGTCGTCGCGCCAGGTGAGCTCGGCGTCCAGGAACTCGAGCCGCCCCGCGTGGTCCCGCTCGAAGGCCTCCAGGCGCGCGATCCGCGCCAGGTCGTCCTCGATTCGGGTCTCCAGGGTGAACATGCTCGGTCCTCGGCTCGCTCTCGCCACCAGGTCTTCTCGTAGCTCGTCCCAGCGGCCCTCGTAGAGGGCGTCACGCACGCGCACGAGCAGGCGCTCCTCCGCGGAGAGCGAGGCCAGGAAGGCCTCCACCTGGGTGCGCGGCGCAGGGACTATCTGAACTTGTTCCGGCGGTTCACCGGGTTCAGCTCGTCGGTCTCGGGGTCCGGGGCCTCGAGGTCCGCGCGGATCCGGCGCTCCTGGTCGATCCAGCGCCGGCCGACGAACTCGATCGGCTGGGTCGCCGCGGTGAACTCGCTGCCGGGGCGCTTGTAGGTCAGCACCAGCACGGCCTCGGTCAGGACCCGGGTGTGCGGCTCGCCCTTGTCGAGGGGCGCGTAGGCGTCCTGGTGCCGCAGCAGGCTGGAGTTGGTCAGCCCCTTCACGAACACGCTGAGCCCGTCCATCTCGGCGTCGAGGTGCTTGAACACCGCCACGCAGTGCCAGGTCTCGCCAGGCTGGATCGTGGGCAGCGCGATCACCGCGGAGTCGCCGGTGGTCTTGTCGTCGACCTTGGGGAGCTGGTTGTCCTCGCCCGCAGGCCGGCTGTTGAGGTCCTTCTGGTTGTAGAGCTTCTTGCCCTTGGTCCAGGGACGCAGCGCGAGCTGCACGGCCTCGAACACGTCGTCTATGTGCAGGTCGTGGTAGCGGTGGGTGTAGGAGCGCAGCCGGCGCCGGTCCGAGCGGGTCGAGCTCGAGGGGACCTCGCTCTCGTTGAACGCGCTGTGCGGCGGGATCACGAAGTAGTCGTCCTGCTCGGACTCCACCTCGTGGCGATGGCGGTTGCGGTCCGAGTAGGCCGAGACGTCGATGAAGAAGGAGTGGGGGACCTCGTCGCGGTTGGTGATCGTGTAGGGCAGATACCAGTACTGCTCGACGGTGTTGGTCTCGTCCTTGATCTGCAGCAAGCCGAGCTTGCCCTGCTGGAAGTCGAGGTACCACACCTGCGGGTTCGAGCGCTTGATCTGCTCGCACACCTCGCGGTCGACCTGCTCCTCGAGGGACGCTCCGCCCTCCTCCTCCTCGTCTTGCGCGGAGACGGAGCCCAGGGACAAGGCCACGATCACGCTGAGCGAGATCCCCTTCAGGACGCAGTTCACGTTGCCTTCTTTCGACTTAGCGCGCTGGAGAATGATAGGGCTCCAGGCGTGGGGTGTCAAACCACCCAGCGCGGGAACATCCCACGCCGAGCGGCCTGCGTCGAGGGGGGGTGGCTCCGCGCCGGGCTCCAGCCGAATGTAAAGCACAGGGCCAGGGTCACCTTGACCCCCCCTCCCGGGGGTGCCATAGTCCCGGTGCTGCGCCCAGGCGCTTCGCGCTGGGACCGACTAGGGAGTCGAGAGGGGAAGTGGGAGGCCTCGTTGGGGCCTCCTCCGAGGAAGACCGCACGGGGACCAGGTCTTATCTATCTCCGTACGTTGTCGTGTGGACCTTCCAGAACCTCGTGAACCCAGGGCGCAGTCGCGGGTAGTCCCGCGTGAAACGTCTCAACGGAGGTATGTATGAAGTTTTCTCGGCCGAATCGGAGTTTCACTCTGATCGAGCTGCTGGTCGTGATCGCGATCATCGGCATTCTGGCCACGCTGCTCATGCCCGCGCTCATGAAGGCCAAGGAGTCGGCCAACAAGAGCAAGTGCTCGAGCAACATTCGCCAGATGGCCCTGGCCGCGGCGTCCTACGCCGGTGACAAGCGCTTCTTCCCGCACGTGCAGGGGCTGCGCACCCTCGACGGCGACTGGACCTCGCAGGATCAGATGCGGATCTACGTCGCGCTGATCTACTTCGGGTACATCGACAACAACGAGGTCTACGTCTGCCCGAGCTCGTTCGACGTCTACAACCCCATGGGCGCTGCTCAGATCCAGGACAAGCGTCAGTGGACCTTCGGCGGCAGCGGCCTGGCGAACCCGGCTCCGACCCAGTCCCCCCTGGCCCCCGGCGTCAACCCGCTGGGTGTCGCGCAGGGCCTGGACCAGACCCAGGAGATCAGCTACGGCTGGACCCGCAAGCCCATGAACAACAACACGGGCTCGCAGTCCATGCTCGGCACCGACCGCGCGATCCGCACCGCGGACGATATCGCGGCGGGCACCGGCACCCCGGGCTCGGCGGGTAACCACAGCGACGGCTGGAACGTGGCCCACGTGGACGCGGCGACCAAGTTCCTCGGCGTGCGCTTCGACCGCGGCGACGGCCAGGAGCCCTTCCAGTACCTGTGCAACACCGCGACGGCGAACGACGGCTACATCGCCATGGAGGGCGCCGCCTACAACCCCGACGGCAAGATGCCGTAAGGGTCGTTCCCTCTCGGAACACGCAGGGCGCTGGCGCAAGCCAGCGCCCTCTTTCGTGTGGGGAGCGCCGCAACGTGTTCGAGATTAGGACCTTAGCCCACGACGTCACACGCCCCCGGCATGGAACGTCCCGGGCGTACGCCAGGCGTCTGGCATACGCGCGACGGGTAGTCCCGGGCGTACGCCAGGCGTCTGGCATACGCGCGACGGGTAGGGGAGCAGCTTGCTGCTCCCGGTAGCGCACGTCCCTCCGCCTATCGGAGGGGAGGGACACGCTCGTGCGTGGGCGACAGGCGGAGCGCTGCCATTCGAGTCGTTGCCGGCGAATGCCCTCCACGCGCGTACGCCTGGAACCCCCTCCGAGTGGGTCGACCTACTCCTCCTCGGGTCCTGGAACCCCCTCCGAGTAGGTCGACCTACTCCTCCTCGGGTCCTGGAACCCCCTCCGAGTGGGTCGACCTACTCCTCCTCGGGTCCTGGAACCCCCTCCGAGTGGGTCGACCTACTCCTCCTCGGGTCCTGGAACCCCCTCCGAGTGGGTCGACCTACTCCTCCTCAGGTCCTGGGTTACCTCGAGTAGGTCGACCTACTCCTCCTCGGGTCCTGGAACCCCCTCCGAGTGGGTCGACCTACTCCTCCTCGGGTCCCAGAGCCCCGCGAGTGGGTCGACCCACTCCGGATAGGATCTTGGGACTCGCTCCGACTCGGTCGACCTGCTCCTCCTCGATCGCGCTCGGCCCGAACCCCGGCCGTCATGGTGCGGAAGCGGTGAATGCTCTACACCGCAAAGGGCACGAAGGACGCAAAGGGACGCAAAGGCTAGCGGGTACAGGCGTCGCAGAGAAGCTGCGGGAGAGAACGACCGGTTCGCGGAGCTCTCAACCTCCTTGGCAACCTCGGCGAACCTCACGCTCAGCCGACCTTTGCGTTCCTTTGCGTCCTTCGCGCCCTTTGCGGTGAAATCCATCTGCCCGCCCCCGAACCGCCGCGCCAACGCCCGCCCCCGAACCGCCGCGCTCCCGAGGCGTGGCCGAACGAGCGGAGCCTCGAACTCCCTTGGTGCGCGGTGGCGGCCTTAGCGGAGCCTCAGCAGCGTTCCTCAGCGCCTCGGCGCCTCTGCGTGAATGCCTTCTTCCGCGACCTGTCGGCACGCCTAACGACGCCAGCCCTCAGCCGCCCACGTAGCGCGCGTAGAGCGAGCGCGCCTGGGCCGGGTCCTGGGTTCCGTGCACGATCGCGCGGCCGTCGGCGAACACGGTCAGCGCGCGGTCCGGCTCCGGGACCTCGAACCGCAGCAGGAAGCGGTTGCGCGCGGTGAAGCGCACCGTCGGCTCGAGGCGCCGGGCGAGGACCTCGAGGTCGCCCACCGGCGCCGACGCGCGCAAGAGGATCGCGTCGCGCCCGCAGAGCGCGGTCTCCGCCTGACCCTGCCCGCTCAGGTAGTCGTAGCGCCCGGCGCAGGCGGGGCAGTCAGGGTCCCCAGGGAGCTCGGCGCGGTGCGCCCTCGCGGTGCCACACGTGTCGAGCACGAACAGGCCCCGCGCGCGGGGCTCGCGCCCGCGAGGAGCTTGAGCCCCTCGCTCGCGGCGAGCCCGCCGCGACCAGCACCGCCAGGCCCAGGACCCCGGCGGTGTCGCGAGTCGCCGGCGTCCGGCGGGGCGCGTCCAGGTAACAGCGGAAGCAGGGCGGCTCCCCGGGCAGGACCGGGAAGCTGTGCACCTCAGGCCCACGACCCCCACGTAGACGGGGGATCCCCTGCTCGGGCAGGCGTCGTTGATCAGGAGCCGGGTGAGGAAGTTGTCGGTGCCGTCGAGGACCAGGTCCACCCCGCCCAACAGCGCGCGCGCGTTCGCGGGGACGAGGTCCCCGACCTCGACCTCGAGCTCGACGTCGCCGTTGATCCCGCGCAGGCGCTCGGCGGCGGCCACGGCCTTGGGCAGCCCCGCCGCCACGTCGGCCTCGTCGTAGAGCACCTGCCGCTGCAGGTTCGAGAGCTCCGGGAGATCGCGATCGATCAGGCGCAGGCGACCGACGCCGGCCCGGACCAGGACCTGGGCGATCGCGCTGCCCGTCGCGCCTACGCCGACCAAGGCCACGCGCGCCGCGCGGACCCGGGCCTGGGCCTCTTCGCCGCCCAGGGCGCGCACCTGCTGTCGATAGCGTTCCACGGGCTCAGTATCGCCGGTCGGGCGCGTGAGGCTACCCGCGGCGAGTGCTGTGCCTCAGACGTTCCGCTAGTGCGCGAAGCTGACCCGCATGCGGCTGGAGCCGATCACGACGAAGTCGCCGGCCGCCAGCTTTTGCCGCCCCTGGATCCGGGTCCCGTTGACGTAGACGCCGTTGCGGCTGCCCAGATCCTCGACGTAGAACCCGTCCCCGCCGAACACGACCTGGGCGTGCTGGCTGGAGATCCCGGGGTCGGTGAGCACCGCCAGACAGGTCGGCGCGGCCGATCACCATGGGCATGCCGCCCTTGGCCACGAGGTGCGCCCGCGGTCGGCGCCGTCGGTGACCTCGAGCTGCACCGCGGTGGGCAGCGGCGCCGCCTGGGGCGCCGCCGGGGCCGGAGGCGCCTGGGGCGCCTGGGGGGCCTGCGGGGCCTGCGGGGCCTGCGGCGCGACCGCCGGCGCCTGAGCGGTCGGGGGCGGGGCCGCGGTCGGCGCGGGGACCGGCGCTGGCTTGGGGGGCGGCGCCTTGACGGGCTGGGGCGACCCTCCGCGGCCGCGCGCGCCGAGCCCGATCAGCACCAGGCCCAGGAGCCCCAAGGTCGCGCCCACCGCGACCCCCACGATCCGCAGCGCGCCCTCGGTCAGCAGCACCAGCGGGATCCCACCGGCGAGGCCCAGGAGCAGGCACACCAGCCCGATCAGGAACGCCGGCGACTCGAGCAGGCTCCCGCCGCCGCGCGCGCGCTGCTCGGCCTCGTGCTCGGCGACCGCGGCGCGCACCTCCGCCAGGACCTGGGGCGGCGCGGTGGTCAGGGTCTGGACCCCCGCCATGAGCTCGGTCAGGGCCGCCTCGAACTCCGGCGCGGTCTGATAGCGCTGCTCGCGGTCCTTGGCCAGGGACTTGAGGATCACCTCCTCGAGCTTGGGGTCGAGGGCCGCGCAGTGCTGGCGCGGGGGCACCGGCTGCTCCTTGGCGATCTTGACCACGAGCTGGCGCTCGTTCTCGTCGTAGAACGGGAGCTGCCCGGTGACCGCCTCGTAGAGCGTGACCCCCAGGCTGTAGACGTCCGAGCGCGCGTCGAGGGGCTCGCCGAGCACCTGCTCCCGGGACATGTAGATCACGGTCCCGAGGGTCATGCCCTGCTGGGTCAGGCGCTTGCCGTCGACGAGCTTGGCGGTGCCGAAGTCGAGGATCTTGGTCTGCCCGGAGGGGTGAATGAAGATGTTCGAGGGCTTGATGTCGCGGTGGATCACGCCCTGCTGGTGGGCGTAGCTCAGCGCGCGGCAGGCCTGCACGAACCAGGGCAGGCAGTCGGCGGGCGGGATCAGCCCCATGCGCTGGATCTTGGCCTCGAGGTCCTCGCCCTCGGCGTACTCCATGATGATGAAGCAGCCGGTCTCGTCGTTGACGAAGTTCAGCAGCGAAATGATGTTCGGGTGGTTGAGGCGCGCCAGCGCCTGCGCCTCGCGCACGAAGCGGTCGCGCGCGCTGGCGTTGTTGGTCAGCCCGGTGTGCAGGCACTTGATCGCGACGGACTGCCCGAGCTGCACGTGGCGACCCCGGAACACGAGGCCCATGCCGCCCTGCCCCAGCTCGGAGAGGACCTCGTAGTCGCCGACGCGCCGTCCGACCAGGGGGTGGGGGCCGTTCACTCGTCGTCGACCTCGTAGATCGCCCGCGCCGCCTGGAACAGGCCCAGGGCGCGGTTGAACTCGCGCCCTGCCTGGGCCTTGCGGCCCTCGGCGATCAGCGCCTTGGCCCGCTCCCGCAGGGGGCCCTCGTCGGCGCGGTTCACGGCCTCTTCCGCCGCGGCGAGGGCCGCGGTCGCCTTGCCCGCGGTGTCGGGCTTGAGCGCGACCCCGACCCCCACGGCGCCGAGGACGCCGAGGAGCAGCCCGAGCACGAGGCCCTGCACGAACCCGCCGCCGCCCTTGCTCGGGGCGGCGTCGGCGCCGCTGGCGAACGCGCTCTGCCCGGCGAAGGGGTCGCTGGGCGAGGTCGCCGGCGCGGCGGGGGTGGCGAAGGGATCGCTGGGCGGAGGGCTCGCCGGGGTCGGGGGCGGGACCGGGTTCTCGCCGGTGGCCAGCGGCGCGGTGGGCGCGCCGCGGTCGACGTCCGCCGCCTCGACCACCTGCGCCGAGACCACCCCGGGGGCCGCCGGGGGCGGTGTGGCCGAGGCGACCAGCGGCCCGAGGTGCAAGAGCTGCACGGTGATGTTGTCGTGCCCCCCGTAGGAGTTGGCTCGCTCGCAGAGCTTCTGGCACACCTGGTCCAGGTGCTGACCCCGCGCCAGCCCCTCGCTCACCACGCCCAGGAGCTCGTCCGGCCCCACGAGGCCGCTGAGCCCGTCGGAGCAGAGCAGGTAGGTGTCCCCGGGCTGGGACTGGGTCTGCCGCAGGTCGACCTCGACGTCGGGCTTCACCCCCAGCGAGCGCAGGATCACGTTCTTGTCGGGGTGCGACTCCATCTCCTCGGCCGCGAGCAGGCCCTCGTCCACGAGCTGCTGCACCAGGGAGTGGTCCTTGGTGAGCTGCTGGATCGCGCCGCCGCGGATCAGGTAGGCCCGGCTGTCGCCGACCTGGGCCAGGTGGATCTCGTCGCCCTTGTGCACGAGGGCGGTGACCGTGGTCCCCATGCCCTTGAGCTGCTCCTGGTTGCCCGGCTTCTGGGCCTCGGCGAAGACCGCCGCGTTGGCCCGCTCGACGCTCTCGCTCAGCGCGGCCTGGGGGTCCGTGACGGAGGTGCTGCGGTAGGTCTCGAGGATCGTCTGCACGGCCAGGCGGCTGGCGATCTCGCCGCCGTTGTGCCCGCCCATGCCGTCGCACACCACGAGCAAGCGCCCCCGGGAGGAGAGCACGCTGGCGTCCTCGGGCACCCAGGCGCCGAGGAAGTCCTCGTTCACCGTGCGCGACATGCCCACGTGCGTGTGCTGCCCGAAGTTGACGTCGCCGCTCACGGGCCTCCTCTGCCGGCCCATAATGCCCTCGGGGTCTTGCGTCCACAACCGCAGACCGTCGGGTTAGGCTGAAGAGCCTGCAGTGCGTCGAACTCGGGCCAAGGGAGAGCAGAGCGCGCGTGAAGGCCGGCTGGGCAGGGGTGTTCGTCGTTGCAGCGCTGAGCGCGGGCTGGGCCGAGGCCGCCGCGCTCTCGGTGCGGACCCACCCGGTCGGCGCCGCGGTCTACCTGCGCTCGAACGCTCGCCAGGACGTGTTCCTCGGGCGCACCGACGACGAAGGGCGCCTGCGCTGCCAGGTCGACTCGGGCCCCGCCCAGGTCGCCGTCGTCAAGGACGGCTACGTGATCCGGGTCGAGCCCCTGGACCTGGCCCCCGGGGGCCAGGCCCACCTGGAGGTCCGGCTCGTCCCCGACGTCGACGTCCCTCGCGGGTTGCGCCTGCACCGCACGCCGAGCTTCGCCCGCGGCGAGCAGGACGTCGACGAGCTCACGATGACGGTGCTCGGCCACGCCATGAACTACTACGTGGAGGAGCTCGACCCGCGGGCGCTGCTCGAGCACTCGCTGCGCTTCACGGTCAAGGCCCTCAACGCGCTGCGCGCCCGGGAGACCCTGCTCCGCCGGGAGCTCCCCGCCGACGCGCGCCTGCGCTACTACGGCGAAGAGGTGGACCTGCGCAGCTACCCCGAGCTGCGCTTCGAGCGGGGGCCGCCCAGCGAGGACGACCTCCTGAGCTACCGCCTGGGCGGGGGCGGCGTCGCGGTCGAGGGCACGACCGACGGCTCCTGGGAGAGCTACCACACCATGCTCTGGCGCTGCTACGCGTTCCTCCGCCACTGGGACACCGAGCACCGCCTGAGCCACGCCGCCCTGGCGAAGTGCCTGATCGAGGGCCTGCTCGACGGGCTGGACGACCAGCACTCGCACTTCCTCGACCCCCAGGACGTAAGCCAGCTCGAGGTCGAGAACGAGGGGCACTTCGGCGGGATCGGGATCCTGGTCAGCGTGCGGGACGGGAAGCTGACCGTCATGTCGGTGCTGCCCAACTCCCCAGGGGCCCGGGCCCGGCTGCAGCCGGGAGATTGGATCGTGGAGATCGACGGCGCGTCGACCCTGCGCCTGGGGCTGCAAGAGTCGATCGCCCACATGCGCGGCGAGATCGGGAGCACCGTCCAGTTCACGGTGCGCCGGGGCAACGGCCTGCTGAGCCTCCAGCTGCAGCGCGCCGAGGTCGAGCTCAAGACCACCGCGCGGCGCATGCTGGAGCGCGGGGTCGGCTACCTCCGGGTCAGCTCGTTCATGCAGGAGGACCTGCACTCGCTCGTGGCCTCCGAGGTGGACGCGCTGATCGCCGCGGGGGCGCGCTCGTTGATCTTCGACCTGCGCAACAACCCCGGGGGGCTCCTGCGGGAGGCTCACGCGATCGCCGACCTGTTCCTGCGCTCGGGGACCGTGGTCTCGACCCGCACCCGGCGCAGCGAGGAGGCCCTCGAGGCCACCGCCGAGACCGCCTACCCCACGCTCCCGCTGGTCGTGCTGATCAACGAGGGCAGCGCCAGCGCGGCGGAGCTCCTCGCGGGCTCGCTCCAGGAGCACGGGCGGGCCCAGCTCGTGGGCGTGACCTCCTACGGCAAGGGCTCGGTCCAGCGGATCTACCCGCTGCCCACCCACGGCTGCGCGCTGTCCCTCACGATCGCCACGTTCCACCTCCCCAGCGGCCGCACGCCCCACGCCACCGGCGTCGACCCAGACGTGGAGGTCGAGCTCGACGAGGAGTCCGCGCTCCAGGTGCTGTTCCGCAGCAACTACTCGGTCGAGGACGAGCCCGTCGACGCGCAGCTCGCCGCGGCGATCGAGCTCTGCGCCAAGGCTGCCGCCGACCGGCGCTGAGCCGAGCGCTCGCGACCACGCCCCTCGAGCCGGTTAGCGCTTGCGGCCCTTGCGGTTCTTCCGCCGCCGGCGCCGCTTGGTCGAGCTGCTGGCTGCGCTGGCGTTCGCGGCCTCCGCCTCGTCGTCGCCTTCGGCGGCGTCGGACTCCCCAGAGTCGGCCTGGGGCTCCGCAGCCTTGGGCTCCTCAGCCTTGGGCTCCTCGGCCTTCGCCTCAGCCTTGGGCTCCTCGGCCTTGGGCTCCTCAGGCTTGGGCTCCTCCGCCTTCGCCTCAGGCTTGGGCTCCTCCGCCTTCGCCTCAGCCTTAGGCTCCTCAGGCTTGGGCTCCTCCGCCTTCGCCTCAGCCTTGGGCTCCTCAGGCTTGGGCTCCTCCGCCTTCGCCTCAGGCTTGGGCTCCTCCGCCTGCCTCAGCCTTAGGCTCCTCAGGCTTGGGCTCCTCCGCCTTCGCCTCAGGCTTGGGCTCCTCGGCCTTCGCCTCAGGCTTGGGCTCCTCAGCCTTGGGCTCCTCGGCCTTCGCCTCAGGCTTGGGCTCCTCAGGCCTTCGGCTCCTCAGCCTTCGCCTCGGCCTTCGCCTCCTCAGCCTTCGCCTCAGCCTTGGGCTCCTCAGGCTTTGGCTCCTCAGGCTTTGGCGCCTCAGGCTTGGGCTCCTCGGCCTTCGCCTCCTCGGCCTTCGCCTCCTCGTCCTCGTCCTCCTCGGCGTCCTCGTCCTCGTCCTCGTCCTCGAGGGTGGCCTCCTCGAGCGCCTCGAGCTCCTCCTCGGTCTCGGAGTCGTCCTGCGCGTCGAGGTCGACGTCGGGCTCCTCCTCCCCCAGGACCAGGATCTCGAAGCGGGTCCGGCGGTGCTGGCTCTGGCGCCGGATCCGACGGTTGCGCTCGAGGGCCGAGGCGCGACCGCGACGCAGCTCCTCGAACTCGACGGCCCAGCGATACGTCCGCACCCCGGACTCCGCGCCGCGGGCCTCGGCGGTCAGCTCCAGCGCCTTGACCAACGCCTCCTCCGCCAGCGCCAACGCCTCGGTGGGCTGGTGCTCCAGGAGCTCTTCGGCCCGATCGACCTGATCCCCCAGCGCCTCGGAGCCCTCGCACAGCCCCAGGAGCTCGAGCCAGTGCACGCGCGACCAAGCCTGCCGCGCGAGGAGCACGACCTCGGCCACCCCGCCCCAGCCGGAGCCGAGGAGGAAGGTCAACCGCGTGCGTCGGCTGTAGACGTCGCGGGCGTGACGCAGGGTCTCGATCCCCGCCTGGAGGTAGGCCAGGCGGTGCCCGTGCGGGGTAGCGGCGGCGAGCCCCTCGACCGAGGTCTTGATCGCGTCGGCGGCGTCGATCCGGGTCCCGGTCGCGGGAGGCACGGCGCCGATCGAGACCAGCTCGCCCTTGAGCTGGCGGTGCCACTTGGTGAACACGCTCTCGAGCTCGTTGCTGCGTCGGGTCTGGAGGGCCTGCTCGCCCGCGCAGATCCGCAGCACGTCGAGGGCCTCGAGCAGCCCGCGCGAGCGGCTGAGGAGCTCGCCCCAGTCCGGGCGATCGTCGCGCGCGTCGGCGCTGAGGGCCGCGAGCCCCGCGCGGGCCTCCTTCGCCAGGCGCGCGGTCGCGGCGGGCGGCGCCTCGCCGAACTCCCGCTGCATGAACGCCTCCTGGGTCTCCAGGCGCTTGGCCAGCTCCTTGATCAGCTCCTTGGCGCCGTTGCGCTCCTCCCGCAGCGTCTCGAGCCGGGTGCTGGTCAGCAGGCAGGCGTTGCGGATCTCCGCCAGCCGCGCCGGGAGCCGCTCCGGGGTCTGGCCCTGAGCCAGCTCCTGCGCCAGGAGCTCGACCCGCGCGGCGCCCTTGAGCAGCCCCGACTCCGCGTCGTCCCAGGTCTCCGGGTCGAACTCCTCGCGGAGCACGTCGAGGTCCTTCTTGGCCGAGAGCACCTCTTCCCGGAGGAGCTCGAGCTCCGCCTGCGCGTCGGCCACCGGGCCCTGCTGCAGGAGCTCGACGTCCTTGGCGTGCTCCTGCAGGCGCTCGGCCGCCTTGCGAGCCTCGTGCCGGGCGCCGTCCTCGAGGGACCGCCACACCTCGTCGCGGCGGAAGCTCAGCCAGGCGGTGAGGTGGGCGATCGTGTCCGGCTGGAGCTGGTGCCGCGCCCCGGTGGCGTCCAGCGCGTCGATCTTGCTGTCGACCTCGCGCAGGATCCGGGCGACCTCCTGGGTGCGCCGCGTGCGCTCCTCGAGCACCTGGCGCTGGCTGGTCAGCTCGCCCATGAGCTGGGCGCAGGAGACCGGATCGCGCCGCGCGCGGAACGCGATCCGGTGCGCGACCCGCACCAGGTTCACGAAGTCGTCCTCGAAGGGCAGCGAGCTCTGCCCCGACTCGAGCACGCCGTCGAGCAACAGCGCGCCCTGGCGCAGGTGCTCGGCGGCCTCCTCCAGCATGCGGTCGGCCCCGGTCGAGAAGCTCTCGATCCGCTCCAGCTCGCGGGCTGCCTCGCGGATCTCGGCGACCGGGATCCCCTCCCCCCGCTCGAGGAGCTGGACGCCGGTGGTCAGCGCCGCGGGGTTCGCGCTGGCCCCGACCTGCAGCGCGCGGGCGTGGGTGAGCTTCACCCGCAGCGCGCGCCACTGGGCGTGGAGCGACTCCAGCCGCCCCGCCAGTCGGCGCAGGTGCTGGGCGGTCTCCCCGCCGAACTCACGCGCGGGGGGCGGGCCAGGGGCGAAGTCCAGGCTCTGCGGGATCTCCACCGCCGACGGCCGGCGCGCCCGGTTGTAGAGCCGCGCCAGCGAGCGCAGCTCCTCCTCGAGGGCGTCGGCGTGGCGGGCGGTGGCGTCGCGGAGCTCGTCGTAGAGCCCGCCCAACTCCCGCCGCCGCAGGCCGGCGCGGACGCCGCGCACGAGCGCCAGGGCCAGGATCAGCCCCAACGCGCCGAGGCCGATGTACCACGCCCGCCGGTCGCTGGCGGGGGGCGAGGGCTCGGGACGCGACCCGAGGGAGGCGAGCTGATCGCGGACCGCCTGGAGGGTGGCCAGGGCCTGGTCGGGTCGGCCCCGGCGGACCTCGTCGGTGGCCACCACGAGCGCCTGCTCGCCGCCCTCGACGGCGCGCTCGAGCTTGGGGTCCGGGTGCTCGGGGTCCGTGAGCCGCCTGAGGGTCTCGAGCTGCTCGCGGACCTCGTCGAACAGCACCGGCACCGAGAACCGGTCCTGATCCAGGCGGTTCAGCCGCGAGGACACGAGGTCCAGGTCGCGCTCGATCGCGTTGAACGCGCCCAGCGCCTGCTGCGGGACGACGCCCATGACCTCCAGGGCGTCGGCGAAGCGCCGACGCAGCTCGCTCAGCTCCTTCAGCTCTTCGCGCAGATCCAGGCGCCCGGTCTCGCTCAGCTCGCGGCAGCGGAGCTCGATCTCGGTCAGGCGCTCGGAGACGTTGATCCGGCGCAGGGTCAGCGCCTCGCGTTGGTCCTGGAGCTCGCCCAGGCGCCGGGTCGCGACCGCCTGCCGCTGTTGATCCAGGTCGTTGAGCAGGGAGTCGACCTTGTTCACGAACAGGTCGAGCAGCAGGGTGAACTGGCTGTCGCCGGGGGCGCCGCCCTTGTAATAGGGCTCGACGAACTCGGCGGAGACCTGGCGCAGGGTCAGACCCAGGCGGTCGCGGGTGGCCGCCGGGAGGATCACCGCCGCCGTGCCGGCCTCGACGTCGCAGACGACGAGGACCCCGGTCGGCGCGGGGAAGTCGGGGGCGCCCTCCCAGGAGCGCTGGACCTCGTGCCCCAGGCCGTAGAGCGTCCGGCCCGCGCCGCGCACGAGCACCACGTAGTAGCGCCAGTAGCTGGCGATGTCCTTGAGCCGGCCTTCGAGGCGCGCGACGTCGGGGAGCTCCACCCCTTCGCCGAAGTAGACGCGGCGCTGGGGGTCGAAGTCGAGGTAGTCCTGGGCGCGCCCGACCCCGGAGGCCCCCAGCGCGAGGCCGAGGATCCAGGGCACGAGGCGGGCGAGGGCCGCTGCGGGAACTCGGGGTTGCATGGATCCGCCCGCCCTCCTCCGGAAATGGCAAGGAGCCCACCACGAAGGTGGGCTCCCTGTTTTAAATCCCCCGCAAGTGGGCGTAAAGCCCCATGCGGACGACGCGAAAGGCTTACCGCTTCTTCTTGGCGGTCTTCTTCTTCGCGGTCTTCTTCTTGGCCGTCTTCTTCTTGGCGGTCTTCTTCTTCGCGGCCTTCTTCTTGGCCTTCTTCTTCGCCGGCTTCTTCTTGGCCTTCTTCTTGGCCGGCTTCTTCTTCGCGGCCTTCTTCTTGGCCTTCTTCTTCGCCGGCTTCTTCTTCGCCTTCTTCTTGGCGGCCTTCTTCTTGGTCGCCTTCTTCGCGGTCGCCTTCTTCTTGGCCTTCCGTTTGGTGGCCTTCTTCTTCGTGGCCTTCTTTTTCGCCATCACTTTTCCCCTTTCGGTGATCGAGAATACGCTCAGACTAGCAGCGTGATTTAAGAGCAGCAAACCAGTTAGTTGTTTACCTTCCACCTGCGACAACCACGCGCACACTCGCCGAGAAAAATTTCAGCGCGGACCTCTCGCTCGATCGACCTGCTCCCTGCGCGAGCGAGTATCGTGCAGCTACCACCCAGGTGCAGAGCAGGAGGACCCCATGGGCAACATTGCGCAGGTCGGTACGAGTGAGTTTTCCGGGGCCGTGTTGGAGGCCGACACGCCGGTGGTCGTCGACTTCTACGCCACGTGGTGTGGGCCTTGCCGCATGATCGCCCCGATCCTCGAGGAGCTCTCGGGGAGCTACTCGGGCAAGGTCAAGTTCGTGAAGGTCGACATCGATCAAGCCAACGAGCTGGCCACCCAGTACGCGGTGAGCGGCGTCCCGACGCTGGTGATGTTCAAGGGCGGCGCCGAGGCCGATCGCAAGGTCGGCGCGCTGCCGAAGCCGGCCCTCGAGAGCTGGGTCGCCAACCACGCCGGGTAGTTTTTTCAGGGGGTCTGGTTTCAG
>JAWKSZ010000061.1:0-51043 GCA_041402045.1 Planctomycetota bacterium | reverse complement strand
GGAACTGCCGCCGCTCGCCGCCCCAGGTGTTGACCTCGGCCACACCGGGGACCGAGAGCAGGCGCGGCTTGATCTCCCAGTCGTGGAGCGTGGTCAGCGCTTCGAGGCTCAGGGACTCGGAGCGCACCAGGTAGTGGTAGACCTCCCCCAAGCCGGTGGCCACCGGGCCGAGCTCGGGACGCGGGGTGCCCTCGGGCAGGGACACGGTCTGCAGCCGCTCGTTCACGAGCTGCCGCGCGAAGTAGACGTCGGTGCCGTCCGCGAACACGACGGTCACCTGCGAGAGCCCGAACTTGGAGATCGAGCGCACGGTCTCGAGGCGCGGCAGCCCCGCGATCGCCTGCTCGACGGGGAAGGTGACCTGCTGCTCGACCTCGACCGGCGCGAGGGCGGGGACGACGGTGTTGACCTGGACCTGAACCGGCGTCGTGTCGGGGAAGGCGTCGATCGGGAGCCGGGCCAGCGCGTAGAGCCCGGCGGCGACGACGCCCGCCCAGGCGAGGATCACGAGGAAACGGTGGCGCAGCGCGCCTGCGATCACGGACTCGAGCATGGCGCTAGCGCCCTGGCTCGACGTCGCAGCAACCGGCGCCAATGCTGCCCTTGAGGATCTCGGTCTTGAGCAGGAAGCTCCCGGTGGTGACCACGGTCTCCCCGGGCTCGAGGCCCGCGTCGACGACCCAGCGCTGGCCGAGGTCGGCGCCGAGCAGGACCTTCCGCGGCGCAAACAGCCGGTCGCTGTGGCGCACGAAGACCACGTTGCAGCAGCCCTCCCACTGCACGGCGACCTTGGGGACCACCGTGCGAGGCGCGCGCGGGCTCACGTGCACCGTGGCCTCCCCGAACATGCCCGCCCGCAGGCGGCCGTCGGGGTTCGGGACCTCGGCGCGAGCGGCCACGGTGCGGGTTCGCCGGTCGAGCTCGGGGCTGACCCAGGTCACGCGCCCGGCGAAGGTCTCCCCGGGGAGCGCGCCCAGCGCGAGGGCCACCGGCTGGCCCCTCTGCACCCGGTGCGCCTCGTCCTCGGGCAGGGCGAGCATGGCCCACACCTGCGCGGTGTCGGCGACCGCGAACAGCGCCTGCGAGGCGTCGACGACCTCCCCGCGCACCGCGTGGCGCGCCACCACGCTCCCGCTCAGGGGCGCGCGCAGCGTCAGGCTCGAGGAGGTGTCCTGGGTCGACGCCACCGCCGCGACCTCCGCCGCGCTCAGCCCCAGGCCGAGCAGGCGCTGCGTCGCGCGAGAGACCGCCACCTGGCTGCGCTGGAGCTCGGCCTCGGCGAACAGCGCTTCGCGCCGGGTGGAGAGGGCCTCGTCGCTCAGGCGACGCTCACGCTCGGCGATCCGCTCCTGGAGCGCGACCAGGGACTGCGCCTGAAGCAGGTCGGCCTTGGCCGCCCCCAGCTCAGGGGAGGCGATCCTCGCCAGGGGGTCGCCTGCCTGGACGCGAGCCCCGAGGTCCTGGAGCACCGCCTCGATCACGCCGCCGGCGAGGGGCACCACGTGGGCATAGGCGTTCTGGTCGTGCTCGAGCTCCGCCGTGCACCGGAGCGTGAGCGGGACCTGAACCTCCTCCACCTGCGCGTAGGCCAGCCCCGCGTCCCGGGCGATCTCCGCGGAGGCGAACCGCACCTGGAGCGCCTCGGTGTCGCAGGCCGCAGACGGCGGGCGGTTGCTGCGCGGGAGCGCGGCCCGCAGGAGGTCCACGGCCCCGGGCGGGGGCGGCTCGGGCGCGCCCGCGAGCTCCGGGTGGCAGAGCACGCACTGGGACTCGGGGAGCGTGTGCTCTCGGCACCAGTCGTGGGCGGCCTCGAACCCGGGGATCAGCGCCGGCGTGCAGCGGCTGCACAGCGCCTCGGGCACGGCGTGCTCGCCGCAGGTCCCCAGGGACTCGATCAGCCCTGGATCGCACCACGGACAGCGAGCCGCGGGCACGCCATGGGCGGCGCACGCGCCGGCGGGGAGCGCGGGCTGGGAGCGGCGCTGAAGGTAGCCAAGGGCGCCGCCGCCGGCGGCGCACACGAACACGAACAGGGACAAGGCTGCGGCCTTGCGCATGGGACCTCCTACGACGTGAGCGGACGCTGCGTCCGGAGGGAGTCCGGGCGCAGCGCGAGAACGGAGCGAGCGGGGTTCGCGGCCCGAAGGCCGCGGCTCAGCGTCGAGGAGGGTGGAACACGCCCTCGGGCGGGGCGGAGGTGTAGCTCGGGAGCAGGGGCTCGACCCGCGGCGCCGGCGCCAGGTCGCAGGTGACCGAGTCGGGGTCGGGGCGGGCGTGGGGGCGAGGGGAGACGAGCAGCAGGGCAAGCGGAGCAGTGGGTGCACCCGCTGGGAGACAGCAGGGCGCGCCGGTGTCCCGCGGCGCGTCGTCGGGGATCGCCTCGCCCTCGCTCGTGCACCCCCGCAGCAGCTCGGCGCGCTGGCGCGAACTCCAGGGCCGCGACCTGCACCAGCGCGCCAGTGTGCCGGCTTCGACGCCGCTCAGCGCACGTGCGCGAGCACGAGGCTGAGCGCGCAGCAGCACGAAGCCGAGCGGGTGCAGGCGTCCAGGGGAGTTCACACGTCGAGGGCAGGGACCTGGGGAGGTCGCGTCAACGATCGCGCGCGGGGAGGCGCGAGGTCAGAAGTCGACGATCCGGTCGGAGCTCGGCGGGATCACCGAGGAGCCGTCGCGGGTCCGACCCGGGCGCAGCTCCCACCAGGGGCCCGCGCCGGTGGCGGCGCGACGCAGCACCGGCCGTGGCTGCACGAGCACCCGCGCGTCCTCGGCGGCCTGGAGCAGCGCCAGGTCGCCGGGGGAGTCGCCGAAGGCAGCGCTCAGGCGCGCGCCCGGGCCGGCGTGGCGACGCCACACGTCGACCTTGCCCTGCTCCCAGGAGATCGGCTCGCGGAACACGGTGTTGAAGCGCCCGGCGCTGAGCCCGACCTCGACGCCGAGCACCGGCGGCGGGTCCTCGATCCCGATCGCGCGCAGGGCGGCGGCCACCAGGAACCCCGGCGACCCGGTGACCACGACCACCCCCAGGCCCCGGGCGCGCAGCCCCTCGAGCAGGGGCGCGGTGGTCACGTAGGTTCGACCGGGGAGCGCGTCCGCGAGCACCTCGCTCGCGCGGTCGCTGAGCTCGTCGGGCTGGTGCCCGGCGTAGCAGGCGGTCATGGCCTTGAGCAGCGTCCAGTCGTCGGCGCGGCCGGCGACGTAGGCGTCCCACAGCGCGAGGGCGTCCGAGTGCGGGTCGCCGGTGCTCGCGCTGCCGATCGCCTCCATGCAGGAGGCCATGAACTCGCGCGCCTCGGACAGGAACCAGCGCTCGCGGATCGCCGCGGACCACACGATCTCGGCTGCGTCCGCCAGCCACAGCGTCCCGTCGGCGTCGCAGGCAGCCCAGTCGCCGGGGCG
The DNA here is from genome assembly GCA_041402045.1 of Planctomycetota bacterium. Classification (GTDB taxonomy): domain Bacteria; phylum Planctomycetota; class J058; order J058; family J058; genus JAGQRJ01. The sequence goes on along the minus strand of JAWKSZ010000061.1, from coordinate 47,647 downwards.
CGCGGGGAGCCGCTCGAGGATCGCGTCGACGTCGTCGGCGAACTCCACTACGCGTCCCGCCACTCGGTGCGCTTGGGCCACAGCGAGGCGCGCAAGGCCGTGCGCGCCCGGTGCAGCAGGCTCTTGGCGGCGGCCTCCTTGAGGCCCATGCGCTCGGCGACCTCGCCCAGGCTCAAGCCCTCGTTGAGCTGGAGCAGGAGCGCCTCGCGCTGTCGGCTGGGCAGGCACATGACCTCCCGCCGCACGAGGTCCCGGGTCTCGAAGCTCGTCGCCTGGCTCTCGGGCTCGGGCTCGGTCTCCTGGACGCCCTCGACCTCGGGGGTCGGGACCGCGGGTGTGCGCCGAGCCTCGTTCAGGCAGAGGTTGGTGGTGATCCGCAGGAGGTAGGACTTGAAGCGCCCGCGGCGTAGCGATCGCGGGCGCGGGTCAGGCGCAGGAAGGTCTCCTGCGCAATGTCCTCAGGCGCGGTGCGAGTCCCGGACCCGCCCCTGGGCGAAGCGGACCACCCCCACCCAGTTGCGCGATCAGCTCCTCGAGGGCGGCGCTCGTCGCCGCGGCGGGCCGCGAGCATGAGCTTGGTGTCGACGCCCGGCGGGATCGCGGCGATCCGGGCGGTGGTGCTGATGCCGCGCTGCTGAGGCTGAGGCTCACTCACCCCCTCAGCCTAACCCCTTGGGACGCGTCGTCCCAGCGCAGGGACCCGACTCGGAACCCTGGCTCCGCCAAGGAGTTGACGAGGCGGCCGAAGCCGACCGAAACGCTTTGACGTGCGCGGGGTTGAGGGAGGCGATCGGGAAGGGATCGCCACCTCATACCGGCGACGACGCTGCGCCAGCTCTGCGCTGGCTTGGGCCTTGTTACGTCCTGTGGACTCCTCGCCGTCGGCTGCGGCGGCGGCTCGGGCGGAGGCGGGAGACCGCCCCCGCCACGGGCACGGGGGCGGGCACCCCGCCCCGGCGCCCGCGCCCGCCCCGCCTCCCGCGCCTGCCCCCGCGCCACCCGCCCCTGCACCCGCGCCGGAGAGGCGGCGGCGGCGCTGGCGTCGACGCGCAGCTCGCCACCGCCCTGGCCGCTGCGGGTGTCGTCGCGCCTACGCCTGCGGCCGCCCGACGCCGCGGCGCTGGTGACCCTGGGCGAGGCCCTGTTCTTCGACAAGGAGCTCTCGGGCAACCGGAACATGAGCTGCGCGACCTGCCACCACCCGGACGTGGCCACCGGCGACGGTCTGCCCTTGTCCCTGGGCGAGGGCGCGGTGGGCCGTGGCCCCGCGCGCGCCGTCACCGCCAACGGGCAGGTGATCGCCCGCAACGCGCCTCATGTGTTCAACGCGGGGCTGCCCCAGGTCCCCAGCATGTTCTGGGACGGCCGGGTGCGCTTCAACGCCGCGACCGGGGTCTACCAGACCCCCGAGCCCGGGCTCAACGGCAACACCCCCACCCTGAGCGCGATCGTCGCCGCGCTGGACGGGCCCCTCGCGGCGCAGGCGCTGTTCCCGGTGACCTCCCCCGAGGAAATGCGCGGCGACCCCGGGAGCAACGAGCTCGCCGACGCCGGGACCAACGCCGAGGTGTGGTCGCGGATCATGGCGCGGCTCGTGGGCACCTCCAACGGGACCGTGGGCGGGATCCTGGGCTACCGCAACCTGTTCCAGGCCGCTTTCCCTGCGGTCTCGAACTTCGACGACCTGAACTTCGGCCACGCGGCCCGGGCGATCGCGGCCTACGAGCGCGCGTCCTTCACCTTCCTGAACACGCCCCTCGACCGTTACCTGGCCGGCGACCTGACCGCCTCTCCGACGCCGCCAAGCGCGGCGGGCTGGTGTTCTTCGGCGCCGGGCGCTGCGACCGCTGCCACAGCGGCCCCCTGCTCAGCGACTTCCAGTTCCACGCCGTGGCCACGCCCCAGCTCGGCCCGGGCAAGGACTCGGGGGACGACCTCGGCCGCGAGCTGATCAGCGGCAACGCCGCCGACCGCTACTCGCTTCCGCACCCTGCCGCTGCGCAACGTGGCGCTCACCGCCTGTTCTTCCACGCCGCGCGTTCACCACCCTGGAGCAGGTCCTCGACCACTACCGCAACCCGGCGAACTCCCAGCGCAGGCAACTTCACCGGGCGCGACGCTGCCCGCGTTCTTCCAGGGCTGCCTGATCGACTTCGACACGACCCGCGAGGAGGCCCGATCGCCGCGCTCGCCGCGCCTCGACCCGGCTCCCGCGTTCAACAACGCCCAGCGACGACCTGGTCGCCTTCCTCCAGGCCCTGAGCGACCCCGCCGCGAGCACGCTCCCCGCCCCCGACCTCGGTCCCCAGCGGGCTGACCCTGGCCGATTGACCCATGCCTGACCGGATTCGTTCGCGGAGGCGCGTCCGCCCCTTCAGGCGAGCGCGCCCGCGCGCGTGGTTCCCGGTCCCCAGGAGGGTCCAACCCTCCAGAGCACCCGCCATGAACTCCCGCTCCGACTCCCGGCCCGAGTGCGGCCTGCACGAAGCGCCGCCCGCCCGGCGACCCGCCCCCGCCTGCTCCTTCTGCGGGCACGTGCGCGGCGAGCCCCGCCCGCAGGCCTCGCGTCACTCCCTCTCCGGCGACGTCCTCGTGAGGCGCAACGCCTAGCGAGCCGTAGCGCACGCGGTTGACCAGGAGTTCGTGGACCCCCTGCGCCCCTCGAGCTTGGCCACGGTGCGTTCGACGTCGTAGTAGGGCACGCGGAACTGCGCGCACGAGCTCGCCTGAGACTCAGGCAATAGCGCGCGTCGGGCCCCTCGTCGTAGGGCGTCCTGACCGACCCCGGGGTCACGATCCAGCGCGTCCCGGAGGCGAGGGTGGCGCGCTCTCCGTCGGCCTCGGGGAGCTGAACGCCGGCGGCCGAAAACAGCCCCAGCGAAGTGTGAGCGCCCGGCCAGGAGCACGTCCTGGGGGAACGAGCCCAAGACCTCGTGCCGGCGCTCGGCGTAGCCCCAGTCGTGGGGCTGATCCGATCCCAGATATCGCGCGGCGACCCTGTGCACGCACAGGTGCCCTCCCTCGAGGTGCATGAAAAAGCGCCCCGAGCTGCTCTTCTTCTTCTTCGCTCGCGCGCGGCGCGACTTCCCAAGCAGGCCGGGCTTCAACTGCGCGCGGGCCTCCAGGCCAGTCGATCCGCCGAGAGCTTGCTCCCCCAACTCCTGTCTGGCGCCAGGACCTGTTTCGCAGGCGCCGAGCAGGGAATACGGCGACGCGCCTGCGCACCAGGTCCACGCAAGCCGCTGGGTCGGGTCCGTGCCCACCACGTCGCCCAGGCAGGAGCACGCGCTGAACGCCGAGCGTGTCCACGTGCGCGAGCACCGCGCGCAGCGCCTCGAGGTTGGACTCCACGTCGCTGATCACGGCGAAGGTCGGCACGACCCAGCGCGCTCACGCAGCCAGGCGAGCTCGTGCTCGTCCTCCCCGGTCGCCTGCCAGCGCCGCTCCAGCTCCCGTAGCCGCCGTCGCTCATGGCTTTCACGCCAGTCGCTCCCCCGCAGCTCGGGCAACTGCTCAACGGCAGCGAAGCGTCGCTCGAACGCGCTCAGGGTCCAGTACCCTTGCTGCGGTCGTAGATCGCAAACACGACGTGGCTGAAGGCCCCCGCGAAGCGTGCTTGCTCGAGCCAAGCGCCGAAGGCGTCGGCCACCTGTGCAGCAGGGTCGTTCTGGAACACCCCGCAGCCCTGCGCCCCAGCAGCAGGAGCGTTCGGTGTCCGCGGTCCGCCGCGGCCGAGCACGTGCTCGACTCGGCGTCGCAAGGCCGCCCGATCTCCGGTCGCGCATGGGATCCTGCCGGAGCGCCTGCCTGGCGTTGGGCGCGGGCGCAGTGATCAAATGGCGCCTCGAAGGGTGTGGCCAGGAGGTCCCGGTTCTGCTTGCGGAAGAACGGGACCCGGGGCGAGCAGATCGCGTGGTCGGTGTAGAGCAGGAAGCGCCCGGCGCGACGGTGGCGTAGTAATCCGGCTGCGCCAGCAGGCAGGGGTAGAGTCCCGGAGGCAGAGGTCCTCATCACCGCGGAGGAACCTGCCGCCCGGGTTCCTCGCCGAGGCGAAGCCGAGCATCGAGGTCCCCACGCCCTCCTTGGACCACGAGCCGCCAGGCTGCCTCCTGCGTCCGCTCCGCGGACGCAGACGCGAGGTGCAGATCCAGACACGGCCGTCCGCGAGGAACAGAGCGCCTCCAGGTCCGCTGGCGTGTAGAGGCGCAGAGTCCCGGCGACGGGCGGCTGCGAGCGAACGCGACGCCCTCGCCGTCGGCCGGCCGGTCCCTCGTAGGCCCCGGCCCTCGAGGATCTCCAGAGTCGAGGCAGCGATACCTCGGAGCGACATGCCCACTTCCTCTCGTGCCGGCTTCCGTGCCGACTCGATCGAGTGACCCGCACCCTGCGCTGAGTGTCGCGCGGCTCGGCGTTCACCCCAGGCGGTGGGCGGAGGGGGCGGTCGCGGTTCAGCCGCACAGCGCGCGGCTGATCCAACCCTGCGCGTTCACCCCGCGCCTACTGGCCGGCGGCGTGGCGGGTGGCTCGGCGGGAGGTCGAGGCCGGGTCCCCCAGGTCTTGACGCCGAAGCGGGGCAGGATCACGAGCTGGAGCAGGAGCCACCCCACGATCGCCGCCAGAGTCCAAAGGTCGCTCATGCCCTGGATCCTGCCACGGGCGGACCTGGACGGAAGCGTCAACGTGGGCTCCCAGGGTAGGGTCGGAGCGATGAGCCCGCATGTCGCACCCGAGTCGGGATCCCACCCGTCTGGCGCGGGTCGAGAGCGCCGCCAGGCGCTCGGAACCGCGGAGTGCGCCGACGAGGTGCTCGAGCTCGCGGGCGGGACCAGGTGCTTGCCGGGGTCGGGTCCTGGATCAACCAGGCCGCGGGGTTGGCCCTGGACGGGCCGATCCGGGAGGCCGAGGTCGAGCGCCTGGTGGCGTTCTTCGTCGAGCGGGGCGTCGAGCCCAAGGTCGAGGTGGCTCTCTCCCGCCGACCCCAGCCTGGGCGAGCTCCTGGCCCAGCGCGGGTCTGTGCTCCGCGAATTCGAGCACGTGTTCGCCCGGCGCCTGACCCCGAGGAGGACCTGCGCGCGCTGCTCACCCGTCCCCCGGCGGCGGGGCTGGAGCTCGCGGCCGTGGACCAGACCGACCCTGACGCGATCCATCGCCTTCGCCCGGCTCATGACCGAGGCCTTTCTGAGGAGGAGGGCGAAGGAGCGCCGGAGAGCCTGATCCGCGCGGCCGGCGCGCGTGGCCGCGCACCCGCGGGTGACCCCGGTCCTGGCGCAGGTCGACGGCGGCCCGCCGGCGGGGGTCAGATCGAGCTGTTCCAGGGCGAGGCGGCGTTGGATCGAGGCGCGGTGCTCCCCGCGTTCCGCCGCCGCGGATCCAGCAGCAGCTCACGGTGCGCCGCCTGGAGCTCGCCCGCGAGGCGGGCGCGACCTGGGCCTGCGTGCACGCGGCGCGTCGGGGATCGCCACCGAGCGCAGCGCGCTGCGCTTCGTTCCGCCTGGTCTACGCCGTGGGCGTCGCTCGCTCCTTGGCGAGGGGCTGACGCCCTCGCCCTAGGAGCTAGCTCCCAGCGTCGCGGGTGGGCGGGTCGGAGGGCGTGCTCCAACGCCGCGGAGCGCACGGGCAAGGGCGTCGGCGTAGGGCACGGACTGCCCCTGGAACAACGAGGGCGCGCTCCGCAGCGCGACGCCCAGTCGGTCGGCCGTGTCGAGGGGGTGCGCAGCGACGTCCTCCTCGAACGACGTCAGGCGTCCAGCGCCTGAGCCGCGCGACGACCTGCCCACGGGTCGGGGTGAGGCCGGCAGATGCCAGCACCTCGGCGAGCAGGTCTCGAACCCCGTGGGGGCCGGTCACCGGAGCAGGCGGGTCGAGCGGGCGGGCCATGGCCTGCACGAGCTGGGCGAACACCTGAGTTCGTCGAGCTGATCCAGCAGGAGGTCACTTCCACCTGCTCGGTCAGGGCTGGGTCGCCTGAACCTGCGGACCCACGCGGGCCCTTCCATGTTCGCGGGAGGGGGCCCGCCCAGCGCACGCCACGCAGCTTCGCTCCCGCAGTGCGCCGCGAACTCCAGGCGCTTCCGCGAGAGCTCCCCTGCTGTGCCGCGCGCGAAGGTAGGCCGCGAGATTCGGTCGACTCCGAAGCCCGCCAGCGTCGTCCAGCTCCTGGATCCGCCGGTCCACCCGGAGAGTGTATGCGTCGCCGCAGCGGTCCGCGTTCACCCTGCCCGCTCGACGGAGGGGTCCACCGCGTCGTCGGCGCCAGCTAAGGCTCTCCGGGGAGTCAGTCCGCAGGCGCCGACGTCCGGCCGCGGGGTGGGGGAACAGGGGCAGCGGCCGGGTCGCCCTCGGCCGCGTGCTCGACGAACTGGCTGATCTCGCGGGGTCGCGCACGCCGGCGGCGGCGGACATGCCCACGTGGCCTCGAGGGTCTTGCGCTGGAAGTTGGCGGCGCGCCGTGGCGCTTGACCTTCGGGGATCAGGCCCTCGTAGAGCTGCGGGTCGAGGGTCGCGACCCCGACGGGCACTTGTTGGTGTCGCAGCGCAGGGCTTGAATGCAGCCGATCGAGAGCATGAACGCTCGAGCGGCGTTGCAGGGTCGGCGCCCAGGCCAGGGCCTGGAGCACGTCGAAGGGCGTCACGATCTTCCCGCTGGGCGATCAGGCGCACCCGGTCGCGCAGCCTGTGCTGGCGCAGGAGGTCGTGCACCCGCGGCAAGGCGTAGCGCAGCGGGAGGCCCACCGAGTCCGAGTATTCGGCGGGCGCGGCGTTCGCCGCCTTCGGCGCCGTCCACGGTCACGAAGTCGGGGATCACGTCCAGCTCGACGAACGTCGCGAACAGCGTCGAGCTCGTCGAGGCGGCCCACGCAGAGCTTGAAGCCCACGGGCTTGTTCCCCTCGAGAGTCGCGCAGCCGCGCCAGGAAGCGCGCGAGGCCGGAGGCGTCCTGGAACGCGGAGTGCGCGGGGCGGGGAGAGCACGACGGTGTGGGGCTCGACCTCGCGGACCTCGGCGATCTCCTCGGTGTTCTGTCAGCGGGGAGCACGCCGCCGTGGCCGGGCTTGGGCCCCTTGGGAGAGCTTGAGCTCGATCATGCGCACCTGCGGGTGGGTGGCCTTCGCGGAACGCCTCCGGGTCGAACTCGCCGTCCTCCGTCCGGCAGCCGAAGTAGCCCGTGCCGATCTGCCACACTCAGGGTCCCCGCCCCCGGACAGGTGGTGGGGCGACAGAGAGCCTTCGCCCGTGTTGAGGTAGAACCCTTCGTCCCTTGGCGCCTGCCGCCAGGGCGCACGGCAGTCGGACTCAAGGAACCGGAAGCTCATGGCGGAGACGTTGAGCAGTTGCGGGAGTAGGGTTGGCTGCACTGGTCGTTGCCGACCCGTCCGCGGCGGCTGGTCCAGGGGCTCCACGGGGTAGAGGCTGTGGGCCAGGCCCTGGTAGGGGCGGTGGAGAGCTCGAGCTCGGTGCCGTAGGGGTGGGTCGGTGACTCCCCCTGGCTCGGGCGTACACCTGCGTCCGATGGTTGCGGGTGAGCGGGGTCCCGTTTCCAGGTGGCGCTCTATGAAAGCTCACTGCTGGATCTCGGGGGCGATCGACTCGGCGAGGTAGCGCAGGTGCCCCGCGAGGGGGAAGTTGCGCAGGATCGTGTTCTGCGCTGGAGCAGGTCGTAGGTGCCGAGCCCCACCAGAGGGAAGCACAGGCCAGGAGCACGATCGCCCAGGTCCGCGGGACAGATGAGGCCGCCACGCCGGCGAGCCACAGCGCACAAAAGGTCAGGAACAGGGGTTTGACGCGCTCATGGACCCTGTCGAGGCTACCAACCCTCGTGCAGCGAGGCGGTGATCGGGGACCCCTCGTCGACGGGTCACGTGCAGGCGAGGCGGCGGGCTCGGCTCCTCGTGCCAGGGGTCGCCTGGTCTACGCGAAGGCCGTGCTCGCTCCTGGCGAGGGGCTGACGCCCTCGCCCTGACCGCTACAGCTCGCCAGATCCTCCCGGCGACCTCAGGGCGACACGTAACCCTTTGCTCAAGCGGTCACGCAGACGCCGCCAGTCGCGCGCGACGCGCTCCTCGTGGCGGAGCGCGGGCTCGTGCGGAACACCAGCGAGCGACTGGGGTTAGAGCGACCGGCGCGGAAAAGACGAGCGGGACTCTGACGTGAGGGTCGACCCTCGTGGAGGACGATCGCGATCTCCTGACGTGAGGGTCGACCTCTGTGGAGGACGATCGTGATCTCCCGACACGAGGGTCGACCGTGGCGACGATCGCGATCTCCCGACCTGAGGTCGACCCCCTTTAGAGGACGATCATGATCTCCCGACATGAGGGTCGACGAGGACGATCGCGATCTCCCGACCTGGAGGCCGACCCCCGTGGAGGACGATCGCGATCTCCCGACCTGGTGCGGTCGACTCCCGGCCGATCGCGATCTCCCGACACGAGGGTCGACCCTCGTGGAGGACGATCGCGATCTCTGACCTGAGGGTCGACCCCCGTGGAGGACGATCGGGTCACCCAGGACCACGCGGCCATGGCGCTCCGAGACTTAGCAGCCCGTTGAAATCCGCTCCGGTCTGAGGGGGTCGGCTTCGGCGACCCCCTCGATCGCCAGGAGTTGCTACGCAACTCCTGACGACTACGTTGCTCGTCGCTCACGATGCGGACGATCGAGTTTTTTCGTCACGAACGAGGTGCGCCAGATCTCCTATGGAGTAGGTAGCGGCGAGGCGGAACCAGCCGCGGGCCTCAGCCGATGAGCCGCTCGTCGGCGGTGAATCCGGGCGGGAGGTCGTCCTCGCTCGGGTCTTCGTCCTCGGCCGCCTGCCCCTCCTGCGCCTCCTGCACGTGGCGCACGCTGGGCTCCACGAAGGAGCGCAGGCTGAACAGCGCGCTCTCCGTCGCGCCGCTCCCGTCGGGCTTGGTGCGACGCCAGTAGACGTGGCCGCGGGCCTCGAGGGCGAGCATGGCGCGGTCCGCGGCGAAGGCCGCGGCGACGCACACGAGCAAGAGCAACAGCAACCGCAAGGGGCACCTCGTCGTACACGGCGCAGGCGCGCCCGCGGGAGCGGGCGCGCCTGGCCGGCGTGAATCGCCTAGGCCTCGACGGAGCGAGGCCGGACCCCCTGGAACACGAGCTCGCCGTCCTTGCCGACGTCGACCGCGATCGTGGACCCCTCGGGGTAGCTGCCCTCGAGGATCCCGATCGCGATCGGGTCCTGGAGGCGCTTCTGCAGCACCCGCTTCAGCGGGCGCGCGCCGAAGGTCGGGTCGTAGCCGGCCTTGGCCAGCAGCCGCTTGGCCTCCGGCGTCAGCTCCAGGCTGAGCTTGCGCTCGGCCAGGCGGTCACGCAGGCGCTGCGCCTGGATCTCGAGGACCTGCTCCACGTGCTCGAGGGAGAGCGTGTGGAAGATCACCGTGTCGTCGATCCGGTTGAGGAACTCGGGGCGGAACGCGCGGCGCAGCACCTCGAACACCTTGTGCCGGGTCTCCTCGGTCACGCTGCCGTCCGGCTGGGTCCCGGCCTGGATCAGCTCGGTGCCCAGGTTCGAGGTCATGATCACCACGGTGTTCTTGAAGTTCACCGTGCGGCCTTGACCGTCGGTCAGGCGCCCGTCGTCGAGGACCTGGAGCAGGGTGTTGAACACCTCGGGGTGGGCCTTCTCGATCTCGTCGAACAGGACCACGGTGTAGCCCCGCCGGCGGACCGCCTCGGTCAGGACCCCGCCCTGCTCGTAGCCCACGTAGCCCGGAGGCGCGCCGATCAGGCGCGACACCGCGTGCTTCTCCATGAACTCCGACATGTCGATCCGCACCATGGCCTCGTCCGAGTCGAACAGGAACTCGGCCAAGGCCTTGGCCAGCTCGGTCTTGCCCACGCCGGTGGGGCCGAGGAACAGGAACGAACCCAGGGGCCGGTTGGGGTCCTGGAGGTCGGCCCGCGCGCGGCGGACCGCGGCGGCCACGGCGCCCACGGCCTCCTTCTGGCCGACGACGCGCTCGCCGAGCCGGGACTCCATGCGCAGGAGCTTCTCGCGCTCGGTCTCGAGCATGCGCTCCACGGGGATCCCGGTCCAGCGCGCGACCACCTTGGCCACGTCCGCCTCGCCGATCTCCTCGCGCAGCAGGCGCGAGCCCTTCTGGTGCATGCGCTGGGTAGCCTCGGCCAGCTCCTTCTCCAGGGCGGGGAGGGTCCCGTACTTCAGCTCCGAGGCGCGCCCGAGGTCGCTCTGGCGCTCGGCGAGCTCCTGCTCGACCTTGACCTCCTCGATCTTGGCCTTGAGCCCGCGCACCCGCTCGATCTCGCCCTTCTCCTGCTCCCAGTGCGCGACGAGGCCGGCGCGCTCCTCGCGCAGGTCGGCGAGCTCGCGCTCGATCTTCTCCAGGCGCTCGCGGCTGCCCTTGTCCTTCTCCTTCTCGAGGGCGCGCTGCTCCATTTCCAGGGACTGGATCTTGCGCTGCAGGCGGTCGATCTCGGTGGGCATGCTGTCGAGCTCGATCTTGAGCGCGCTCGCCGCCTCGTCCACCAGGTCGATCGCCTTGTCGGGCAGGAAGCGCTCCGCGATATAGCGGTGCGAGAGCCGGGCCGCGGCGACGAGCGCCGCGTCCTGGATCCGGATCCCGTGGTAGACCTCGTAGCGCTCCTTGAGCCCGCGCAGGATCGTGAGCGTGTCCTGCACGCTGGGCTCGCCCACGAACACCGGCTGGAAGCGGCGCTCGAGGGCCTTGTCCTTCTCCACGTACTGGCGGTACTCGTCCAGGGTCGTGGCGCCAATGCAGCGCAGCTCGCCGCGGGCGAGGGCCGGCTTCAAGAGCTGGGCCGCGTCCTGCGCGCCCTCGGCCTTGCCGGCGCCGATCACGGTGTGCAGCTCGTCTATGAACAGCACGACCTCGCCGCCGGCGTCCTCGATCTCGCGCAGCAGCGCCTTGAGCCGGTCCTCGAACTCGCCGCGGTACTTGGTGCCCGCCACGAGCTGGCCCATGTCGAGGGCCATGACGCGCTTGCCGCGCAGGCCCTCGGGCACGTCGCCAGCGACGATCCGCAGCGCGAGGCCCTCGGCGATCGCGGTCTTGCCCACGCCGGGCTCGCCGATCAGCACCGGGTTGTTCTTGGTGCGCCGCGAGAGCACCTGGGTCACGCGGCGGATCTCCTCGTCGCGCCCGATCACCGGGTCCAGCTTGCCCGTGCGGGCGAGCCCGGTCAGGTCGCGGCAGTACTTATCGAGGGCCTGGTACTTGCCCTCCGGCGACTCGTCGACCACGCGGTGGCTGCCACGGACCGCCTTCAGGGCCTGCATGAGGCTGGCCTCGTTCACGCCCGCCTGCTTGAGCACGTCCTGGGCCGCGCCGCGGGTGGAGAGCAGGCCCAGCAGCAGGTGCTCGGTGGACACGTACTCGTCGCCCATGGTCCGGGCGCGCTTGTCGGCCTCCTCCAGCGCGTTCTGCAGCTCCCGGGACATGCCCAGGGAGTTGCTGCCCTGAGTGCGCGGCAGGCTGGAGAGCTTGCCGGTCACGGCAGCCGCGACCTGCTGCGGGGCGACCCCCAGCTTCTCGAGCAGGGGGCGTACGATCCCGTCCTCTTGCTGCACGAGCTCGAACAGGAGGTGCAGGGGCCCCAGCTCGGCGTGGCCGTTCTTCTGGGCCATGGAGTTCGCAGCGACGAGGGCCTCACGGGACTTGATCGTCAGGCGGTCTTGCATGGTGTTCCTCTCTCCCCGGTGGGGTTTCGAGAGAGACACCGCAGATCCCATGCCGGACCCAAGTCGAGCGAGCGCAATCGCCCGGTCTGCCAGCCTGACAGCCTTGGCCCCCGCAGAGCCTGAAGTTACTGCCCAGACGACTCCGGGGGGTCGCTGCGCGCGACGACGAGGGTCTGCTCCTTGACCGCGTCCTCGAGCAGGAAGCAGAAGCGCCCGGCGGCGTCGACCCAGGGCTGGATCACGAGCCCGGCGTGGGTCGCCCCTTCGCCGAGTCGGGGCGGCGCGGCTCCGCCGTGGGAGGCCACCGCGGTGGGCTCGTCGCTGAGCAGCCAGAGCTTGCCCTGGTTGCGCAGCTGCTGGTTCAGCTCCCAGCCCAGGGTCTGGAGGTCGACGTCCTCGAGCTCGCTGCGGTTCTCGACCTCGCGCACCTCGACCAGGGGCAGCTCCGGGTGCTCGACGGAGCGCGCCAGGTGCGCGGGCCAGGTGCGGTAGAGCACGTGCAGCCGGTCGCCGAAGCGCAGGATCGCCTCGTAGACCTGACCGCGAGACGGGGCCACGGGCTCCGGACGCGGGCCCTGATCGCGGGGTCCGTCGGAGCGGCAGCCGCCGGCGGAGAGCGCCAGGCCCAGCGCGAGCCCGGCGACGGCGAGCCTCAGCCCTGCAGCAAGAGCCACGCAGCGACCCCCGACGCGCCCAGGAGGAACACGACCATGTGCCACCACAGGATCCAGGGGCCGTTCGACTGCCCGCTCTTGGCGTTATAGTAGACGCCGCAGTCGAGGCAGCGCACCTCGCTCATGAGCGCGCCAGGACCCCACCAGCGGTAGCCGGCGGGCTCCCCCCGGGTCGAGCCGCAGGAGTAGCAGGGCGCGGTCTGCACGCCGCCTGCAGCGGCGGGAGCGGCGGGAGCGGGGGCGTCTTGGGTCTCGGTCATGCTCGGCCTCGTGGGCGACGATTCTATACCGCGCGGCGCGTCCGTGAGCGCCGAGGGCGTCGAACCTCCCGAAGCCGGTAGACTGCACCCATGAGCGCGCCTGGCCACGTCGACGGATCGGGGCCCTCCTGGGACCGCCTGCGCCGGCGGCTGCGGCTGCTGCTGCTCGGGACCTTGCTGGCCCTCGCGGGCTGCTTGGCCTTGCTCGCGCTCTACGCCGGCGAGTCTGCGAGCAACGCGGCGGAGGTCCAGGCCCTCGAGCAAGCTCGGGCCGAGCTGTTGCGGCTGCGAGAGCGCCTCGGCGAGCGCCTCGACGCCCCCGACGCGTCGGAGGACGTCGCCGGCGAGCTCGAACGGGTCGTGGGCTCGAAGCTGCACTACCGCTACGCGGTCGTCCGCGACGCGGAGTGGAAGGTCCTGTTTCGCGCGGGCTCGGGGGACGAAGGCCTGCCGCCGCGGTCCGTGGGCCCCGAGGTCGGGGTCGCCCCCGGGCCCGCCGGGCGCGACCTGGCCGTGGCCTGGCACGGGGCGTCGCGGCACGTCACGTTGCACCTCGGCCTCTCCGAGGACCGGCTCTCGGACGAGCTCGCCCCTCGCGGGAGCGCCGCGCGCTGGAGCGTGGCCGGAGCCGGCGCGCTGGTCGTCGGCGTGCTGTGCCTCATGGCGGGGCTGGCCTGGCGCGAGCTGCGGGCCACCCAGCGCGCGGCCAGCGCGGCCCACCGCAGCGCGCACCTGGCCGAGGTCGGGCAGCTCGCCAGCGGCCTGGTGCACGAGGTGCGAAACCCGCTGAACGCCATGCGCATGCAGCTCGGCCTCGCCCGTCGCAAGCTGCGCGGGGTCGACGCCGCCCCGGCGGCGGAGGCCGCCGAGGCCGTGGAGCGGGTCGAGGAGGAGGTCCTGCGCCTGGAGCGCCTGGCGCGGGACGTGCTGAGCTTCGGCCGCGCGGGCCTCGAGCCGGCGGAGCCGGTCGAGGTCGCGGCGACCCTGCGCGACCTGGTCGAGGAGCAGCGCGCGGCCCTCGAGCCCGGCGAGCGCCTGGAGCTCGAGGTGGACCCCTCGGCGGAGGGCGCCCGCTCGGCCCTCGGCGCCCCGGCCCTGCGCCAGGTGCTCCTGAACCTGGTGGGCAACGCGCGAGAGGCGAGCGGGCGCGCGGGGAGCGTGACCCTGCGTGTGACCCCGGCGCCCCCGGGCCTGCGGCTCGAGGTCGCCGACCAAGGCCCGGGGATCGACCCCGAACAGCTGGGCCACGTGTTCGAGCCCTTCGTCTCGTTCCGCGAGGGGGGCACCGGCCTCGGGCTGGCGATCGTGCGCCGGCTGCTCGAGCGCGCCGGGGGCGCGATCGAGCTCGACTCCACCCCGGGCCGGGGCACCACCGCCCGGGTCACCCTCCCCGGAGCCCCTCCATGAGCGCGCGGATCCTCCTGGCCGAAGACGACCGCAGCAGCCGCGAGGCCACCGCCGCCCTCTTGCGCTCCGAGGGCTACGAGGTCGTGGCGGTGAGCGACGGCCGCGCCGCCCTCGAGCAGCTCGACCCCGGGCTGGCGGCGGTGATCAGCGACTTCGCCATGCCCCAGCTCGACGGGCTGCAGCTGCTCGAGGCGGTGCGCCGCCGCGCGCCGGACCTGCCCCTGATCCTGCTCACCGGCCAGGGCAACGAGCGGCTCGCGGTCCAGGCGCTCAAGCACGGCGCGTTTCACTACCTGCCCAAGCCCGCGGGGGCCGACGAGTTGCTGGAGGTCGTAGAGCAGGCGTGCAAGCGCTCGCAGCTCGCCCGCGCGCTGGCCGCCGACGCCGAGGTGGGGCGCGAGCTGCTGGGGACGAGCGCCGCCATGCGCGCGCTGCGCGAGCGGATCCGTCGCGCCGCCGCCGCGCCCTCGACGGTCCTGATCCAGGGCGAGAGCGGGACCGGCAAGGAGCTCGTGGCCCGCGCGCTCCACGCCGGGAGCCCGCACAAGGACGGCCCCTTCGTCGCGATCAACTGCGCGGCGCTCCCGGAGCAGCTCGTGGAGAGCGAGCTGTTCGGCCACGTGCGCGGCGCGTTCACCGGGGCCCACGAGCGCCGGGAAGGCAAGTTCCGCGCGGCGGCTGGGGGCACGCTCCTGATCGACGAGATCGGGGACATGCCCCTCGAGCTCCAGGCCAAGCTGCTGCGCGTGCTCGAGTCCCGGCGGGTGACGCCCCTGGGCAGCGACCGCGAGCTCGAGGTCGACGCGCGGGTGCTCGCCTCGACGCACCGCGACCTGGCGCAGCAGGTCGCCGCCGGCGCCTTCCGCGAAGACCTGTTCTATCGCCTGGACGTGGTGCGCCTGGAGGTGCCGCCCCTGCGCGAGCGGCGCGAGGACGTGCCGCTCCTGGCCAGCCTGTTCCTGCGCCAGGCCGCGGCGCGGGCGGGTCGCCCCGCCCCCGAGCTCACCGCCGAGGCCCTGGCCCGGCTCGAGGCCTTCGACTGGCCGGGCAACGTGCGCCAGCTCAAGCACACGATCGAGGGCATGGTGGTCATGGCCGCCGGCGACGTGCTGGACGCCTCGGACCTCCCCCGCGCGCTGCGCGACGTGACCCCCGACCCCCTGACGCCCGCCGGACCCCAGACCCTGGCCGAGCTCGAGCGCGCCGCGATCCTCCGCGCCCTCGAGGACCACGCGGGCAACCGCACCGCCGCAGCCGAGCAGCTCGGGATCTCGGTGCGCACCCTCCAGCGCAGGTTGAAGGACTACGGGATCAACGACTGACCCAGGCTCGGGACCCCCTCCGTGTCTTCCGTGGTCCTCTCCCCGGCGTCGGGGGCTGCCCGCGCCCAGGCGGAGCTTCCGCGGCGACTCCCTCGGATCGGGCCCGACAGGTTGACGGGTGCCCCGGCCCGGCCACCGCGACAGGCTGTCGGGGTGCCAGGGCCGGACCTCGGCGCGCGGAGGGGTTACGCCGCCCCAGCCCTGGGCCTCGGGGTTGCTCCTAGGCGGGTGAACACCCACCCCGCGCAGGAGGCGCCCATGTCCAGCCTGATCCACCTCAAGCCCAAGGGACCCGACGTCGCGATCGAGGCCGCCCGCTGGACCGAGGTCCACGAGCGCTGCCGCGACGTGATCGTGGGCCAGGACGAGCTTCTCGAGTCGCTCCTGCTCGCGCTGCTCGCCGACGGGCACGTGCTGCTCGAGGGCCTCCCCGGGCTGGCCAAGACGCTCTCGGTCCAGTGCCTGGCGGCGCTGGTCCACGGCGAGTTCAAGCGCGTGCAGTTCACCCCCGACCTGCTCCCGGCGGACGTGGTCGGGACCTTGATCTACCGGCCCCAGGACGGCGAGTTCACCACCCGCCACGGCCCGGTGTTCACGAACCTGCTGCTCGCCGACGAGATCAACCGCGCCCCCGCCAAGGTCCAGAGCGCGCTGCTCGAGGCCATGCAAGAGCGGCAGGTGACCCTGGGCGAGACGACCCACCCCCTGCCCAAGCCCTTCCTCGTGCTCGCGACCCAGAACCCGATCGAGCAGGAGGGCACCTACCCCTTGCCTGAGGCCCAGCTCGACCGCTTCCTGCTCAAGGTCACCGTGGACTACCCCCAGCGGGCCCACGAGCGCGAGATCCTCGAGCGCGCGAGCACGCCGGGGGCCCTCGACCCCCACGCGCTGCGGCCGGTGCTCGACCTCGAGCACGTGCTCGCCGCGCGCAAGGTCGTCGAGCAGATCTACGTCGACGGCCGGGTCAAGGACTACATGGTCGACCTGGTGCAGGCGACCCGCGAGCCTCGAGCCTACGGCGTGGACCTCGAGGGTCTGGCCGAGTGCAGGGCCTCGCCCCGCGCGACCCTCGGGCTGTTGCGCGCCAGCCGCGCCCACGCCTTCCTCCACGGCCGGGGCTACGTGACCCCCGAGGACGTGAAGGCCGTGGCCCCGCGGGTGCTGCGCCACCGGCTGACCCCGACCTACGAGGCCGAGGCCCAGGAGCTGACCGCCGACGACCTCGTCGCCCGCGTGCTCACCCGCGTGCGCGTGCCCTAGGCATTCCTCCGGCGGCCCGGCGCGCGGGGCGGTCCCGCGCGCCGAGTCGCTCCCCCTACCCCCACCGCGGCCCGGCGCTCCGGGAGACGGTCTCCCCCGTCGGGCCGCGGCTCCTTCCACCCGAAAGGTCCGCCGTGATCGACCCCGACCTCCGCCGCCGGCTGCGCCGCCTCGAGCTCACGAGCCGGCGCCTCGTCGACGAGCAGCTCGCTGGCGCCTACCGCTCGGCCTTCAAGGGCCAGGGCATGGAGCTCGACGACGTCCGCGACTACGTGCCCGGCGACCCGGTGCGCGCGATCGACTGGAACGTCACCGCCCGCAGCGGCGAGCCCTTCGTGAAGTCGTTCCGCGAGGAGCGCGAGCGCACCCTGATCCTGGCCGTCGACGTCTCGGCCTCGGGCCGCTTCGGCAGCGGCGCCGAGGGCAAGCTCGACGTGGCCCTCGAGCTCAGCGCGCTGCTCGCGCTGGCCGCGACCCAGGACCGCGACCGCGTGGGCCTGCTCCTGTTCAGCGACCGGGTCGAGGGCTACCTCCCGCCCCGCAAGGGCCGCAAGCAGGTGCTGCGCCTGCTGCGCGAGCTGGCGAGCTGCGACCCCCAGGGCCGCGGGACCGAGCTCTCGGTCGCCGTGTCGCACCTAGAGAAGGTCCACCGCCGGCGGGCGCTGGTCGTGCTCGTCTCGGACCTCCTGGGCACCGACGTCGAGGGCGCGCTCCCGCGCCTGGCCAGCCGCCACGAGACCCTCGCGCTCCTGCCCACGGACCCCGCCGAGCAGGCGCCCCCCGCCCTGGGGCTCGTGACCCTGGTCGACCCCGAGACCGGGGCCGAGGCCCTGGTCGACACCTCGGACCCGGGCACGCGCCGGGCCTTCGCCGCGGCCTGGGAGGCCGAGCGCGGGCGGGCCCTGGGCGTCTGTCGCCGCGCCGGCGTCGAGACCCTGGAGCTCGCCCTCGACCGCGACTGGTTCGAGGACCTGCGCCGCTTCCTCTACCAACGCGCCCGGCAGCGGGCGCCCCGTCGCCGGAGGGCCTCGTGAGCCGCCTGCTCCCGCTGTTGCTCGTCGCAGCCGTCGCCGCCGCCCAGGCCGCGCCCCTGACCCGGGAGGCCAGCGACGGCGCGCTGACCCACACCCTCACGCTCTCGCAGGACGCCTGCGACCTGACCCAGGAGCTCGAGCTCCGAGAGACGCTCGTCGTGCCCCCCGGTCACGCCGCCGCGCTCCCGCCCCTCGAGCCCGCGGACCTCGACGGCTTGGGGGTCCTCGAGCTCGACCCAGTCCACGCGCGCACGGACGCCGCAGGCCGCCAGGTGCTCGAGCGCCGCGCGCGGCTCGAGCCGCTGCGGCCGGGCGCGGTCGCGCTGCGCACGCGCTGGCTGCTGCACGGCCCTGAGGCGGCGCCGGAGTCCGAGGTCCTGGTGCTCCCCCCGCTCGAGGTGCAGGTCGCCCCGGCCCCCGCCGACGCGCCGCGCGAGCTCTCGGCGGCCCCGGGCCTCCTGGGCGGGCCCGCCCCGCGCTGGCCCTGGGCCCTCGCGGCCCTAGGCGCGTTGGCCCTCGTCGGCGGCGCGCTCCTGCTCTGGCGCCGACGGCGCGCGCCGCGGGCCCCCCATGAGCTGGCCTTCGACGCGCTGGCGCGCCTCGACGCCGCGGGGCACCTCCCCCGGGGCGAGGTCGAGGCCTACCTCACCCGGCTCGTGGCGATCTTGCGGGACTACCTGGGGGCGCGCTTCGCCTGGCCCTGCGACGCCCAGACCAGCGCCGAGCTGCTCGACCGGATCGCGCGCTCGCCGCGGCTGCGGCACCTCGAGCCGGACCTGACCGCGCTCACCGCGCTCGGCGACGCGGTCAAGTTCGCGGGGGCCCGGGCGCCGGCGTCCGTGGCCCTCGAGGCCCGGGACGCGGTGGAGCGCGCGGTCGAGGCCACCCGCCCCGCGCCGGAGCCCGCGGAGGACCCGAGCCCCGCGCCGGTCGCGGTGGCCATGCCCCACGCCTTCGCCGAGACCCCGAGGAGGACCTCGTGAGCTGGTTCGAGTTCGCCACCCCCTGGGCCTTCCTGGGCGCGCTGCCGCTCCTGGCCCTCGCGCTCTGGCGCTGGCGGCGCCGCGGCCGCGGCGCGCGCCTGGCCTGGTCCAGCCTGCGCGGGCTCCCTGCCCGCCGCGGCTGGCGCGCGCGGCTGGCCTGGACCCCCGGAGCCCTGGCGGCCCTCGGCCTCGCCGCGCTGCTCGTGGCCCTGGCGCGCCCCCGCGAGGGGCTGGCCCGGACCCGGGTCGAGGAGCAGGGCCTGGCGATCGGGCTCGTGCTCGACCGCTCGGCGAGCATGGACGAGCCGATCGAGGACGCCGCGGGGCAGGAGCGCAGCAAGCTCGACGTGGTCAAGCAGACCGTGGCCCGCTTCGTGGCCGGCGACGACGCGCGCCCCGGGCGCCGCGGCGACCTGCTGGGGCTCGTGGCCTTCGCCCGGCACCCCGAAGAGGCCTGCCCCCCCGTCACCTCCCCGGAGCCCTTGCTCGCGGCGGTGGACGCCCTGCGCCCGGTGGCGCCGTTCCTGGACGCCGCCCGGCGCCCGACCTTCGACCGCCGCGAGGCCGCGGCGCAGAACCCGCTCTCGGCGACCGCGATCGGCGACGCGCTGAACCGCGCGGTGCTCTCCCTCGCGGCGGCCGGCGCCGGCGCCGACGCGGACGGCGCGGACGCGGGCAAGGTCGTGATCCTGCTCACCGACGGCGAGAACAACGCGGGGGTCGACCCCCGCGCCGCCGCCGAGCTGGCCAAGGAGAACGGGGTCAAGGTCTACAGCATTCTGTTCTGCGAGCGCTCCCGCGAGCTCGTGACCCCCTTTGGCGAGCGGGTGCGCGTGCCGCTGGACGACCAGGAGCTGGCCCGGCGCATGGAGGCTCCGCGCGAGCTGGCCCAGACCACCGGCGGCGCGGCGTTCTTCGCCAGCGACGGCGCGGCCCTCGACGCCGTCTACCAACGGATCGACGCGCTGGAGCGGATCGAGCTCGGCCGCGTCGAGACCACCACCTTCCAGGAGCGCTTCGCGCTGCCCCTGGCCCTGGGTCTGTGCGCGCTGTGCGCGGCCTGCGCCCTCGAGTCCACCGTGTTCAGGAGGCTCCCGTGATCGCCCTCGACGACCTTCACTTCGCCGGCCTCGACGCGCGCCTGCACCTGGTGTGGATCCTGGGGCTGGCCCTGGCGCTGGCGTTGTTCGCCGCGCGTCGGCGCCGCGGGGTGCTCACGCGGTTCGGCGCGCCCGCCCTCGAGCTGGCGCGGATTCGCCGCCGCGACGCGCTCAAGACCGGGCTGTTCGGCCTGGGCGGGGTGTGCGCGCTCCTGGCGCTGCTCCAGCCCCGGGCCAACCCCGAGCGCCGCGAGGTGTCCCTCGACCGGCGCGACCTCGTGGTGTGCCTGGACGTGAGCCGCTCCATGCTGGCGGAGGACGTGGCGCCTAACCGCCTGGAGCGCGCCAAGCTCGAGCTAGCTGGGCTCGCCCGCGCGCTGGGGGACGAGCGAATCGGGCTCGTGGCCTTCGCCGGCGAGGCCGCCGTGGCCTGCCCCCTGACCCCGAGCGCGGCCGCCTTCGAGCAGGCGCTCCAGGGCCTCGGCCCCGAGGCGGTCGCGGTGGGCGGCTCGCACCTGGGGGACGCGCTGCGCAAGGCGCTGGGCGACGTCCTCGGGGTGGACCTGGCGAACCCCGAAGCCAGCCGCGGCCAGCTCGCCGCGGACCTGTTGGTGATCACCGACGGTGAGGACCAGGAGAGCTACGCCGTCGAGGCCGCGACCCTCGCCCGCCGGGCCGGGGTCGGTGTGTTCGTGCTCGGGCTGGGCGGCGACGGGGCCGAGATTCCGCTGCGGGACGCCGGCGGGCGGCTGACTGGCTACGTCGAGCACGACGGCCAGCGGGTGCGCACCGCCCTCGACGGCGCGCTCCTGGCCCAGGTCGCCCAAGCCGCCGAGCGCGGGGCCTACCTCCCGGTGGGCACCAAGCACGTCGATCTGGCCCGGTTCTACGCCGACGCGATCGCCGGGGAGGAGGGTCGCGCGCTGACCGACGAGGTCGTGGTCTACGACGAGCTGTATCAGCCGCTCCTGGCCCTGGCCCTGGCCCTGTTCGCCGCGAGCTGGCTCCTCCCCCGACGCGAGACGCTGCTCCTGCGCCCGCTGCGCGGGTTCCACGCCCCGCGGCGCCCGGGGGTCGGCGTCGCCGCGGCGGCAGCCCTGGCCTGCGCCGCCCTCGCCCCCGCCCAGGCTCAGGAGTCCACGGTGGCCGCGGTCGACTCCGCCCGCGGCCTCCGCGCCGGGCTGGCCGCCGCCGAGGCCGGCGACCTGGAGGCGGCCGCCGCCGCGTTCCAGGCCGGCGAGGGCGCGCTCTGCGCCTACGACGCGGCGTGGGCGCACAAGGAGCTCGGGGACCCCGCGGCGGCGATCCCGCTGCTCGAGCCCCTGAGCGCGCAGTCCCACGACCCCGCGCTCGCCGACGCGGCCACCCGGCTGCTGGCGAGCTGCCACGAAGCCCTGGCGGAGGCGCGGATCGCCGAGGCGCGCGCCCCTGAGGGCGAGCCGGCCGAGCGCGAAGCCGCGCTGCAGGCGGCGTCCGAGGCCTTCGCCCGCGCCGGGCACCTGGCCACCCTGGCTGGACGGACCCGCGACGCCGAGGCCATGGAGCTGCGGCGACGTGAGGCGCTGGCCGAGGTCCACGCGCTGCGCGAGGCCGGCCGCGAGGTGGCCCTGCGCGCGGCGGTTGCCGACCGCGCCGCGGCGCTGCGCGCGCAGCTCGCCCAGGCCGAAGCCGCGCGGGACGCCCTCGCGTCGTGGCGCGGGCTGCCGCCGCGGGAGCAACTCGCCGCCGCCCGCGCCCAGCGCGCGACCCTGGAGGACGCGGCGCGCGTGCTCGGCGCCCTGGGCCCGAACGAGGCCCTCGCCGGCGCGGCGCGCTCGGCCGAGGCCCTGGGGCGCGCGCTCCTCGAACGCGACGCGCCGGTCCAAGACGCCGCGGCCGGAGGCTACTCGTTGGGGGTGGCCCAGACCCTGGGCGCCGAGCCGGGCCCGCTGCTCCCGCTGTGCGAGCAGGTGCTCGGTCGCCAGGCGGCGCTGACGCCGGCCCGCGCCGACGCCGCCGACCTCGAGGCGCTGAGTCGGGCCTTCGCCGAGGCCCACCCCGGTCAGGCGATCGAGGCCGCGCCCGCGACCCCGAACCAGGGCGCCGCGCCGCCCCGCGCCCTCAGCGAGGAGCAGGCGACCCAGCTCCAGGCGGAGGGAGCCGCGCTGCGCGAGGCTGCCTCGCGCGCCGAGGCCGCCCTCGCCGGAGGCGACGCGGCTGCGGGCCGAGAGGCTCACGCCCTCGCGGTCGAAGCGCTCGAGGCGATCCACCGGATCCTGCTCCAGCAGGACCCCCAGTCCCAGGATCAGCAGTCCCAGGATCCGCAGTCCCAGGATCCGCAGTCTCAGGATCCGCAGTCCCAGGATCAGCAGTCTCAGGGTCCGCAGTCTCAGGGTCCGCAGTCCAAGGGTCCGCAGTCCCAGGATCCGCGCGATCCGCAGCTCCAGGACCCGCAGGACGCCCAGGGTGCGGCCCCCGGAGAGGAGCCCACCTACCGCCCGGACGGCGTGATCCAGGGCAAGCTCGACGCAGAGTCGGCCCGACGCCTGATCGAACTCATGGAAGCTCGCCGCCGGCAGGCGGCCGAGCAGGTCGAAGGCGACGGCGGTCGCGCCCGTCGCGTCGAGCGGGATTGGTAGGTGCGCCCGTGCCCCGTCGAGTTCGCTGCGGCTGCTTCTGCCGCGCCGCCTGCGGCGGCGACCGTCCCTTCCCCGACACCGAGAGGAGTCCTCATGCGTAGCCTCGTCCCCGCCCTGCTCGTGGCGGCCACCTTCGCCCCCGCGGCCTCCGCCGTGGAGCTGCGGCTGGCCGAGCCCCCGCCCGAGGTCGTGTTCCTGGGCGAGCCCGTGTCGATCGCCGTCGACCTGGTCGACCTCGACGTCCCCCTGGAGCAGCTCGAGCTGACGGCGGACCCCGGCCTACGGGTCGAGGGCCCGCGCTCCCTCGGGCGACGGGTGGAAGTCCTGAACGGCGCGCGCAGCGACGCGCTGCGCGTCGGCTGGAGCCTGCACCCGCGTGCCCCGGGCACCTATGCCCTGGGCCCGCTGACCCTGGTCACCGAGGACGGGGAACGTCGGGAGCTGAGCTTCGAGCCGGTCGTCGTGCGCGCTCCGAGCACCGGCGACGGCCTGTCCCTCGAGGTCGAGGCCGAGGCTGGGGGGCCCGTGGGCGTGCCCTTCCGCGTGACCTACACCCTCCTCAGCCCCCGGCCCTTCGCGCGCTCCGAGCGACGCTCGCTCTTCGACGACGGGCTGTTCGAGCGCGCCTTCGGGCACGACCCCTTCGCCGGGCTCGACGTCCCCGACTTGTTCGGCGGCGGGCGCCCGGCGCTGCGCGGGCTCGGCCTGCGCTTCCTCGACGACCCGGACCTCGACGTCGTGGGCGTGCCCGCCGACCCGGCGCGGGAGGCTCAGGTGCTCGAGCTCCAGGACGGGACCCGCCTGCACCTCCAGCAAGGGCGCGCGCTCGAGGACGGCGCGGCCTACTACGCCTTGCGCTTCGCCTTCGAGCTGACGCCCCGCGCCGAGGGCACGATCGACCTCGGCGCGCGGGCCACGGTGGCCGTCGAGCGCCCGGCGCGTTCGCGCTTCGACCGCGGCGGCGCAGAGGAGCGCACGGCGGAGGCGCCGGACGTGCGCTACCGCGTCGAGCCCCTGCCCACCGCCGGCCGCCCCCCCGGCTTCAGCGGGGCGATCGGGCGCTACACGATCGAGGCCTCCTGTCCGACGCGGCGGGTCAACGCCCACGACCCGCTGACCGTCACCCTCAGCGTGCGCGGGAGCGGGCTCCTCGAGCCGCTGCAAGCGCCGGCCTGGCATGAGGTCCCGGCGCTGACCCGCGACTTCGACGTCGTGCAGCGCGGCGACCCCGGACGGGTGGTCGGCGACGCGAAGCTGTTCACCCTCACCCTCCGCCCGCGGAGCGAGGCGGTGCACGAGGTCCCGGCGATCCCGTTCCCCTCCTACGACCCCGCGTCCGGCGCCTACGTGGTGGCCGAGAGCGCGCCGCTGCCGCTCGAGGTCCTGCCGGTGGAGGCGGTCACCGCCGCCGACGCCGTGGGGGTCGCGGCTCCCGCGGCCGAGCCCGAGCCCGAGCCCGCGGCCCCCGCAGGGCGGGCGTTCGCCGCCGATCTGCGCGCCCCGCGCTGGGACGGGACCCTGACCGCCGTGGCCCTGGCGCCGCCGCTCCTGGCCCTCGGCTGGCCGCTGGCCCTCGTCGCCTGGCGCCGAGGGCGCGCGCGGAGCGCGGTTCGTCGTCGCTGGCGCGACGCCCTGGACGGCCCTCGACAGCGAGCCGGGCGCCGCCCGGGCGGCGCTGCTGGCCGCTCTCGGGGAGCGCCTCGGGCGAGGGCGCGAGCCCGCGCCCGTGACGTGGACGAGGCGCTCTGCACCCGCGACGTCCCGGTCGAGCTGCGCGCGCGCGTGCGCGACTCCTCGACGCCCTCGACGCCGCCGCCTTCGGCGGCGGCCCTGGAGGGCCTGCCCTCCTGCTCAAGGAGCTGGACCCATGGCTGTAGTCACCTCCCTGCGTCGGGCCGTGGCCCTGACGCTGATCGCCTGCGGCGTCGCCTGGGCTTCGCCGAGCGCCCCCGCGGAGCCCGGCCCGCTCAGCGCAGCAGCCTGAGTCGCCCGCGCCGACGAGGCCGCCGCAGCCCACGACCCGGGCGCCGCGGCGCTGTGGCGCGCGCGCGCCCAGGCCCTCGACCCCGGCGCGCGCTCGCTCGCGGCGCTGAGCCTGGGGCCGGCGAGCTTCGCCAGCCGCCGCGCGGCGTTCCTCCTGGCCTGGCCCTTGGCCTGGATCCTGCTCGCCGCTGCCTGGGGTCGTCCTCGCCTGCGCCTGCCGGCCGCGGGCGCGCTGGTCGTGAGCCTGGCCCTCGGCGGCTCGTTGCTGTGGACGGCGACCCGACCCGCCCCCGCGGTGCTCCTGAGTTCGGCCACCCTCCGCCGCGGCGACGGTGAGGCCTTCGGCGCGCTGCGCGAGCTGCCTGCGGGTCTGCAGCTCCAGGAGCTCGAGTCCAGCGCCCGGGCCCCCGGCTGGGTCCGCGTCCGCCTGGCGGACGGGGAGGAGGGCTGGATCCCCGACGCCGCCGCCGAGCGGGTGTTCGTGGACTAGCCGTGCAGGGCGCCGCCGCGGTAGGCGGCGACCCCGAGGCCCCCTGCGAGCCAGGCGAAGGCCAGGAGCGAGAGCCAAAACAGCACCCGCTCGCCCAGGGTCGGGCCGCCGCCCTCGCCCGGGTCGTCCCGCGTCGCGAGGGCCCAGGCAAAGAATCCTCCGCTGAGCAGCAGCCCGGCGCCGTTGAGGAACAGCGTGGCGTCGACGGCGAAGTAGCTGCGTTCGCTGACCTGCTTCACGCCCTCGCCGCTGGGGAGCAGGCCGGTCAGCTCGAAGCCGTAGTGCAGCGCCAGAGACGCCGCGACGAGCACCGCGAGGAACACGCCCAGAATGTAGAGGGCCATCTTCCAGCCGTAGTACTTGGCCTGGATCCGCAGCACCGGGAACACCACGAGGTCGCTGAACAAGAAGGCCATGATCCCGGCGAAGCTCACACCGTTGCCGTAGAGCACGGCGGCCAGGGGCACGTTGCCCATGGAGCCAATGAACGTGAAGAACGCCGCCACCGGCCCCACGAGGGTTTGGAGCACGACCTGCCCCAGGTGCGGGTCCTGCTGACCCGAGCCGACGAACAGGGTCTCGAAGAAGGCGCGGGGCACGAAGGCAGCGATCGCGCCGGCGACGGTGAAGCCGATCGCGACGTCCTTCCACACCATGCGCCACTCGCCGACGTAGGCCCGCGCGACCTTGCGCCACCCGTCCTTGCTCATGAGTCGCTCGCGCCAGTCGGGGAGGTCCTCCGGCTCGTCCTCGGCGGCGTCGGTCTGGGCGCGCTCGCGCGCCTCGTCCTCGAGGCTCTGCGGGAGGGTGAGCTTGACCAGGATCCACATGAAGCCGATCAGGAGCAGCCCCCCCAGGTATTCCCCGACCACGAACTGCCAGGCGAGGAACACCGCGATCACGACCCCCAGCTCGACCACGAGGTTGGTGGAGGCGAGCAGGAACGCCAGCGCGGGGATCAGCCCCGCGCCCTTGGCGAACAGCGCGCGGGTCGTGGAGAGCGCCGCGAAGGAGCACGAGCTGGAGAGGAAGCCGAAGAAGGTCCCCAGCCCCACGCTCTTGGGCCCGGCCTCGCCCATGGTGCGCCGCATGCGCTCGCGGGTCACGAACACCTGGATCATGCCGCTGATCAGGTAGCCCAGGCAGAACGCCCAGAAGGCCGTCCAGAACAAGCCCGCGGTCGTCGTGGCCGCGGCCGCCCAGCCCTCGAGGAAGTCGTCGAACGTCACAGCACCTCCCGGGACGAGGCGCGCAGCGACGGGACACGGGCGTCCCACTCCAGGCGAACGAACCGCGCCTACCGGTCCCGCCGCGGGGCGTGCAAACACCACGCCAGGAGCGCGCCGAGCTTCGGCCGGCGGGGCACGAGTTCGTCGCCGGCGGTAGGCCCCGGGCTACAGCCAGCGCGCCAGGCCGATCCGCACCGCGTCGGCCCAGGAGCGCCCCTCGTCGCGGCCGACCTGGATCGTGCGCTGGGCGGCGTGGAGTAGGGGCAGGAACTCGGCGCCGCGACCCTGCCGCGCGATCTGGCGACGCAGGTCCTCGGGGAGCTCGGGCTCCTCGCGCGCGTTCTCGTAGAGCAGGTCCTCGAACAGCTCGAGCGGTCCGGGCTCCCGCGCCACCCCGACCTCCTCGAGGGTGACTTCGGGGCCGTCGAAGACCCCGAACCGGGCGCCGTCCCACGCGTCCTTGCGGGCCCCCAGGATCAGCTTCGCCCCGTGGGCGGCACAGGCGGCGCGGGCGCGCTCGAGCAGGCGTTCGTAGTGGCTGTGGGACAGCTCGTAGAGGCACACGGTCGCCCAGCGCCCCTCAGCCAACGCGAGCTCGAGGTAGTGGGCTTCGAGCCCCGGGGCGACGACGTTCTGGCGGAGGCAGAACCCGGGCCGCTGGCGCAGGTCGTGCACGCAGGCGGCGACCGCGGCCTGAACCGGATTGCGCATGCCCAGCAGCCGCAGCGGACGCTGGTGCAGCGCGTTGCGGCAGATCCAGCGCTGGAGCCGGCGGAGCTCGTCCTCGGGGCCCTCGAGCCGGGCGAGGGAGGGCAGCGACTCCACGAGCAGCGCGAGGGCGACGTCGTGGTGGCGGGCGATCACAGAGAGCGGCTGCGCGAAGGCCCGGCGCTGCTCCGGCGCGAGCTGGCCCAGGAGCTCCACCAGGAGCTCGCCGGTCGCGCTGCCGTGGCGCCGGCTCCCGATCTGGAGCGCCTCCACGGCCTCGGCGTGTTGACCGCTGCGCCACAGCGAGCGCCCCAGCGCCAGCCGCGCGCCCTCGTCTCCGCTCTGCGCGTCGCGCTCCCTCGCCCGCTCTCGCGAGTCCGCCACGTCACCTCCTCCAGGTAGTGTGCACACGTCGCGCGAGCGCGCGAGCGGAGGGTCCCTGAACAACCCGCGGTGCCAGGCAGAGATCGCGGCCCTCGCCCGGGCGGTCGAGCGGGGGATCCTCAGCGCCGACGAGCGCGACGCGATCCTGGACCTCGTCTCCCAGAGCTACGCAGGGGGGATCGCCTACGACCCCTTCGACGTGCTGCAGCACGTGCGCCCCGACCCGCGCTACCTGCAGATCGCCGCGCTCTACGAGGGGCCCGCCTGAGGGTTCGGCTTCCAATGGGGACGGAGCATTGGAATGGAGCCCGGGCGGGGAGGGCGTAGGCTCGCGGCGTGAATCGTGTCCACGTCCACCCGCGTTCCGACACCCAGCGCTGCCCGCTCTGCCACCAGGAGGTCTCGGGACGCAGCTGCCCCTGCCCCGTGTGCGCTACGCGCTACCACCTGGAGTGCACCCGGGAGCTGGGCCGCACCTGCGCCGTCCTCGGCTGCCAGGGGAAGCTCCTCTCGGACCCCGAGCCAGAGCGGGTCGAGTTCCTCGGGGCGCGGGATCGGCGCTTTGGTCGAGCGGCCGCGCCGCGTCCGCGCGCAGTCGGGGTCGAGGAGCCCCTGGAGCTCCCCGGCGTGCTCGCCCGGGCCTGGGACCAGTTCAGCCTGCTGCACTTCGGCTGCGGTGTGATCTTCTTCGTGCCCTTCGCCATGCTCCTCGTGGGGCGGGCCGCGGGCTACTACGGCGGGGGGACGTTCAAGCTCGCGGCGGCGATCGGCCTCGTCCTGGCCGTGGCCGCGGGGTGGAAGCAGGACGCCTTCTGGTACGGCTTCTTCAACAACAGCGGCTGGCGCTCCCGGCGCTGGTAGCAGGCCGCACTCACTCGGACGGGGACGAGCAGCCGAGCGCGAGGGCGTAGAGTTCGGGGGTGTCGATCCGCTCGAACACGTCGTCTCCCATGCGGATCGGCTGGCCCGGCAAGACCGGGACGGCCTCGCCGACTCGGAGCGTCTGCTCGCCGACGGAGATCCTGACGTCCCCCGAGTGGCACGTCAGGCTCAGCCCCGCGGACGTCGCCACGAACGCCGCGTGCAACCGCTCCCCACGGCCGAGGCCGGAGAGCACGAGATCCGCAGGCGATCCGTAGCCCGACCCCACGGTCCAGGGCCGGCCGTGGGGGATCGCATGCACCGGACTCCGGGGACCCTGGATGGGAGACGCGATCAAGAAGGGCCCAGGGAAGCGCCAGGTGAAGTCCAGCTCGCTCGAGACCCCGGCGAAGGCCCCATACTCGAGCAGTGTGGAGAGCGGGAGCCAGGGGTCGCGAGGGTTGGGCTCGTCCACGGGGACCCGCCGATCCGCGAGCACGATCCGCGCCCCCATGTGGCCGTGGTCGGCCGCGTGCTGGAGCTGGGCCCGGCTGAGGTCGCCCAGCCGCAGCCGCGCGCGGAGGCAGGCCACGTCGGCCTCGAAGGTCCGCGAGCGCTCCCACTCGCGCTGGAGCTGAGCCAGGTGCCGATCGCTCATGCGGCCAGTGTGCCGCCGGCCCCCGCGCCAGGCGAGGGAGGGCTTGGCGCGCCAACCGTCGTCTTGGATAGGCTGCCTCCATGGCGCCGCACGAGATCAACGACCCCGTGTACACGACTCGAACGAAGATCCCGCGGAAGCTGGCCTTGCCCGTCGGAGCCCTCTGCGGCGCGGGCCTCGGACTCGGCGTGGACCCGACGCGGCCCATGTTCGCGTTGGGCTTCGGCGCAGGCCTGGGGGTCTGTGCAGGTGCGGTCATGTTGATCGTCGACAGCCCTTCGCGCCCGCGCCAGGGCGGCTCCGGGAGCCCCCTGGGCGCCGTGTGCAGCGTCCTGTTAGGCCCGTTCCCAGGGATCGGCCTTCTGATCGGGCTGGCCGCGCTCTGGACGAATCGCCACGCGGGGTGGGAGCGCTGGGCTAGCGCGCTCGGCGCGGTCTTGGGCCTGGCGTCCACCGGGGCCATGGCGCTCTACGGCTAGCCCCGCGCACCAGACGGCCGGCACGCCTCCTGCGACCGGGCTACCCTCACGCCATGGCGATCCGCGTGCGCCAGGTTCAGGTCACCCACGAGCAGCGCTGCCTCCTGTGCAAGGAGGCGCTGGGCAAGTTCCGCGCTCAGGAGGTCGCGGTGTGCCCCGGCTGTCAGGCCCCAGCGCACCTGGACTGCGTCGACGAGCTGGCGGCGGTCGCTGCCTGACCCCATTGCGCAGCGTCACCCGCGAGCAGGTGCTGATCCCGTCGCCGCGAAGACCGTCGAGGGCGGGTTCCTGCTCGCTCCAGGAGACCGGTGGTCGACCTCGCCGCCTTCTGGCCCTGGTCCTGTTCGTCGGGCTCATGGGGGGGGTGTTCGTGGTCGTGAGCCAGCGCCTCCCGACCTACGCGCTCCTGATCCCGACGTTGGCTCCGCTCCTGGTCTACGCCACGTGGCAGGCGCTCCGCGCGCGGTAGTAGTCCGCTTTGACCCAACTCGTACGGAGCGTGGCGTCGGCGCGCGGTAGGCTCACGGCATGCAGCCGCGCGGAAGGATCGGACCGTATCGGCTCCTGCGGGAGCTGGGCCGCGGCGCCATGGGCGCGGTGTTCCTCGCCGAGCGCGAGGGCGACCCGCGCCCCGTCGCGCTCAAGGTCTTGCTGGAGGCCCCAGACCCGACGGCGTTGGCGCGCTTCCAGCTCGAGGCGGCTGTGGCGAGCAAGCTGCGGCACCCCGGGATCGTGGGGGTCCTGGACGTCGGCGTGCACCAGGGCCTGCCCTACCTCGTCCTGGAGTATTGCCGCGGACAGACCCTGGGCGCCTGGCTGCGCAGCAACCCGCACCCCGAGCTGCGGGAGGCGGTGGAGCTGGTGGCGCAGCTCGCGCGGGCCGCAGGGTTCGCCCACCGCCAGGGCGTCCTGCACCGGGACCTCAAGCCGGCCAACGTGATCCTGGCCGAGCCCGACGGGCGCCTCGCGGATCACCGACTTCGGCGTGGCCCGGGACCGCTCGCTGCAGCGCTCCATGACCCGCACCGGCGACGTGCTGGGGACCCCCGCCTACATGGCCCCCGAGCAGCTCCTGGGGCTGAAAGAGCTCGACCCGCGGGCCGACGTCTACTCGCTGGGGGTGATCCTCTACCTGTGCCTGACCGGGCGCCGGCCCTACGAGGCGCCCTCGGTCTACGCGCTGGTCGACGCGGTGGTCCAAGGCGGGTGCCCGTCGCCGGCCGAGCTGGCCGACGTGCCGCCGGCCCTGGCCGAGCTCTGCCTGCGCGCCCTGGCGGGGGACGTCGAGCAGCGCCCGGCCGACGGCGTGGCCCTGGCCGAGGCCCTCGAGGCCTGGGTCGAGGCGGCCGAGGACGGGCGATCCCGGCCCGTCGCGGCCTGGGTCCCGTGGGTCCTGGGGCTCGTCTCGTGCGGCGCACTCGCGGTCGCCGGAGCGGTGTGGCTCGGCGGTGAGGCCCCTCCTCCGCCAGCGCCCGCCGCGCCCCCCACACCCGTCGCACCTCCCCCGCCCGCGCCCGTCGAACCGCCCCCGCCGGCGGTGTCTGCCGAGGAGCTCGCCCCCCTCGAGCGCCTGATCCTCGAGCTCTTCGCCGGCGCCGCCGGAGCGTCGGTCCTGGACGCGCTCGAGCGGGGCCTGATCCCCCTCGAGCTGCGCGCCCCGGACGACCCTCGCCTGCGAATCCTCCGCGACTTCGTGCGCCTCGCCCGCAACGACGTCGACCCGCTCCAGGCGCGCCGGAGCATGGTGGCCGCGCTGGACGCGGAGCCGCGGCCGTCGGACGTGCTCGCCGCGCTCACGGCGCGGCTGTGCTACGCCCTCGGCTTCCAGCGCGCGGCGACCGACGTCCTGCGCGCGCGGGTCGGCCACGTGACCCCCGAGCAGGAGGCGCTGCCTCCCGACTGGACGCTGCACACCGCGATCGAGGACTTCCTGCTGTGCGAGGGGCCGGTGCGGGACCCCGTGCTGGCGAGACGACTGTGCCTCGCGCTGCTCGCGCGCCGCGAGCGGCGTCCGCTCGGCCCCGACGAGCTCGAGCTCCCGGACACGGACACGACGCGGGTGCAGCTCGCGCTGGCGCGCGCGCTCCTGGGGGAGCACGCGCTGGCCGCCCGCGAGCTGCGCGAACGACCGGCGCTCGCGCGCCTCGCCCCGGGCTTCGAGCAGGTCGGCCGGGCGATCGACCCCGAGGTCTTGCTCAGCGTGCAGCTCGGCATGGGCCCGGTGCTGGGGCGACTCGATCGGCTGCGCCAGGACGATCCCCGGCAGGGCCTGAGCGAGGGTCGGACCCTGGTGCAGGTGTTCGCCGGACAGGGACTCCTGGACGAGGCCGCCCTGGCCGGGGTGGCCGCTGCGCGCGCGGGGTGGCGGGCCCGCCAGCCGGAGGCCGCCCGTACGCTCTTGGAGGCGGCGGCGCAGCTCGAGCCGCTGTCCCCCGACGTGCAGGCCCTCGTCGCCCGCCTCTTGGCGCGGGCGCTGCTGCAGGAGGATCCCGCTCGGGCCGAGGTCGTCGCCGAGCGCGCCCTCCAGGCGCCGCAAGCCCTGAGCGCGGGAGAGCGCGCGGACGCCTGGGCGTTGATCGCCCGCGCGCGCCACGCGCGAGGCGACGTGGTCGGGAGCGCGGTCGCCGTGCAGCAGGTCGCAGACCAGGACCCGCTCGATCGGCGGGAGCTCGCGTCCCTCGAAGCCGGGGAGTGGTGAGCGAGGCCTACTGCCCGCCCAGGCCGCCGGTCACGCCGACGGTGCCCTTGACCGCGGCGCTGAAGCTGGCGCGGGTCAGCTTGCCCTGGGCCAGCTCGTCTTCGCCCCGGGCAACGACGTCCAGCGCGTTCGCGTCCCCCGCCACGAAGCGGTCGAACCATCCCACGAGGTAGGGGAACGCGATCGCGCGCTGGGTGCGACCGGGGAGCGGGGTCACGCCCTCAATGATCGGGAACTCGTAGGCGTAGGTGTAGAAGGGCCAGAAGGGAATGGCCTTCCACACGAAGCGTCCGGAGTCGCGAATGTAGTCGGCGTTGAAGTCGGCGGGGCAGTTGGGGTGGCTGCCGTCGGCAATGATCACGTGCGCGGTGTAGCGGGTGTTTGCGCGCTCGAGCACGACGCCGCTGGCCTCGTCCGGCGGGGTGACCTTGTCCAAGCTCCCGTCGATCGCGATCACCGGAAGCCGCAGGCGGTCGGCGTGGTCGAGGAAGTCGGTCTCGCGCCCGCCGGGCCCGAACACCGCCAGGGCCTTGAAGCGCCGGTCGCGGGCCGCGGCGACGACCGCCACCGAGCCGCCGAGGGAGTGCCCCAGGATCCCCAGCCGGTCCTCGTCGATCCGGCCGCGGAGCGCGCTCTGGGCGGCCTGGTCCTCGGCCAGGAGCAGGTCGGTCATGACCTCCAGCCGCGCGTCCCAGTCGCTGGCGTCGTAGTCCTCGTTGTCCTTCCACTCGAAGGTGGCGACGGCGTAGCCCTCGTCGACGAGGCGCTTGCGCACGATCGAGTAGTCCTCGGCCTGGCAGCCGAGGCCGGGCACGATCACCACCGTCGGGAACCCGCCGGTCGGGGTTTGGGTCTTGGGCAGGTCGAGGTCGAAGCGCGCCGTGTCGCTGCTCGCGTCCTCGGTCAGGCGGTAGTGCCGTGCCGTGGGGGTCGGGGCCAGCTCCTCCAGGCCTTGGGCGAAGGCGCTGAGGGCGGCGAGCAGGATCAGGAGCGAGGTGAGGGCGGTGCGCTGGATCATGGCCTCTCCAAAGCAGTCTCCGAGCCACCGGCAGGCAGCCCTAAACTCAATGCGTGCCGTCGCTGGGACCGGGCCTGACGGGGGCGCGTTTCACCGACGACGGCACGCATTTCCACACCTGGCGGTGCGGCGGGCGGGGCAGGCTGCCCCGCCCCTGGGAGGCCTACAGGTGCAGGCCGCCGTCGATGTCGAGGCAGCGACCGGTGAAGTAGTCGCACTCGATGATGAACTTCACGCCCTGGTAGATCTCCTCGGGCTTGCCCACGCGGCGCATGGGGACCTGGCTGACCATGGCCTCGAGCATGTCGGGGCGCATGCCCTGCAGGATCGGGGTCTCGATGAACCCGGGGGCGACGGCGCCCACGCGGATCCCGTAGCGGGCGAGCTCCTCGGCCCAGAGCTTGGTGTCGGCCACGAGGCCGGCCTTGGCGGCGGAGTAGTTGCTCTGGCCGCGATTGCCGGCGCGGGAGACCGAGGAAATGTTGATCACCACCGAGCGGTCGGTGCCCGAGTCGATCACCTGCTTGGCGAACTCGCGGGTGCAGAGGAAGGGCCCGGTGAGGTCGACGGCGAGCACCTTGTTCCAGGCGTCGAGGCTCAGGGTCTTCTCGACCTTGCCCGACGTCTTGTCGACCTTGACCAGGAGCCCGTCGCGGAAGATCCCCGCGTTGTTGACGAGCACGTTCAGCCCGCCCATGTCCTCGGCGGCGCGCTTGATCAGCGCGGTCACGCTCTCCTCCGAGCTCACGTCCGCCTCGCAGGCGTAGAGCTTGCCGGGGAGGTTCGCACCCAGGGTCAGGGTCTCGCCGATCCCCTCGGCGGACACGTCGGCGACGACGACGGAGGCCCCGCCCTGCGCCAGGTTGAGGGCGAACGCGCGGCCCATGCCGCTCCCGGCGCCGGTGACGATCGCCTTGACTGCTTCCAACTTCATGGTGTGACTCCTTGGTCTCTTCTGTTCTCTAGCGCAAGACCGCGCGCACGGGCGCCGCGAGCTCGTCGAGGTCTTCCAGGCAGCTCAGGTGCCCGTGTTGTCCGGCGAAGAGGACCCGCTGCGCCCGCACGCCCGCTGCGCGCAGGGACGACGCGGCGTCCTCGAGGTCGTCGGGGGAAATGAAGTCGTCGTCCTCCGAGCCGAGGAGGACCACCGGCGCGGTGATCCGCCGCATGCCCAACTGCATACTCCCGTATTCGGAGCCGAGGGCGTAGGCCGTGTGCAGGTTGATCGTCTGCAGGTAGTGGTTCGCGTCGTAGCGCCGGGCCTCGCGCAGGTAGGTCCCCCAGCGGAACGGGAGGAAGAAGGCCTCGCCGTTGCTGAGGTCGCTCAGCCCGTAGAGCGCCCAGGCCATGCCGTAGTCCGGCTCGACGCCGTAGCGCAGGTAGTCGCCGAACAGCCACAGCGGGTCCGAGCGGATCGCCGCGCCGGAGCTCTGGAAGCCGAGGCGCTCCTGATCGCTGAACTCGATCGGGGCGGAGACCGCCAGCACCGCGTCCATGTAGCCCGGGTGGGTCACCGCCCACTGCAGCGCGAGCATGCCGCCCATGGAGGGTCCGGTCACCAGCTTCAGGTGGCGCACGCCGAAGGCGTCGAGCACCGCGCGCTGGGCGGCGACCTGGTCGCGCCAACTGACCTGGGGGAAGCGAGGGCCGTAGGGCTCGCCGGTGCGCGGATCCAGGCTGCGAGGGCCGGTCGTGACCACCGTGTCGACCTTGACCAGCATGCCGCTCAAGAGGTCCGTGCACACGACGAAATAGCGGTCGGTGTCGATCGGCTTGCCGGGCCCGATCAGCTCGTCCCACCAGCCCACGCGGCCGTTGGGGTACTTGCCCGCGGCGTGGCTGTCGCCGGCGAAGAAGTGGCAGATCAGGACCACGTTGTCGGCGGTGTCGTTGATCCGACCGTAGGTCTCGACGCCCAGGCGCAGCTCGGGGATCGTCTCGCCGCTCGCGAAGGTGAAGTTCGCCTGGCGGAACACGCGCTTGGTGACGACCTCGTCCAGGGCCAGGGTCGGCGCGGCGCACAGCGCCGCCAGGCAGAGCAGGACCTTGACGGAGCGCAGCACGCTACACCTCCTGGGGCTGGGGCAGGAGCTTCTGCAGCTCGGGGCGGGAGACCTTGCCCGAGGCGGTCTGCGGCAGCTCGTCGAGCACGCGCACCGCCTTGGGGACCTTGTAGCCCGCGATCCGCTCGCGGAGGTAGCTGCGCAGCTCGTCCTGAGTCACGCTCTGACCGGCGTCGAGCACGAGGAACGCGCAGCCGACCTCGCCCCAGGTGGCGTCGGGCATGCCGAGCACGGCGCACTGCTTGACCGCCGGGTGCTGGAGGATCGCCTGCTCGACCTCGGCCGGGTAGACGTTCTCCCCGCCCGAAATGAACATCTCCTTCTTGCGCCCGACCACGCGGAAGTAGCCGTCGGTGTCGACCTCGAACAGGTCGCCGGTGGCCCACCAGCCGTCCTTGAGCGCCGCCGCGGTGGCGTCCGGGTTCTCCCAATACCCGCCGCAGACGTGGGGGCCCTTGAGCCACAGCTCGCCAACCTCGCCCTGGGCCACGTCCTCGCCGTCGGCGCCGACGACCCGCGCCAGGCAGTGCATAACCGGGAAGCCCACGGTCCCTGCCTTGCGCACCGCGTCCTCCGGCGGCAGCGAGAAGCAGTTGGGGCCGACCTCGGTCAGGCCGTAGCCCTGACGGAAGACCACGCCCTTGGCGGCGTAGTCCTCGATCAGGCCCAGCGGACAGGGCGCGCCGCCGCAGAGCGCGAAGCGCACCGCGGAGAGGTCCGCCTGGGCGAAGCCCGGCGTGTCGCGCAGCATTTCGAAGGTCGTGGGCACGCCGAACAGGATCGTGCAGCGCTCGAGGGCGCCCCACTCGAGGATCGCCTCGGCGTCGAAGCCGGGGAGCAGGACCACCTTGCCCCCGCGGTGCAGGAGCGGCAGCGAGAGCACGTTCACCGCGCCGGTGTGGAACAGGGGCGTGTAGGTGACGGTGCTGTCGTCGGCGCGCAGGTCGCAGGCGATCGTGGTGTTCAGGCTGTTGGCGGTGATCGAGCCGTGGGTCAGGAGCGCGCCCTTGGGGCGGCCGGTCGTGCCCGAGGTGTAGAGGATCATGAGCGGGGTCGCGTCCTCGACCGCCGCCGCCGGGATCCGAGGCGTGGGGCCGCGCATGTCCAGCTCGAGCTTCAGCTCCTCGGCGCCGACGGTCACCGTGGGCCGGCAGTTGCCGAGGATCCACTCGACCTCGGGGGCCGCCAGGCGCCAGTTCACGGGGACCAGGATCGCCCCCAGCCGGGCGCAGGCGAACAGGAGCTCGAAGAACTCGGGCTCGTTCTTGGCGGTCCAAGCCACCCGGTCGCCGGGGCCGACCCCGCGCTCCTGCAGCCACAGCGCGCGGCGCTGGGTGCGGTCGTGGAGCTCGGCGTAGCTCAGGCGCCGGCCGCTGGCGGCGTCGACGAGGGCGATACGCTCCGGTCCGAAGCGGTTCCACTTCTCGAGCCAGACTCCAAGGGACATGACGACCTCCAGGGTGGGTTGGGCGGTGGGGCGAGGGGGCCTCGGAGAGGCCCCCATGAAATCAGAACTAGGCAGCCACCAGGCGCTGCGACGGGGTGGGGGTGGTGGGCTCGTCCTCGCAGGCGGCCTCGGCCGGGGCGGGGCTCCAGCCCGCGACGAAGGTCGCCGGCAGGGCGGCGAACAGCGCCAGGGTCGCGGTCAGGCCGGTGTTGATCGACCAGCCGCTGTAGTAGAGGCCGAGGTGCACGGCCAGGCCCACGATCGAGCCGACCCAGATCCCGCGAGACTTGAGCGGGTTCTTGAGCAGCACGCCGAACAGCACCGCGGGGAGGCTCGCCACGAGCAGCCCGTAGGTGCCGATCGTGCCGAAGATCCCGACCAGCGTCGGCGGGTTCAGCGCCACGACCCAGGCGATCACGCCCAGGACCACGATCGTGCCGCGGCCCGCCCACAGCGCGAGGGCGTTGCGGCGCTCGGGGGCCACGCCCAGGGTCTCGGCGACGGTCGGGTGCGCGACCAGGTCGCCGCCCACGATCGCGGACACCGCGACGAGGAGCCCGTCGAGGGTCGACATGGCCGCGGCGAGGATCGCCACGCAGACCACCGCGCCCAGCCAGCTCGGGAAGGCGCCGGCCAGCCACTTGCTCATGGCCGCGTCCTGGGCCAGCTCACCGCCGAACTCGAGGCGCGCCGCCAGGCCGCCGAAGAGCACCAGGCTGAACACCACGAAGCAGCCGAAGCCGGTCGCGCCGAAGGCGACGAGGTCCTTGGTGTCCTTGAGGTAGAGGGTCTTGAGCAGGAGGTGCGGCTGGGCGACGAGGGCGAAGCCGATCACGAACGGGCAGACCAGAACCTCGAACAGGGTGGTGTAGAAGGGGCTCTTGGTGTGCACCAGCCCGGTGAGCTGGGGGTCCTGGGCGGCGAGCTGCTCGAGGGCGGTCGAGGGGTCGCCGATCGCGGCGAGGGCGAACACGAAGATCAGCGCCGCGACCACGAGCATGACCGCGCCCTGGGCGGTGTTGGTGTAGGCGTGGGCGTAGGTCCCGCCGAAGCAGACGTAGCTGAACACCACGCAGACCACGGTCGCCACGGCCATGCCGTAGCTGAGGCCCATGGTGTTC
Organism: Planctomycetota bacterium; assembly: GCA_041402045.1. Lineage (GTDB taxonomy): Bacteria > Planctomycetota > J058 > J058 > J058 > JAGQRJ01. The sequence goes on along the minus strand of JAWKSZ010000061.1, from coordinate 10,165 downwards.
TTCATGACCAGCGCCGCGCCGACCACGATCAGCACCACGTAGAACACGTGCAGGATCGAGAGCAGGGCGAACCAGGCGCGGAGCCCTTGGCTCCCGTAGCGCTGCCCGATCCAGATCGGGAGCGTGGTCGCCTGCTTGCCGTGCTCGCGGAAGCCCTTGCCGAGCACCGCCAGCCCGGCGAACACGCCGCCGAACAGGGGCAGGGTCAGGGCGACGAGGGCCGGCACGCCGTAGGCGTAGACGAAGCCCGGGTTGATCACGAAGGTCGCGGTGCTCGCCAGGCAGGCGCCCAGCGTCATGCCGGCCAGCCCGGGGCCCATGGAGCGCCCGCCGACCGCGAAGTCCTCGAAGGACTTGGTGCGCTTGTGCCCCAGGTAGGCCAGCCAGAAGGTGAAGGCGAGGTAGACGCCGAACAGGGACCACGCCAGCGGGTGGGCGCTGAGGGCCGCTTGGAAGGTGGCGATCATGAGACGAGCTCCTTGGTGGTTTGGTGGGCGGCGAGCCACTCGTGGGTGGCCGTCCACAGGTCGCGCTTGGCGCGCGAGCCGACGGTGACGCCAATGTGCCCGGCCTCGAACTCGCGGTCGGTGACCGGCCCGCCCCACAGGTCGCCCAGGGGGTAGGAGCAGGAGGGGGGCACGAGGGTGTCCTTCGTGGCGATCAGGTTCAGCACGGGCTGGGTCCCGCGCGAGAGGTCGATCGGACGACCGGCGGCGGTGAGCTCACCGCGGGCCAGGCCGTTTTGGCGATACATGCCGTGGACGATGTCCTTGAGCACGCGCGCGGTCATGGGGACCGGGTCGTTGAGCCAGGCCTCCTGGGCCTCGAAGCGCTCGCGCGCTTCCTGGTCCTGCTTGCGCCCGGCCTGGACGCGGTACTTGCGCGGGATCCCCACCGGGTCGAGGGCCTGGAAGGTGGTCCACAGCGCGCCGCCGGGGACGATCGGGTAGGCCTTGAGCAGGCGCTCGACGTCGACGAGGCGGCGGTCGGTGAGGGTCCCGAGGGGGCCCGGGTCGCTGAGGTCGACCGGGGTGGTCAGGGCGCAGATCGTGGCGATCCCGGCCACGCCGGTGGCGCCGGCGATCAGGGCGAAGGTCCCGCCCAGGCAGTAGCCGAGAGGTGCACCGCGTCGGCCCCGCTCTGCTGGCGCGCGTCGCGGATCGCCTTGCGCAGCAGGCGCACGGCGTAGCCCTCGAGGTCGAGGTGCGCGTCCGCCGCGCTCGGCGCGCCCCAGTCGACGAGGAACACGTCGTGGCCCTGCTCCAGGAGGTGCCCCACCAGGCTCTGACCCTCGCGCAAGTCGAGGATGTAAGCCCGGTTGATGATCGAGGGCACGAGGAGCACGGGGCGCGCGAAGTGCTCGCCGCGAGCCGTGGGCCGGTAGCGCAGGACGCGCATGGGGCCATGGCTCGAGACGACGTCGGCGGGGTGCGCGAGCGGGCGAGCGAGAGCTTCACTGCTTGCTCCAAGAACTCCAGCAGTCCGGGGTGCAAGCGCTCGGGGGCCTTCTTGCCCACGATCGGGACGATGTGCCCGCCCTTGAGGGCGAGCTCCTCACGCTGAGCCTTGGGGGTCGAGACCTTCTCGAGCAGCGCGCGGGCGGCTGCGGGCGGGCAGGTCGTGTCCCCCGAGCAGGTCACCACGAGCACCGGGCAGCGGATCGCGTCCAGGCGCACGGGGCGGCCGCGGAGGGGTGATCCGACCCTCGATCAGGTCGTTCTGCCGGTAGAGCTGGGTGATCAGCGTGCGGTAGGCGGCGCCGGGGACGTCGACCGAGTCCTGGTTCCACGACTCCAGCACGCTGAAGAAGTCGGCGAACTCGGCGCTCTCGAAGCGCGGCCAGGCGCGGACGAACTTCAGCGCGGACCCGACCGGGGTCGGCCACACGAAGCCCTGGGCGATCAGGCGCCCCGGCATGTTGCCGAAGGCCTCGGTGATCCGGTCCACCGGGAACCAGCGCGGGTCGACCCACTCCCGGAGGAGGTCCATGAACGGCTGCCCGGTGGCGAAGTCGACCGGGGTGTTCAGGGTGATCAGGCGCTTGACGCGCTCGGGGAAGCGCGCGGCGTACATCACCGAGATCGTGCCGCCCAGGCAGTAGCCGATCACGTCCAGGGACTGGACCTGGTGCCGGGCCTCGACCACCCGCTGGATCGCGGGCAGGTAGCGCAGCACGTAGTCGCTGAAGTCGGTGCCGCGGTCGATCACCGCGGGGTCGCCCCAGTCGACGACGTAGACCGGGATCCCGGCCTGGGTCAGGCCCTGGACCAGGCTCAGGCCCTCGGGGGCCAGGTCCACGATCCGGTAGCGGTTGATGATCGGGGTCACGAGGAGCAGGGGCGCGCGGGTGGTCTTACCCTCGGGCGCGTAGGCCCGCAGGCGGACCGGGCCCTTGCGCCAGATCACCTCGTGGGGGGTCGCGCCGGCGAGGAGCTCGAGCGCCTTGACCGTCGCCTCGGCGACGTGCTTCAGGCGCTGAGCCTCGGCGGCGGGGTCCAGGGTCGCAGCGTCGGCCACGGGCTAGGCCTTCACCGGCTGGGGCTTGGCGGCGGCGGTCTCCTCGAGCTGATCCTCGAGGCGCGCGATCTGCTCCTCCAGGTCGCCGATCCGCTCGTAGAGCCGCTCGAAGTCGAGGGCCGAGGGCAGGCGCCAGTGGGCCCAGGTCTGCTCGAGGCCCTTGTTCCAGCGCTCCTTGATCGTGCACATGGCGCCGAGCATGTCGCCCATGCCGGTCAGGGTCTCGGGCTTGCGAAGGTGGTCGCTCCACCAGTCGGAGGCCCAGCGCTCCCAGCGCTCGGCGGACTCGGTGAACATCTTCTGAATGCGCTCGTGGGGGACGATCATCGATTCTCCAGAGAGGGGGGTGGGGGTCGGCCCGCGGGGAGACCTCGCGGGCCGGTTCGTCGTCCTTAGAACGGGGCCTTGGCCATGTCCATGGCGGCCTTGCGCGCGGTGGCGTTGGCCTCGAGCACAGCGGTCGCGGTCTGCTGCATGGCGGTCAGGGTCTGCTCGTTGAGCGTCTTGATCGTCTGCAGGTTCTGCTTGGTCAGCTCGTCCATGCGGGTCGCCGCGCCCATGAAGGCGTCGGTGTAGGCCTGCATGACCTGCTGGCTGGTGGCCTTGGCGGCCTCGAAGGTCTCGGTCGGGGTCTTCTTCTGCTTCTCCACGTGGAACTCCTGTGGAAGGGGGGTGGGTCTACTCGGCCCGGTTGCGCGCGTCGTTGACGCAGGCAGCCAGGGCCTCGGGGGCTTCGAGCCAGGGCAGGTGCCCGACGCCGTCGAGCACCGTGAGCCGGGCGCGCTGCAGGCGGCGCGCGGCGGCGCGGGCCAGCGAGAGCGGGACCAGCATGTCGCTCGCGCCGTGGATCAGCTCGGCCGGGGCGGCGATCTGCTCCAGGTGGCGGGGGCGTCGTCGCGCAGCGCGGCGATCGCGGCGCTGGCCACCGAGGCGTAGTCGGCGCCGGTGGTGTGGGCGGCGAGGCGGCGCGCGCGATGCTCGCGGGTGACCGCGTTCGGGCGGGCGATCAGGGCGTCCAGGGCGCGGGACACGTCGGCCAGGGCGCGACCGCCGAGGACCTCGACGCTGAACGCGGCGGCCGAGCTCGGGGGCGGGGGCCGGGTCGTAGCCGCCGGAGTCGGCCAGGGCCAGGGCGCCGACCCGCGTCGGGTGGTCCAGCGCCGCGCGCAGGGCGACGTGCCCGCCGAAGGAGCAGCCCAGCCACACCGGGCGCTCCCAGCTGAGCTCGTCGAGGACCTCGATCACCTGGGCCGCGGCCGCGCGCATGCTGTGGACCACGCCGCCCGAGCGGCCGAAGCCGGGGAGGTCGATCAGGGCCAGGGGCGCCTCGGGCAGCGCCGCCGCCAGCGGGGTCAGGTCGCCGCCCTCGGAGCCGAGGCCGTGCAGCGCGACGACCGGCAGCCCGAGGCCCGGGCTCCAGCGCACGTGCAGCCCAGCGATCCGCTCGGTGCGCCAGGAACGCACGAACGATCGTTCAAGCCTGGTGATCGAAGGGGCGACGAAAACAGTCATGAGGAGGCTTTCCGGGGGTGCTCTATGAACGAACGAGCGTTCATTCTAGTGGTCGGCCTGGGGAGCGCAAGCGGAAACGTCGGATTCCTGGGAGGGGCTGGGGAGACGTTGTGGGGTATGGGTTTGCGTCGCTACGCAAGGCGTCCGCTCCGCTCGTTCGGGACCGCGGCGGGGGTGGGATGGGCGCAGGCGAGCTGCGCCCCTACCTCTAACGTGCGGTAGCCAAGGGGATTGGGAGTGCGCGATCCGCAATCTCCGTGGGTGGCGCTCGGGCTCACGCCGGCCTGGGTCTATCTCAATCAACTGCAGCAAGTTAGGGCGATTCGTTCCCCATGGGGATGAAATCGATCGCGACTCCCTCGACCTCACGTCGAATCCCACAGGCGGGCCGTGTGCCCGACCCGACCTCCCAGGTGAAGTCTCCCCAGTCCAGGTTCCAGGTCTCCAGAACGTGCTCGACCGTCCCCGAGCTCGGGTCCCAGGAGGCCACGACGACCCCGGCCTCTCCGCGCCAGAGCTCCATGCGCGCCAGGATCACGAGCCGTGCCTCACCGCCGTCCAAGACCTCGACTTCGATCCGCTGAGCGTTGTCGGGCAAGCGAACCGCGGCGTGGGCCTGGGCCGCGTGGCCGAGCACGAGCACCCGGGGATCCCGGCGCGCGGCTTCGCAGGCAGGGGCCCCGTCGAAGGCCACGAGCGAGAGCGTGCCGCCACGGGGCAACCGTGCGTGAGCGGGGAGGCGCCAGATCCGCTGAGGCGTGCTCACACTGCAGCGACTCGACGCCTCCTCCGACAGGAGCCCACGCGCCAAGGTCTCCCAGCCCACAGGCTCCGGGCAGCGCCGATCGCTCAGGCACGCTAGGAGGCGGGGTGCTGACGAGTCGCGGGGCGAGCCAAGCCACACGACCGCGAACGCCAGGACTCCGCCAAAGGCTCCAACACGACGCCTCATACCGACCTATCGGCATAGGGCGATCGTTAGCGCCACCCCGCTCCAGCGGAGCGAGCCGTGACCGACTCCACAAGGCGCCTGTAGTAGGGAGCAGCTTGCTGCTCCCGGTAGGTGCGTCCCTCCACCTCTACGGTCCCCGAGGGCCCACCTGCCACGCTTCGTTTCCACCGGAGCGAGCCGTGTCCGACCCCACGATTGCTGCTCCCGGGCCTGGCGGAGCTCAATGCTCCTGGCTCACCAGCAAAGCCTCCGTCCAAGCCGGCCTTTGCGTCCCTTTGCGTCCTTCGTGCCCTTTGCGGTGAAGAGCATCTGCCCGCCTGGACACGCGATCGAGGCGGGCGCAGCAGGCGAGCCTGCCCCAACCAACGAGCGCGGGCGGGACCTGCTGGCCCCGCCCGCGTCGGTTGGCTCGGGGGAGGAGCTACTCCTGGTCGAGGACCTCGACCACCCAGTCGTTGGCCCGCGGGTGGTAGACCAGCTGGAGGTGGTTCAGCATGAGCGTCTCCTTCTTGAGGAGCTTGGCGCCGCGCTTGGTCAGCGGGTCGGTGTGGAACGCGCTGGCCACGAGCAGGAGGCCGTCGGAGGGGGCGCGGCGCTCGCCGACGAGGTGCATGACCCAGGGGCTCGTCCCGGCGAGGACCGCGAGCTCGACCGAGGGGTCGATCGCCTTCTTCTCCAGGTAGGCCATGGTGTCGCCGCCGTCCTTGATCGCCTGGTCGATCCCCTTGCTCACGCTGACCGTGCCGCGCCCGCCCTCGTAGGTGGTGTCGACGTCGAACTGGCCGCGCTGGGTGGTGCGCCCGTAGGGGCCGTCCCAGCGCGCGAGCATTTGGTTCTGGCCGGGGAACGGGTTCCCCTCGCCGTAGATCGTGCGGTCCTCCCAGGAGAGCCACTTGCCGTAGTAGAGCCCCTCGGTCCAGCTCATGGGCGCGGCGCTCTTGTTCTCGAGGATCCAGTAGTTGAGGTTCGGGTAGGCGAAGCTCACGTCGATCCCGCCGTTGGGGGTCCCGAGCATGACGTAGCGCCGCACGTCGCCGCGGAACTTGGTCGACCACTTGCGGCCGGCGCTGGAGAGGTAGATCCGCGCCGACATGCCGCCCTTCGAGTGAGCGATCAGGTCGACCTGCTTGGCGCCGGTGACCTCGCGGATCCGCGCGATCGCGTCGGCCACCGCCTCGGCCTGGAGGAAGTTGTCGCCGTGGAAGTGCGAGAAGGTGATCGCGAAGGTCTTGCGCCCGGAGCGCACCAGGCACGCGGCCAGCCCCTCGTAGGGCTGCTCCACCGGGTCGTCGGCGTAGCAGTCGGTGGAGGTCAGCGCGGCGCCGTGGATCAGGAGCACGGGCACCGGGTTCTGGGCCTCCTCCCAGCCCTTGGCGTAGTGCAGGAGGAACTTGCTCGAGGGCGGGGTCGGGCTGCCGAAGGCCTTGACCGTCTCGGGCTCCTTCTGAGCCACGAGCGGAATGAACGCCTCCTGGATCATGGCCGGGTGGTCGTCGGTCAGGAGCTCGGTCTTGGCCCAGCGCTCGCTCTCGAAGGTCTCGGCCTGCTTGGGGTCGAAGTGCTCGGTGGCCCGGGCGACGCCCAGGGCGAGCAGGGCGACGGTGAACAGAGCGCGGATCATTGCGAGCCTCCGATCGGCAGGCGGGTGACGCCGCCGGCGTAGCCACCGACCACGAGCGTGGTCTCGTCGAGGAACGCCGCGGACGCCGGCGCGTCGAGGCCGCGCTCGAGGCGCAGCGGCGAGCCGACCTCGTCCACGTCGAACACGAGCAGCGCGCTCTCACCGCTGAGCACGACGACCCCGCGCTTGCCCTCGGGGCTGAACCCGACCTGCTGGGCGAGCTCGGCGTAGGAGCGCTGGGGCAGCGGGCGCGCGGAGAGCTTGCGCTTCTCCACGTCCCACAGCGTGACCGAGCCGTCGAAGCTGCAGCTCAGGAGGTGCTCGCCGCTGGCGTTGATCGCCAGCCCGTTGAGCTCGCGCTTGCCCTTCTGCTCCTCCTTGGACTTGCCGCGGAAGGGCTTGTCGCCGGCGCCGCCGGAGAGCTTCCACGAGCGCACGGTCCCGTCGTGGCCCGCGCTGAACAGGCGCTCGGGCTTCTGGGGATCGAAGGCGACGCCGATCACCGGGCCGGTGTGGCCCTCGAGCACGCCCTTGGCCTCGCCGTTCGCGTCCCAGAGCCGGATCGTGCCGTCGCCGCCGGCGGTCGCGAACCGCGCGCCGTCCGCGCTCACGGCGAGCGCGTGGGCGCCGCCCGGGTGCAGGGCGACGCGGGTCGGCTCGGAGGTCACGCGCCACACCGCGCCGCGATCGTCCACGGCGAAGACCCGGTCCTCGTGCTTGACGAGCTGGACCGCGGCTCCGCCGAGCACGGCGATCGGGGTGGTCTCGGTGCGCGAGCCGAAGGCGTGGCGCACCACGCGCCCCTCGAGGTCGCCGCTCCAGACCTCGTCGTCGCCCATGCGCAGCAGGGTCAGGATCGGGGCGGGGCGGTTGCCCGGGTCGATCAGCTTGGTGCTCCCACGCTGGGGTTGGGACCCCATGCCGTTGGGCGCGGCGCCGGCGACGGCGCAGCAGAGGAGGCCCAGGGCCCCCAGGTGGCGGAGGTTCATCGCGGGCGCATTCCTTCCCGCAGCACGGTGGCGATGCTGCTGATCATGTCCTTGTCCGACGTCCCGAAGGGACGCTTGACGCCGAACACGTACTCGATGTTGAACAGGTAGAAGTAGCTGATCGTGGCGGTCATGATCGCGCCGATCGGGTCCACGTCGCCGAGCTCCAGGGCCGCGAGGCGGTCGCCGAGCAGCTCCGTGTAGCGCGTGCGCATGCCCTTGAACAGGCGCCGAATGTGCTCGCCGTCGAGCTCGACGACGTCCACGTAGATCAGGCGAATGTAGTCGGTGTAGTCGCGCACGGTCTGGCGACTGGCCTCGCCCAGGCGCTCGAGGTCCTCGAGGGAGGAGAACTCGCGCAGGGCCTTGGCGATCGGGGTCCGTTCGCTGGTGTAGTCGGCCTCGTAGCCCTCGCAGATCGCCGCGAACAGCTCCTGCTTGGTCTTGTGGTAGTTGTAGAGGTTGCCCAGGGAGACCCCGGCCTCCTGGGCGATCTGGCGCATGCCCGTGCCGTTGAAGCCTTGCTTGGTGAACAACTTCACCGCGGCTTCGTGAATGCTGGCGCGGGTGCGGGCGACGGTCTCGACGTTGGCGGGCACGGCTCACTCCTGAACGAACGTTCGCGCATTCTGAGGCGTCGGCACGGCGTTGTCAACGCGGAAACCAGGAGCGCTGGAGACTGGGCTCAACGGTAGGCGGCGGGGTCCGGGGTCTCGCCGCGGCCCTCCGCCTGCATGAACGCCCACACGTCGGGCCGCGAGCCGTCCACGTCCCGCACGTCGTAGGTGCAGGCGAGGTCGAAGGAGGTCAGCGAGCGCTGGTTGAAGCGCGCGCGGTCCGGGTCGGCGGCCAGGGCGGCGATCCCGCGCCCGAGGAAGCGGGGCGACTCGGACACGAGGAACCCCCGCGGGGCCTTGCCCCCGGGCTCGCAGGCCGCCGTCCAGGTGTCCGCGTCCACCCCGAACTGCTCGAGCATGATCTCCGAGCGGAGCCACCCGGGGGTCACCGACACCGCGCACGCGCCGTGAGCCTCGAGTTCGTGGCCCTGAGCGAACGCGATCCGGTCGACCGCGACCTTGGCCAGGTCGTAGAACACCGAGATCCGATAGCGCGAGGCGTTGTAGTCGCGGGTGCCGTCGGTGACCTCGACCAGCAGCCCCCCCGGCTCCTGGATCAGGAGCGGGAGCAGGTGGTGCGAGGTGACCAGGTGCGACTCGACGGCGAGCCGCAGGATCCTCAGCCCCTTCTGCAGGTCGTGCTCCCAGATCGGGGTGTTCCACTCCGCGGGGCCGCCCTTGAGCAGCTCCGCGCCCCATATGTCGTCGACCAGCACGTCGAGGCGCCCGTGGTCCCGGCGCACCCGGGCGGCGAGCTCGGCGACCTCCTCGGGCACCAGGTGGTCGACGCCCAGCGCGACCCCGCGGCCGCCGAGGGCGGTCACCTGCTCGGCGGTCTCGTCGACGGTCTCGGGGCGGTCGTAGTCCGAGCGCGCGGAGCCGTGCTCGCGGGTCGTGCGCCCGGTGCAGATCACCGTGGCCCCCGCTTCACCCAAGGCCTGCGCGATCCCGCGTCCGCCGCCGCGGGTCGCCCCCGCGACCAGCGCCACGGCCCCTTCGAGGTGCGCGCGCTTGCTCATGCCCAGCTACCCTCCGCAGAGGTTCAGCCTAGCGCGTCGCTGCACGATCGGGGCGGCGGGCCTCAGCCCAGCGCCTCGAGCCGCAGCACGTGGCACCCACGGCAGTCACCGGGCGCGCCCGCGCGGAGGTGGTGCGCGCACGCCTCCGGGGCCACGCCCTCACGCGGGCGCAGGGCCACGTGCTCCCAGGGACCGAACTCGCCCAGGTGCACCCGATTGCAGGTCGGACACACCCACGCCGCGATCCGCTGCCGGAGCGCCTGGAGGAAGCGCCCTCGCTGCCTCCAGCCCAGCCACACCGCGACCGCGATCGCCACACCACCCAACGCACTCGTCATGCTGCCCTCCTGGCATGCCTCCAGCGTAGGGGCGCCGCGACCGCCAACGCCGAGTTGCCATAGACGGCACGCTGCGCTCCCAGGGCCTCGCCGGGGGCCCGCACACACGCGGCGCGGGCGGAGCTCACGCCCCGCCCGCGCCGACCTTCACGCTTCGCTCGTGGCGACCCTCAGTCCGAGAACAGCGCGCTGGAGCCCTCGACCTCGAGGTAGGCGCGGACCACGTCCGCCTTGGTGTTGAAGCGGCCGGGGACGAAGGGGCTCGTGTAGAGGCCCGGGGCTCGGTCCCCGCTGGGGGTCGTGCCCACGGCGTCGATCCTGGGCAGGGACCCTGGCGCGGGCGGCTCCGGCACGGTGCCGCCGTTGGCCTCGATCCGCTCCCGGAGCGCCCGCTGCAGCGGAGACTCCGGCGGCGTCGTCGCGTCCTCGAGGCCCACGGACACCTGCAGCTCCGCGTAGAGCGCGTCCATGGCCGCGAAGGCGTCGGGCAGCCGATCGAAGGACTGCCCCGGGAGCAGCGGCGTCTCGTAGCCGTTCTTGCCCGCGGTCATGGGCGGCGCCGGAGGCCCCTGGAACCCCTCGGGCAGGGGCACCGGCGGA
>JAWKSZ010000060.1:0-53881 GCA_041402045.1 Planctomycetota bacterium | reverse complement strand
GTCGACTCCGTGCTCGAGCAGGAGGTCGACCCCGCGCCGGCCGCGGCGGTCGACGCCGGTGGGGTTGGTCACGAGCCCCACCCGCCTCCCGCGCAGCCGCGCGCAGCCCTCGGCCACCAGGCGGTCGAGGCCGGTCAGCACCCGGGCGGGCTCCGGCGGCGCGAGCGGCGGGGCGCAGGCCACGCACAGGAGCAGCGCAGCCAGCGCGCGCTTCACCGCGCCGCCCGCAGCCCGTGGTTGATCCGCGCCACGACCCCCGGGCCCTGGAACACGAGGCCGGTGTAGAGCTGGACCGCGGCGCAGCCGCGCTCGAGCAGGGCCTGCGCGCGCTCGGGGCCGTCGACCCCGCCCACCCCGATCACCGGCACCCGGCCCGCGACCACGTCGAGCACGTGGCCGATCTTCTCCTGGGCCAGCGGGAACAACGGCCGGCCCGAGAGCCCGCCCGCGGGGAACGGGCCCGGGCCCTGGAGCGGGCGGGTGAGCGTCGTGTTCGTGGCCACGACCCCGGCGGCGCCCTCGCTCAGCGCGCGCTCGACGCTCTGGGTCAGGGGCTCGGGGTCGAGGTCCGGGGCCAGATTCACGAACACCGGGAGGTCCGGCGCGGCGGCGCGGGTCGCCCCCACGATCCGGGCCAGGGCGTCCCCCGCCTGGAGCGCGCGCAGCCCCGGCGTGTTCGGCGAGCTCACGTTGACCACCAGGTAGTCGACCAGCTCGCGCACGCCCCGAGCCACGGCCTCGTAGTCCTGCGCCGCGTCGTCGTCGGGGGTGTCCTTGTTCTTGCCCAGGTTCGCGCCGACCGGGATCTGGGGCCAGCGCCCGGACTCGCGCAGCAGGCGCAGGCGGGCGGCGATCGCCTCCAGCCCGTCGTTGGGGAAGCCCATGGCGTTAATGATCGCGCCCTCGCGGGGGAAGCGGTGCACCCGCGGGCGCGGGTTCCCGACCTGGGGGCGCGGCGTGATCGTGCCCACCTCCACGAACCCGAAACCCAGCCGTTCCCAGAGCGGGAGCGCGACCGCGTTCTTGTCGAGCCCCGCCGCGAGGCCCACCGGCCCCGCGCAGACGAGCGGCCCCACCTGGGTCGGGAGCCCCGGCGCGTGCCGCCCCGCGATCGCGCCCAGCAGCCGCGGCCAGCGCGCGGCCTGACGCAGGGTCAGCTCGTGGGCCCGCTCCGCGTCCAGCCGAAACAACACCGGCCGCGCGCAGCGATACAGCGCCTGGAGCATGTCCCCTCCCCTCGAGCCGCGGGATCGTAACCGCTGGGCGCGAGGCGGCGGGCGGCGGCGTCGGGGTGCGTGAGCGTGCTGACGGTCCCTCCGACTGCGAGAGGTGGAGGGACGTACAGACCGGGAGCAGCGAGCTGCTCCCCTACAGGCGTTGGGGCGGGCCAGGGCGGTTCGCTTCGCTCAGTCGAAGGCGTCTCGGGGGAGCCCTCCTCTCCGAGAGGTGGAGGGACGCACAGACCGGGAGCAGCAGGCTGCTCCCCTACCCGCGAGGAGGCGAGCGCGCCGACGGCTCCGCTGCGTCCGGGGCGTGTGACGTGGAATCCTGCGGAGCGAGCCGGGTGGGACGTCGCAGAACGCTCGTAGGGGAGCAGCGTGCTGCTCCCGGTAAGTCAGGCCAGCCACCTGCCGGAGGGGAGGGAATACGCCGAGGGGTCGCGGACGTTGTTCTCGGACTATGATCCCGCCCCAGGAGGACGCATGAGCCCGACCCCGAACCTGCTGGCCCCGGACGATCCGACCACCGTGCGCCAGGTGCTGCGCGACTACTACGGCAAGCGCCTCCAGACCAACGACGACCTGACCCAGAAGGCCTGCTGCACCGACGCGATCCAGGACCGGTTCAAGCCGATCATGGCGCTGCTGCCGGACGAGGTCGTGAGCAAGCACTACGGCTGCGGCTGCCCGATCCCCCTGGACGACCTGACCGGGCTCACCGCGCTGGACCTGGGCTCGGGCGCAGGCGTCGACGTGTTCGTGCTCTCGAAGCTCGTGGGCGAGCGCGGGCACGTGCACGGGGTGGACATGACCGACGAGCAGCTCGACGTCGCCCGGCGCCACGCGCCGGGGGTGGCCGAGCGCTTCGGGTTCGCCCGGCCCAACACCACCTTCCACAAGGGGTACATCGAGACCTGCGAGGCGATCGCCGACGCCTCGGTCGACCTCGTGATCTCCGACTGCGTGATCAACCTCAGCCCGCGCAAGGACCTCGTGCTGGGCACGATCTGGCGCGTGCTCAAGGAGGGCGGCGAACTCTACGTCTCCGATATCGTCAGCGACCGACGCGTCCCCGAGCACCTGGCCGAGGACGAGGAAATGGTCGCCGAGTGCCTGGGCGGCGCGCTCTACGAGCAGGACTTCCTCGACGCCCTCGCCGACGCCGGCTTCCGCGACGCGCGGATCGTCGAGCGCCAGGTGCTCCAGACCGAGGCCAAGGGCACCCCGATCGTGTTCAGCTCGGTGACCGTGCGCGCCCAGAAGTTCACCCAGCCCCTCGACCGGCGCTGCGAGGACTACGGCCAGACCGCGACCTACCTCGGCGGCTTCTCGAGCTGCCCCGCGCGCTACCTGTTCGACCGCACCCACGTGTTCGAGCGCGGCCGCCCCACCCCCGTGTGCCGCAACACCGCGCGCATGCTGGGCGAGACCCGGCTGGGCAAGGCCTTCCAGGTCACCCCGCCCGTGGCGCACTTCGGGCCCTTCAACTGCTCGGGCGCGCCCGCGCTGATCGAGCTCCGCCCCGCGCCCGCCCCGGCCCCCAAGAGCGGCTGCTGCTGAGCTTGCGCGGGCGCCCCGGCGGGACCACCCTCGGCGCATGAGCGACGCCGAGCTGCGGACCCTCCAGGAGCGCTACCTCTCCAGCGGCGCCGTCGAGGACGGCGTGGCCTGGCTCCACGCCCGGGTGCGCGCAGGCGACCTCTCTCGCGAGCGCGTCGCGCTCGCCGCCCACCTCCGCGACCCCGTCAGCGCGGAGACCCTGCGGAGCCTCGGCGGCCCTGCGCTGGGTCGGTTCACTACCGACGGCGACTGGCACTTCCTCCAGCAGTGGGCCTTCGCGCTGGAGGCCTACGGCGACGAGGTGCTGCTGCGCGTCCACGTGGCGGACGCGGGGGTGTGGCTCGACAGCGTGGCGGAGGCCGTCCGCGCGATCGCCCAGGAGGGCGGCGACCCCGCAGACCTCCGCGCCCTCGGCCGGGTGTTGCAGCAGGTCGTGGAGGCGCTGCAGGCGACCGTGCTCGACCCCGAGCGCGGCCGGGAGCGCCTAGGGCGCGCCCTGGCGCTGCTCGACGACCGGCCGCGCGTGCTGATCCTGCGCTACGACGGCTGGGTCCCCGAACCTCACGCGCCCCGGCTGCGCGGCGCCTTGAGCTGCCTCGGGGGAACGTGTCAGATCGCGCGCAGGCTGCTCAGCGCGGGCAAGGTCGACCCGCCGGGAATCTTGTGGGGCACCCTGAACGGGATCGAGCCCTCGCCGCGCCCAGCCCTGCTCGCGCGGTTGCGCGAGGAGCTGGTCCCCTGGGCGCAGGGCCTCTCCGACCCGATCGCGGCCCGTCAGGCGCGGCTGCTGGAGACGGTGAACGTGGCCAGCCCGTGCTCCGCGGCGTGGGAGGCCATGCGCGGCGACGCGCGCACGCGGTTCTGCGACGCCTGCGCGTTCGAGGTCCACGACCTCTCGGGGCTGACCGCGGACGAGGCGCTGGCCCTCGTGCGCACCCGTGTGGGACGGGCCTGCCTCCGGCTCTACCGCCGGGCCGACGGCACGGTGCTGACCCAGGACTGCGCAGAGGGGCTCCGCACACGCGCGCGCAGGCTCGCGCTCTACAGCCGACTCCCGGAGGACAGGCTCATGGGCATGGTCGCAGGCTGAGCGGCCTCGGCTGGCGCATTCGCGGGCGTTCCAATATCGTCCGAAGCTCATGAGCGATCCGATCCGCGAAGCCGAGCAGGCGGTCCTCGCCAGCGCCCTCGCCCAGGGCCTGGTCAAGTTCCAGACCGTGCGCGAGGCGGTCCTGCTCCGGGCCGACCTCCAGCCCAGCGAGCGGCCGGAGACCGTGCTCAGCATCCTGCCCCTGAGCGTGAAGGAGACCAAGGCCTTCCTCGCGCTCCACGCCCAGCACCTGACCCCCGGGCCCCCGGCGGCGTTCACCCTCAGCGGCGCCCGGGTCAAGCGCGCGGAGGAGCTGGCCAAGGTCCCCCGCGACGAGGACCCGCCCGAGATCCAGGCCTACCTCACCGAGCTCGAGGCGCGGGTCGCCGACCAGGGCGAGCAGCGCCAGGCCAAGGAGCGAGCCAAGGCCCAGAAGGCGGCCGAGGACGCCGCCCGCGCCGAGGACCGGGCCGCCGAGGCCGCGCTGCAGAAGGCGCGCGACCAGATCGCGGCCGAGGTCGAGGCCCACCAGGCCAAGGCGCGCGGCGAGGCGCCGAAGAAGAAGGCCCCGCCGACCTGGGCCAAGGACGCCCTCGCCGCCCACGGCGGCGAACCCTCCGCCGAGCGCCCCGCGCCTGACGAGACGCCTCCCGAGGCGAAGAAGAAGGCCACCCCCTCCTGGGCCAAGGACGCCCTCGCCGCCCACGGCGCCGAGCCCTCCGACGAGGGCCCCGTCCCCACCGACGAGCCCGCCCCCGCGGCGAAGAAGGCCACGCCGTCCTGGGCCAAGGACGCCCTCGCCGCCCACGGCGGCGAGCCCTCCGACGAGGGCCCGGTCCCCGCAGAGCCCGCCCCCGAAGCCCCGCCGACGTCCACGCCGCCCCCCGCGGCGCGCCCCGACCGCTCCTGGGCCTCGACCAGCACCGCCGCGGCCACGCCGACCCCTGCCCCGACGCCCACGCCCACCCCGGCGCCGACCGCGCCGACCGCGACGCCGGAGCCCCCGGTCGGGGCCCCGCGGGAGGACCCGACCAAGCGCACCCAGGTCGGGCGCTACCCGATCGAGCGCGTGGTCGCCCAGGGCATGGTGGGCGTGGTCTACCGCGCCCGGGACCCGCAGGTCGACGAGCCCGTCGCGATCAAGCTCCTGCACCCCAGCCACACGAGCGACGCCTACCGCCGGCAGTTCCGCCTGGGAGTCGAGAACCAGGCGCGCCTCGAGCACAAGCACGTGCTCCGGGTGCGCGAGTTCGGCGCCGAGCTCGGCGGCCTCGGCGACTACTACGCCGTCTACGACTGGGTCGAGGGCGAGACCCTCGCCGCGCGCAACAAGCGCGGCTGCCCCTCGACGGTCGAGGCCGCGAGCCTGGCGCACTCCCTCGCCGCGGCGCTGGTCTACGCCCACGCCCGGGGCACGCTGCACCTGGACGTCAAGCCGCAGAACGTGATCCTCGGACCCCAAGGGCCGCTGCTCACCGACTTCGGCATGCCCCGCAGCGCGCTCCCCGGCGGCGTGCACCTCCTGGGCACGCCGCACTACATGTCCCCGGAGCAGGCGCGGGAGGAGGTCGAGAGCCTCGACCGCAAGAGCGACGTCTACGGCCTCGGCGCCGTGCTCTACGAGCTGCTCACCGGGCAGCCGCCCTTCGTGGGCTCGGACCCCGAGGCCGTCGTCGACGCGATCGTGCGCGGGCCGCTCCAGCCGCCGAGCGCGCTGGCGCCGGGGGTGCCCCGCGACCTGGAGACGATCTGTCTGCGCTGCCTCGAGCGCGACCCCCACGACCGCTACCCCAGCGCGCGGCAGCTCGCCGAGGACCTCGCGCTGTTCCTCGGCAACCGCCCGATCCTCAGCGAGCGCCCCCCGCTGCGCGTGCGCTTCCGCCGCTGGCGCCGGCGCAACCGCGGGACGCTGGTGGGGGTGTTCCTCCTGCTGCTGATCGGCGCCGGGGTCGCGGTGTGGCAGCTCGACGCCCGACGGCGGAGCGAGGTCGCCCGCGCGCGCAAGGACGCGACCGAGGCCTGGCAGGCCCTGGACCGCCACGCGCGCGAGGACCCGCCGCCGCACCGGATCGACCTCGCGCTGAGCACCCTCGACGCGATCTCGACCTGGCAGGGCCGGGAGTGGGACCCGCGCGAGGCGCAGCTCGCCCAGAGCGCGCTGGTGCGCACGACCCTGACCTTCGCGCGCTTCGCCGAGGAGCGCGACCAGCTCGACCTGGCCCGCGGGCTCTACGCCCGCGCCGTGTCCCTGGGCGACCCCGACGGCTCGGCGCGCCAGGCCCTGGACCGGCTCGACGCCGCCCACGCCGAGCGCCTCGCCGCGCACCGCGCGCGGGTCGACGCGCTCCTGCGCCGGGTCAGCGACAGCCAGCGGATCGACGCCACGACCCTGGACGAGGCCTTCACGAACCTGCTCGCGGTCGACGACCGCCAGAGCCTGGAGCGCTTCGTAGGCGAGCTCGACGCCCTGACCGCCGAGCTGCAGCAGGTCGAGCAGGAGCTCCTGGCCGACACCGCGCGCCCGACCCCGGCCGAGTCGGCCCAGGGACAGCTCCAGCTCCAGGGGCTGCCCGAGGCCCTGGCTGCGCGCTACGCCGCGCCGGAGAGCGAGCTCGAGCCCCAGCACCAGGCGCCCCTGGCCCAGGCCCGGGCCCGGCTCGGCGCGCGCCTGCGCGCGGCCCTCGGCGAGCGCGCGCCCACGGCGCGGGAGCGGATCGGCCAGGCCCAGAGCGAGCGCCTGGGCCCCGGGCGCCGCGCGCTCTCGCGGCTCCTGTGCCGCGCCCTGGCGGCGGCGCCCCTCGACCCCAGCCTGCGCGAGGACGCCCTGCGCGCGACCTTGGCGTTCGCGTCCCTGGCCAACGCCCCGCGCCTGGCGGGCCCGGCCCTCGTCGCCGCCTGCCAGCTCGGCGGCGACCGCCCCGACGTGCGCGCGACCCTGCGCGCGCGCTGCGCCGAGCTCGGCGCGCGCAGCCTGCCCGCGCTCCTGGTCGAGGGCACCCTGGCCGAGCTGGAGGAGACCGCGGGCCCGGCGACGGTGGACACCCGCCTGGCCCAGGGCCGGCTGAGCCTGGCGTTGGGCGACGGCCCCGGGGCGGCTCGGCACTTCCAGAAGGCCCTGGAGCTCGGCCCCGAGGGGATCGCGGCCCGGGTGGGGCTGGCCCAGGCGCAGCTCGCGGCCGGCGACCTCGAGGGCGCGTGGCAGACCCTCGAGCTCGCGCTCCAGCGCGCGCCGGAGCGCGCCGACGTGTGGACGCTGCGCGGCCAGATCAGCCTGCGCCGCGGCGAGCTGGGCAAGGTCGGCCCCGCGGTCTCCCGCGCGATCGAGCTCGACGCCGACTACGCCCCGGCCTACCTCGTGCGCGCGCAGGTGCGCACGCTCCAGGGCCAGCACGACCTGGCCCTGGCCGACGCCGACCAGGCCGCGCGGCTCGCGCCTACCGACGCGCAGGCCCTGGCGCTGCGCGCGCGGATCCAGCTCGCCCGCGAGCGGCCCGACGACGCGCTGCTCGACGCCGAGCGCGCGCTCGCCGTCGACCCCGAGGCCGCCGCCGGCTACCTGGCCCGGGCGCGGGTGGCCCTCGGCCCCGGGCTCCCCGAGCCCCGCGCGCTGCGCGCGGCCCACGCCGACCTCGGCCGGGCCCTCGAGCGCGACCCCGAGCTCGCCGAGGCCTGGGCCCTGCGCGGGCGCGCGCGGCACCTGCTGGGCGACGTCGTCGGCGCGCGCCGCGACCTCGAGCACGCCCTGCGCCTCGAGGCGCTGCCCGAGGCCTGGATCGCCCTGGCCCGGGTGCAGCTCGACCAGGGCGAGCCCGAGCAGGCCCGCGAGTCCCTCGGCCGCTCGTTGGCCCTGGCCGAGCGGCCCGAGGTCTTCGCCGAGCGCGCGCGCCTGGCCATGGACGCCGGCGACACGGTCTCCGCGCTGCGCGACCTCGAGTCGGCCCTGCGCCTGCGCCGCGACGACGTGCCCCTGCTGATGCAGCGCGCGCGGGTCCTGCTCCAGGCCGGCGACTCGACCCGGGCGGCCCTCGACCTGCACGAGGTCCTGCGCCTGGCCCCCGGGACCCCCGAGGCGGCCGACGCGCAGCGCCTGCTCGACGGCGGCGGTCGCTAAGCCTCACCTGCCTAGGACGTTACAGGGTGTCCACATGGGACACCCTTCGTCCCCCCGCCGAGTCGCCAAACGGCGCCACCTGACCTGCTAAGTCCTTGCGCGACAGCGTCCGCGTTCTGGGAACGGGGTGTGCCTAGGGAGGCGGTGGGAGGAAGAGGACGTGATTCGCATTCCGTGCGTGGACTGCGGCAAGGTAGGACGGTTCCAGCGGCAGCCCCGCCGCTCGGACGTGCGCTGCCCTGGCTGCAAAGAGCTCGCCTCCGGGATCCTGGACGGCGTGACCCCTGAGCTCCGGGGCTACCTGTTGAGCTACCCCGTGGCCCTGAAGGAGATCGAGCGCTTCCACCGCGTGCTCCTCGGCCAGGAGAGCTGGACCGCTTACTGCCGCGACGTGTTCGACGACCGCGCGGTGCACCACCTCGTGCAGCTCGAGCTCTTCGCCCAGACGAGCGAGCTCGAGCCCGAGCAGGTCGAGCGCCGCCTGCGCGAGGCCCTCGCCGAGGGCGTGCTGCCCTCCGCCAGCCTGCACCGCACCCTCGCCAGCCTCGCCGACGCCCAGGGCCTCGAGCTGCGCTACCTGCGCGAGGGCCGCGTCGCCGACTTCCTCGTGCGCCGGATCTACGAGAGCGCCCAGGGCACCGAGCAGGACCCCTGGCAGGTGATCGACGTCAGCGACGAGCTGCTCGTCCTCGAGCGCGCCGGCAAGCGCAGCCTCGAGCGCTACCTGATCGAGCAGGACGGCCGCTACTACGACCTCCACGAGTGCGACGACGGCAGCGAAGCCTGGTTCGACGTCACCCCCCAGGTCGTCGCCCGCCAACGCCGCAAGCTGAAGAAGTCCCGCGCCGCCCGCGCAGGCTAGTCGGGCTCCGCTGCGGCGAGACCGCCGCGACGCCCCCTTGTTCGGCACGGTCTTCGCCACCGAGGCTCGAATCGGCTGTGCCTCTCCAATCCGGCGCGTGTGCCCTCACAGGGGTAGGGGCGGGGTTTACCCCCGCCCGCGGGCGTCGGCCCGCTTCCGCACAGCGTAGGGGCGGGGCTCGTCCCCGCCCGGGTATGTGCGTCCCTTGAGCCTCCGTGGCGGCGGAGCTCCGAGCAGGCGCCGCGGGTAGGCCCTGGGCATGGAACCTAGCGCGCGCTCCCCTCGTCCGTCCCCCGAGGGGCCGTGGCCGCCCGGGCGAGGAAGGCCGCGACGGCCGCGCCCCACACCGCGGGCACCAGGTAGAGCCACCCCGGCGCCCAGGTCGGCTCGTAGCCGGGGTAAGGACCGTAGGCCGTCCCCAGGATCAAGGCGATCGCCCCCAGCACGAAGCCGCCCACGCCCCCGAGCACTGCGGCCACCGCGGTGATCAACGCCCGGGCCACGTTCACGCATCGAGTCATGCAGCCCCTCCTTGGTTCGGTGGCGTGACCCTACGCGCGCAGGCGCGGCTCTCGAAGTAAACACGACGAAAGCGATCCCATAGCGCTGCTTCATGAACGAGCAGGCGCGTCCTCGCCAAAAAGAACACAGCCCGCTCGGGACCGAGCGGGCTGTGCGGCTGCGTGACGGGAGCTCTTGCTAGCGCGAGAGCTCGTAGGAGCTGGTGACGCCGTTGTCGAACTCGTTGACGAACACGTAACGACTGCGGCCGACGCGATCGGCGACGAGGGTGATCGCCCCGGGGGTGGGACCGACGCCCGTGGTGGTCGAGAGCAGGTTCAGGTCGCGGTCGTAGACCCGCAGCTCGTTCTGCACGCCGAGGCCGACGCTCCCCACCAGAACCTCGCGCCCGCTGAGCACGATCCCGCTGGCGAACAGCCCGGCGTCCACGGTGGCCACGGTGGTCACCGTGCCCTGGCGATCGATCTGCACGCTGCGCACTTGCGCCTGGCCGCCCGCGACGGCGGGGCCGGTGGTCACGAACGCGTTGCGCCCGGAGAGGTCGAGGTCGAGCTCGATCGGGCCCACGCCCATGAAGGTCTGGCTCTGGTGCTCCAGCCCGCGCAGGCCCAGGCGGTAGACGCCCAGCTCACCGGAGCCGGCGTTGGCCACCACGAGCCGCGTGCCGCGGATCGCCACGTCGGTCGGGGTCGCGCCGGTCGCCGCCTTGTCCAGGAAGCGCAGCCGCCCGCGGAAGTCGAGCCAGAAGGTGCTGACCTCGTTGCTGGTGCCGTGGGTCACCGCCACGAGGCCGGTGGCGGCGACGTCCATGTTGGTCGGGCCCACGCCCTGACTCGAGACGGGCTGGCCGACCTGCTGCAGTTGCCCGTTGCGGTTGACGCTGTAGACGTAGAGGTCCGACGAGCCGTTGTTGGCCACCACCGCGTAGCGCCCGTAGGCGAAGCCGATCGAGGCGGGGCGCGAGCCCGCGGCGAGGGTCGCGGTGTCGGCGAGGGTCAGGCCGCCGTTGCGGTCGACGCGGTAGGTCGAGACCGTGTCGTCGAGGTGCGCGCCGGTGAGCAGGTAGCTCCGACCTTGAATCCGCGCCGACGCGATCCCGCAGGGACCTTGCCCTGAGTTCTCGGAGTCGACCAGGCTCAGGCTGGGCTGTGCCAGCGCCGTGGTCAGGACGAGGAGAGGGAGGGCCCAGAGGATCCGCATACGTATGTCTTCCTTCCTGCGACCAAGACGCCCCGCAGCCCGGTCGTCTTGCAGTATGGCGAGACATCCTCGGCGTTTGAAGGGGCTAAGTCGTGGAGCCTCGATCAATGCTCGCTGGCAGGCCAGGTGCTTGATCCCCCTGTGACGCAGCGCGCGGCCCCTCCGCCAACGGCTGCCTGGCCCGAACGCGCCCGCTACTCTGAACCCGTGGACCCCCCGTTGGACGTGGAGGCGAAGGTCGTGCAGGTGGCCCTGGCCCAGGGTTACCTGGCGCCGATCCAGCTGCGCGAGGCCCTCGCCGTGCGCGAAGAGCTCGCGCGCCGCGGTCACCGCGTCGACCTCCTGACCCTGCTCCAGGAGCGCTACCTGGCCCCGCGCGCGGTCGCCGCGCTGACGCCGATCTACCGCCAGGCCGTGAGCGGGAGCCAGACCCACGTGGCCCCCAGCGTCCCCGTCGCCCAGGCCCTGACCCCGGACGTCCTGGCCCTGGCCCGCGCCGCGGTCAATCGCCCGCCGAGCTCCGACGTCCAGGCGTTCATGGAGCGCACGCGCCTCGTCCCCGCGGTCGGCTCCGACGTGGCCCGGACCTCGGGCAGCGGCGAGCTCGCGCGCGCCCCCGATCGCGGGCCAGGCCCCCGCGGCGTGTCGGGCTCCGACGTGGGCGCGGCGTTCCCCGACACCGCGGTGCTCCCCGCCGCCGCCCGCGGCCCGCGCCCCGCGAGCTCCGACGAGATCCAGCCCGTGGGGCCGCGCCCCGAGCGCTACGGGCGCTACGTGGTCGAGGCCGAGCTCGCCCGCGGCGGCATGGGCGTCGTCTACCGCGCCCTCGACCCGCAGCTCGAGCGGCGGGTCGCGCTCAAGGTCGTGCAAGGCGACGGGCTCGAGCTCGAGCAGCGCGACGTGGAGCGCTTCCTGCGCGAGGCCCGCGCCACCGCGCGCATGCGCCACCCCGGGATCGTGTCCGTGCTCGACTCGGGCACCGAGCGCGGGCAGCCCTACCTGGTCATGGACCTCGTCGAGGGCGAGTCCCTCGCCGAGCGGCTCAAGCAGACGGGCCCCCTGGAGCCGCTGGAGGCGGCGCGGCTCTGCGCCCAGATCGCGCGGGCCCTCGACGCTTGCCACCAGGAGGGCGTGCTCCACCGCGACGTCAAGCCGAGCAACGTGCTCGTCGACTCGCGCAGCGGCGCGCCGCTGCTGACCGACTTCGGCCTGGCCCGCAGCGAGCGCGACGCCAACACGCTCACGGCCACCGGCCAGGCCGTGGGCACCCCGAGCTACATGGCCCCCGAGCAGGCTGCTGGCGAGCGCGAGCAGCTCGGCCCGGCGACCGACGTCTACGGCCTCGGCGCGACGCTCTACCACCTCATGCTCGGCCGCCCCCCGTTCCAGGGCGGGACCCTGGACGTCATGCGCCGCGTCCTGACCGACGCCCCCGTGCCCCCGCGCAAGCTGCGCGAGAGCATTCCCCCGCAGCTCGAGGCGATCTGTCTGCGCTGCCTGGAGAAGGAGCCTCAAGCCCGCTTCCCCAGCGCGATCGCGCTCGCGGACGCGCTCGAGGCCTTGGCCGCTCCGCGGCCCTCGCGCCCCGCGCCCGGCGGAGGGCGCGGCCCGCAGCGCTCCCCTCCCGGCCTCGTCGGGCGCCTGATCCTGGGCGCGGTGACCGCCGTGGCCCTGGTCGGCCTGGCCCTCTCCTACCGCGCGCGCGCCGACGCCCTGGCCGAGGTCGACGCGCCGCAGACGCCGAGCGCGACCCCCTCGCAGGACCGCGAGGCCCTGGCCGCGCGCTACCTGGCGCAGCTCGCCTCGGACCCGGCCCACGCCGCGGCCTTCGAGCTGCTCCGACACCAGCCCCAGGACGCCCTGCCCTGGCAGGTCGCCCAGGGGCTCGAGGACGCCCCGCACCTCCCGACACAGACCGTGGTCACCGCGGTGGTGCTCGGCCTCGACGACCGCTTCGCCGACGCCGACGCGCTCCTGGCCGAGCGCCCCGACGCGCTGCCCTTGCGCTCCGCGCTCCGGCTCCAGGCCGGGGACCCCCGCGCCGCGCTCGAGGTCCTCGCCGACGCCGGGGACGAAGAGCCGGCGGTCCACGCGCGGGTGCGCGCGCTGTTCGTCGGTCAGGACTACGACGGCGCCGTCGCCGCCGCCGCGCACCTCCCCGAGGGGCACCCCCTGCGGGAGGCCGCGCTGGAGGAAGAGAGCTTGGTGCGCCTGTCCTCCGGACAGGACTGGCTGCCGCGGATCGAGCGCCTGCTCCAGGCGAGCCCCTGCTCCTGCGCGCGCTACCGCCTGTTGCTCTACCGCGCCCAGGCCCTGCTCGACTTGGACCGCTACGGCGCGGTCGAGGAGGCCCTGACCCAGGCCGAGGCCCTGCGCCCGGGCGCCCCCCACGTGCGCTTCTTCCGCTACCTGCTCCGGCTCGAGCAGCAGGACTTCCCCGGCGCCGCCCGCGCCCTCGAGGCGACCCTCGAGGTCGAGCGCGTCCCCGTCGAGCGCGTGCGCAGTCGCTGGTTCCTGGCCGAGGCGCTGTTCCTCTCGGGGGAGGCGCAGCGCGCGCGCGCCCTGCTCCCGGACCTCGAGCAGGACCCGCGCTCGGAGCAGTTGGGCGCGCACCTGCGCGCGCGGGTCCTGCTCCAGGCGGGAGCCCACGAGCGCGCGCTGACCCTGGCGCTGAGCGGCTGGAACGACCGCGGGCAGGCTCCGGCGGTGCGGGCCATGAGCCTCGAGGTCGTGATCGGGGTGCTGCGGGCCCAAGGGCGCTGGGCCGAGCTCAAGCAGCTCGTGCTCCAGGTGTCCGAGGCCCAGGAGGCGCTGCCCAACTACGTGTTCCCGATCCTCGACCGCGCCTACGCCGACGCCGAGCGCGCGCTGGGGGGCAAGTAGACCGCCGGGCTCGCCAGACCCCGGCTCCACGCTAGAATCCGCGCCCGATCGGGTGACAGCGGCGCGTGGGGCGTCCTTCCTGATCCCTGGAGGACCCGTGGCCAAGCAACCCAAGAACGCGATCGAGCCGGCGCGCGCCGACGACTACCCCGAGTGGTATCAGCAGGTGGTCAAGGCCGCCGAGCTGGCCGAGGCGTCGCCGGTGCGCGGCTGCATGGTGATCAAGCCGTGGGGCTACGCGATCTGGGAGAACGTGCAGGCCGTGCTCGACCGCATGTTCAAGGACACGGGCCACGTCAACGCCTACTTCCCCCTGTTCATTCCCAAGAGCTACCTGGAGAAGGAGGCCCAGCACGTCGAGGGCTTCGCCAAGGAGTGCGCGGTGGTCACCCACCACCGGCTCGAGGCCGGCCCCGACGGCGGCCTGGTCCCCGCCGGCGAGCTGACCGAGCCGCTGGTGGTGCGCCCGACCAGCGAGACGATCATTGGCGAGGTCTACGCCAAGTGGGTGCAGTCCTATCGCGACCTCCCGATCCTGATCAACCAGTGGGCCAACGTCGTGCGCTGGGAAATGCGCACGCGGCTGTTCCTGCGCACGGCGGAGTTCCTCTGGCAGGAGGGGCACACCTGCCACGCGACGCAGGCCGAGGCGCAGGAGGAGACGCGGCAAATGCTCGACGTCTACGCCGACTTCGCCGAGAACTGGATGGCCATGCCGGTGATCAAGGGCGAGAAGACCGCGGACGAGCGCTTCCCCGGCGCGGTCAACACCTACGCGATCGAGGCCATGATGCAGGACCGCAAGGCGCTGCAGGCAGGGACCAGCCACTTCCTCGGGCAGAACTTCGCCCGGGCCGCGAACATTCAGTTCCAGGACAAGGACGGCACACAGCAGCTCGCCTGGACCACGTCCTGGGGCGTCTCGACCCGGCTGATCGGCGCCTTGATCATGACCCACTCCGACGACGACGGGCTGGTGCTCCCGCCCAAGCTCGCGCCGCAGCACGTGGTCCTGATCCCGATCTGGCGCAAGCCCGAGGAGGAGCAGCAGGTCCTCGACTACTGCCAGAGCCTGGCCAAGGAGCTGCGCCAGGTCGAGTTCGCCGGCGGCAAGGTCCGGGTCGAGGTCGACACCCGCGACCTGCGCGGGGGCGACAAGGTGTGGCAGCACGTCAAGCGCGGCGTGCCGATCCGGCTCGAGGTCGGGCCGCGGGACATTGCCAACGACTCGGTGTTCATGGCCCGCCGCGACAAGAGCCCCAAGGACAAGCAGGGCGTGCCCCGCGCCGAGTTCGTGGGGAAGGTCGCCGAGCTCTTGCAGGAGATCCAGGACGCGCTGTTCCAGCGCGCGCTGGCCTACCGCGACGAGCACAGCCACGACTTCGACGACCTCGAGAGCATGCTGAAGTTCTTCACCCCCCAGAACGCGGACAAGCCCGAGATCCACGGCGGCTTCGCCCGGGCCTACGCGATCGAGGGCCCCGAGGTCCAGGCCGTGCTCAAGGAGCACAAGCTCACCGCGCGCTGCATGCCCCTCGACGCCGACGACCCCCCGGGGACCTGCGTGTTCACCGGCAAGCCCGCGGCGCGCCGGGTGATCTTCGCCAAGGCGTATTGATCCCGAGGTGGCGCTCTACCTGCGCCTGATCGCGGCCGACGAAGGCCCCGGCCAGGCCGAGCTGGAGCGGGTCCTGGCCGAGCTCGAGCTCGTCCAGGCCCGGCCGCTCGAGCCGCACCCCAAGGGCGGGTTCCGCGTGTTCCTCGACGTCGACCGCGCCGACGGCGAGGGCGTCGCCCAGGCGCTCCACGCCCGCGGGTGGCTGCCCTGCTATTGAGCGCGGGCTCGCCCGCGCCCGGTGATCCGCTACAGTAGGCGCGTGATCGAGGTCCAGGGGCTGTCCCAGCGCTACGGCGACTACCTCGCGGTGCGCGAGCTGAGCTTCCAGATCGGGGCGGGCGAGGTCGTGGGCTTCCTCGGCCCCAACGGCGCGGGCAAGAGCACGACCCTCAAGGTCCTGGCCGGGTTCACCCCGCCGAGCCAGGGCACGGTGCGGGTCGCCGGCCTCGACGTCGCCACCCACAGCCTCCAGGTGCGCGAGCGGGTGGGCTACCTCCCCGAGCACACGCCGCTCTACGACGACATGCGCGTCGAGCCCTTCCTCGAGTTCGTGGCCCGGGTGCGCGGGGTCGCGGACCGCCGGGCGGCGGTGGGGGACGTGCTCGAGCGCTGCAGGCTGGGCGAGGTCCTGGGCCGCCCGATCGCCGAGCTCTCCAAGGGCTACCGCCAGCGGGTGGGGATCGCCCAGGCCCTGCTCCACGACCCGGCGGTCCTGATCCTGGACGAGCCGACCCACGGCCTGGACCCGAACCAGGTGCTCGAGGTCCGCGGGCTCGTGCGCGAGCTGGGCCAGGAGCGCACGGTGCTCTTCAGCTCGCACATTCTGTCGGAGGTCGAGGCGAGCTGCCGGCGGGTGCTCGTGATCCACCAGGGCCGGCTCGTGGCCGACGACGAGGTCGACGCGCTCAAGCAGCGGGCGACCGGCGGCGCCTATCGACTGCGCGCGCAGGACCCGCCCGCCGACTTCCGCGAGCGCCTGGAGGCCCTGGACGCGGTCGCCAGGCTCGAGGTCCAGGGCGACGCCCTGCGCCTCGAGCCCCCGACCCCCGAGCAGCGCGACGCGCTGGCCGCCGCGGTGTGCCAGCTCGCCCAGACCGCGGGGGTGACCCTGCTCGAGCTCGCCCCCCAGGAGGCGCGGCTCGAGGACGTGTTCCAGCTCCTGACCGCCCCGGGCGAGGAGGCCGCGCGTGCAGAGGCGTAGGGTCCTCGCCGTCGCGCGCCGCGAACTCGCCGCGACCTTCGGCCAGCCCACGGCCTACGTGTTCGTGGCCAGCTTCCTCGCGGTCACCGGGTTCCTCGGGCTCTACGGGTTCTTCACCCGCGACGTGGCCGACCTCCGCGACTACTTCCACGGCCTGCGCTACGCCGGCATGTTCCTCGCGCCGGCCGCCGCCATGCGCGCCTTCGCCGAGGAGCGCCGCCAGGGGACCTACGAGCTGTTGTTCACCCTGCCCCTGCTCCCGGGGGAGGTCGTGCTCGGCAAGTATCTGGCCGGGCTGGGGCTGATCGCGGCGACGCTGCTCGCGGGGCTGGCCTTCCCCCTGAGCCTGATCGACCAGGGCCCCTTCGACCTGGGCCAGATCCTGTGCGGGTTCCTGGGCGGCGGGCTCCTGCTCGGGACCTACCTCGCGCTGGGCCTCCTGGCCTCGGCCCTGACCTCGAACCAGGTCGTGGCCTTCGTCGTCGGCGCGCTGGCGTGCGTGAGCCTGGGCGCCCTCGGCGACCCCGCGGTGGTCACGCTCCTGGGCCAGGTCCTCCCCGGCTGGGCGGTGGGCGCGCTGAGCGCGCTGGGGGTCGGCGAGCACTACGCCTACCTCACCCGCGGGGTGATCGCGCTCCCAGACGTCGTCTACTTCCTGGCGCTGAGCGGGGTGGCCCTGTTCTGGACCGTGCTCGCGGTCGAGCGCCGCCCGCGCAGCGCCGAGACCGCCCTCGCCGCCGCGCTCTCGGGCCTCGCGCTCCTGCTCGCGATCCACCTGGGCGCGCACCCGGCGCTCGCCGGCCGCCTGGACGCGACCCTCGAGCGCAGCAACTCCCTCAGCCCGCGGACCCTGGAGGTCCTGGGCCAGGTCGAGGACCGGCTCACGATCCGGGTCTACCTCTCCTCCGCGCTGCCCGAGACCACGCGCCCCTACGTGCGCGAGCTGCTCGACCTCCTGGGCGACGTCGCCGCCGAGCTCGGCGACCACGGCGTGCTCGAGCTCCGCGACCCCGAGGCCAGCCACCTCGACGTGCGCGAGCGCAAGCGCTTGATCGAGCAGGCCGCGCGCGACGGGGTGCAGAAGATCGTGTACCGCGTGCAGGGCGAGGGCCGCATGGAGCAGGTCGAGGCCTTCGCCGGGGTCTCGTTCCACTACCGCGACCGCCCGCGGGAGGTGCTCGAGCTGGCGCTGCACCGGCCGAACCTGGAGTACGACGTGGCGGTGGCCGTGCAGCGCCTGATCCTGCCTCGGGTGCGCGTCGGCTGGGCCAGCACCAGCAACCAGACCTTCGCGCAGGCCCAGGGCCTCCTGCGCCAGTCCTACCCGCTGCAGGAGCTCGACCTCGAGGCCCTGCCCGCGGTGCCCGAGGAGGTCGGCTGCCTGGTGTTCCTGGCCCCGCTCCCCCCGAGCGAGCGCGTGAGCTACCAGCTCGACCAGTTCGTGGCCCGCGGCGGGCGGCTGGTGCTCCTCGACGAGTCCTGGACGATCGACCCGCGCTCGTTCCTCGCCCGGCGCTTCCCTGAGCAGCCGCTGGACCGGGCCCTGGCCGCGTGGGGGCTGAGCGTGGGGCCGCTGGCCGCGAGCCCCAGCGAGCGCACGTGGCCCTTCGTCACCGACGGCTCGCGGATCCTGAACCCCTACCCCTACTACGTGCGCTGCGCCCCCGAGCACAACCAGGACAGCCCGGTGGTCGGGCGCCTGGGCGAGCAGACCCTGTTCTTCGCCGGGGCGGTCGAGCTGGCCGAGGACGCCCCCGGGGCCACGACCCTGGTGCGCAGCGGACCGGGGTGGACGATCGAGGGGCCGTCCTGGGACGCGCACCCCCTGCGCCTGCCCACGCCGCCCGCCGAGCTCCAGCCGGTCACCGTCGCCGCCGCGGTGCGCGGGCGGCTGCCCAGCGCCTGGGCCGGGCGCGCGGCGCCGGCCTGGACCGGCGAGGGCGCCGACCCGCTCCAGACCCCGACCCCGGACGGCGAGGTCGAGACCGTGGTCGCGGTGGTCGGGGACGTGGACTTCGCCCGCGACGCGAACCAGACCCACGGCGCGGGGGCGGCCCTGGTGGCCGCCCTCGTCGACTGGAGCCTCGACCGCTCCTTGGCCGGCGTGCGCGGGCGGCGCACCGCGCAGCCGCTCTACGCCGGCGACTTCGCCGGCTTCGACCGCGAGGCCGCGCTGAACGTGCTGCACGTCGTCCTGCTCCCGCTGCTGGTGCTCGGGGGCGGGCTGGGCGGGATCGCCTTCGTGCGCCTGCGCCGGGGGCGCGCGGCCGCGCGTCGCCGCGACCGCCTCGCGGCGGCGGTGGGGGAGGCGGCGTGATCTCCCGGCGCGTGATCGTGTGGGGCGGCCTGGTGCTGAGCCTGCTCGCGCTGCGCGGGCTCCTGGCGCTGACCCAGACCCGCTACGAGCCGCCGGGGGCGCTGCTCGAGTTCGACCCCGAGCGCGTGGACCGGGTCGAGCTCGCCAGCGGCGAGGCGCGGGTCGTGCTCGAGCGCGAGGGCGAGGGCTGGGTCGTGGCCTCCGCGGGCGGGCTGCCCGCCCACGCCGGGGTCGGAGCGCTGATCGAGCGCCTCGCCGGCTGGCGCCGCGAACGCGTCGCCGGCGACGCCCCCCGTGAGGGCTGGGGCGTCTCCGGCGCCGGCGCGCGCCGGGTGACCCTCGCCGCGGGGACCGAGGTCCTGGCGGAGCTCCTGGTGGGGCAGGTGACCGGGATCGAGGCCGAGGACGTGCGCGAGGTCGGGTATGCCCTCGACACCTCCCAGCTCGGGCTGTTCGTGCGGCGCCCCGACGAGCAGCGGGTCTACGTGGTCACCGACTTCGTGACCCGCGAGCTCGAGCCGGACCCGCGGCGCTGGTTCGCGCCGCCGGTGCCCCTGGAGGCCGCCGCGATCGCGCGGGTGCAGCGCGCGGGCCCCGAGGGCTACGACCTGCGCCCGGGGCCGTTCCGCTTCGCCAACGACCCGACCCCCGTCGACCCGCGGGCGGCGGGCAGCCTCTGGAGTTGGTTCGCGGGGCTGCGGGTGGTGGGCCTGGCGCCGGAGGACGCGCCCACCGGCGGAGCCACGTATCGGCTCGAGGCCGGGGGGGGCGCGCTCGAGCTGAGCCTGGGCAGCCGCGACGGGCGGGGGTTCCTGGCGCTGGGCGGCCGCGTGCTCGAGGTCGAGCCCCTGGCCGCCGACCGCCTGCTGCAGGCCACCCGCGAGGCGCTGATCCGTCGCGCGCTGGCCCTGAGCTCGCCGCGGGACGTGGTCCGGGTGGAGGTCACCCGCGGGGAGCTCCAGCGCGCGTTCGTGTTCGGACAGGGCGGGTGGCTCCGGGAAGACGGGGCGCCAGCGGGGATCGACGTCTCGGCCACGGTGGCGGCGCTGGGTCAGGTCCAGGTGCGCTGGGGCGAGCCCGCGACGGGCAAGCTCGCCTCCGCCGGGCTCTCGCTGATCGACGCCCGAGGCAACGTGGAGACCCTCTGGCTCCTGGACGGGGCCCCCGCAGGCGGCGAGCGGATCGCGTTGAGCGAGGTCAGCCTGGTGGCCGAGGTGGAGGGACGCCCGCTGTCCGAGGCCCTGCGCGCGCTCCTCGGGGAGTGAACCAATGCAAAAGCGGCGGGGAGCACCCCGCCGCTTCGTGCGTCGAGCGGTCCTGCCTTAGAAGGCGGACTTCGGCTTGGCCATTGCGCCGGCGTAGTTGAGGAAGCTCGCCAGGTAGAGGCGCTGCGCCATGAAGGTGTACCCGCGCGCCTTACGCTCCGGGAAGTAGACGTCGACCTTGGTGCTGCCGCCCCGCTTCAGTCGCATGAGCCCCGTCTTCGTCACGTAGCCTTCGACGTCGTCGCCCGACTTCATCTTGACTTTCGCGGCGAGCTTCAGGGGCTTGGAGTCGTAGCGGGCTTTCATATGGAAGGGTTCCTGACGGTTGGGATGAGTGGCAAGGCGCCCACAGCGGCAAGGATGGCTATGGACGCACTCGCCCGACAGTGAAGGAGTATAGATGAGGCCCGACGCTGTGTGTCATGGATTCGTCTTTAAAATCCAAAGGCGATCAGGAAGGGCTCCAGACAACGAAAAAGGGGCCTCTCGCGAGGCCCCTCGGTCACGACGCAGCGAGTCGTGTTAGTGCTTACGAATGTGCGGCGTGGGGATGGCGGCTTCTTCGTTCTTCTGCTTGAGGTTCATTTGGCGGAGCTTGCCCGCGGCGCTCGAGCCAGACCTGGAAGCTGCTCTACCCGAGGCGCTTGACGTAGTTCGAGGCGACGGCCTGGTCCAGATCGCGGCAGATCACGAGGGGGGTCTTCTTGACCACGTCCTCAGCGAGGGCCGAATCGCAACGAAGGTGTCCACCAAGGCGTCCCGCGTCGCTTCCTTTGTCCAAGGTGCTGTTGAGCACCATCAGCGTAACGAGGACCGCGATCGACGCCTTGGCCTTGATCTTCAGGCCCTTAGTCTTGATTTTTCGCACGTTAGCCCCCCTTGGGCAGGCGATCGACAGCCTCGGCCACGATCGAGTGAGTCCCAATGCTAGTCGTGGCGTGCCCTTAAATCCACACTCAACGTGGAGTCCGGGTTCAAGCGCCCGCCGACGCATGAATTAGAGAGCGCGTGCGCCGAGGCCACACGCGGCATTCCATCCGCGGTCGCCGACCTGTGTCCATCGCGTGGCGGACGCCGCACGGACGCGGGACAGAAGCGAAACGTAAAACGGAAATCCGAACTGTGGGCACAGCAACCCATCGACGCCACCCACCGCACACGGGACCTAAGCCCATTTATTTCAACACCCGGGAGGATTACCTAGATCTGACTCGCTTTGGATCGGGAATTGTATGAATGGTTGACACCGTGCCTGAGCATGGCACGCACGATCAGACTAGCTGGGAAGCGGGAATGAAGATCAAACTACTTACCGTCGCGGTTGCTCTCACCATGGTTGCGGCCGGCTGCAACTCGGGCACTCGCAGTAACAAGGGCAAGGTGTACTACGGGCCGGGCAGCACCGGCGCGAGCGCTACCGCAGCGGCGGGCGGCACCACCGGTGGTGGCGGCACCACGGGCGGCGGCACCACGGGCGGCGGCGGCGGCGGCACCGTCGGCCAGTTCGCGGCCGGCCCTGCGCTCAACGCGGCGCGTTACCGTCACACCGCGACCGTCATGAACGACGGGCGAGTCCTGGTCACCGGCGGCACCGACGGCCAGGGGATCATGACCGAGTCCGAGGTCTACGACCCGCAGTCCGGCGCCTGGGACATGGTGGCCAACCTGGCCCCGACCCAAAACGAGGCGTTCATGATCGACGCCACCGGGCAGTTCGCCACCGCGCGTCAGCTCCACCAGGCCGTGAGCCTGCAGGACGGCCGCGTGCTGGTGTGCGGCGGCTTCGGCGCCGAGCGCCTCGACGCGCAGGGGCAGCCCGTCGCCGAGATGCTCGCGTCGGCCTATGTCTTCAACCCGCAGACCAACGCCTTCTCGGCCGTGAGCGTCATGTCGGAGAACCGCGGCTGGTTCACCATGACCCTCACCGCCAACGCGCAGGTCATGGCCGCCGGCGGCCTGAACCAGGACCTCACCGCGTCCTTGACCACCGCCGATATCTACGACCCCAACGCCGACACCTGGACCAGCGTCCCGGCCAACGCCGAGCACACCTGGGGCAACGCGGTCCTGGCGGGCAACACCGCCATGGTCGTGGCCGGCGCCAACGTCGCCATGGGTCAGCAGGGCCTCGCGCTCAACGGCTTCCCCAGCCCCCGCGTGCAGTCGCTCGACGCCCAGAACGGCACCTTCATTGCCGCCCCGGACAACCCGGACGGCGAGCGCTTCAACATGGGCGCCGAGGTCGACAGCACCGGCAACGCGTTCTTCGCGGGCGGTGAGGGCCTCGACGCGGCCATGACCGCGGTCGAGATCAAGGACACCACCTTCTTCTACGACGCCGGCAACCAGGCCTGGACCTCCGGTCCGACCCTGAACACGGCTCGTTCGAACGCCGAGGTCGCCGAGATCGGCACCACCTCGGACATGCTGATCACCGGCGGCGTGGACGCGACCGGCGTCCCGACCCCCGAGTGCGAGGTCTACGGCGTGCTCAACAACGCCATGCTCGGCACCGTCAACATGGCGACCGAGCGCACTGCGCACCGCGCCGTGACCCTGCAAAACAACAGCGTCATGGTGGTCGGCGGCCAGAACGCCAACGGCGACCCGCTCGACACCACCGAGATCCACACGCGCTAAGCGCGCAGGATCGACCGGATTCACTGAGCGGGCGCACGAAAGTGCGCCCGCTTTCGTTGGTTGTGGCCTCACGGGCTGAGGCCACCCGACTCGTCTAGTACCATGGGCGCCTGCCCACGCGGGCACCAAGCCAGGAGGCTCTGTGATCGACGAGGTCCACGAAGCGGAGATCGAGGCGCTGCTCGCCCAGGTGGGCGAAGCGCTGCCCGGCGTCCGCGGCCCCTTCCTCGACAACGTGCTGATCCTCAGCCTGAGGCGCTACGGTCCCCTGGCCACCGCCCGGGATCAGGCCGAGGACGGCGAGCTCCCCGCGGTCGCGGAGCTGCCTGGGGGCCACGACGAGTGCGTGGCCTACCTCTGCGACTGCGCCGGGGACGCCATGGCCTCGGAGTTCTACGAGCAAATGCGTAAGTGCTTCGAGGACAACGACTCTCAGGCCTTCGAGGCCATGATGAAAACCCTCGACAGTCAGCTTCGGCTCAGGGGTATTTTCTACAGGCACGGCCTCGATCCGGAGAACGAATACCCGGCAATCTGGGGTCGCGTCTGGGAGGCAATCCCCAAGTGGGACGGACGGAATTTCAGGGCTTATGTCGCGCGGATCGCGCGCAACTACTGCCTCGACGAGATCGCGCGCAAGAAGCGAGCAGCGACCTCGATCGACGAAATGGACCCGACCGAGCACCGTCCCCAGGGGCAGACCTCGCAGGTCGTCGCGCAGAGCGACGCGATCGCGCTGATCGCCGAGGTCATGGCCGAGCTGGAAGAGTCCGGCCGGATCAAGTCGATCGACTTCGTGATCTTCTCTCTGATCTGTCAGGGCAGGCAAGTGGCTGAGATCGTCGAGACCTTGCACACCGCTCCCCAGATCGACGCCGTGCGCGGCGCGCTGGTGGCCCTCGGGGCCAAGCGGTGCAAGGCCGAGCACGCGGTCGCCCTGGGCGCCGCCCTCGACGGGCTCACCGCCGACGAGCTGAGCGCGATCTGCGGGCTGAAGCCGGCAGCGGCCGAGGCCCTGGTCGCCGCCTGCGCAGAGGTGGGCGACGACACCGAGCTCGCGCGCCTCGTGGCCCGAGTCGGCATGACGGTCGCCGACCTCGAGCGCGCGCGCTCGCTGACGAGCAATGCCGTCAACCTGTGCATCAACCGCATTCGGCTCAAGCTGTGGATGGCCATGGTCGACCGGGCCTACGAGGCCGTGCGCTCCCGGGGCCGGATCGACGAGGTCGACCTGGCGATCGTCGACCACCGCTGCACGGTGACGACCCACCAGGGCTGCCGGATGTACAAGGACCGCAGCTGCAAGCGCGAGGCCGACCCCGCCGAGATCGCCCGCAAGGGCGGCCTGAACCTGCAGGCGAGCGCCGTCTCCCGGCGCATGGACGACCTGCGGATCAAGATCGTCGAGAACGGCCTGGGCATGGTCTACCCGGACTACAACGCCTGCCTCACCGAACGTAAACCCCAGCGGGCCTCGAAATGAGCGCCCGCGCGTCCGTTTGGGTGGGGCCGGCCACGACCCCTGTTCCTCTTCTTCTGCTTCGTTTCAGGGCGCGCGCTGCGCGCGCGCTCCGTACGAACCCCAACAGCCCGTTCGGGCTGCTGATCTGCACCGAAAGGACGACCCATGTCCCTCGCGCTGCTCCCCTAGCTCCGTCCCCGTTCGCCGGGCGCCGCCTTCCTGGAACCAGCTCGTCGATCGCGCCGTCGAAGAACGATTTCGCCGCGCCCGCAGCGCCGACGCCGCCTTGGCCAGCGGAGGGCTCGTCGTGAGCGAGCCTGCGGCTTCGCCGCGGGTCTCCTCGACGCCGCCACCCGGCGAAATACTGAAGCCTTCCTCGCCCGACGGCCCTGTCACCGCCCTCGTTCGCGCCGCGCGACACCGCTCAGGACGGCGGCCTCGCCGCCAAGCTCTTCGACGCCGCCTGCCAGGGCGAGCTCACCGACGGCCGGCGCCAGGTCGCCGCCGCCCTCGCCGCCGCCGGCGACCCTCAAGACGGCCCCCTCCGTCAGCTCTCCGACCGGATAGCC
The DNA here is from genome assembly GCA_041402045.1 of Planctomycetota bacterium. Lineage (GTDB taxonomy): Bacteria > Planctomycetota > J058 > J058 > J058 > JAGQRJ01. Next base: position 29,361 of record JAWKSZ010000060.1, on the reverse strand, counting down.
CCCCTGGACGACCCCGAAGCCGCGCTGCTCGAGGTCGTCTCCTTCGTTTAACCCGGCTTGCGGAGGAGCGCCGGCCTCGGCCGTCACCCCCGATTCCGCACCGCGTCGAGACTCCTATTGCGCTGGCGCTCCTCCGCAAGGCGGGATAGGGCTCCGCTTGGCCGCAGCCGCTTCTCGCTAGTCGCGCCGCTGGCCGCCGCCGATCAGGCCCAGGCGGTAGGCGTAGTAGAGCAGCGTCAGGAGCGAGGTCACGAAGGCGGCCACGTAGGTCAGCGCCGCCGCGGTGAGCACCTTCCGCGCAGCGCTGAGCTCCTCGCCCTCGAGGATCCGGCCCTCGCGCAGGCTCTTCATGGCCCGGCGGCTGGCGTCGAACTCGACCGGGAGCGTGAGCAGGGTGAACACGGTCGTGGTCCCCATGAGCCCGATCCCGACCCAGGCCGCGGCGGTCCCTGCCACGGTCTGCACGCCGCCCAGGAAGAACGCGAGCATGATCACGATCAGCGACAGCCTGCCGCCGTAGCTCGCCACGGGGACCCACGCCGAGCGGAACCCCAGCGGCGCGTAGCCATCGGCGTGCTGGATCGCGTGCCCCACCTCGTGGGCCGCGACCCCCGCCGCCGAGAGGCTCCGCGACCCGTAGACGCTCTCCGAGAGCCGCAGCGTCTTCGAGCTCGGGTCGTAGTGGTCGGACAAGGACCCCGCGACCGGCTCGATCCGCACGTCGTCGATCTGGTTCTCACGCAGGATCCGAGCCGCCACCTGCGCCCCGGTCAGCCTGGAACGCTGGTGTCCGCATAGGCGCTGAACGTGCCCTTGACCAGCAGGCTGGCCAGCAGGCTCAAGCCCGTCCCGGCGAGGATCACGACCCACTACAGGATCGAAGTAGGCGTACCACATGCCAGGAATCTACGCCGCCGGGACGCGGTGGTGGAAGGCTGACGGCTTGACCTCGTGAGCGACTCCCGCCGTGGCGAGAGCTCGAACGCACCTACAGCACCAGCGCTTTCGCCGAGGCTGCCACCCTCCGCGAGCGCGTGCGGGTGGGGAGCTTGCTCGCCAGCGGCTGGAGCTGGCCGCCCAGCCAGGACACCATGCCGCGCGGTCGCAGCCAGGCGCGGTTCGTCCCGGTGCGGGCGACCACCCTCGGCAAGACCCTGATCCGGCGCTCGCGCGGCGATGCACCCTGGCTGCCGTCGACTGCCTGGGGCGGCGCTCTCCGCCCGGCCGGCCCCTCGAACCCCAGCTCGAGGAGGCGCGCGCCGACCCGCCGCGCCCGCCAGGACCCTCGCTTCGTCGTCCCGCCTTCGGCGCCTGGAGCAGCGTCGTGGCGCTGGACCTCCTCCTGCGCTCGCACCCCACCCACGCCGATCTGTGCCGCCTGGTGGTCCAGCACGTAGAGCGTCTGCCCGACCGACGCGAGCTGACCCTGGACGTGCTCCAGGCCCTCGCGGCATGGGCGTTGGAGGTGTGAGACGCGGCTCAGCCTTCTTCCGTAGGGGCGCAGCTTGCCTGCGCCCATCCCACCCCCGCCGCGGTCTCGTCGTCGGCGGAGCTCCGCTGAGGTCGTGAACGCCTCGGGAGTGGGACGGGCGCAGACGAGCTGCGCCCCCGCCGCGTGTCGGCGTCACGTCGGCGCGCCCACGTCCTCCGCGGTCTTCCTTGGCGCCCTTGGCGCCCTTGGCGGTTCCTGCCTTCCAACCCGCTCCTCGCTACTCGACCCGGGTGACCTTCTCCACGATCGCAGGGTCGAAGTAGTTGCAGGCCATGCCGGCGTCGAGGACCACGCCCTGGGCGTTGATCCCGCTGGAGGCGGGAGAGAGCAGGAACGCCACGGAGTTGGCGACCTCCTCGGTGGCGAGGGCCTGCTTGCGCAGGGTGGCTTGCTCGGCGTAGAGGTAGGCCTGGACGTAGCCCGGGATCCCCGCGGAGCTCTGGGTCTTGAGCAGGCCCGGCTTGACCGCGTTGACCCGGACCTTGCCCGCGAGGCTGCGGGCGAGGAACACGACCGCGGAGTCGAGGGCCGCCTTGACCGGCGCCATGTAGCCGTAGTTCTCGGCGGCCATGGTCGTGGTCGAGATCCCGATCGTGACCACCGAGGCGCCAGGGGCGAAGTGGGGGGCGAGGGCGTTGGTGGCCGCGATCAGCGAGAAGCAGGAAATGTCCACGGCCTGGAGGAAGTCCGCGCGCACGGTGCGGTGGAAGGGGACCGCGCCCTGGCTGTAGTTGGCGAAGGCCACCGAGTGCACGAAGCCGTGGAGCTCGCCTCCGACCTCGGCGCCGACCTGCTCCGCCAGGCGCTCGATCTCGTCCTGCTTCTCGACGTCGCACACGAACAGGGGCTCGTCGGGGATCAGCTTCTTGCGCAGCTCCTGCTTGCGGGCCTCGGAGTGGCAGCTCCAGAGCACGGTGGCGCCGGCTGCGCGCAGGACCTTCCCGGTGTGAAAGGCCACGCTCTTGCGGTTGGCCACGCCGAGCACGAGCACGGCCTTGCCCTCGAGCCCGAGGAAGTCGGCGGGCATGGGTTACTCCTGGGGCCGGGGCACGAGGGCCACCGAGAAGCTGCACTTCACCGCGAGCTCGTCGCCGACCTTGGCCGTGCCCTTGAGCTGGAACACGGTGCCCACGCCGTCCTCGACCTGGACCTCGAGGTCCAGGGTCTCGCCGGGGCGGACCATGCGCCGGAAGCGGCTGTCGCGCCCGCGGGTGAGCACCGGGATCAGCCCGTCCTGGAGCTGGTCCTTCGCCACCGTGGCCAGGAGCACCGCGCCGGTCTGGTAGATCGCCTCGCACACGAGCACGCCGGGCAGGAGCGGGAAGTCCGGGTAGTGCCCGGCGAAGCAGGCCGTGTCCGGGTCCACGAACTTGCGGCAGTGGATCGTCTTGGCCTCGGCGTCGAGGTTCAGGACCTCGTCGACCCAGAGGAAAGGCGGGCGGTGGGGGATCGCCGCCAGGACCTGCTCGCGGCTCACGCGTTGCTCGCCACGGCGTCGGCGGGCTCGCCGCGCTTGAGCCCGTCCAGGAACTTGTCGACGGAGTGGGAGACGATCACGCCGTAGTTCGCCGTGCCCAGCCAGCCGCTCATAATGATCCCCACCGAGCCGGCGTGATACAGCCCGGGGATCTCCTGCGGCAGCTCCATGCTGACCTTGAGCCCCTCGAACTTGGTGCCGAAGCTCGCCCCGCCGTAGTGGCGGGTGTAGCGCTTGAAGGTGCAGGGGGTCGCCGCCTCCTGCCACTCGATCTTCTCGCGGATCCCGGGGAGGTAGGTCTCGAGGATCTGGATCGTCTCCTCGATCAGCGCCTCCTTGGCGGCGGCGTATTCGGCCTCGTCCTCGAACTGCCAGTCCTCCCACCAGGCGTTGGTCGAGGACACGATCGCGTAGTGCTGGGGCTCGACGCCGGGGCGGATCTCGGGGTAGTAGATCGAGAACGTGCGCGAGGTGATCTGCTTGTCGATCAGGGCCTCGGAGCTGAACTCGGGGCGGACCGAGGTGAACAGGAGGTCGCCCACGTTGGGGATCGTCGCGCCCTCCTTGAGCCCGAGGTAGACCTGGGTCGAGCTGTTGTTGAGCCGGACCGCGTTGACCTCGTCCAGGAACTCGGGGCGCAGGTTCTCGTCGCCGACGAGCTCGTGCAGGGTGTAGAGCAGGTTCGCGTTGCTGAGCACCGCGTGGCTGCGCACCTCGCGGCCGTTGACCTTGACCCCGACCGCCTTGCCGTCCTCGATCAGGATCTCCTCGACCGAGGCCATGATCCGCACGTCGACGCCGTTCTTCTCCAGCTCCTCCTTCATGAGCCGCAGCATTTTGTCGGTGCCGCCGCGGTAGATATAGACGCCCTTGCTCATGAAGTTGCTGAACACGATCCCGTAGGTGATCGCGGGGTCGTCCAGGGTCGAGCCGTTGGCGTAGGTGATCGGCTCCATGAGCAGGCGCACCACGTCGTTGCGCCCGGGGAAGTACTTCTCGAACAGCTCCCGGGTGGTCATGGGGTTCTGGTCGTAGAAGTCCATGGCGCGGACCTCGTCGAAGAACGCCTCGACGGTGTCCCGCGCGATCCCGAAGCGCTCGACCAGGAGCTGGGTGAAGTCCTCGCGGTCGAAGGTGGTCGAGAGCGAGAACTGCGGGTTGTCGAAGCGGATCCCCTCGACCTGGACCACGTCGTCGGCGAGCTCCTTGGTCCAGTACTTGCGCAGGGTCTTCTTCATGCCGATCGGGAAGCCGTGCAGCGAAATGTCGAACACGCGCTTGCCGCGGCGCTTGAAGAAGCTGGCCAGGCCGCCGAGCTGGTAGTGGTGCTCGAGGACCAGGACCTTGTGCCCGGCGCGCCCGAGGCGATTCGCCGCGGTGAGCCCGGCCAGGCCGGACCCGATCACGATCACGTCGTAGAAGTCGTCGACGCCCTTGAGGTGGTCACGTGGAGCCATGCGCGAAGTCCCTTACCAAGGCCTCAGGCTCACCCCCAACGGGCTGCCCTGAGGGCTCTTGGACGCCAGGATTTCAGCATGGCCCCCGCGGGAATCCAAGCGCGGAGCGGGCCCCGCGGCGCCTACTGCGCCACGAGCTCGAGCTCCCGGCGCCCGCCCTGGGGGTCGACCAGGGTCAGGGTGAAGCGCTGCTTGGGCTCGTAGCGCAGGCGGAACCAGGCGTTGAAGGCCCGCCCGTGGAGGTCCGGGGACTCGCCGTCGACGGCGACGATCCACTCGCCCGGCCGCAGCCCCGCCTTCACCGCCGGGCGCTCCTTGGCCGCGGGGCCCCACCAGGGCTTGATCGCCATGGCCCCCTCGGGGAGCCCGCGCGCGCGGCGCTCGCCCGGGTTCGTGGCCAGGGGCCAGGGGATCCCCGCCGCGCCGCCGATCCGGGCCTCCGCCACGGACTTGCGCCAGCCGAGGTCGCTCGCGCGCCAGCCCGGGGCGAGCTCGAGGGTCGCGCTCTGGAGCGCTCCCTCCCGGCGCCAGCGCAGGGTCACGGCGTCGCCCTCCAGGCGGTGGAGGACCCCGCGCAGGTCGGTCTGGCTGAACAGCTTGCGCTCCTCCGCCGCGACCAGGGCGTCCCCCGGGCGCAGCCCGGCCTGGGCCGCCGGGCTCTCGGCCTCGACCTCGCGCACGAGCAGCCCGTCGTCGCGGTCGAGGGTCAACCCCAGGTTCTCGGGGTAGGGCCACACGAAGAAGTCGCTGCGCTTGTCGAAGGCCCCGGCCTCGATCGCCGGCTGACGGAGCACGTCCGAGACCTGGTGGCAGTGCAGGCAGCTCTGGGCGCGGACCTCGTCGGGGCTCTCGCGCTTCCAGCGCGCGAAGCCCTTCAGGCGCTCGGGGGTCTCGGCGCGCCCGCGGAGCTTCGGCGCCTCGCCGTCTATGTCCCAGGCCGGGCGCCGGGGGTCGCAGTGGTGGGCGAGCACGCGCTCGAGGGTCGCGGCCAGGCCGGGCACACTGATCCGCGAGGCGTCGCCGGTGTGATCCTTGCCGCCGTAGACCCCGTAGAGCCGGCCCTCGGGGGAGAGCAGGTAGCCCCACCAGCTCAGGTCCAGGTCCTGGAAGCCGTCGAAGGGCAGGATCCGGCGGTCGACCTGGCTCATGTCGGTCAGGCGCACGGTCACGAACTGGCGCAGGAGCGGGTCGAGCTCGGGCCCGCCCTCGAGCACGTCGCGGTCGAAGTCCGCGCACTGCTTGCAGGGCAGGCAGCGCACGGTCACGAACAGCGGCCGACCCTCCTCCTTCGCCACGCGCAGGGCCTTCCCCAGGTCCTCGCGCCACTCGACCTCGGGCCAGGGCTCGGGGCGCTCGCCTTGGCTGGGCCCGGTGATCGCGTCCCAGTCGCGGTCGCCGGGGGGCGCGGCGTGGGCGAGGCCGCCGAGCACGAGGGCGACGCAGGGGACGAGGCGGGCGAGCTGCATGGGACCTCCACGCCGTGTAGTCGCTCGCGAGCCGCGAACGTCACGCCAAAAACTCCTCAGCGCGCCTGGAGCACCCGGGCGTTGGCGATCGAGATCCCCGAGAGCATGGCGCCCACGATCCCCAGGAAGCCCTGGTCGGTGCCCGCGAGGAACAGGCCCTCGAGGCCGGTGCGCCCGTCGGTGAGCTTCACCGGGGCGCCGTAGACCGCGCCGTTTCGGTGCCCGGTGAAGTGCCGGATCGTCGTGGGGGTGAAGGTGTCGTGGTAGACGACGTGCTCGCGGAACTCGCCCAGGAGCCCGGCCACGACCTCGGCCTGGGCGGCGCGCCAGCGCTCCTTGACCTCGGCGTAGGGCTCGGGCTTCGCGAGGCTCGCCCAGCGCTCGAAGCTCGCGATCGACGTGATCCGCACCAGGCCCTCGGCCAGGGGCTCCCGGTGCCGGTAGTTGTTGGGCATGCAGATCACGCCCGAGCGCAGGTCGGCGTAGTCCTCGGGCACCCGGTAGTGGAAGCGCTCGGAGTCGTTGAAGAACACGATCGTCTGGTCGAGGCCCAAGGACGCCGGCTCCACGTCCAGGCAGTGGATCGACTCCATGAACGTGAGCTGCCCGACGGGGTGCGCCTCGGCGTCGGGCGTGGGCAAGGCCTCGCACAGTCCCAGGGTCTCGTGGTGCCCGGCGGTGCTGATCACGACCGGGGCCTCGAGCACCTGCCCGTCCTCGAGCTCGACGCCCGCGGTCTGGCCCGCGTGGCTGAGGATCCGGCGCACGCCGCGCTTGAAGCGCACCTCGCCCCCGACCTCGCGCAGGCGCGCCTTGAGCAGGTCGGTCAGGGTCCGCACGCCGCCCTCGGGGCGAGCGAAGCCCTCGAGGAAAATGCTCTTGAACATGGTGACGAACTGGCCGAACTCCATGTCGTCCTCGACCGCCGAGCCGTAGTACATCAGCGGGCAGAGGAGCATGTCGATCAGCAGCGGGTCCGAGAGGTGCTGGGCCAGGACCGGCCGCGCCGGGAGCTGCTCGCGGTCGAGCGAGAGGTTGTCGAAGGCCTCGATCGCGCGCACCAGCCCGTCGAAGCGATCGGCCTGGGCGGGGAACGCGCGCGCGACCTCGCCCCGCAGGACGTCGAACTCGTTCTCGAAGCGCAGGCTCACCCCGGGGAAGCGCACCTCGCTGTGGCCCTGCTCGGCGAGCTGGAGCGCGTCGTGGGGGATCCGCAGCTGCCGCAGGAGCTTGGTCAGCGGCATGCCCCGCGCGCCCTTGGGCGCGTAGTTGGTCATGGCGTGCAGCCCGACGTCGAACGGGCGCTTGGCGCGGTGGTAGTAGCTGTTGAGCCCGCCCGGCATGTAATGCTTCTCGAGCACCACGACCTTGACGTCGAACATGGCCAGCCGGATCGCCGCGGCGAGCCCGGCCATGCCCGCGCCGATCACGATCGCGTCGTAGCGCGGCTCCAGCGGTCCGTAGTCGAATCCCATGGGCCCGAGTCTACCCGTGCAAGTGGTTGGGCCGCGGGCCCGCGGGGGTCAGCGGAGGAGGTCGCGATCGCGCCGCCCACCAGCGCGAACGCGAAGAGCACGCCGAGGACCCCAGGATCGCGCGAGGGCCGCCGCGCACGTGGGGCGTCTCGGCGCGGATCCGAGCGTAGGACGCGCTGAACACGTAGCGCGCGGGGCGCCGGGAGAGGACCGCGAGCAGGACCCCGCACAGGAGCGTGACCCCGAAGGCGTGGCGAGGCAGCGCCGTGACCCAGGCGAAGGCGGGAAAGAGCAGGCACAGCCCGAGCGCGACGGAGAACGCAGCCGGGGCGAGCGCCTGGACTCCCATGCCCGTGACCGCCGTGACGACGAGCAGGGCTACGAGCGCCCAGCCCGCAGCCGGGCTCTCCCCGGGCAGGTAGCGCAGCTCTCCTCCACGCAGCGCGTCGAGGAGCGGTCGGAGGAGCCCGAGGGCCAGCATGCTCGACACCAAACCAGTGCCGCGCACCACCCACTCCTCGTTGACGTAGTGGCGGCGGATCGTCTCGGACTCCGAGGGCGCGTGGACCTCGTCCGCGACCTCGGCCTCGGGCGGACGGTAGGGTGCGTCACCCTCCACCTCAGTGCCGCATGCCGGAGAGCACCCCCAGCGCGATCAGGCCCAGGACCAGGGCCAGGGCCAGCCAGGCATACCAGGGTGTGCGCGCCTTGACGTGCGGGGTCGCGGCGATCACGTCCTTGTACTCCTCGGAGAAGATCAGCGTGCCCTTGGCCGAGAGCAGGAGGTAGATCGCGTAGGCGCCGACCGCGGTCCCGCAGGGCAGGTTCACGAGGGAGAGCGCGGAGAGCACGACGCCCGGGATCTTGGCCTTGGGCGAGAGGACCCGCAGCCCGTTGCCGATCGCGACCATGGCCGCCCCGAGCGCCAGCCCCACGCCGCCCAGGCCGAGCATGACGAGCTGCTCGGCCCCGTTCCTGGTCTGGAAGCTCACGACCGCCGCGAACACGCCGTAGAGCAGGGTGATGATCCCTCCCAGCATGAACAGCGCGCCGACCGAGCGGATCGAGGACTCGTGGAGCACGTGCTCGCGGCGGATCGCCTCGGCGTTCCCGACCTCCCTGGGCGCGTCCAGGACCTCCGCCTCAGGGGCGGCGTAGAAGTTCTCCTCGGGATCCACGGGCGTCCTCCGCGCCGGCAGCGTAGTCGCGCCGGCGGGGTCCGCGCAATCAGCTCCCCAGGCGCGAGAAGCGCAGCGCGCTGAGCACGAAGGTGAAGATCATGAACACCGCGGGGATCCAGATCACGAAGCGCGTCCCGGCGCTGGGCCGCGGGCGCTCGCGGGGGGTCGCCGCGACCACGGCGCGGTAGTCGTCGCTGAGCACGGCGCTCGTGCTCTGGGAGAACAGGAGGATCAGGGCGAAGATCCCGAGCCAGGTCCCGCAGGGGCAGAGCAGGAGCAGGAGCGCGCCGGCGAGCACGGCGCCCACGCGGCCGGCCGGTTTGAGCAGGCTCAGCCCCAGCCCGCTGAAGCCCACGAGCAGCGAGAGCCCGATCACCCCCGCGGTCACGATCAGCGCGGGGGTGCGGTCCGGCCCCTTGGCGAAGCGCTGGGCGGTGAGCAGGCTCACCCCGCCGTAGAAGAACAGCGCCAGGCTCAGCGCCATGAAGGCGGCGCCCAGCGATCGCACCGTGGCCTCTTGCTCGCCGTAGCGTCGGCGGACCTTGCGCGCGGGCTGCTCGCGGAAGCTCGGGCCGCCGTCCCCGGTGTCGAGCTCGGCCTCGGGGACGCCGTAGGGGTCTTGCGGGGGCTCGTCCGGGGTCACGCGAGCTCCATGAGCGCGCTGTAGAGCCCGACGCAGGCGAGCAGGCACGCGCAGGGCCCCCAGATCGCGAGGGCGGCGCGCGGCCGCAGCCGCGGCCGCTCCTCCGGGGTCGCGGCGATCGCGGCGGCGTAGTCCGGGGAGAACAGGAGCGCCCCGTCGCGCCCGAGCAGGGTGGACAGGGCGTAGAGCCCGAGGATCGGCCCCACGGGCAGGGCGAGCAGGCACAGCGCGCTGGCCACGATCCCCTCCCTGCGCGCCAGGGGCTCGAGGGCCCGCAGGCCGAGGCCCGCGCGCACGAAGCCCGCGCCGAGGACGATCGCGCTCAGGAGGAGCAGGGCCGGGGTGCCGCGCTCACGGGCCGCGTCGAGCCCGGCGCTGGCGCAGAGCGCGAGCCCCAGGGCGCAGAGCGCCCAGCCGACCGCGCGCACCGCGGCCTCGTCGGGGCCGTGGCGACGGCGCAGGAGCACGCTCCCGGCGTGGGCCGGCGGCGGCTGGGAGCGCCCGGCGGGAGAGACCGCGTAGGGATCGAAGGGCGGCAGGGCGTCGGGCTCGCTGCTCACGACGCCGGCCGGGGGGCGCTACTTGTCGGCGAGCAGCGGGGCGAGGTAGGCCTCGCAGCTATCGAGGGTCGCGAGCTGCGGGTAGTCGGCCTCGGGGACCTCGACGCCGTAGCGCTTGCGGAGCTCCATGACGATGTCCAGGAAGTCCATGGAGTCGAGGTCGAGCTGGTCGCGCAGGCGCACGTCGGGCTTGACGTCGCTGAGGTCCTCGTCCGGGGCAATGTCCGCGATGATGTCCAGGATCACGGGCTTGATTTCGGTGACTTGCATGGGGTCCCTGACTTATCCGACGTAGCGGCGCACGACGACGACGCTGTTGATGCCGAGCATGCCGAAGCTGTTGTTGAGGATCACGTCGACCGTGCCGACCTCGCGCGGCTCGTTGAGCACCAACTGCGGGAGCGCGCACTCTGGGTCGAGGTCGTCGACGTTGATCGTGGGGTGGACCACGCCGTCCGTGAAGCTGGGGAGGTTCCCCGCCAGCTCGAGCGCCCCCGCGGCGCCCATGGCGTGCCCAATGTAGCTCTTGGTGTTGTTGACGTAGACGCCCTCGGCGTCGCCCAGCAGCTCGCGCAGCGCGGCGCACTCCTGCGCGTCGCCGCGCGGGGTGGCGGTGGCGTGGGTGTTGATCACGTCCACGTCGGTGGGCGCGAGCCCGGCCTTCTTCAGCGCGGCCCGCATGCACTGCTGCTGGCGCTCCGGGTTGGGGAGCACCGCGTCGGTGGCGTCGCTGTTTATGTGGTAGCCCACGATCTCGCCCAGGATCTGGGCCCCGCGGCCCAGCGCGCGCTCGAGGGTCTCGAGCACGTAGACCGCGCCGCCCTCGGAGACCACGATCCCGTTGCGGGCCTGGTCGAAGGGCCGGCTGGCCTTGGCGGCGTCGCTGTGCTCGGCCAGCGCCCCCTGGGCCTTGAAGCTGGCGAAGATCCCGAAGGTGTGGATCGCCTCGGAGATCCCCCCGGCGAGGGCCACGTCGACCTCGCCCAGGCGGAGCATTTGCAGACCCTGGATCAGCCCCGCGTTCCCCGCGGCGCAGGCGGCGCCGATCGTGTAGTGCGGGCCCGGGATCTGGAGGTTGATCGTCACCTCGCCCGCCGGGTTGTTGGCCACGGTGCGCGGGTTGTGGTGGTGCGACCAGTACTTCACGTCGTTGTCGAACTTGGCCAGGTCGTGGACCTCGTTCTCGGTCTCGACGTTGCCGTGCTCGGTGATCCCCAGATACACGCCGACCCGGCTGCGATCGATCGCGTCGAGGTCGATCCCCGCGTCCTTGATCGCCTCCTGCGAGCAGTAGATCGCGATCGAGCCGGCGCGGGTGCCCGTGCGCAGCGCCTTGCGCTTCTGGTAGCGCAGGGGGTCGAAGGTGCACACGCCGGCGTGGGTCTTGCCCACGTAGCGGATCTCGTAGTCGCGGACTCCGCTCCGACCCTCGAGGAGGGCCTGGCGGTACTCCACGAGGGAGTTCCCGTTGGGAGCGGTCAAGCCGATCCCGGTGATCACGATCCGCTGGCTGGGGTCAGTCATCTCAGGCTCTAAGGGCGGGAAGTATTGCATGCCCAGCGCCTTGCCGCGAGCGCCAGACCGAACTTCCGCCGACGATTCGCCGCCGTAAGTCGCAGGTTCTTCGTGGCCGGACCGCCCGTGGGCCCTCTGCGGTGTCCCTCCTCTGCGGAAACGGCCCGGCACCCGCGGGCGGGGGTAAACCCCGCCCCTACCCCTGTTGGGGGAGGCATGCGGGAATCCGACCCTACGTGGCCAGGCGCGGGTGCCCACCCAGGGGAATCCCGCGCGCGACCCCACCCAGGGGAATCCCGCGCGCGACCCGACCCTGGGAAATCCCACGCGGGTGCCCACCCAGGGGAATCCCGCGCGGGTGCCCCCACAGGGGAATCCCGCACAGGTGCCGACACTGGGAATCCCGCACAGGTGCCGACACTGGGAATCCCGCGCGGGTGCCCCCACAGGGGAATCCCGCGCGGGTGCCTACCCAGGGGAATCCCACGCGGGTGCCCACCCAGGGGAATCCCGCACAGGTGCCGACACTGGGAATTCCGCGCGGGTGCCCCACAGGGGAATCCCGCGCGGGTGCCGACACAGGGAATCCTGCGCGGTACCCCCGCAGGGAAATCCTGCGCGGGTACCCAGGGGAATCCCGCACAGGTGCCGACACAGGGGTAGGGGCGGGGTTTACCCCCGCCCGCGGACGTCGGGCCGCGTCCGCAGGGGAAGGGCGCTGCGCGTGCACCCCCGAGGTGGACGGCCCCACGAAGGTAAACCTGCGCCCGAAGGGCGTGGAAAACAGGTTCAACCTCAGGCGGGATCCGGGCTAGACTCCCCGCGTCATGCGCTACACCCAGGTCTCCCTCTCCAGCTTCGGCTACGAACTCCCCCCCCGGGTCGTGACCTCCGCCGCCCTCGAGGACCGGCTGGCGCCGCTCTACGAGCGGCTCAAGCTGCGCCCCGGCCGGCTGGAGCTCATGAGCGGGGTCAAGGAGCGCCGCTTCTGGGAGCCCGGGCAGCCCCCGAGCGCGGGGAGCGTGGCCTCGGCCCGGATCGCGATCGAGCGCGCGGGGCTCACGCCGGACCGGATCGGCGCCCTGGTCCACACCTCGGTGTGCCGCGACTACCTCGAGCCCGCGACCGCGAGCATTGTCGCGGGCCAGCTCGGCCTGCGCCGCGACGCCTTCGTGTTCGACCTCTCGAACGCCTGCCTCGGGTTCCTCAACGGCATGCTGACCGTGGCGAACCTGATCGAGCTGGGGCAGATCGAGGCCGCGGTCGTCGTCGCCACCGAGGACGGCGGCCCCCTGGTCGAGGCGACCCTGCGCGACCTGTCCGCCCTGGCCGAGTCGCCGGACCTCGACCGCAAGGCGATCAAGCCCGCCTTCGCCTCGCTCACGATCGGCTCGGGCTCGGTGGCCGCGGTCCTGACCCGCAGCGGCCTGACCCCGCCGGTGGGCGCGCTCCTCGGCGGCGTGGTCCGCCAGTCGACCGAGCACAGCCACCTCTGCACCTCCAAGCCCGACCGCGGCTTCGCCGACCCGAGCGCCGCGCCGCTCATGGAAACCGACTCCGAGGCCATGCTCCACGCGGGCTGCGCCTTGGCGAAGGAGACCTGGGGCGCGCTGGAGCAGGAGCTGGGCTGGACGCGGGAGACGCCGCGGCGCGTGTTCACCCACCAGGTCGGCTCGGCGCACCGCCGGCTCCTGTTCGAGTCGATCGGCCTCGACGAGGCCCTCGACTACCCCACGCTCCCCACCTGGGGCAACGTGGGCTCGGTCAGCCTCCCGCTCTCCCTGGCCCTGGCTCAGGACCGGGGCGCGGTGAGCGCCGGCGACACCCTGGCCCTGCTCGGGATCGGCAGCGGCCTCAACTGCCTCATGCTGGGGGTCACGTGGGCGTGAGCGCCGCACCCTTCGACGTCCACACCCTGGGCGAGCTCTACCCCTTCCGCCCCACCCGGGTCGAGGTCGCGGGCGGGCACACGGTGAGCGTCGTCGACGAGGGCCCGCGGGACGCCCCGGTCCTGCTCATGGTCCACGGCAACCCCACCTGGTCCTTCTACTACCGCGAGCTGATCCTCGGCCTGCGCGACCGCTTCCGCTGCGTGGCCGTCGACCATCTCGGCGCCGGGCTCTCCGACAAGCCCCAGGCCTACGCCTACACCCTCGCCAACCACGTGGCGAACCTGGAGGCGGTCGTCGAGCGCCTGGGGATCGAGCGCCTGACGCTGGTCGTCCACGACTGGGGCGGCGCGATCGGCATGGGCTGGGGCACGCGGCACCCCGAGCGCGTCGACCGCTGCGTGGTGTTCAACACCGCCGCCTTCCGCTCCGAGCGGATCCCGCCGAGTATCAACCTCTGCCGCGTGCCGCTGGTGGGCGACCTGCTGATCCGCGGGTTCAACGGCTTCGCCCGCGCGGCGCTGATCCGCGCGGCCAAGAAGCCGCTGCCCGCCCCGGTGCAGCGCGGCTACCTCCTGCCCTACCGCTCCTGGCGCGACCGGGTGGGCCACCTGCGCTTCGTGCAGGACATTCCCATGCACGCGGGGATCCCGTCCTGGGACGCGATCCAGGAGATCGAGGAGGGCCTGGCCCAGCTCCGGGACAAACCGTTCCTGATCTGCTGGGGCGGCGAGGACTTCTGCTTCAACGACAGCTTCCTCGACGAGTGGCGGGCGCGCTTCCCCGAGGCCGAGGTCCACCGCTTCCCCCACGCCGGGCACTACGTGCTCGAGGACGCGGGCCCCGAGATCCTCGAGCTGCTGCAGGGCTTCCTCGCGCGCACGGCGCTGACCCCGGCGGAGCCCGGCCGGTGACGGCGCTGGCCGCCGAGGACACCCTGAACATTGCCCACCACCTGCCGCGGCGGGCGCGCGAGCGCCCGTGGCAGCACGCCCTGGTCGAGCCCCGCGGCGTCGACAAGGACGGGCGCCGGCTCTACACCCACGTGACCTTCGCCCAGCTCGACCGCGCGGTGGACCGGATCGCCCACGGCCTGCGCGAGCTCGGGGTCGGCCGCGGCGAGCGCAGCCTGGTCCTGATCCCCCCGGGGATCGAGCTGATCGAGACGATCTACGCCCTGTTCAAGCTGGGCGCGGTCCCGGTGTTCGTGGACCCGGGCATGGGGCGCAAGGGCTTCCTGCGCGCGATCCAGGCCGCCGAGCCGCGCTCGGTGATCGCGATCGGGCGCGCGCACCTGGCCCTCGCCGTGGCCGGGCGCCGCCAGACCAAGAGCGTCGTGCGCCGGGTGTGCGTGGGCAAGCGCCCGCTGGGCTTCGTGGGCGGCGTCGAGCTCGCCCAGCTCGAGGCCAGCGCCCCCGACGCGCCGTTCCCCCTGGCGAACACGCGCCCCGACGAGCTGGCGGCGATCCTGTTCACGAGCGGGAGCACCGGCCCGGCCAAGGGCGTGTGCTACGCCCACCGCATGTTCGACGCCCAGGTCGCGCTCCTGCGCGAGGTCTACGGCCTGGGCCCCGACGACGTCGACCTCCCCGGGCTCCCGATCTTCGCCCTGTTCTCGGTGGCCCTCGGCGCGACCACGGTGTTCCCCGACATGGACGCCTCGCGCCCGGCGAGCGTCGAGCCCCCGCGCTTCGTGCAGGCGATCCGCGACTACGGGGTGACCTACTCCTTCGGCTCCCCCACGATCTGGGGCAAGGTCGCCCGGCACTGCGTCGAGCAGGGGATCGCGCTCCCCAGCCTGCGCCAGGTGTTCATGGCCGGCTGCCCGGTGCCCGAGTCCGCGCACAAGGACCTGCGCCAGGTGCAGGGCGCGGGAGGGCTGACGCACACGCCCTACGGCGCGACCGAGGCCCTGCCGATCGCGAGCGCCACCGGGCGCGAGCTCGAGGACACCTTCGCCCGCACCCGCGAGGGCCACGGGACCTGCGTCGGGCGCCCGGTCCCCGGGGTCGAGGTGCGGGTGATCGCGGTCACGGACACGCCCCTCGAGACCTGGCGCCAGGTGCGCCAGCTCCCGGCCGGCGAGGTCGGCGAGCTCGTGGTCGCGGGCCCCGTGGTCACCCACAGCTACCACGCCCGCCCCGAGGCCACCGCCGCGGCCAAGATCAAGGACGGCGAGCGGATCTGGCACCGCATGGGCGACCTGGGCTACCAGGACGCGCAGGGCAGGCTGTGGTTCTGCGGGCGCAAGAGCCAGCGGGTCGAGACCCCCGACGGCCCGCGCTACACGGCCTGCGTCGAGGCGGTGTTCAACCAGCACCCGCAGGTGCGGCGCACGGCGCTGGTCGGGATCGGCCCCCGGGGGGACGCGCGCCCCGTGCTCGTGGTCGAGGCCCTCGAGGGGGTGCCCCTGGGCGCGCCCGCCGACACCCTGGCCCGCGAGGTCCTGGCCCTGGGCGAGGGCAAGCGCGCCTGCGCCGGGGTGCGCGAGATCCTGTTCCACCCGGGGTTCCCGGTGGACGTGCGCCACAACGCCAAGATCCGCCGTGAGGTCCTCGCCGTGTGGGCGGCGGGGCGGAGGGGCTACCGTGCCTGAGAAGGTCCTGGTCACCGGCGGCGGCGGGTTCCTGGGGAGCGAGGTCGTGCGCCAGCTCCTCGAGCGCGGCGACGCCGTGCGCGTGTTCGGCCGCAGCCGCTACCCGGAGATCGAGGCCCTCGGCGCCGAGTGCGTGCAGGGCGACCTGGGCGACCCGGACGCCGTGGTCGCCGCCTGCGCCGGCGTGGACGTGGTGCACCACGTCGCCGCCCTGGCCAGCCCCTGGGGCAAGGCCGCCGCCTTCGAGCGCGCCAACGTCCACGGCACCGAGCACGTGATCTCCGGCTGCCGCAAGCACGGGGTCGGGCGCCTGGTGTTCACCAGCAGCCCGTCGGTGGTCTCGCCGCCGGGGCTCGAGCACCACGAGGGCGCCGACGAGAGCGCGCCCTACCCCAACCGCTACCTGGCGCATTACCCGCGGACCAAGGCCCAGGCCGAGCGGATCGTGCTCGCCGCCAACGGCGAGTCGCTCAAGACCACGGCCCTGCGCCCGCACATGATCTTCGGCGCCGGCGACCCGCATATCCTGCCCCGGGTCGTGGACCGCGCGCGCAAGAAGCGCCTGCGGGTCGTGGGCGACGGCGACGTGCGCGCGGACTTCACCCGGGTCGAGAACGCCGCCCGGGCCCAGCTCCTCGCGAGCGACGAGCTCAAGGGCAAGGCCAAGGCCGCGGGCCGGCCCTACTTCATTACCAACGGCGAGCCCGTGATCCTCTGGGACTGGGCCCAGGACTTCCTCGAGGCGATCGGCCTCTCGCGGATCACCAAGCGGATCTCGTTCAACGCCGCCTTCCGCCTGGGCGGCGCCCTCGAGTTCGCCTGGCGCACCCTGCGCCTCGGCGGCGAGCCCCCCATGACCCGCTTCACCGCGGTCCAGCTCGGCACCCACCACTGGTTCGATATCAGCGCCGCCCGCCGCGACCTGGGCTACACCCCCGAGGACTACCCCCTCGCCGAGGCCACCGAGCGCGTGATCGCCCACTACAAGGCCAAGCTCGCGGACTGAAGTCGCCTCGCAGGCGGCCTCAGGGTCCATGCGATCACCCCGCCTGCGCCTCGCCCCCGCGCTCCCGCGCACGCCACCTCAGGGTCCATGCGGTCACCCCGCCTGCGCCTCGCCCCCGCGCTCCCGCGCAGGCCGCCTCAGGGTAGATCTGCGTAGGGGCGCAGCTTGCCTGCGCCCATCCTATCCAGGGGACGAACGCGACTCGGCGGAGCTGCTCCCGAGGGGAAACCGCAGCGGGGGTGGGATGGGCGCAGGCAAGCTGCGCCCCTACACCGTTACACCGCGTGCACCAACGTCGGTGCCTCCGCCCGGGCGATCACCCCACCTGCCCTACCCACGCTGGCGGCACCACCGCGGAGGGTGGCGCGGGCGGTCTTCGCCCACGGGTGCGAATCCGCGGAGCCGCTCCAATCCTGCCCGTGTGCCCACACAGGGGTAGGGGCGGGGTTTATCCCCGCCCGCGAACGTCGGGCCGCGTCCGCAGGAGAAGGGCGCAGTCAGCGCCGCTGCGGATTCCCATTGACCCGGGACGTGGACGGACGGACAACCCCGGGCGGGGGGTCTGTCGGACGACTCATGGGGCCGAACGACGCGCCCCGCGCCCGCGCCTACAGCGCCTTGGCCACGGTCACGACGCGGGGGATCGCGAACTGGCGGTGGCCGGCGACGCCCGAGTGGAAGCCGTAGCCCGACTGCTTGGCGCCGACCCAGGGGCTGCCTTCGGCGCCGCCGCAGCCGCGGTTGACGCCGACCATGCCGGCCTCGATCTGACGCGCGACGTGCTCGGCGTGGTCCTGGGCCCCGAACACCGCGGCGCCGAGGCCGAAGGGGGTGTCGTTGGCCAGGCGGATCGCGTCGGCGTCGGTCTCGAAGCGGCTCACGCACACCACGGGGCCGAAGGTCTCCTCGCGCATGATCTCGGCGTCCTCGGCCACGTCGGCGAGGACCGTGGGGTCGACGTAGTTGCCGTCGCGCTCGGCGCCGCCGACGACCAGGCGCGCGCCGGCGCCCAGGGCGGCCTGGACCTGACCCACGACGTGGGCCTTCTGCCGCGCGTTGACCATGGGGCCCACGTCGACGCCGTCCTCGGTGCCCGGGCCGACCTTGAGCGCGCGCACCTTCTCGGCCAGCGCGCCCTCGAAGGCGGGGGCGATCGCCTCGTGCACGAAGATCCGCTCGGTGCTCACGCACACCTGCCCGGCGTTCCGGAACCCGTTGCGCGCGGCGAAGCCCGCGGCCTGCTCCACGTCGGCGTCCTCGAGCACGACCAGCGGGTCCTTGCCGCCGAGCTCGAGGATCACGCGCTTGAGCCCGTCGCTGGCCGCCTTGAGGATCGCCTTGCCCGCCTCCCGCGAGCCGGTGAACGCGATCAGGTTCACGTCGGCGGCGACCAGGGCCTTGCCGGTCTCGTCCCCGCCGTGCACGACCTGGAGCACGCCCTCGGGCAGCGCCTGCGCCAGCGCGTCGGCGTAGGCCTGCGCGATCAGCGGGCTCTCCTCGGACGGCTTCAGGATCACCGGGTTCCCCGCCATGAGCGCGGGGATCACGGTGCTGTGGGGCATGAGCAGGGGGAAGTTCCAGGGCGTGATCACCGCGCACACGCCGTGGGGCTCGTGCAGGATCTCCGAGCGCACCCGCGCGTCCTCGATCGCCTCCGGCGCGAGCGCGGCCTCGAGCTCGTCCAGGAGCCCGGGCAGGCTGCTGGCGGCGTAGGCCACCTCGCCCTTGGCGTCGGAGAGCGGCTTGCCCATTTCGCGGGTGAGCAGCGCGCCGAGCTCGGCGACCTGGGCCTGGAGCACCTGCTGCGCCGGGGCGAGGTATTCGCGGCGAGCGGCGACGCTCTTGGCGCGCCAGGCGGGGAGCGCCGCGCGGGCCCGGGCGACCGCGGCGGCGACCGCGGCGGCGTCGGACACGGGCACCTCGCCCACCAGCTCCCCCGTGGCGGGGTCGAACGACTTCAGGGTCTCACCCATGGTCCACCTCTCTCGGGCGGGAATCCTATCGCGCCGGTGAACCCCAGCGGAGCCTCCCGTTCCCGATCCTGCTCGCGTAGCGCCCACCCCAAGGTCGTAGGTGCGCAGGTCGCGGTAGGGACCCCGGTTTCCCGGGGCCCCCCGCACAGATCCCAGCGTGCGGGACTACCGCACTGGGCTCCTGCCTCGGGTGGTGACGCACAGGCGTTGGATCGGGTGGGGGTGGTAGATCCGAGGGCTGGGGAGCCACTTTGCCGAACCCAGAGAGGGCTCCGCGCCCAGCCCCTCACTCCGGCCAGCAGGTCCGCGCGAGGACCACGTCGCGGGTGGGGTAGACCAGCGCCCGGGCCTCGCCGACGAGGTAGAGCGAGCCGGTGACGAGCAGCGTGCCCCCGTCCTGCCGCGCGCGGGCGAGGTCCACGGCGGCGGCGGTGTCCGGGGCCGCCTCGGCGGAGAGGCCCAGCGCGCGGGCGGCCTCGGCCAGGGCCTCCGCGGCGAGGGTCTCCTTGCCGTAGAGCTGGGGGGCGGTCGCGACCACGTGGTCCAGGCGCGGGGCGAGGACCTCGAGCACGTCTCGGGGCGGGCGGTGGCCGGTCGAGCCCAGGACCGCCACGATCCGGCCCGGGGGCAGGGCGCCGAGGAGCGCCTGGGCCTTCTGCGGGTTGTGGGCGCCGTCGAGGAGCAGCCCCTCGGGGAGCGCCTCGGCGCGGCCGGGGAGCACGCGCTGGGCGAAGCCGCGGGCGATCGCCGCGGCGTCCAGGGCCCAGCCCTGCTCGGCGAGGAGCTCGAGGGCGGCCACGGCGAGGGCGGCGTTGCGCCCCTGGAACGGCGCGGCGACGGGCAGGGTCAGCTCGAGCTCGCCCCACGCGCTCTGCAGCCGCACCCGCGGGCCGTCAGCTCGAGGATCCGCGCCTCGGGGCGGGCAGGGTCAGCAGCGCGCCCAGGGCCTCGGCCTCCCGGGCCACCACGTCGGCGCCGGGGCCGTCGACGGCGACCGCGGGCACCCCCGGGCGCAGGATCCCCGCCTTGTGCCAGGCGATCTCGGCCAGGGTCGGGCCGAGGGCCTTCTGGTGGTCGAGGCCGAGGT
Source organism: Planctomycetota bacterium (assembly GCA_041402045.1). Classification (GTDB taxonomy): domain Bacteria; phylum Planctomycetota; class J058; order J058; family J058; genus JAGQRJ01. Next base: position 9,544 of record JAWKSZ010000060.1, on the reverse strand, counting down.
CGGTGATCACGGCCAACGCCAGGTCCAGGCCCTGGGTCAGGTCGAAGCGCCCGCCGACCCCGGTCTCGTGCACCGCGAGCTCGACGCCCTGGCGCGCGAACTCCAGCGTCGAGATCGCCAGCGACGCGAGGCCGTGGACCGACGCCGGCCCGTCGCGCGCGGCTTCGGCGTCGGCGTGGGGGCGCAGGGTTTCGACGTGGGCGGCGAAGGCCTCGGCGCTCATGAGCCGCCCGTCGACCCAGGTCTTCTCGGTGAACGCCTGGAGGTAGGGCGAGACGTGGAGCCCGGTGCGCGTGCCCCCGGCGCTCAGCGCGGCGGCGATCAGCGCCGAGACCGAGCCCTTGCCGCTCGTGCCCGCGACCTGCACCGAGCGATACGCGCGCTGCGGGTCGCCCAGGGCGTGGTTGAAGGCCAGGGCCGCGGCGCGCTTGCCGTCGGGGTCCTTGCGCCGGGGCGTCATGCGCACGACGTCGACGTCCACCCACTGACGGGCGGCCTCGTAGAGCGCCCAGGCGCTGGCAGAGCTCTCGGGGGGACGGTTCACGCCCGGGAGCCTACCTCCGCCGCCGGGGGCCGGGGAGGGGCAGCGCGGTCCGAGCGGAGCCGCCACCGGCTAGACTCGGGCCGGGAGGCTGCATGCAGACCCGTCACCTGCAGGCGCGGATCGACGCCGTGTTCACCGAGCACTTTGGGCGGACGCCCTTGCGCGAGCGCCTCGACGACGTGCTCAAGCAGGCGATCGACCTCAACCGCTACCGCGACCTGCGCGACCTGAAGGAAGAGGCCGGCGACCTGCTCTGCGCGCTGCTGCAGCTGAGCACCGAGTGCGACTGGCGGGTCGAGGACCTGGTCGAGGCCACGCTGACCAAGCTCGAGGCCCGCCGGCTCCAATACGCCAGCCTCGGCCGCAAGACCCGGGTGGCGATCCTCGGCGGCTCGTTCGACCCGGTCACCAAGGGCCACCTGGCCGCGGCGCAGTTCATTCTCGGGGCCAGCCGCACCTTCGACGAGGTGTGGCTGAGCCCGGCCTTCGGCCACCTGCAGAAGGACCTGGCCCCGGTCGAGCACCGCCTGGCCATGCTCCGCCTGGCGGTCGAGACCTCGCCGCAGCTCAAGGTCCACGACTACGAGGTGGCCCACGAGCTGGGCGGCGACACCCTGCACATGGTCAAGCACCTGCTCGAAGAGGACTACGCCAAGACCACCTACGACCTCAGCCTGGCCTTCGGCCTCGACGTGGCGAACTCGCTGCCGACCTGGCCCGGCGCCGAGACGCTGACCCGCATGATCCGCTTCGTGATCACCGCGCGGACCGGCTACGACGTGCAGCCCGGCGCCTGGTATCTGCAGGCGCCGCATATCTACCTCCACCCGGACCGGCCGCTGCCCCAGCTCTCCAGCACCCAGGCTCGCCAGGCGGCGCGGGAGGGCGGCGACCTCGAGGCGGTCGTGCCGCCGGCGGTGGCCGCCTACATTCGGGAGCACGGGCTCTACGCCTGAGCGGCGGGGGCGCCCGCAGCGCTACTCCTCGCGCTGCGCCCCCAGGCCGCGCAGGAACTCGACGCCCTCGTAGGCGAAGGTGACCGTGGTGCCGGAGGCGCCGATCGCGACCAGGCGCAGCCCCGGGTGCGGCGCGTCGTGGGCGGTGTCGGTGACCACCGGGTCGCCCACCCGCAGGATCCGGTCGTTGACGATCGCGGTGTCGTAGGCCCGGGCCGCGCCCTGGCTGGCGGCGGTCGAGGCGATCACGATCCCGGTCACCTCGAGCCGCAGCGCGGCGATCTCGACCTGGACCCGCGCCTTCTCGGCCAGCGCGCGCCCGCGCAGCAGGAGCTGCTCGGCGTTGCGGGCGAAGGCCGGGTCCTCGGCCTCGCGCATGCTCGCGCAGTGGGCCTCGAGCTGAGCGAAGCCGTCGAGGACCTCGGGGAAGGCCTCGGCCTCGACGGCGCGCCACATGGCGCGCAGGCAGGCGTTGCCCTCGGCGACGTGCTCCTGCAGGCGGACCATGGCGAGCACCGCGCGGAACTCGCCCAGCCACACCTCGCCGTCCTGGCGCAGGCGCCGGGACGCGGCGCTGGCCTCGGGCCCGATCCGGGTGAGGAAGTCGCCGAAGGCCTCGATCCGCCCCTCGAGGGCGGCGTAGTCTTCGGCCCGGGCCAGCTCGGTCAGCTCCTGGTGGAAGGCGCGGATCTTGGCCTCCAGGGCCTCGAGGTCGAGAGGCACCTCGCGCTCGGGGGGAGGCTCCTCCGCCTCCCGGCGCAGGGGGCTGCTGAAGGGGTCGCGCAGCGCGCCGCCGCCCAGGGTCCGCGCCCGGGCCGCGCGCAGGAGCTCGAGCACGAAGCCCGCGTCCTCGAGGGCCCCGGGGAACAGGCGCTCGCCGTCTGGAGTCGCGAGGTCGCGGGTCACGTGGTGCCCGGCGGCGGCGGCGGCGAGCAGCGCGTCTCGCGCCTGGACCGCGAGGGCCTCGCGCTCGAGGCCCTCCGCCCGCGCGGCCTGGGTCGCGCGCACCTGGGCCAGGAGCGCCAGGGCGCGGGTGTGCTGGGGCACGTCGGTGAGCAGGTCGCCGAGGGCCGACTCCGCCGACGCCAGCGCGCCCAGCTCGAGCTCGGCGCGGGCGTAGAGGAAGCGCACCGTCGCGTCGCGTCCGCTGGGGGTGTCGAGGAGCTCGCGGTAGCGAGCGACGACCTCGGACCAGCGCTCGCCGCGCGCGGCCTCGCGGAGCTGGTTCAGCGGGACGAACGCGCCGCCGTCGTCGGCCAGGGCGCTCGCGGCCGACGCGCAGAGCGCGGCCGCGCACAGGTAGAGCTTCATGCGGGATTCCCTCCCCCAGAGTCCGTTCGGAGCCGCGCGCCCGGAGCGAAACCGTGCACGATCCGCTGGCCGGGACTACGCTCCCGGGGTGCGCCTCTCCCTCCTGTGCCTGCTCCCCGTGTGCCTGCTCGCCGCTCGTGGGGAGGAGCCCGAGGCGCGCGCCCAGGCGCTGCTCGCGGGGTTGACCGAGGTCCAGCGCGAGCTGTGCTTCGACGCGGCCTTCGGCCTCTACACGAAGACCCGCCGGGTGGGGCAGGTCGAGGTCAGCGTGGGCGGCACCAGCAGCTACGACGTGCTCCTGAAGAGCGAGGTCGCGGTGGGGGGCGAGCCCGCGCGCACCCAGGAGAGCCTGGAGCTGGCGCCGGACTTCGGCCTGCGCCGCAAGAGCCTGCACCGCACCCGCGGGCCCGAGGTCAAGGAGGAGGAGACCCGCACCCACGTCGACGGCGAGTGGGCGTTCCGCGCGGTGGCTCAGGGCGCCGAGCGCGCGGCGCGCCTGGCCTCGGACGCGGCGCACCACGACGAGCTGCCCTGCCTCCTGCTCCTGGCCCGGGTGCTCGACCTCAGCCAGGCGCAGACCTACGCGCTGCGGTCGGTGCGCTGGCAGGGCGAGGGCCTCGAGGTCGTGCCGCTGACGCTGCGGGTCGAGCCGGGGGTCGAATACCTCCACCGGGGCGAGGCCCGGCTGGGGAGCAAGCTCCACGTGAGCCGGGCCGGGGTCGAGGCCCTCGTGCTCTACACGTCGGAGCGCGACGTGCTCCAGGTCGAGTTCTCGGGGACCTCGCTGCGCCTGATCCAGGGCACCGCGCGGGAGATCGCGCGGGACCTGCGCGACCGGACCACGGTCAAGGCCCGGACGCCGAAGCAGGTCGTGCTCGGCTACCTGCGCGCGACCCTCACCGGCGACGTCGACGACCTGGACGAGCTCTGCGACTGGGAGGCGCTGCGCCTGCAGGACGCCACCCGCTGGGAGTGGGCGGCCGAGCTCAGCGCCGAGGACTACGCCGCCGCGGTCAAGACCCTGCTCGGCGAGTTCGCGCAGCAGGGCGAGCTCCCCGCCGCGGCGCTGGGGCTCATGGCCCTGGGCCTGTCCCAGCGGATCGAGGGCGAGCGGGCCACCGTGCGCCTGCGCGGCGCCGAGGGCGAGTTCGTGCTCGAGCGCCGCGACGACCGCTGGTGGATCGTGCGCCGCCCCGAGGACTGACCCTAAAGGAAGTGCGCGATTCTGAGTGGTCAGCACTGAGTCCACGTGCTGACCTCCCGCCGAATCGCGCCTTCCGCTTAGCTCCGGGAAGCTCTGCCTGGGCGCTAGCGTTCGGGAGACTCGGCACTGCAGGACACGTCACGACCAAGCGAAGCCTCTACTAGAAACCAGAGTCACGATCCTGAGCGGGCGAGCGAGCGCCGGATCGCTGACGACATGGGAGCCACTCTCGCCCGCTCAGAATCGTGAACTCTGGTTTAGCGCAGCTCGACGCCGTCGCCCTCGAAGGCGAGGACCGCGGTCCCGACCTCGGGCTCGAAGCCGCCGTTGACCACGCCGTGGTCGACCACCCACAGGCTCGAGCTGGGCCCGCCGTCGAGGTTGACCGCTTGTTTGCAGCCGAGCTGCGCCAGCGCGCGGGCGAAGCCCTCGAGGGACATGCCGGCGCGCGGGTCCTGGGCGGTGGTCACGAGGTAGACCGCGTCGTCGTCGAAGCCGATCGCGGTGCGCGGGAGCGAGATCGTCCAGCCCAAGTCGGCGGGGTCCTCGAGCACCTGCGCCACCTGACCGTCGACGAGCAGCCGCGGCCCGGTGCCGACCACCAGCCGCGGCTTGCCCGCGTCGGCGCCGGCCTGGGTCAGCTCCAGGCGCTGCCCGACCTCGAGGGCGCGTGCCCGTGGATCGCTGGGTCCGACCTCCACCAGGAGCGCCGGCCCGCTGAGCTCGACCCCGGCCTCCACCGCGCGTCCGCGCACGCGGAGCACCCGCGGCTCGACCTGCTCCAGGGGCACGGCGACGCGGCCCTCGGGCACGCGCCATGCGCCGGGGGCGGCCAACAACACGAGCGCCTCGCCCAGCTCCTCGTTGAGGTAGACGTCCAGCGGCCCGTCGGGGAGCGCGAGCTGCCCGCGCAGGTCGAGCCGCCCCACGTGGGGGGCGCCCTCCTGGTCGAGCCAGAACTGGCAGCTGTAGCCGTAGGGCGAGCCCAGGGCGTGCCAGGTCTCGCCCTCGAGGAAGGTCGAGAACGGGAGCGCGTAGCACAGGCTCTCCCCCAGGCGGTGGTAGTCGCCGTTGATCGCGACCAAGGCGCTCCGCCGCCGCGCCGGCGCGCCGATCCCGCTCAGCGCCAGCGCCCCGGGCACCGTGCGCTCGAGGCCCAGCCCGTAGCCCCCGCGCCGCGGGACCTTGGCCACGACCAGACTCGACGGCGGCTGGAGCTGGCGCACCGACTCCACCACGAGCGGCGCCCGGGCGTCGCCCAGCGCGACCCGGCCCGGGAACGGGACCTGCGCGAACAGCGCGTCGAAGCCGAGCTGCTTGGCGATCCAGGCGAGGACCACGAGCGCCAACAGCAGGCCGAGCAGCAGGTGCCGGCAGCGCGCGGCGCGGGAGGGGGGAGGCGTCACACGGGCAGGCTAGTCGTGGGGTGCGGACCTGGACAGGGGGAGGGCCGGGCTTCCAGGCACGAGACCGCGCCGGGGGAGGTTTGAACCGCCAAGGACGCCACGGACGCCAAGGCTCCGCTCACCCGTTCACGCGCTGGCGACAGATAGAGACTACCGAGCTCCGCTCGCGCGCAGTCGTGACGCCCTCCGCCAGCAAGAAACCGAGCTCCGCCCACGCATGACCGGCCCGACGAACGAGGTGTGAGCGCTTGGAGAGGAGCTCCGCCGGCGCGGTCCCGCGCCGTTGGAGGGGGTGTCCGAGCGCGAGCGATCCGGCGGAGCCTTGGCGTCCTTGGCGTCCTTGGCGGTTCGATCCTTCTCCACAACGGACACGGGCACCGGCCCCGCTACTCCTGGCTGAAGTCCCACTTGGAGCGGTCGCAGGACGCGCGGAACGCGGCCTCGTCGGAGAGGAACGTGCTCTGGTCGGCCTCGCGCGCGTCGACGAAGGCCACGAACGCGAACTGCGCGTCGGGGGCGCCGAACTCGCGGGCGTAGAGCTTGACCAGTTCGTTGGGCGGGAGCGTGGGCCGCCCCACGACCTGCACCAGGGGCAGCTCGAGGCCGGGCCCGCCCTCGAGGGGGCGGTAGCTGCGCCACACGACCTCGGAGCACACGAGCGACTGGTCCGAGGCGAAGTCGAAGTCGAAGTCGTAGGGCCGGTCGAGGTAGCCGAAGGCCCGGCTGATCGCCTGGGCCTTGACCCACGCCGGGAGCTGCGGGCGCATGGCCGCGAGGTAGTCGCCGGCGCAGTGCTGGAGCGTGCTCTGGAGCACCCCCTCGGCGACCGCTTCGATCACGGTCAGCGGCTCGTGCTGGCCGGGGTCGGTGCGCGCGGTCCAGGCGCGGGGGTAGGTCACGGCGAGGAACTGGGTGAAGCTCAGCTCGCGGCCGCAGGTGCGCTGCACCCAGGCCAGGACGTCGGGGTCGTCGTTCAGCGTCGCGAGCTCGTCCGGCGTCCCCACGTAGAGCATGGCGTGGGGCCAGAACCCGGGCAGGCCCACGTTCGAGAGGTACCAGTTCTTGCGCCCGAGGAGCACGTCCCCCGGCTGGAGCAGCGGCTGCACCTGCTCCAGGACCTCGTGCCCGATCAGGTAGCGCCCGGGGCGGCGCACGCGCACGTCCTCTATGAGCTCGCCACCGACCTCTGCACCGGGAACACGCGGTGCTTCACCGAGCGCCGCAGCGGGGCCACGTCGCTGGCCACGGTCAGGGACGCCAGCTCGCGCTTGCGCCGGGTCTCGATCCGCTCGAGGTGCGCCTCGACCTCCTTCCGCCAGCTCGGCGCTGCCCAGGCTCTCCGGCCTCCTCCGCGCGCGGTGCAAGGTGTCGAGGTAGGCGAGTATTTCTTTTTCCCGGCCACGACCCGCGAGAGGTCGCTGACCCCGGTCAGCCTCGCGCAGCGCGGCGTAGCTGTCGGCGGGCAGGCCCGCGCTCGGGGCGCGCCTGGTTGAGGAAGGTGACCACGTTCGGCCGCGCCTCGATCCGCTCGATCAGGTCCGCGTAGGGTGGTAGAGGCTGAGCTCGGCGGCGTAGGTCAGAGGAAGCTCTGTAGGTGCCGCCCGGCGCTCGACCCGCGAGAGGTCGAGGCGGTAGTAGTCCTCGTAGAACACGCGGAGCTGGTCGAGGGAGAACGCCACGTCGAGGTAGGCCAGCCAGCCGTCGACGAGGGCCGCCTCGTCGTCGGCGGAGAGCACCGCGGTGGCGTCCTCGCCCTGGAACACCGAGAGCGCGCCCACCGCGCGCACGATCCCTTCGCGAGCTGGCGATCGAGCGCGCGGTAGCGCGCGGTGTCGGTGCGCAGGGTGCGCGCGAACTCGACCGGGCGCATGCTGGCCAGCGGCCCCGGGTCGTGGAACACCCAGGCCACGGTCAGCCGCGCGGCGGCCAGCAGCAACAGCACCAGCCCGCAGGCCACGATCCGCTTGCGCCCCTTGGGGCTGCCGGTGGCGGGACCCAAGAGGTAGGCGCCGGCGATCATGGTCCCGAGCCCCAGGATCCAGGCCACGAGCAGCCAGCCGACCGTCGGCACCCAGCGCACGCCGGCGTCGGAGATCCAGAACCCGAGGCCGACGCCGATCCCCAGGGGCAGGGTCATGGCGCCGAGGGCGAACAGGGCCTGACCGGCCAGGGGCCGGCGGGTGGGCACGTGCGCGGGCACGACGGTCTCGGGGAGCTCGCTCATGGGGGTCAGTCATCGCTGGGGACTTTGCAAGCTCAGTCCACGTGCGCTGACCTGGAGTTAGCGCGCGCCCGGTGGGGAGTTTCCGTCGGTGGCATTCCTCGACGGTCTAGGGAGGGTGCATGGGGACGGTTCTTCGGCTGGAGCTGCGGGCGTGCGGGGCGGACGCTCCGGCAGACGCCTTGACCTGCCCGGCCTGCGGGCCCGAGGGCACCCTCGACGTGCACTACGACCTCGACGCCGCCGGCGCGGCCTTCGCCCGGGACCTCGAGGACCCCACCCTCCGCGGCGTGTGGCGCTACCGCGCGATCCTCCCCGTCGCCGACGACGGCCCGCGCCCGCCGCTGCAGGTGGGGCCGACGCCGCTGGTGCGGGTGCCGGCGGAGCGGGGCCCTGGCGGGCTCCGGGCGCTGTGGATCAAGGACGACGGGCGCCTGCCCACGGCCTCCTTCAAGGACCGCGCGACCGCGATCGCGGTCGCCCGGGCGCTGGAGGCCGGCGCCCCGGGGCTGCTGTGCGCGTCCACCGGCAACGCCGCGAGCAGCCTCTCGGGGTTCTGCGCCGCGGCGGGGCTGCGGGCGGTGATCCTCGTGCCCCAGGCGGCGCCGCGGGCGAAGCTCGCGCAGCTCCTGGTCTACGGCGCGGAGCTGTTCCCGGTGGCCGGGACCTACGACGACGCCTTCGACCTCTCGCTCCCCGCCGCCGAGCACCTGGGGCTCATGCTGCGCTCGACCGGGGTCAACCCCTACCTCGGCGAGGGCAAGAAGACCGGGGCCCTCGAGCTGGCGGAGCAGTTCGCCTGGGACCCGCCCGAGTGGGTGGCGGTCTCGGTGGGCGACGGCTGTATCGTCTCCGGGCTCTACAAGGGCTTCAAAGACCTGCACGCCCTGGGGCGGATCCCGCGGGTGCCGAAGCTCCTGGGCGTCCAGGCTACGGGCTCGGACGCCTTGACCCGGGCCTGGGAGGCGGGCCTCGACGCGCCCCGCGCGATCTCGGCCCAGACCTGCGCCGACAGCATTTCGGTCGACCTGCCTCGGGACGGGCGCAAGGCGCTGCGCGCGATCCGCGAGAGCGGCGGGCGCTTCGTGCGGGTCACCGACGAGGCGATCCTCGCGGCCATGCCCTTGATCGCGCGCTGCTCGGGGGTGTTCTCGGAGCCCGCGGGGGCCGCGTCCCTGGCGGGGCTGCTCGAGCTTCGGGCCCAGGGCGAGCTGGAGGCGGACACCCGCTGCGTGGCCTGGGTCACCGGGAGCGGGCTCAAGGACGCCGAGAGCGCGATCCGCGCGGCGGGGGGGATCCCGGCCGCGATCGAGCCGACCCTCGAGGCGTTGGACCGGGCCCTGGCGGCTCGCGGGTAGTCGTTCCCCTCGGGCAACAGGCCCCCGGGTCTCGGAGGTAGACTCCTCGTGGGAGCGGTCGGCTGGACGGTCGCTGTCGGGGTTCGCCCCGGGAGAGGAAAGTCCGGGCTCCGCAGAGCAGGGTGGTTGCTAACGGCAACCGGGAGCAATCCCAGGGAAAGTGCCACAGAAAAGATACCGCCACGGTCGGCTTCGGCCGGCCGGGGTAAGGGTGAAAAGGTGCGGTAAGAGCGCACCGCGGCGGCGGTGACGTCGCTGGCAGGGTAAACCCCACCTGGAGCAAGGCCAAATAAGGGCGGAGAGGCTGCTCGTCTCGTCCGACGTCCGGGTAGGCCGCTCGAGGTCGTCCGCGAGGGCGATCCTAGATGGATGACCGTCGCCCTCCTTCGGGAGGGATACGAAACCCGGCTTACACGCCGGCCGCTCCCTTTTTCCTTAGGGGGCCGCATAGCTGCGGCACCTTCGGTGCCGCGCCGCCGTCGGCGGCGACAGGAACCGAGAGAACGGGAGGCGAAACGAGACTCGTCACCGAGTCCACCCTTCG